>NZ_CP012996.1:4917832-5532561 GCF_001412655.1 Pedobacter sp. PACM 27299 | reverse complement strand
TTCCATCACCTGTTTAATCCCTGCTCCGTAGGTCCAGCAAGTGCTTTGACGGATGCCCAGGATCTCAGATAATTTGTGGGAAGAGATTTTTCCCTTAGAAGAGTATACTAGGAATACCATATAGAAGGCCTTCACAATTGGGATGCGGGTATTGTGGAAAATGGTAAAGCTAGTCACGGATTCTTCATAACCGCATTTACTGCATCTCCTACTATAGGCGATGTGTCCGCTGTAATAATGGTCGTTCTTACATTTCCTGCAGTGGTAGCCGTTTTTCCATTTCAGTTCAGAAAGAAATAGGTTACAGCTTTCCTTATCCGGATAGATCTTGCTGAATTCATCAAAGTCTACATCTGTAGACATTACCCTGTCTCGGGTTACCTTTTCTACATTGGTTTGCAGCTCCTGATTGTCCTGTTCCAGCAAAGTATTCATTCTGGAAATCTCCTCCGCCTGTTGTTTTAGCCGGTCGTTGGCGTCCAGCAGTTCTGCGTTTTTAGCCTCAATGATCAGCGATTTGTGGTATACTTCTCTGGTCCGTTCTTCTACCTGACTTTCCAGCTCCTGATTTAAGGTGTCTTTTAGCTTCACATTCTCCGCCATAGAACGGATCATCTGACGGTGCACAATGTCTTTTTTCTTTCTCAGAATGCTCACTTTATCGCCAATGGCAAAAGATAGAAATACCATTTCCAGGATAAAGCAGAAGCTGAGGCTGTAATAACTAATGGCTCCGAAGTTTAAAAAAGAAAAATGGAGCATGATGAAGAACTTCAGCAGGAAGCCTAAAAAAAGAAAGCTATACCCTAATACGAAGAATCGAGCCGGGAGATAACCTTGTCGGTAGATATATATACCGGTAAAAAAGGCCACAGACAAAGGAATGGCGTCGAGAAATTTATAGCTAAATAGGTTTTGGTTAAATATCAGGCAGTATAAAAACCATAACGTTCGTAGGGCAATCACACCTAAAATCAGACGATTTAATTTCGGTGCTTTAGACTTGACAAATAATAGTTCGCGGGTAAAAAGTAAGGCAAAAATACTGACCGCATATAAGGCTACAGCATAAGCGGTCTGATTCCATACAGGCTGATTGGGCCATAGATACTGATAAGCAATACCATCGGTACTCATCTCAAAGAAACCCACACTCAGGTTGTAAAGCACATAGTATAGATATTGTTTCTGCCGCATGGCGATAAACATGATCAGGTTGTAAAAACTGAACACGAGAATCATTCCATAGAAAATACCAAAGTAAAAGTATTCATCTAAAGCGTAAGAGATAAACCAGTCAACGGAACGTAGTACAATAATAGCGTCACCAATTTGTGACGACTGAATCTTAAAATAATAGGTTTGTACCTCATTATTATCGTTGTCCAGATAGAATTCGAAGTTTTTATGCTGCAATTTCCTGCTGTAGAAAGGGAACTGATCGCCAAATTCTTTTACTTTATAACTGCCATCTGCCTGGGGTATATAAGCGGTGACATGGTCTAATGTCTGATCAAAAAATTCCAGCAAGAAGTACTTCTCTGCCTTACTGTTATTTTTAATATTGATCCTGAACCAATACACCTTATTTAATTTAGTGGTTTGAGGGGTACTTGTTTTACTGGGTTTAAACTGCTGAGAGATGGTTTTACTTCGAATCTGGTCGAAAGTAAGCTTCCCGGAAGTATCCGAAAGCACCTCAATCTGTTTAAAGGAAAAGATATGCTGGTCTATGTTGTCCTTTATTTCTACAACTTCCTGTGCCCTTAAATCTTTACCTGTAGAAAAGGAAAGTAGGATAATCAGGAAAATTGCTTTATATAGAAATAAGAATTTTGAAGACATAATGGTACACAGCAAATTAAATAATGGCGCGAAGGTCGGGTTAAAAATCTTAATGCACAACATTGGCCCTGTCGTACTTAGCAATAGGGCAGGTATTTAGCAAGAATCAGATTTAATTTTATAGTCAAATGACTATTTTTACAGGATGGTGCCAACGTGTTTCTTTATTACTCTTCCTGCTGATTTCAACTTTGGAGAATGTCTATGGTTTTTAGACCGTGGCTTTGATGACTGCCTATATAGCATAGCTAAAAATAGGGTGACCAGAGTACTGCAGCTGACAAATGGGGCCGCATTAGTTCGTATCGAAAACGAAGGTGAAACGTTAAAGGTTTCCGTTTTAAATCGGACTTTAACTCCCGAAGAAACCGTTGAAGTGAGGGCTTTTGTGAATGAATGGTTTGACCTGGACCTCGATCTTAAGCCATTCTATGAATTGATGCTTAGAGATCCCCGTTTGTCTTTTATGAAGGCAGACTATTTTGGTCTTCGGCTGATCGGAATCCCCGATTTGTTTGAAGCCATCTGCTGGGCAATCATCGGACAGCAGATTAATTTAACTTTTGCCTATAAACTCAAAAGAAAACTGGTAGAACGCTTCGGAGAAACATTGGATTTTGAAGGGCAACAGTACTTTCTTTTTCCAAAGCCAGAAGTTTTGGCAAATGCAATACAGGAAGAATTGCAGGGCATGCAATTTTCAAGAAGTAAAGCGGCGTATGTTTTAGAGATCGCCGCCGCTTTCGCTACTCAGACGCTTAGTAAATCAGGATTACGCGCAATGCCAGATTTGGCCTCCCGTCAAAAGGCTTTGGTCAATGTGAAAGGAGTAGGAGTTTGGACCGCAAATTATGCGCTGATGAAAAGTTTGAAGGAACGCTCTTGTATCCCTCATGGTGATGCTGGATTGTTAAATGCATTGGTTAATCTAGATATCATCAAGGATAAAAAGGAAGTTGCTGAAATCGAAGCCTTTTTTTCTGGATATGAGGGCTGGGAAAGTTACCTTGTTTTTTACCTCTGGAGAACGCTTTCTAAACGAGTGTAATTATACCTGCTCCCCTGTTGGTGTATCATTTTTTGATGCTTCCCAACCGATCATTGCTGTTTTTCTCACTGCTCCCCAATGGTATTGCCCCAATTCTCCTGTGGATTTAATCACTCTGTGGCAAGGAATTAAAAAGGCTACCGGGTTTTTCCCTACTGCACTGCCTACTGCACGATTGGCTTTAGGGTTTTGCAGTTCATTGGCAATGTCAGCATAGGTTGCCAGATCTCCAGAGGGGATTTTTAATAGCATTTCCCAAACTTTGATCTGGAAATCCGTTCCTTTTAAATGAAGTTTTACTTCCGATAACCTGCTCCAATCTGTGCTAAATATATAAAGCGCATGCTGTTGCAGCTGATCAAGCAACTGCTGGTACTTTGCATTCGGAAATAGTTGCTGGAGTTCATTAAATGCCTGATTTGAATCATCAGAAAAAGCCATATAGCAAATGCCTTTGGCAGTAGAAGCCACCAATAACCGCCCAAAAGGGCTTTCTGCGAAGCTATAATTGATTTGTAACTGCTGTCCACCATTTTTAAATTCTCCGGGTGTCATTCCTTCTATCTTGATGAAAAGATCGTGTAGCCTGCTGGTGCCTGATAAGCCGGTTTCATAAGCGGCCTCAGCCAATTTGCCATTTTGTTTTTTTAAGATCCCTTTTGCATACTCTATGCTTAGGTATTGAAGAAATTGTTTAGGACTCACACCGGCCCATTCCTTAAACATACGCTGAAAATGAAAGGGACTTAGATGAACATGTGCAGCGATATCTTCTAATGGGGGTTGCTGTTTGAAATTCATTCTTAAATATTCAATCGCTTTTTCAATTCTCTGATAGTCGATTTGATCTGATGTTTCCATGATTTGAAATTTATACCTAAAATTAAGGCATGTACAGCGCTGTGAAAACCCGAAACTTGCGCTGTTTACAGATAATATTCCATATTTACTTTATCCTATTTACACGCCTGGTTATAGATCAGCGTAGCTTTACAACTTACTTTCCTGGTCTGAAATAGTAAGGTTCAGTTCTTCCAATTGTTTGTGCTTGTTTTCAGCGATTAAGGTTTGGTGTTTTTGTTGCGTATCTGTCAGCAGATTGATCAATAATTTCTTGTTCGATGCTGAAAGGTCATGGAATAACAATTGATCAGCTTTGAATAAACTTCGGTGTAACAGCTGTAGCAGTTTTTCTCCTTTTGTACTCAATTTAACCAGTTTCGCTCTTTTATCAGCCGGGTCGCTTCTTTCTATCAATAGCCCTGCTTTTTTGATTCTGTTGAGAATATCGATACCAGTAGATGGTTCAAAGAATACTGCAGCAACCACATCTGATTTCTTCGCTTCAGGATGGAGGGCGATGGACTTCATGAAGTAAAACCATTCCAGTTCAATTCCTGGGAATGATTTGAGTACGGATTTTGCATACACTACATGAATGGCGTTTAATTGGCCGATCAGAGTAGCTAATTCCTGATCGGCATCTTTATCCGCTAGCGTAGCAGGCATTTGATCGGGTGCTGCGGGTCCTTTATGATCCATCAAGAAATGACTGCAGAATTCCGCTGCATTGGCAGCGGGATTCTTGCTTTCATAATCGGCCCATGCCGTAATCAGTTCTACAATTGGTTTCATAGTCCTCAATTAATCTGCTGTAATTAGTGCAGCGAGTTTAAATACTGACGGAAATAACCGCATTCTTCTATTGCTTCCTGGTAGAATCTGGTGTCAGCATATTGTCTTGCCAGCATCGCGAAGTTTTGCCCAAAATAAAGTGCTTTGGTTTCTACACTCCAGGAATTGGCATCCTTATTCTCTGGAAGATCGAAAGATCTGTTGTAACTTTCATTGCGTTCAATTTTGCTGGCCATAAAGGTACAGCGTGCCTGCTGTTCTTTGTTTTTCGTAGCCATTCTTGCCATTAAGTAATACTTTTCGGCTATTTTTCCGGAAAGATAGATTGGCCTGAAGGGTGCAGGAACACTGAATGCGCTGCTGCCATAAGTATCTGTTAGACTAGAAATATAAAAGCCACGGTTATTGCCATAATAGCTAATATTGTAATAGGCATTAGCTAATAAATAGGCGTTGTTGTATACATTTCTACCGGCTTTAATCTCCGCCTTCATACTTTTCATCATCCTTAAGAGCTCCAGTGATTTGAACTTCTTAGATTGTGCCATTTGTTGGTCGCAATCATGACAATCATTTAAGCGCATATTGAATGGATTGGCCTGAAGGGTATCTGTTTGATGGCCGCTTTTCTCTAAAAATGGAATTGCTGCTTCTGGCTGATCTTGAAAAACAAGTACAGTAGCCTGATAGAAATAAAGATCTTCCACTTTATATGGATAATAACGGAGCATCGCTTTTTCAAAGGCAGTTTGCTTTTCGTTGAGCATGAGTGCTTTTAACTGCTCAATACGTCGATTATTGGTGTAAAACTCATGATAACTTCTGAAGATATTGGCTTTAATAAAATCCCCTTGTTTTTTATACAGATCGGAAATAACGCCCATACTTTCATTTAGCGATTGATAAAATCTAAGGTCTTTTACTTTCTCTTTTCCATCTCTGAGGTTTGCGAACCAGTTTAGAGGTTCTACCATTTTAGCCTCTGCGGCTGCATCAATCTTTTTCAATTGTCTCAGATATAATCCCCAATCGAGGATTTTATACTGGGCCATTAACAGTTCATTGTCCGCTGGGAGCTGTGTTTTTGCTGTTTTGTAGAATTTTGCTGCGGTTTCATAATCTTTGGTCATGAAGTTTAGGTATCCTGCAGCAAGGTTCCAGATATAAGGTTTTGCGGTGTTGTTTTTTAAAGCAATCCCACTAATTAAAGCTGTGTTTTTCTTTAACGTAGAGGTTGAATCTTCTTTTCCACCGTAATAATTACGGAAGGCAGATTCTGTAATATTGATGGCCCTGCTCAGCAGTAAGTCCAACTTTTCTGATTTAGGATCTAGAGCGATGATTTCTGGAATTGCCCTTTCTGTATCGTAGTAAATGCCCATTAAATGCCAAAGCGTGATTTTTTCTTCGGTTGTCTTTGCCATTTCTAAACTCTGTTTCCAATCAGAATCAGCATTTGGACGGAAAGACCATTTTGCTGGAATCTTCATTTCAGTGCTGTAGTTATAGCAAAGGCTGAACAGATAGTTGGAAGTTGCATAATCACCAGCATAATAATGCCTGCCCGCTACATACCCCAAAGTCCTATAATACATCATGTTTTTAGGAAAAACATCCTTGTAGAGGTTAAAGGCCTGTATGGTGGCTGCATCTTTTAGCGGTTTTATACCTTCGCTTCTTTCTGCAAAATAATAATAGCGAACCAATTGAAACCACAGTCGTTGCTTAATAAAGGGATCCTTAGCCTTTTTTAAAGCAAGTAACAATTCCATTTCAAATGCTTTAGGTACACTGAACTCCTGTTTCTCATCCCAGTAATAATAACTTTTATAGCTGGCTGCATAGGTCTCACTTTTCTTAGCTAGATCCAGGTAATCAAAGAAAGCAGTTAACTGCTTTTTATTTATTTTCAGCTTTTTTAATTGTGGCATACTATCGGGAAGGAGCTCAATTTTACCTTTGTAATTTTGATATACAGAATCAATACCTTTTTCGCTGGCGCGCAGCAACAGATACTGAAGGTCAGCTTTGCTTAATTTCTGTCCGAAATAGTCATACCATTCGTTCACAATTTGTTGATTGAAACGGGTATTGGAGTTGTCGTCGTTATAATTGTAGTCTTGTCCGTAGTAAGCAGAGAAATCCGAATAGAAAAATGGAGTATACTCTTTGGCAACAAAAGATTCCGGACTGAAACTGGAATAATCGTCGTCATAACCATAGTCTGCACATGCCCAAACTACTCCGGCAAGAGATAGTGTCGATAAACAGAGTAAGGTCAAAAACTTTTTTGGTAGGTACTGCTTTAATAATTTGGTAGCTGAATTTAATGTTTTCATAGAAGCTGGGTAGTAGAAATGGTATGCTATTGTGTTTTAAGATGTTTTTATGAAGGGATACTGCGGTTCATCATCCCGTTTTGTTGGCCTTGGTAGTCATATCGTTTCGTTATTTTAGTAATGCAATGATGGTTTTTCGTTTGACAGCGATAAAGGTACGAATGATGATAATCCATTCCTTAAAATCTGGCAGAAACTTCTAATAGGTCTTTTGCTTTAAAGATATTTGGATCGAAGTTGCCAATTTCATAATAGATGATGGTTCTTTTTTCATCTTTGCTCAAATGTTTAGCCAATTGCTCTGCTGCCTGAACTAAAAGTGTTTTATCAGTTTCTTCAAGTTTGAAAAGATCGCCGGCTTTGATATAAACACCTTCTATAAAGAAACTTCTTCTGGCCTTAAATACATCTTTGTTGGTAGTAACTTCGAAATTATTGACGTCAGACACAATTGATTTGCCAATTTTTCCATATACCTGAATTACCTGACCATGTCTAATATGTATAGACCAGGAGAACAAGGGTAAGGCAATATCTAGTGGTAAAAGATATTTAGGGAGGTGACTGATATAGTTTGCTGCATCATTCGAATTATAAATGGAATTCGGATCGTCCGGTTTAGCCGAAATCTTACCCATATTATAGAACATCAAAATGCCGCGATCCACAGGAGGAACGCCAGTTCGGATTTGGTATTTGATCTGGTGTAACCTAATGGTGGCCTCCAGGCTTTTGTTGCTAATGGCTTTGAAAGTTTTTAGGAAATGAAAGTATTTATCTTTTGTGCCCAGGCTCCAATCGCAGTCGAATTGCACTTGTTGGTAATTGAGCTGTTGATCAGTGCTAAGTTTGGATAATAAGCGCTGCGTATGTTCTGCCAGACTATCTATTCCCTGCAGGGTTAATTTTTCAAAAGTCTGGTTGGTGATAAAAATGACCGGAGTCACCTGCCATGCACTTATTTTTTGAGTGAAATTAATGACTGCTTCCGGGTAAGCCCGGTTTTCTTTTGTATTCCATTTAATGTCAAAAAAGCGGAGATACAATTTATGCGCTGCCACTTTTTCCAGAACTTCTTGCTGCGGTTGCGCTAAGGAAAAACTTTGCTTCCAATAGTAGAAAGCAGTATCGGCCTTGCCAGAAGGGGAGCAGGAGGTTAAAAAGGCAAAGCTAAGGAGCAGGCACAGGCGTAAAAGGAAAAAGGAGTATTTCATGGTTCATTATGGTAGATGTCGCAAAGGTAAACTTATGTATGGATCCAAAATATTTTTTGGAAATAACAATTATTCATCTACCTTTGTACTGTAATAAAAATAATTACAGAATGAACAACGCAAGATTCGCCATTTCTTTACATATCCTGACTTTGCTGGAAAAAGCAAAAGGGGACTTACTGTCTTCTGACTATATTGCTGGAAGCATCAATATCAATCCTGTTCTGGTTAGAAAAGAATTGATCAATCTTAGGAATCAAGGTTTTGTGGAAAGTAAAGAAGGTAAAAATGGAGGTAGTTTCTTGTCAAAATCAGCAGATAGTATTACCTTAGATCAGATTTATAGCGCTGTAAGGCAAAATAACCTATTAGGAACTTCTAAAAATGAGCCTAATCCACAATGCCCGGTAGGCAAACAAATTAATCAGCATTTGAATTCTTTATATGACAGTACTGAACAGGTTTTAATCCAGGAGTTGTCTAAGAAAACTTTGGCTGATTTTAGCAAGCAGTTCATTTGATTTTTTTACCTATAACTGTAACAAATAATATTACAATATATATTAATTAAAATAGAAAAGATGAAAGTATCATTAATTGGAGCAAGTGGCTTTGTAGGGGCACACTTATTAACAGAATTATTAAATCGTGGTCACCAGGTAACAGGGATTGTAAGAAATGCAGCTCATGTCAAGGAAAAAAATGTACAACTTACAGTGAAGGCAGTAGATGTCCTGAATACGGTTGAATTAGCAGAAGCCATCAAAGGATCTGATGCAGTGATCAGTGCTTTTAATGCAGGTTGGACCAACCCAAATCTTTACGATGATTTTCTAGCGGGTTCAGAAGCCATTCAAAAAGCAGTGAAAGATGCAGGTGTACCTCGTCTGATTGTAATCGGTGGTGCTGGAAGTTTATTTATTAACGACGCTCAACTGGTAGACGGGCCTGATTTTCCTGCGGATTATAAGGCTGGAGCTACTGCTGCAAGAGATTACCTGACTATCCTTAAAAACGAAGAAGCAATTGATTGGACGTTTTTTAGTCCGGCAATAGAAATGCACCCAGGAATTACTACCGGACGTACTGGTCAATATCGTGTAGGGACAGAAAGCCCAGTGTTTGATGAAGCTGGAAGAAGCTCACTTTCTGTACAGGATTTGTCAGTTGCCATAGTTGATGAACTGGAGAAACCTCAGTATATAAAACAGAGATTTACTGCGGGCTATTAGTCAGCTGATGAGCTCAAGTTTCCCAGTCGATAATAGCGTTTTAAAAAATAGAAACGTTGAGACCTTTCTCCAGGTAATGCGCCCGCTGAACCAGGGGAAAGGTTTTTGAAAATTACTTTTGTTCTTTTAAGGAATTCCTTCAAACTTTAAGCGCGTTCCTTTTCGTCTTTCTAGGTAAAATAGGTTTATAGAAAGTACAGGTGTGGATTGAAATAATGACCCTTCAGTTACTGGATTTTCAACTGATATTGTGGTATTTTTGCAAAGAATATATAACGAATGCCCAAACAGATTATAAGAAAACATTATCGAAGAGCAAGGTACGTCTTGTATCGGGAGACTTTAATTGATGCCAAAGAGCATGTCCTGACTTTTATTGGTTCCTTTATTGGAATTGGTTTGATCGGACTATTGAATAGCCAGTACCTGGTAGCCAATGACAATTTATTTATGATTGGTTCATTCGGCGCTTCTTCTGTATTGATTTACGGAATTATCAATAGTCCCCTGGCACAGCCTAGAAACCTAATTGGTGGTCACGTGATTTCTGCAATTATTGGAGTAACGATGTTGAAAATTATCCCAAATGAAGTCTGGATTGCAGGCGCTTTAGCCGTTTCTATTTCTATCGTAGCCATGCAAATCACCAAAACGTTGCATCCACCAGGTGGTGCAACTGCATTGATCGCGGTAACTGGTGGTGCGAAAATTAAGGAAATGGGTTATCTATATGTTTTCAGTCCTGTATTTACAGGGGTTATGATTCTATTTCTAGTGGCACTGGTATTCAATAATATGAGACATCGTCATTATCCGACTAAACCAATCTTTAGGAAGAGGAAGCATCCAAAACAAGAATAGATGCTATTGTTAAAATAAAGCTGGATTTTGAATTAGGTATGATCTTGAATTGGTGATGGTCTTGCAAAAATCATCCTGAAAACATCATTTCATTTTTTTGATACCCATTACGTATTGCATTCCGCCCCATAAATGCTGTAAGAATAAAGGGTCAGTATAGGATTCTGCAGTATGGCCTAGTCCTGTATAGAAAACCCTTCCTCCCTCAAAATCATGGTACCAGGCCATAGGATGCTGCTGTCCATTGCTGCCCCCCTGATAACTGCTTTCCTGAAGGTTGATTAATACATTTATAGCCGGAGAAATATCTTTAAAATTATACCATTCGTCTTTTCTGTTCCATACTTCTGGTAAATGTGCCGTAGCAATGGTCTTCTTATCGATTACATCTAAGTTTGCGAACTGCTGTGCAGGATGATTTACAAAATAAGCGCCAACTAACTTCCCATACCATGGCCAGTCGTATTCCGTATCTGTAGCCGCATGCACTCCAACAAAACCGCCGCCCGAACGGATATAGGCTTCAAATGCTTTTTCCTGCTGCGAATTCAATATATCACCGGTGGTATTCAGAAATACAACCGCGGCATATTGTTTTAAGTTCTGGGGATTGAATTTTTGAGCATCCGTAGTCGTATCCGCTGTAAAGTCGTGGGCTATGGACATCGCTTGTAAAGCTGTAACTCCTTCTCTAATGGAAGAGTGGTGAAAACCTGATGTTTTAGAGAAGATCAGGATCTTTGTTTTCTTAGCAAAGGCACTGGAGTTACTGCTAAAGGCAAAAATAATCAAAACGACGAAACTGAGGTGTCTATACATAATTAAGGAGCTTGAAGACTAATATATCATTTATACTTTATAATACCTGAGCCATTAGGGAAGGATTTTAAGGCATAAACACTTAAGTAGCCATCTTTTACTTATATTTTTAGTGTTTGACTGTTTTTTTTAAGGAAATAATATTAATAATGATTTAATTTTTAGTAGAATAAACTTGGTAATCTTCTAAATAATGCAGTAGTTAGTCTTATCGGTAATCAGAGCGGTTACTGTTTATGAACCTTGATGAGTCTTTAGTATATGAAGAATTTTAGAAATAGTGTTTATCTCACAGGTCTCGCCGGTGGAGATCCTACAGTGGTTAATTTTTCCGAGGAAAAGAAGGTAGCAAGAGTAAGTCTGGCCATTAATGAGTTTTATAAGACCCAAACCGGGGAGGCTGTTTGTCAAACCCAATGGATCAACCTGGTTTTCTGGAATAAGAAAGCAGATCTTGCGGAATTACTGATTAAAAAAGGGGTGGGGATCAGTATTGAAGGCAGCTTAAAAGTACAGGCTTATACTGATAAGCTAGGGGAACAACGCTCCAGTACAGAGATTTTTGTCAACCAGCTGGAGCTGATTACAGCAACTGAATCATAAAATAAACAAAAGCATTTCGGATGAGGATGAACCAACAGCCGAAATGTTTAATTTCTTTTCAGTTGCAAGGATAAGCCGGCATAGAAGTTTCTCCCGGCTGCAGCATTATAATAACGCCTGCCAACAGCATTCAGGTCGTTGCCAAGGCTATATTTCTCGTTCAGCAGGTTATCTGCTCCGGTAAAGAGCGACAGGTCAGATTTACCAATTTTTAAGCCCTTCCAGCTTAGTCTGGCCTGGACAAGGTGGTATTTCCTGGCATAAACAGTATTGGCATCATTTAAAGGTAGGCTGGAAGTGTAATTGTGCTGTGCAAATATAGACCATTGCCCTGGAAAATAACAATCAATGCTGCTGATGATGACCTGCTTTGGAACACCCGTCAGTTGATTTCCAGAATAATCAGCGGTATTGTCTGCATAATGGTCGAATTTAAAATTACTTAAGGTAATGGCATTATAAAGTTGTAAGCCACGTAAGAATTTAGAGTGATTAACTGGAACCAGCCATAAAGAGAAGGCGCTTTCCAGACCCCATTGTTTGGTGCCGCCAGCATTGATGAAATATTCATTTTCATTCTCGTTTAAACGTCGAACAATGGCACTTTGCAAACGGTAATAAAATCCTGTCAGGTCAATATTGAACCTGCGGTCAGCGCTTTGGTAAAGAACACCGATTTCATGATTCCAGCCGAATTCTGGTTGTAAGTCCACGTTTATGACCTGGTCTGAAGCTCTGATTTCTGCTATTGTGGGCGGTGAATAGCCCTTGCTCACTGTAGTACGCAATGCAAGTTCTGGCACAAGTAAATAGGATAGGGCAATTCTTGGCATCAGCTGAAAATCAAAGCGGTTGGTTCTTTGATCACTGGCTATAGGAGCAATACTTTGATAAGTGTATTGGTATAAATTCCCGCTTGCAGATAATTCCAGGAGCCATTTGTTTAGGAAATCAATATTTAAATGTGCAAAAGCAAAGTTTGATGCTGCTTTTAACTGGTCACTAGCTTTCAATGCAGCAGGTTGACCCATGTTATTGTTATAATTGACAATATCAGAGGAAGTTTGTGTGCTTTCCAGTCCAATATTGAACCTATAATTGAAACTGGTTGTTTGTTTTTGGTATTCCAGATAGGAGCGCAGTCCTAAAGTCAGTTCTTTCCTCTTCTCATAATTGGTGATAAAAGGGTTTTTGAAATCGGTATAAGAAGAAAACAGGGAAATCACATGCTTAAAATGATCGTTGATAATCCAGTCATTGGAGAGGCCACCGAAAAGGGTATTGCTGTAAATCCCTGCCTTTTGCTCAATAGCACTTTTCAATGCACCAGCAGCTGGCCTGGAAGCCTGGGGACGATCCATATATTGTGTGATATCCAATCCTCCTGGAGTATTGTAATGTAGATCAGAATAGAAAATCAAGGCTTTCAGCTTGTTTTTCTTACTGTAGTCGAATTGTTGTGAAATCTGGAAATATTTGCGGTCCATAGCACTATGGTCGCGATAACCGTCACTGCGCTGGTAAGCCTGGGTGATGTTAATGCTGTATTTTTTGAATTGCTGTCCGGCAGATAAACTCTGAAGAAAGGTACCATAAGCACCTGTTTCCAGTTTTAACATGGCGACAATACTGTCTGCGCTAAGCTGTAGCGGTTGTATCAATACAACTCCTCCGGAGTTTGCACCAAAGAGGCTACTTTGCGGACCCTTTAGAATTTGAATGCGGTTTAGGGCACTCATTTCTAGTGCATTCAGGTAGCTGTTCCCTCCGGCATCTGTCAATGGAAAATCGTCAAAATAGATTTTCACATTTCTGACTCCAAAAGGAGAACGGAGCAAGCTCCCACGGATGGACAAACGATAGCTGCCTGGAGAGCGTTCTTCCATGCGTATTCCAGGGATAGTATTCAAGGCAGCTACCAAAGAACCTCCAGCTTGCTTGTCAAGTAAAGAGCGATCAACCAAACCGATGGCACCCGTAGCTCTTAATAAAGGCTGTGTAGAAAAATAAGGTTTGATTTCTACCTCTTTTAATCTTTTTGTGGTATCCTGCTGCTGCGCCGCTGCGGAAAAAGAAAGTAACAACAATGAAGTCACTATAAATATTCTCATCACAAACAAAGCTAAAATTTATACCCAAAGAAGTATAAATCTCAGTTAAGAAAACTTAAAACTTCTTTTATCAGCTGATAACAGCAGTATAACCGCATTTTGTGGGAATAACAAAAAACAATTCAAGATTTTATAACGTTATGATGGTATAACTTGATCATTATGAGTACCGAAAAAAAGGATAAACTTCATCCGACAGACCTTGGAGAAACGAAAGATTTTGACAATTTATCTTATGATAAAGACAAAAATAGCTTTGTATTTGATGTAAAAGGAGAAGAAAAAGATTACGATCACCCTTTACCTTACGATACTTCGGCACCCAATGGGGAAGATAGCAGTTCTTCTTATGATGAAGCCAATCCTTACATCGGCAGTGAATATAATGATGAAGAACAAATTGGCGAAAACCTTGAAGAAGCGGGTATGCATATCGATAACGGAGAAATTGTAGTTCTTGCTCCAGAAGATGAATTACTGGCAAGAACAGCAGAAGATGAACGCAAAGATCTGGATGAAGAAGGTTATCCCATCAATGATACTCCAGAGCCAAGTAGAAAAACTAAGGGTTTACGTCAAGGTTAAACTTACGACGGAGTTCCTCTAATTTCGGGTTTTTATCCAGTAAGAACTGATACTTCTCTGTACTGGTATATAGTCGGTTTACGACTTCACGTGCTGCCTGAATAGTTTTCACAGAGATGCTGAAGTTTTTCAATCGTGGTCTGAGGAAGTTCATCAGATCTACCATTTCTTCCTGTAAAAGTCCTTCCTGAAGTTTATGTTCAACCTTGGCTATGATTAGTTCTGTGCCCTCTAACTGAGGTTCAGCACCAATCATTAAGGTATAGATGTTAATCTTTCCGGCGGTTTTTGCATTTTCCGCATATTGATTCCATAAGCTCAAAAACTGCTCCTGCGAAAAAGATTCCCTTGAATCCCCACTAATATATTTAGGTTCATCGCTGTCAGCCCCGGCAGATTTTGCATTCATATCTGTTAAAGAAGGAATGAACGTACCAGTGGCATTGCTGCCATTCAGACTGATTTTTTGAGTTAAAGCAATTTTTGCAGTAGGCGCAGTAGAAGATTTTACAGGTGCACTAAGAGCTGTTGCGGGAACAGGTTTCGGCGCAGGTTCAGCAAGGACAGGTACACTCTGTGTTGTTGGATAGGGTACGGGTGCAGGCGCTTGTGTTGCTGCTTGTGTTTCGGAAGGAACCTGAGATAAAATTGGCGCTGCCGGCGGACTTACATTAGTTTTTTTTTTAATCTGATTTTGGTCAGTTGCGGCGTTTTGTACAGGTTGCTGGGCAAGTTGCAGGACTGATGGAATATGACACATCTTGATCAGTGCCAACTCCACCTGAAGTCGTTGGTTCTTGCTGTTCTTATAAATCAGGTCACACTGATTGGCAAGGTTTAAAGCGGTCAACACAAAGGAAACAGGTGTCTGCTGACTTTGGCTGATGTATTTTTGTTTAATATTCTCGCTAACCTCTAACAACTTTGTGGTCTGCGGATCTTTCGCTACCAATAAATTTCTTAGGTGACTGGCCAATCCGTTGATAAAGTTATTTCCATCAAAACCATTGTTCAGGATCTCATCAAAAAGAATCAAGGCATTGCTCACATCAGCGCTTAGCAAATATTGAGTTAGCTTAAAATAGTAATCATAATCCAGGATATTCAGGTTGTCAATTACTGATTTATAAGTTAGGTTCTTATTGGTATAACTCACAATCTGGTCAAACATAGAAAGGGCATCTCTCAATCCACCGTCTGCTTTTTGTGCAATAATATGCAGGCCATCTGCTTCTACACTGATGTTTTCACGTACTGCAATTTTATTCAGTAAGCTGGAAATATCATCCACCTGAATCCTGTTAAAGTCAAAAATCTGACAACGGGAAAGAATGGTTGGAAGTATTTTATGTTTTTCTGTAGTGGCTAATATAAATATAGCATACGATGGCGGTTCCTCTAATGTTTTCAGAAAGGCATTAAACGCATTTGCCGAAAGCATGTGTACCTCATCAATGATATAGATTTTATATTTTCCTGCTTGAGGAGGAATGCGTACCTGTTCAATCAGACTACGGATATCGTCAACAGAGTTGTTGGATGCCGCATCTAATTCGTGAAAATTAAAAGAATGACCGGTTTGAAAAGAAACACAGGAATCACAAGTACCGCAAGCTTCCTGTTCAGGAGTCAGATTGGTACAATTGATCGTTTTGGCAAGAATTCTTGCGCAAGTTGTTTTACCCACTCCCCTCGGCCCACAGAATAAAAAAGCCTGAGCTAATTGATTATTCTTGATGGCATTTTTAAGTGTACCTGTAATGTGATGTTGGCCAACCACGGTTTCAAACGTTGCCGGACGGTATTTACGGGCTGAAACTATAAAATTCTCCATTCGCCAACGAAATTATAAATTTTTTATGGAGCAGAGGGGATTTGTTGGAAAATAAAATGATCTGCTTTGGAAGTTTTGGTTTTTATGTTTTCTTAATTGTAAATTTTGTGTATATTTGCGCAAATAACGTAAACTTCATTTATGACGCGCTTTCTTTTCGGGCTTTTTATGGTTCTTCCATTCCTGAGCTACGCCCAATCCAATTTCCAAAAAGGATATTTGATCACTAATAAAAAAGATACCTTGAACGGTTGGATCGATTATCGGGAACTGTCACACAACCCAACTTCAGTAAGTTTTAGTGATAATGGCCGTAAAGAAACGAAGGTATACACACTAAAAGATTGCGCCGAATTCCATATCAATTATGATAATACGACATATAGACGTTTTTTAGTAGACATCAGTACGGCTTCAATTGAATTCTCTGAACTTTCTGACAAAATAGATAAGAGCTTTAAAACAGACAGTGTTTTCCTTCAGGTACTACAGGAAGGATCAAACGTTACGCTATATAGCTACACAGACCGCATTAAAGAAAGGCTCTACATTCAGGATAAAACCAATGCGGTTCCGGTTGAATTGATCAGAGAACTTTCTCATCAGGCGAAGGATCCGAGTAAAATAATGGTCAATGTTCAATACGTCCGACAGTTAATGAGTCTGGTCAGAAAGTATGGGAAATGGACAGTGGCTATGGAGAAAAAGCTTTCGATATTAAATTATCAAAGAAAAGAGCTGATTAGGATCGTATTAGTGATCAATGATCAGCAGCTGGCACCTCCACAATTTCCTAAAACAAGATGGTTTGCAGGACTTAGTATGGACCTGGGGCGTACTAAATTCGAAGGAGAGTCTGTATTGGCTTCAAAAGAGGCACAATCAAAGACAACTGTAAGCCCCATGATTAACGGCGGGTTTGATGTTTTCGTCAATCCTGCCATCCGTAAACTAGTATTCCGTACAGAGCTGAGCCTGGTTAAAACCAATAGCGAAGTTTCAAGCCCAAAAGGATTTAATGCTTTTGACATGGTCACCGCCACATTGAGTCCAGGTGTTTTATACCATATTTATAGTCAAGAGAATTTTAAGGTTTATGTGAGTGGAGCATTTGGAATCAATTTTTCTGCTTACAGCAAGCAGAGCGGATATCAGATGCTGGATGGAGCTTTTAATCAATTTAAAGTTGATTATTCATTAACGATAAGAACGATGCACCTTTCTTTTCCTGTTCATGTAGGTGTAGTAATGAATAAAAAGATGGAATTCCTTGCAGGCTATAATTTCCCCACCAGCATGGTAGATTACGTACATATAGGGATGTACAGACAAAGAATGAGGGTTGGGTTGAACTATCTTTTTGGTAAATATTAATGATTAAAATATATAATATATGAAGCGCTTTTTTCTTTTCTTAATGATGGCCATTCCTGCCATTGGAATGGCTCAGTCTAATTTCCAAAAAGGGTACTTAGTGACAAATACGGGAGATACCCTTAAAGGATATATTGATTATAGAGAAGGATTAAAAACTCCTACTACATTCATTTTTAAAACTGAATTAAATTCAGCAGCCCCTAAGACTTACACGTTAAACGATTGTACAGCCTGGCACATTGATGATATGGCATCCTACCAACGTTTTCTGGTAGACATCAGTTTAGGTTCAGTTGAAATTTCTAAAATTTCATCCCTGGTGGATACTTCATCAAGAAGAGATACCGTCTTTCTACAAGTATTGCAGACAGGGCCGAATGTGACTCTATATGCCTATGTGGATCGCATCAAAACCAGGTTTTATATCTTAGATAAAGGTGATACCCTTCCTACAGAATTAGTGATGCAGTTGTATTATAGAGATGATGAATCTGGAAAGCTCCTCACAAACCTGAGGTATGCCCGTCAGTTATCAAGCCTGATGCAAAAGTATGATAAGTTATCACCTCCAAATGAACGCAGACTGGCGACATTAAAATATAAAGAAGATGAGCTCATCAAGGTCGCGACTTTAATTAATGGACAGGAGAGGATTAAGTCTAAGTATCAGCAATTCAGGTGGTTTGCTGGACTTAGTCTGGATATGGCAAATACCAAGTTCCGCGGGGAAACTCCACTGGCATCATCAGATGCAAAATCAAAAACATCTTTCTCACCAATGTTTAGCGGTGGTGTTGATTTATTTGTAAACCCTGCAATCCGAAGGCTGTTATTTCGCATAGAAATGGCTTTCGTAAAGAGTAACAGTGAAGTAACCAGCCCTGCAGGAGGAAACTCCTTTGATCAGTTGAATTTTATATTCAGCCCTTCCATATCTTATCATATTTATAATGCTGATCATCTTAAGGTTTTTGTGAGTGCAGGAGCAGGCTTGAATTATTCAAAAGTCAGTAATCTGGTGAATTTCAGCTATGAAAAGGAGATCCTGACTGATGATAGAAGAAAAGTTGCGGTTCCGCTCGACCTGGAAAAGTTTTACTTAACCATTCCTATTAATGCAGGAATGGTGCTGAATAAAAGAATCGAATTGCTGGCTGGTTATAGCATTCCTACTTCCATGACTAGCTACGTTTATTATAGTGCAGAGCGACAAAGATTTCGTGTCGGCCTTAACTATCTGTTTGGTAAACACTAAGATGATTTGATTTTTAATATATAATTGCTACATTTGCATCCCCGTATTTAATGCGGGAAATAAACATAAATTAATCATAACAATGAATCAGTACGAAACTGTTATCGTTCTAACCCCGTTGTTATCAGAAGAGGTTGCTAAAGAGGCATTAGCCAAATTCAGCAAAATCATCACTGATAGCGGAGCCGAGATTGTTCAAGAGGACAATTGGGGTTTGAGAAAATTAGCGTATCCGATTGAAAAGAAAGCAAGCGGATTCTTCCACCTTACAGAATACAAATCTTCAGGTGAATTAGTAAGTAAATTGGAATTAGAACTAAAACGTGATGAGCGTGTTCTACGTTTCCTTACCATTAGATTAGATCGTCATGCGGTTGCGTATAATGAGAAGAAACGCAGTGGTGCTTTTAACAAAAAACCTAAGAAAGAGGAGGTTGCAGGATAATGGCTAAAGATCAAATACAATATGTTACTGCTCCAAAAGTGGACGATAACAGAAAAAAATATTGCCGTTTCAAAAAGAACGGAATTAAATATATTGATTACAAAGACGCAAACTTTTTGTTAAAGTTCATCAATGACCAAGGTAAAATTTTACCTCGCCGTTTAACCGGTACTTCATTGAAATTCCAACGCAAAGTGGCACAAGCGGTAAAACGCTCACGTCATATTGGTTTGTTACCTTTTGTTGCTGACCAATTAAAATAGGAGCTGAGAAATGGAAATTATTTTAAAACAAGATATCAAATCCCTAGGGGAGAAAGACGATATCGTTAATGTAAAGCCAGGATACGGTCGTAACTACTTAATCCCTCAAGGATTCGGTCAGTTGGCTACTCCTTCAGCGAAAAAAGTATTAGCAGAAAACTTGAAACAAGCTGCTTTTAAACAAGATAAAATTAAGAAAGATGCTGATGGTATCGCTGCACGTCTAGTAGATGTGAAGTTAACTATCGGTGCTAAAGCTGGTGAAACAGGAAAGATTTTTGGTGCAGTAAACACTATTATGATTTCTGATGCATTGAAACAACAAGGTTTTGATGTTGACCGTCGCCGCATCACTTTCGAAACTGAACCTAAATTTGTTGGTGAATACGTAGCCAACTTAAACTTACACAAAGAAGTGAAAGTTAAAGTTCCTTTCGAAGTTGTAGCTGAGTAATCTTATCTACACGATATAAAAAAGGGTTCTGATTTGTCAGAGCCCTTTTTTTATTGCCTTTTTTGCCAAACAACAGATATGGAATTCCCCAATCTTCTTACCTTTGAGTAATGGCAACTAAGAAACGCAACCCTCGTAAAACTAAATCCCCTTTATTTCAAAAGATCACCCGCATAGTTACCAAAGTATTTCTTTGGTTTTTGATGGTATCTGTGCTCTGGGTATTGTTTTATCGATTTGTGAATCCGCCCATCACCCTGTTGATGGTCCAAAGGAATATCGAGCGTAAAGCCGATGGTAAGCCTTATAAAATGGAAAAGAAATGGGTAGACTTTGATCAGATTTCAGACAACATGAAAAGGGCTGCTGTATCTGCAGAAGATCAACTTTTTCTAAAACACATCGGCTTCGACGTAAAAGCGATCGAGAAGGCTTTTGCTGCCAATCAAAAAGGTAAAAAGATTAAGGGAGGAAGTACGATTTCTCAGCAAACTGCCAAAAATGTATTCCTATGGCCCGGCCGCTCCTGGATCCGTAAGGGTTTTGAAGCTTATTTTACTTTGCTCATCGAAATCTTTTGGAGCAAAGAGCGCATATTAGAAGTCTACCTTAATGTGATAGAAATGGGAGATGGGATTTATGGTGCCGAAGCCGCTTCACAGGCTTATTATGGAAAATCCTGTACTAAGCTGAGCAGGGCACAGGCTGCATTAATTGCCGCGTGTTTTCCAAATCCTATCCGCTGGTCACCGAAACATGCAACTCCCTATATTCGCCACAGACAATACCTGATCATGAAGAATATGCGCAGATTAGGTCCGCTTGATTTCTAGCCAATTAATATATAATGATTAGATTTCTATAACTTTAACGGGATTTACACATTTACCATATGCTAAGAAAGATGATGAAATATAAAATAAACTATCTTTTATCTTGCTTGCTGCTCTTTTTTTGTAGCACAGTTTGCGGACAACAGAAATATGTAATGGTGATTCATGGCGGTGCAGGAACTATCCTGAAAAAGAACATGAGCCCTGAAAAGGAAGCGGCTTATGTTGCTGATTTAACGAAGTCTCTACAGGCTGGGTACAACGCGATCAAAGCAGGTAAATCAAGTCTGGATGCTGTAGAAGCAGCGATTCACGTGATGGAAGATTCTCCTTTATTTAATGCAGGTAAAGGGGCTGTTTTTACCCATGATGGTAGAAATGAAATGGACGCCGCGGTAATGGATGGCAAAACATTGATGGCCGGAGCTGTTGCAGGAGTAACCCTGATCAAAAATCCGATTAGTGCCGCAAGGGCAGTGATGGAGAAATCTGAGCATGTGATGATGGTGGGGCCAGGTGCTGAAGCTTTTGCTAAACAGGTAAAGCTGGAAATCGTGGATCCTAAGTACTTCTTTACTAAAGAACGTTGGGATGGCTTACAAAAGGCGATCCAGCAGGATTCTGTGAAAGCGGTTCTGGATCATGGCAGTAAGAAAACTGAAAAATTGGGAACCCAAAATAGAGATTATAAATTCGGTACAGTGGGTACTGTGGCATTAGATAAAGCAGGGAATCTCGCTGCAGGAACTTCTACCGGTGGCATGACCAATAAAAAGTACGGCAGGGTAGGAGATGCACCAATTATCGGTGCAGGAACTTATGCAAATAATGCGACAGCAGGAATTTCCTGCACTGGCTGGGGAGAGTTTTATATAAGAAATGTAGTTGCCCATGATATTTCAGCCATGATGGAATATAAAAACATGACCGTGGCAGAGGCCTCAAATGCAGCCCTGGAAAAAGTGGGTAAAATGGGTGGAGATGGAGGTTTAATTGCCATGGATCAACAAGGACATGTGGCTATGCCTTTCAATACTGCAGGGATGTATCGTGGTACGGTTACTGCAGACGGAAAAATAGAGGTATTCATCTATAAATAAAAAATCTATAAAAAAAAGCCTGAATGGAACTATTGAATTTCAATAGCTCCATTCAGGCTTAATACTATGGTTACGGATTATAGTAAGTGTGCAAACACTTTGCTATGCCAGCTTTGCTCAAAAGGAACTTCCCATTTGGTCTGGAATTCTTCCAATGTCTGAACCATATTGTTAAATACAGTCGTTTCCTGGTTTACCTTTTTAATGCTCACTAAGGTTTCAAAATCTTCTTTGTTGGTTACGATCACCTGATCGTCGATCTTATAGGCCATGTTAAACCTGTTGAAAAGATCAATACCGTATTCCTGTTCAATTTCTTTAATCACCCTTACAGAGGCATCTATTGAACATCCCGTTACGCCAGCACTCGCTTCGTCTACTGTAAGAACAATAAAGAAGTTGTATAGTACTGATGCTTTGGCGGCTAATTGATGGCCATGCGCTTTCCAATTTGCCGTAAAGTCATTCAGTTTTTGCTGAATGGCATTGGCTTCAGTTTCCGTGAATGCACGGTTGCTTTGGTATACCCAAACTTTTGATTGTGGAGAAAAAGACATACCTCAAATTTAGTAATTTATTTAAATTGATTTCTCTAAAACGTGATCATGATGAAAAAGTTTACATTAAACTTGAAAATATGCCTCTGGGTATTGTCATGCCTGATTTTTATGGCTTTTAAAGTGCAATCCTTTATGGATGAGGAACTTGTTTATCTTCAGAAAAGGCTGCTGGAGTTGTATGACCATACGGCCGAAAACCAGGAAGTCGCACGTTATGAATTGAATGTTACCAACAGCGGTTTCTGTCGGTATAAACGTTTTTTCTCTAATGGAAAAGTAGAATACTTCTCCTTTAACCTCATGAAGTTTAAAGGATTAGATTATGCCGGAACAGACACCGCGGGTAGGTTGTTTTTCCTCACCAGGGGTGAGGATGTAATCGTACAAACCTATAATGATAAAAAAGATGGAGATGTAGACAGCATGGCCTCTTTTATGGTGATTCCCACAAAAAAAATGGAACCAAAAGACCTATCAGAACTCTCCGACCGACTGATTAAAATGAATGGACAGCTACAGGTTCAGAAATAGTATATACTGCAGTTTCTACATACCTGGAGGCTACAATGATCTCTGTTTCGAGCGCATGTTCCTTAAATAAACTGGCCACCAACTCCGGACAATTATTATCTTTCGAAAGATGGGAAAGGAGCAGATGGCTCATAAAACTAGGTTTATGTGTGGTAAAGAGTTCCAGAGCTTGCTTATTGGACAAGTGACCTCTTCCTCCACTGATCCTTTGTTTTAGGAAATAAGGATAAGCACTTTTACTTAGTAAATCTTCGTCGTAATTGGTTTCCAGAAAAGCAGCATGACATTGCTTAAAATAATGAGTCAGCTGCTCGCAAACGGCTCCAAGATCAGTAAAAATGCCAATATTTACCTCTCCATAGGAAACCATAAAACTATAAGGCTCTGAAGCATCATGTATTTTAGGGAAACCTTTAATGGATAAGTTGCCTACAATAATGGCCTCATGACTTGGTAAAGATCTTATTAAATCAGGCCTAAGCTCAAATTTACAGCCCTTTAAAGTGCCAAGGCTAATGTATACGGGTAAGTTGAATTTTTTAGAAAGCACAGAGAGCCCTTTGATGTGATCTGTGTGCTCATGAGAAATGAAAATCGCCCTCACTTTATCCATGCTCAAACCCAATCTTGACATTCTCTTTTCTGTCTCCCTGCAAGACAGTCCGGCATCTACAAGGATCGCATCCTCGTCGTTGCCGACGTAATAGCAATTGCCATTACTCCCTGAATTTAAGGAGGCAATAGAAAGTGGGTTATAGGCCATTCGCTCTGGCGGTAATTTCTGCAATGTCTAATACTTGTACGTTTTGATCCTGATCTTTCATTTTTACACCGTCACTCAGCATGGTCATACAGAACGGGCAAGAAGCCGCGATCACTTGTGGCTGCGTTTCCAATGCTTCTTCAATTCTTTCGATATTGATGTCTTTATTCCCTTTTTCAGGCTCTTTGAACATCTGTGCACCACCGGCACCACAGCATAATCCGTTAGATTTGCAGCGTTTCATTTCCACTAACTGCGCATCAAGTACTTCCAACGCTTTACGAGGTGCTTCATATACATCATTTCCGCGGCCTAAATAACAAGGGTCATGATAAGTAATCTTTTTACCTTTGAAACTCTCTCCGCCTTCCGCTTTAAGTTTTCCATCGTTGATCAGATCTTGTATCAATTGAGTATGGTGGATCACTTCGTAGCTGCCGCCTAATCCCGGGTATTCGTTTTTAATGGTATTGAAGCAATGAGGACATCCGGTTACAATCTTTTTAATATTGTAGCCATTCAGTACCTCAATATTGGTCATGGCCTGCATTTGGAAAAGAAACTCATTTCCTGCGCGTTTTGCCGGATCTCCTGTACAACTTTCTTCCGTTCCCAAAACGGCATATTTGATGCCTACATGGTGCAGGATCTTACATATATCACGAGTGGTTTTTTGCGCCCTTTCATCATAACTTCCAGCACAGCCTACCCAAAAAAGGATTTCTGGTTCTTCGCCTTTCGCTATCATTTCTGCCATTGTAGGCACTTCAAAATTTAGTTGCTCGCTCATCTTAGCTAAATAACAGATTTAATATTTTGATTAACTTTTCTTGGCCCAGTTCAACCTGTCGGCCGGAGAATATTTCCATGGCGCACCATTATTCTCAATGTTACCCAGCATGGCATTAATGCTGGCCGGAGCCTGAGATTCTTCCATTACCGCAAACCTTCTCAGTTCGGTAATGATGGCCAATGGATCAATGTTGATTGGACAGGCATCTGTACAGGCATTACAGCTGGTACAGGCCCATATTTCTTCTCTACTGATGTAAGAGTCAATTAACGACTTTCCATCATCAAATCCATTCCCTGTTTTGTCAATGTTTTTTCCTACTTCTTCAAGGCGGTCACGGGTATCCATCATGATTTTCCTTGGCGACAATAGCTTTCCGGTAATATTTGCCGGACATACAGAAGTACATCTGCCACATTCTGTACAGGTGTAGGCATTCATCAGGTTTACCCAGCTCAGGTCATTCACATCTTTAGCGCCAAATCTGCCTGGTTCTGCCTCCGGTGGGCTAAATGAAGGGTCCAGCATGGCTTTTACCTCATTAGTCACACTCTGCATATTGCTGAATTCCCCTTTAGGCTCCAGGTTGGAGAAATAGGTATTTGGAAATGCGAATAAAATGTGGAAGTGTTTCGAGTAGGGAAGGTAATTCAGGAAGGCTAATATTCCAATGATATGGAACCACCAGCAGCCTCTTTCTATCGCAATCAGTGCGCCTTCCGAGTTTGGCAATAAGTTCGTCAGGTACTGGCTCACCGGAAAAGATCCCGCTACTGTATAATGTGAGGCAGCCATGGCCTGTAATTTTGCATCTGCTGCATTCATTAATAAGAAGGCAGTCATCAATAAGATCTCTGTGATCAAAATATAGTTGGCATCAGACTTAGGCCATCCCTTCATCTCCACACCACTGAACCTTTTTAATTTGAGCACATTTCTTCTGATCAGGAATACTGCACAGCCTAACCATACGCCTAAAGCCAGAATTTCAAAGGACCCAATTAAAAAGTTATAGATTGGCCCAAGGCCACCAAAAATCCGGTGTGTACCGAAAATTCCATCAATCATGATCTCTAATACTTCGATATTGATGATGATAAATCCTGCATAAACGATCAGGTGCAGAAAAGCAGGAACCGGACGGAAGAACATTTTTGTTTGTCCGAGGGCTACTTTGACCATGGTCATAAACCTTTTTTGAGGTTGATCAGTGCGATCTGCCGCTTTCCCTATACGGATATTGCGGATCACTTTCTTTAAATTATAACTGAACAAGGCTACTGCTGCCAGTGTAATTGCTATAAATAGGATTTGTAACACCATATTTCTGATTCTGATTATAGTCTGGCTAAGTTAAAAGAAATCCCGCAAAACAAATTACTATGCAAGCATAAAAATAAGCTTTATTGCCTTTTTAATAAAAAAAGAAGATTTATATTTGAATTACAAAAAAAGATGCTACATTTGCAATCCCAAATAAGGGACAAGATTATTAAAACGGTGCGGTAGCTCAGTCGGTAGAGCAAAGGACTGAAAATCCTTGTGTCGCCGGTTCGATCCCGGCCCACACCACTTCAAAAGCTTCAGAGAAATCTGGAGCTTTCTTGTTTTATAAGCTTTTATATTTCCTTTTAATTTCTCTCCAGAACACCATAAAAATAAATCAAGCGAATTCTTGGGAGGAATGAAATAAATTCAACGCTTAACTAAAGGTCATTGCCAACTTTAATTTAAGGGTCTTATGCTGATAGAGTAGGGGAAGCCTGACCTAGGCTAATTGATAAACACAGTTTAATGCACTTGATGGCTATTTTTTTTAAAAAAAAATAGCCTGATAGATTTCATTGGTTTATAAATAGTTAGGTTCATTTTTTTAATTCAGTACCCATAATTGTTTAACTATTTTCAAATAATATTTTGTTTTTCAAAAAAAGACCCTACATTTGCAATCCCAAACAATGGGACAAGATAATAAAAACGGTGCGGTAGCTCAGTCGGTAGAGCAAAGGACTGAAAATCCTTGTGTCGCCGGTTCGATCCCGGCCCACACCACTTCAAAAGCTTCAGAGAAATCTGGAGCTTTCTTGTTTTATAGATTTTTTTCGCGTTATTTATCGGAACCTTTGATTTATCTTTCTTTTCATCCCTCGAAATTCATTATGAAAAATAAAAATCAAGGCTTTTTAAAGAAATAAAATGAGCAAGAAGGTTTCTATTAAAGACATCGCAAAATTAACCAATACGTCGATTACCACGGTTTCCTTTGTTTTAAATGGCAAAGGGCATATCAGTAAAGAGATCAGCAAGAAAATTCTGGATACTGCCAAAGAGATCGGCTATGAACCCAATAGGATGGCAATTGGTCTCCGAACCGGTGTTTCTAAAGTAATTGGTCTGGTGGTAGAAAATATTGGTGGACCGTTTTTCGGGGAGATGAGCAAGGTGATCGAGGCAGAGGCAGAAAAATCTGGCTACCGCATCATCTATTGCAGCACAGATAACCAAGTTAATAAAGGGAAAGAAGCCATCCGTATGCTGACCCAGCAATTGGTAGACGGCTATATCATTACACCTTTTAAAGGGCTGGAAGAAGAAGTATTGAAACTTATTGATCAGGGTAAACCCGTGGTGCTGGTAGATGGATATTTTCCCGGTCTTAACATTTCCCACGTGCTGGTCGACAATTATAACAGCGTGCTTAAAGCAGTCAATTGTTTTATTGAAGGAGGATATAGAAATATAGGTTTTGTGACTTCAGATCTGGATTTGATTCAATTGGACGAACGTTTGTCTGGCTATAAAAGCGCTTTAATCAGCAATGGGATCAAAGAAAATCCAGCGTTGATTTTTAAACTACCCTATCTCCTGGATAAATCAGAAGGACTGAAACAAATTAAAACATTTATAAACACACATCCCGAAATGGATGCCATTCTGTTCACCACAAATTATCTCGGGGTGATGGGCATCATCTGCGTTAAAGAATTGGGACTGCACATTCCTCAGGATCTGGCCTTTATTAGCTTTGACGATACAGAGATATTCAGTGTTTACCCCCCTGGAATTACGACGATTCAACAGCCCGTTTACCAAATTGCAAAATATGGCATTGATATTTTACTCTCTCAAATGAAGGGGAGTACGCCAGAAAATGCTGCAACGAAATTGCAGATCGCATCAAACCTTATAGAAAGAGGCTCAACGGTTGCAAAAAACGAATCTTAATCCCAACTTGTGAATTGAAAGTCATAACACGTAAGGGCTTGGATATGGGAAGCAATTTGGTCGTACTTTTGTGTTTATTTAATTCACATGAAGAAAGAACTGACTTCCATCCCATATTCTGTATTGGATCTGGCTACTGTTATAGAGGGGAAAACTCCTGCTGATACTTTTAAAAATAGTTTAGACCTCGCGCAGCATGCGGAAAACTGGGGTTATTATCGATATTGGCTGGCCGAACATCATAATATGATCAGCGTAGCTAGCTCTGCAACCTCTGTCGTGATCGGACACATTGCTGGTGGAACAAAGACGATCAGAGTAGGATCTGGTGGTATTATGCTGCCAAACCACTCTCCATTGGTGATTGCTGAGCAGTTCGGTACACTAGAGTCTTTGTACCCGGGAAGAATTGACCTCGGATTAGGAAGAGCGCCCGGTACTGATCAGGTAACTGCAATGGCGATTCGCGGCGAAAGGATGAATGCTGCCAATAGCTTCCCTCAGGATGTATTGAAACTGCAAGCGTATTTCTCTGCCGAGAATAGCAATAGCAGCGTCAGGGCTATTCCAGGTGAAGGATTAGCTATCCCAATCTGGATCCTGGGTTCGAGCACCGATAGTGCACGTTTGGCTGCCGCTTTAGGTTTACCTTATGCCTTTGCAAGTCATTTCGCACCTGCACAATTCATGGCAGCTATTCAGATTTATAGACAAAACTTTAAACCTTCGGAGCATTTAAAAGAACCGTATGTGTTGGCTTGTGTCAATGTAGTTGCTGCGGATACTGATGCAGAAGCGAATAAAATAGTCACCTCATTGTACCAGCTGTTCAGAGGAATCGTAACCGGAAAACGAATGCTTTTACAACCTCCTGTAGATAATATGGATGAGATTTGGACGGAATATGAAGAAGAACAGGCTGGGCAGATGTTAGCTTGTACTTTTACAGGTAATAAAGCGACAATTGCTAATGATTTACAGCAGTTTTTAGATCAGACTCAGGTCAATGAGATCATGGCTACTTCTCATATTTTTGACCATCAGGCAAGATTAAAGTCCTATAAATTGCTTTCGGAAGTTTTTAAAGGGATTTAATTGTAAGTTTTTTCAAGGTGAAATAAGGAATTTTTACACCCAACTAAAAAGAGGATAGGAGCTACTCCAAGGCTGGACTATTTTAATGCTCCCCCTGAGGGGAGCATTAAAATTCTCCTAGGCCTTGTCTTAGCCTATCCTCTTTTTAGTTGGGTTTCCGCCGATTGGAAGTTTATGGCAATTGTACATTCATACAGTCAATTGGGTATTTATCCAACTAAAAATAAAGGTTTTAACAGGATACGTCAATCAGGGCGTTTAATTATGCCTTTTTGAAAAAATAAAGCGTAGCAAATGATCTTCCTGGCAACTGATACAGCAGCAGGGCTTTTCCGGCAAAATCAATTTTCTTAATCTGAGTGGATAGATTTTCATTCGGATAATTGATTTTAAAATCGACCGTTCCACCTTCAGGTTTCAGTTGATAATAGAATAAGGGCTCTTTTTGAACCCATCCACGTAAGGTTTTTTCCGAGGGTTTTAATACTTGATCGGCCCCGTTATCGGCGGCACGATACTCTGAAACAGATTCAGCCGCGTTATATTTTCCCTCGCAATACGCACAATCTTTGAAAAATATCTGATAAACTATTCCTGAACTTTTGAGGAAATAGAAACTCCCTTTGTAGTCTTTTCGCTGAAAGCTGAGTAAAGTATCCTGAATTTTCAGCATCTGCTCGAAGCTGTTCATGTCTTTTTCTATGAATTTTTCCTCTTTTCCGGGTTGATCAGTAATCCGTAATTGTTGAATCGGTCGGTATTGAAAACTGTGATGTTCAAAATAACCTTTACCAGCATATATATTTTCCAGGTCATCCTGACCAAATAGTCCATCTAGTTCAGGGGCTGTGATTTCTTTTACGAGGTGAAGCTGCTCATCGTAGAGCCTGAATTGGTAATTGTTTTCAGGAGTTTTTTGCGCTGGTTTGATCAGTACGATGAGCCTTTTCTTGTCTCTGGTTACGTAAACTCTCCGCACATCTTCTCCAGCAGCACTCAGCTGTTGTAGTTGAATGTTAGGGTTAGATGGATTAAAATCAGGAAAGTACTTTATTTCCGGATGTTTATCCTGCTTGCTGTCATTATTGCAGGAATTGAGGAAAAGCAATGACCAGCAACCTAAAAAGAGCAATGGAATAGAAAGACCTATGGACAGTTTGGGAGACATATTAGCTTTTATTATTTACAGAAGAGGGGCTGGTAATAGTGCTTCCACAGGAACACTTCCATTGACCATTGCTGCTAATGAATTTATTAGCTTGTTGATCAGGTTTAGCGTTTCTCGATCTGTGATTTCTAAACTTGAATTGATTTTCGTTTGAATGGAGGAAATCAACACCTGGGTGTCCGTGGTAATGCTGGATTCAATAATTAGTAATGTACCTAAAAGTGACTGATGACCTCTGCTCCCTGCAGTAGAAGCCGTAATGAGGGCGACAGGTTTTTTGGAAAAGTTCATCGTAGACACGGTCCAGTCGATTGCGTTTTTTAAGGATCCCGGCACACCAACTGCATATTCTGGGGTACAAATTAAGATGGCATCCGCAGCACTTATCTTTCTTCTGAAATTTGCTACCTGTAGATCTTCCTCTACCTTTCCATAATCCAGATCTGGGTTGAAATGAGGAAGCATATCGATTCCTTCAAAAATTTCGATCGTAAAAATGTCTGTAGTGAGTGCGGCTATTGCCTTGATGAGGTTTCCGTTGGAGGAATTTTTTCGGGTACTTCCAGAGATGGCAAGGATATTTATTTTATGAGACATAGCCTAATAATTTCGTTTAGAACTGGCTAAAGATAGGAAATCTCCTTAGGACTGGATTTTGATCTGCCCCATTAAAAAACATATATTGCAGCTCTAAATACTTAACCAAATTTAACATGAGAAATTTCCTTCTGATCCTGTCCCTATTTGTAGGTAGTGCATTTTTTAGCCCGGTAATGGCACAAGAAACATCGGTGTTTACTGGTGCAAAAGCGACAAAAAAGCATTACAAAGCATTGTATGTTTTAAATAATGGAGAAGAAAAAAGAATCAATGGCTGCTTGCGTAACATAAAAAATGCATTAGAAGATCCACGTTTGAAAGGTAAACTAGAAGTAGAGCTGATTGTGTTTGGTGATGGCGTAGCGGTTTATAATAAAAATAGTAGTTATGAAGCAACACTAAAGGCCTTACAGGCTAAAGGAGTGGTTTTAGCACAATGTGAAAACACATTGAGAGAGCGAAAAATTGATAAATCAGAGCTGTTTGATTTCATCAGTTTTGTACCTTCTGGCAATGGCGAAATCATCATCCGTGAAGCTGAAGGCTGGGCAATTGTTCATCCTTAAATTTTTGTAAGCCTAAAAAATGGCTATGTTTGCAGCACATGCATAAACTAATAAAACCCAAAATCCATCAAAATGCCGGCAGAGCGAAGTCTTTGCTGCTATTTGTATTGATGGGCTGTTTTCTACTTTCTGCGTGTGCTGTTAGAAAAGGTCTTCAATCTTTTTTTACGGAAGTTAGTCCTGTTAGTCATACGACTATGAAGCTCAATAAAATCTTGTCGTCAAGAGATTTACTGAGTATGGATGATGCCCTTTCTTGTGCGCCAGCCATAGCTTCCGAAGATGGAAATACCATTTTTAAATCCAGTATTACGCAGCAGTCGTCATCGGCCATGCTGTTGTTTTTTCTGTTACCAACCTTTCTGCTGTCTGTATGGTCGCTTAAAAAAGACAAGCTTTCCAGTGTAACTTCAGGTTTGGTTCCTTCCGGCTCCCCGGTTCCCCTGTTTATCAAAAACAGGCTTTTACTGCTATAGAATCCCGCTTTTTATTCAGCAGGTGTCGCTCTTTCTGAGTTTCACCCTCATTACTTATTTCTAAAATTTAATTATTGATGATGAAGAAAACCCCTCTTTATTTGACGGGTATGTTGCTGATGCTATCGGGTGTCAGTGGGTATTCGCAACAGCATAAAGAACTTTCTCTTTCCCGTTTATGGGAATTGACAGCGGATCATTATCCATCGCTTACTGAAAAGCAGGCGAGGATTGAGGAATCCGAATATCGGAAAAAGGAATTGCGCAATGCGGCGATTCCACAAGTTCAACTACAATTACAAAACTCATTGGGCACCTTTGAAGGTACTAATGGTGCCTTTTTTCCAGTCCCGGGTGTATTTAATGTGAGCGGAAACGGTGGGACTGGTCAGCCAGGATCTGGCAGCAATACGGTGAACAGCTTTGGCTCTGTATTGATGGACTGGAAAGTATCTCAGTTTGGCAAGCAGCAGAAGATGATCGAAGCTGCGGGATATGAAGTGCAGGAAGCACAGCATAATTTGGAGGCTTCGAAACTGGCGCTTTGTGCTAAAACCACACACCGTTATCTGGATTTACTATACACCAGCTCGGGTAGAACCTGGGCTGATAAAAATGCGCTTCGGGTAAAAGAGATTTTTGATTTATCCGTGAGTCTGGCTGAAGCGGGATTAAAACCTGGTGCAGACACCGCATTGGCAGCGGCGGCGTATCTGCAAGCCCAGGCCCAGCAGGAAGATTGGAATGGGAAGTATCAGGCCGGACAAGTGAATGTCAAGGAACTGGCACCCACACTGGTTGGGGAACAATTTGTTCCATTGCAGCAATATATGGGGAAGCTCTTTGCTGTAGAAAATGTGGATTCTGTTGCGGCTAGTCATCCTTTCCTACAAACATTAGACAAACAGCTGATGGTACAGCAGTTACAACAGGAAGTGATAGGAAGGAAGCAACGGCCTTCGATTTCGCTGCTGGCAGGGCTTTCCGCCCGTGGTACTGGAATTAATTCTGATGGTACTATACAAAATAGCTATGCTTCAGGATTCAATAACGGAGCACAAAATTATCTGGTCGGAGTGGGATTGAGCTGGAACTTAACCGGACTTTATACCGGATCGGTGGAGAAAAAACGTGCCCAAAAGCAAGTTGATGCCGTGCAATCCAGGTATCAGCTGCAAAAACTTCAAATGAATACCAGCTTACAGGCAGTCTCTTCAAGGATACAAGCACAGCTGAAACAGGTATCAAAAACCGAATCTGCAGTGCAGAAAACTACTGCAGCCTATGCGCTTTATTTGTCGAGGTACGAGGCCGGATTGATTAACCTGACGGATCTGCTGCAGATTCAATCTTTATTACAGCAGGTAGAGAAAAGCAATATTGAAGTTCATCAGGAGCTTTGGACCCAGTTAAATACCAAGGCAGAGCTGAGCGGCGACTACAGTTTTCTGTTTAACCAACTTAAATAAGAACTATGAATATGATCAGGTTTGCGCTGAAAAAACCTTTAACAATAATGGTTGCCGTACTGGCGATCGCCTATTTTTCCTTTACAGCCATTAAGAATATCAATGTTGATATTTTTCCTAAAGTGGAGTTACCGGTGATTTATATTGCCATGCCTTATGGTGGACTAACTCCTGCTTACATGGACGGCTTTATGGCCAATGAGTTTCAAAAGGTCCTCATTTTTGTATCAGGTGTAAAAGGAATTGACTTCAAAAGTGTACAGGGATTCACCTTGATGAAGCTCAGCTTTTACCCTGGTACTGATATGGCCCAGGCATCAGGAGAATTGGCCGCACAAGTGGCCAGAGCGATGGGGTTTCTACCTCCGGGCGCAGTACCACCGCAGGTCGTCCGTTTTGATGGCAGTTCCCTGCCCATCGGACAATTGGTGTTTGAAAGTTCGCAGCGCTCTATTACGGAATTGCAAAACCTCGCGCTGACTAAAATCCGGCCGATGTTTGTCACCATCCCAGGCGTTACAGCGCCAGCACCTTTTGGTGGAAATGCCCGTACAATGGTAGTCAAGGTAAATCCGGAACTCATGCTTTCTTACGGTTTATCTGCAGAGGAAGTCACAATGGCTATTGCCAAAAATAATTTTCCTGCACCTGCCGGAAACATCAGAATCGGAGATCATAATCTGATGAGTCCAGCCAATACGATGGCTACCGGACCAGAGGAGTTTTTGAATATTCCAATTAGAACCGGTTCGGGAACCAATGTTTTTGTAAAAGACATTGCCAGTGTAGAGGATGCAGCAGATGTGACCACCGGATATGCCCTGATCAATGGCAAGCGCTCTGTTTATCTGCCGGTCATTAAAAAAGCAGATGCTTCCACACTTAAGGTCGTAGAAAATCTAAAGTCTTCCATTCCGAAGTTGAAAGCAGCATTGCCGGAAGATGTAGACGTGAGATATGTATTTGATCAGTCAGGTTATATTGAACGATCTTTAGAAAATCTGATTCATGAAGGGGTTTTGGGGGCAATTTTGACCGGATTGATGGTGTTTCTTTTCCTTGGGGATTCCAGAGGCGCCTTAATTGTGGTACTGACCATTCCAATCGCAATTCTTTCGGCGGTCATTATGCTCTATATGTTTGGGCAAACAATCAATGTGATGACGCTGAGTGGGCTGGCCCTCGCCATAGGGATTCTGGTGGATGAGGCTACGGTAACCATAGAGAATATTCACCAGCATTTTGAGATGGAGAAGCCCAAACAAAGGGCAATTCTTGACGCTTTGTTAGAAATTTCTGTCCCTAAAATCCTGATTCTTTTCTGTATTCTGGCGGTGTTGATCCCCTCTTTCATGATGACAGGGATTCCAAAAGATATGTTTATGCCATTGTCGCTGGCCGTTGCTTTTGCTATGATTGCTTCTTTTATAGCTTCCCAGACTTTTGTGCCTATTTTGGCCAATTGGTTAATGAAGCCAGCGCTTTTTCAGCACCATAAAATCGCTCTCCATAGAAAGAAATTGACAAGGTTTGAAAAATTTAAACGTCGTTACCTGATCTTGATCCGTGGAGGACAGCAGCGAATGGTTTTAGTGATTGGTTTGTACGCATTATTGGTCTTGGTGATGATTGGTATCTCCGGTAAACAGATAGGTACAGATATTATGCCTGCTAGTAATAGCGGAGATCTTCAGATTCGTATGCTGGCCCCAGAGGGCAGCAGACTTGAAATAACCGAAGATTACCTGGCAAAGATGACGAAGATCATCAAAGCGCAAATGCCAGAAGGCGCAGTAAAGATTAGCTCTGCTTATGTGGGCTTACAGCCTTCCTCCACTGCTATTAATCCGATTTTCCTTTTTACCAGTGCTTCACATGAAGCGGTATTACAGCTTTCTGTCGATCAAAAAATGTATACTAAGACCATCGCAGGATTGAAAGAACAGATCAGGAATGAGCTGAACAAACAATTGCCAGAACTGCGCATTAGTTTCGAGCCGATGGAACTGGTGGAGAAAATTATGAGCCAGGGGGCGATGAATCCTGTGCAGATTAAGGTAGCTGCCGGACAAATAAAAGGTGCAGAGAAGTATGCACTGAAGATAGAGAAAGAATTGAAAAATATTCCATTTCTAAGGGATGTCCGGATTGCCGAACCGCTCAATTACCCGAGTGTACAGATTAATGTAAATCGGGAATTGGCCGCCCAGTTTGGTCTGAGCATGGATGATGTGAGTAAAGCTCTAACCATGGCCACCTCTTCTACCAGATTTACCAATAAGAATCTTTGGATAGATCCGAAGTCTGGATTGGTGTTTCAGGTACAGGTTCAGGTGCCGGAGCCAGATATGGAATCTTTAGATAAACTGCGTTCTTTACCACTTAAAACCGGACAATCGCGCCCGGTTTTAGAAGATGTAGCTACAATGGAGATGGTAAAATTACCAGCACAGGTGAACCGTCAGGGGCCAAACAGGTATGTGACCGTCCTGGCAAATATGCATGGTGCAGACCTAGGAGCTGCTTCTAAAGCAGTGGATGAGGTTTTAAAGAAGGTAGGTGAAGCACCTAGAGGGGTAATTGTCAGCTCAGAAGGTTTGATGCCATTATTGGAGCAAACTTTATCGGGGTTACAAACCGGACTGGCGGTTGCGATTGTGGTGATTTTCCTGATGTTGACTGCCTATTATCAGTCTTTCGCTTTGTCGGGATTGATCCTTGCAGTAGTTCCTGCGGTGATTGGAGGGAGTTTACTGATGCTACTCGTTTGTGGAAGTACATTAAACCTGCAATCGTATATGGGCATCATTATGTCAGTGGGTGTGTCCGTGTCTAATGCAGTGCTAATGATCAATCAGGCAGAAGTAAACCGGCTTAAACATGGAATGACCGTGAAACAGGCGGCATTATTGGCTGCTTCTTCACGTTTACGCCCGATTATTATGACTACAATGGCGATGATTGCCGGTATGGTACCAATGGCCATTGGAATGGGAGAAGGTGGAGAACAAATTGCCCCATTGGGACAAGCAGTAATTGGTGGTTTAATTTTATCTACCATGACTGCCTTACTGGTCTTACCGCAGCTATTTGTTCTGGTGATGAAAAATAAAACTACAGATAGCCTGAGCCTGGATCCTGATGACCCATTCAATAAAAACGTATTAATTTCTTCTTTATAATTCTCAAATAGGAAACGATCATCAGCATAATAAGACCGTTTATACTCATTGGCCTATCGCTTACAAATAGTAAGGAATATGCTGATGATCGCTTCATAACCATTGACAAATAAATATATTCCAATGAAAAGTATTTTTCTGAAAAACTATAATTATATCCTATTACTGTTGATTCCAGTGGTTTTATCAGCATGTTCTTCCGGATCCTCAAAGCAGGAGAATGGGGGAAATGCCGGCACTGAAAAAACTGTAGGCAGTTCTTCTGGAGAGGGAGCCAGAAAAGGTGATGCTGCAAAAGATGCGGAAGGCCAATTTGTAAGACCTGTTTTGGAACAGCCCATATACCAGCTTTCTTTACCTGGAGAATTGAAACCTTATGAAGAGGTTTTAGTGTATCCAAAAGTGAAAGGCTTTGTGAAAAAGATATTTGTGGATCGAGGTGCAAAGGTGAAAAAAGGACAGTTGCTGGCAGTGCTGGAAGCTCCTGAAATCGCACAGCGTTACCAATCTGCTAAATCTGATGAGCGGAAATCTTATGAAGATTATTTGTACAGTCGCCAGAGTTTTGACCGCCTAAAGAAGGCAGCCAGTAAATCCGGAGCGGTAGCGGCGATCGAGCTGGATAAGGCATGGAGCAAGTTACGAAGCGATAGCGCAGCGTATGCAGCCATCAAATCTAATACTCGGATCTCCGATCAATTGCAGCAATATTTAAACCTCAGAGCTCCCTTTGATGGTACAGTAATGGACAAAAATGTGTCCGTTGGTGCGTTGGTGGGTGAGAACAGTACAATTCCTTTGTTCTCCATTGTTCAAAACGACCGTTTGAGATTAACGGTGGCGATTCCAGAGAAACACAGTCGGGCGATTTCAAAAGATACGAAAGCATCTTTTACAGTGAGCGCTTTGCCAGGTCAGGTATTTCATGCTTCATTGTCAAGAAATGCAGCTTTCCTCCAGCAAAAGCTGCGGGCAGTAACGACTGAGTTTGATGTGGCTAATAAAGACGGACAACTGGGGGGTGGAGAGTATGCACAAGTGATTATGGACATGCGCAGACCGCAGCCTACTTTTTGGCTGCCAGCTTCGGCGGTTGTTCAGGCGCAATCGGGTGTGTTTATTGTGAAACTGGTGGATGAGGTAGTGAGGAGAGTTCCAGTCATGATAGGTACACGTAAAGGGGCATTGCTGGAAGTATTCGGCGACTTAAATGTGAACGATCAGGTTTTCAAAAAGGGAACTGAAGAGTTGAAAGAAGGAGAGAAACCTTAATCGTTTAAAGAATAAAAACTGTGCTTTCCTTTCAAAAATAAGCAAGGGTAGAAAGCCACCATTGAATTAAATCGCGGGGAAGCCTGCGATTTAATTGATAATCGCCGAAATTAGTTACACAGGATCTGTAATATATTATACATATCACAAAATATTTATTTTTTGAATACACTTTTTGTTATTTTTATGTTAGATTCGTTTTGAACTACTAACCAAACTTCTAACCAAACTGTGATTGCTAACCATTCAACTCCGGACGATGGACTTATGCTGCGCCTTAAACAGGGTGATGAGCTCGCTTTTACAGAAATTTACAACCTTTATTGGGACAAACTCTATTATATTGCCCATAAGCTTTTAAAGGATCAGGAAGCAGCAGAGGGAATTGTTCAGGATGTTTTTCTGATGATCTGGAAAAAAAGAGCAGGGCTAAATATGGAATGTATTCCTTCTTATCTAGCAGCCATGACCCGTTATGCGGTATTCCGTTACCTTTCCAAAGAGAAAAAATCAAAACAACAGGAAAATATTGTTGGTCTTTTAACAGCCAATGCTACCTCAGAGATCGATATTGACCACAAGATACTTTTAGAGATCATCACCGAGCTGTCGAATAAATTACCCGAAAAATGCCGTCTGGTATTTCAGTACAATAAATTGCAGGACCAATCGCTTGCCGAAGTTGCTGCTCAATTGAACATCTCCCAAAAAACAGCAGAAGCTCACCTGACTAAAGCCTTACGTATTATCAGATCCAATGTAGGTGATGTACTTCATTTCCTTATCGTACTGTATACGATCACGATGTTCTTGTAAGCAGCCTATTATTCTGTTTTCCCGCGAAATAGTCCCTTTAACCTTATTTTCTTAAATAAGCCAATTTTTATCTTAAAAACCTTTCGATACTTTAATGTGATAGACCTTGCCTTCATTTAGAAATCCTTTCCTTTTCATCTTTTCCCTTAAATACACCAATTATCAGCCCCTCTTAAAATATATTTTTTTTAAACTAAGGGTATCTTCCCCCCATCAGACTCTATAAGAGAAATGAGGGTTATTAAATTCAGATGAATAGGAACGAACTGAAACGATTGGCACAAAAATATCTCGCTGGAGAAGCTAGTACCGAAGAGAAAGCGTTGCTGAATCAATGGTATGATGATGCTGCTGAGCAGGGATGGCTGGAGAAAGTCGAAACCAAGACACCGGAAAGCGAAGAAGAGGTGAAACAAAGACTTTTTGAGAACCTGAAAAGCAAAGGATTTCTGAACAAAGAGCCTTTGGAAACCCCTGTTAAAAAACAGTTTACACTTCGCAGCCTGATTTACAGAATAACCGGGGCGGCGGCGGTATTAGGCCTGGTGTTTTTTGGCTGGCAGCTGGGGACAGATCAATTCATTCAGGCAGACAAGAAAATGGTGAATGTTCCGGAGAAGAAAATTATGGAAATCCTTTTACCAGATGGTTCCAAAGTATGGCTGAGTTCCGGTTCTGTATTTAAATACCCGAAAAAATTCAATGAAGAGAACCGCACGGTAGAGCTGGTAGATGGACGTGCATTTTTTGAAGTAAAACATAAAAGCGGTCAGCCCTTTATAGTGAAAACAAGCAGCCTGAATGTAGTAGTACTCGGTACCTCATTTGATGTTCGTGCTTATAAAAAAGAAGGCAGTACTAAAGTAAGTGTAGTCACTGGTAAAGTAGGCGTTACTATGGCTGGAACCGAGAAAAAACCGGCCATTATGTTGCTGCCAAAACAACAGGTGGTATTGAGTGAGATTAAAAACAACCTGATTAAAGCGAAAGCACCGGAGATCGCGGTAAATGCCTGGTGCAGGAGCAAGCTGGTATTTGAGCAGGAAACTTTAGGAAATGTCTTTTCTGTTCTGGAAAAGAAATACAATGTTAAAATCAATGCAGAAGACAAATCATTGTTAGATGAGAAGATCTCGATTACCCTTGGAGATCAGCATTTATCAGTGATCATGGATATTTTAGGCTTTACAAAACATTTTAAATATAAAATCGCCGATGACAGTATAACAATTAAGAGCGCTTCCTCCTTAGCAGCTAAGTAAGGAACCGGGGACAAAGATGCCCCCGGAAAAAAGATCAGCCACTGTGTACATGCTTGAGACCCATAGACAGTAGGCTTCAGTTTAAAAATTAAACCAAAACAAATATGATGAATTTTTACGGCAAATTCTTGCCTATATTCCGAAAATGCATGCGCATTTCTACAATTATTATTGGCATACAGGTGTGTTTTAGCACCCTACTGATGGCGAACCACACAAAAGCCCAGTCAATGAGCTTTAAAGTAGTGAAGGCCAGCGTCAAACAAGTTTTTAAGAAAATTGAGCAGCAGGCCAATGTGACCTTCGTTTATGATGAAGAAGTGATTGGTGCACTGTCTAATCTGACCCTGGATTTTAAGAACGAACCACTCCAGGATGTGCTCAATAAACTTCGTGAAAAGACAAGTCTGGAATTTAGGTTAATGGGAAATTATATTGGCGTTGCAGAAAATGTAGCCAGTATGCCTAACCTTAGTCTTTCCGGTGTTGCAAACAGCAATCGTTTGAAGATTAATGGGGTGGTGAGAGATGCGAGTGGTCAGCCTTTGGTTGGCGTAAGCATCCAGGTAAAAGGTACTCAGGTAGGAACCAGCTCCAATTCAAACGGTCAGTTTGTGATTGATGCAAATATTGGTGATGTGTTGGTGTTGAGCTATTTGGGCTATATCACTAAACAAGTGACCATTACTACACCTGGTGCATTGAATATTTTATTAGATGAAAATTCTAAACTCCTGTCTGAAGTTGTAGTGACAGCATTAGGTATCAAAAAGGAAAGAAAAGCTTTAGGATATTCAGTTACAGAAGTAAAAGGTGATGAGCTGACTCAGGCCAGAGAAAATAACGTGATGAACTCATTAGTCGGTAAAGTTGCCGGTTTGAATGTAAGTTCTATTGCAGGTGGGGTAGGAGCCTCTACTAACGTTACGATTCGTGGGGTTTCCAGTATTTCACAAACCAACCAGCCATTATACGTAGTGAATGGTATTCCAATGGAGAACAAACCAAATGGTGCTGCAGGACAGCAGTATGACAATGCTCCAGATCTTGGAGATGCGGTTGGTAACCTGAATCCTGATGACATTGAAACCATTTCTGTGCTGAAAGGAGCCGCAGCTTCTGCACTGTATGGTTCACGTGGTAAAGCAGGGGTTATTTTGATCACTACAAAAAGTGGAAAAGGAAATTCTATTGAATTCAATTCTAACTATGTGATTGAAAAAGTGGTTGATCCAACAAATTGGCAATATGTGTACGGAAATGGTGCAAACGGAATAAAACCGACTACGCAGGCAGGTGCTTTTCAAACAGGACAGTCGAGCTGGGGAGCAAGATTGGATGGCAGCGATGTGATGCAGTTTGATGGTGTTTTACGCCCTTATGTCGCACAAAAGGATAATCTGGAGAATTTTTACCGTACCGGAGGAACCGCTACAAATACAATCGCTTTTAACCGTGGTTTTGAGGGAGGTTCTATCCGTTTTTCGGCAAGTGATTTATCGAACAGAGCGATTACTCCGGGATCTGGGCTAAACAGACAATCATTTAACTTAAGCGCGAACTATAACATCACTAAAAATCTAACAGTAGATGCTCGTGCAAACTATATTTTGGAGCAGGCAAAAAACAGGCCTTTCCTGAGTGATGGTGCGGGTAACTCCAATTACAATGTGACCTTATTGCCAACCAGTGTAGACGTAAGAACATTGAAAAAAACAGTAAATGATGATGGATCAGAATACGCTTATTCTGCAAATACATTTGCTACAAATCCATGGTTCGCAGCTAATAATTTCATTAACAATACCAAAAGACAGCGATTAATTTCCTCGGTAAGCCTTCGTTATAATTTCGACAATGGTGCGTTTCTTCAGGGACGTGTAGGTCGTGATGCTTATAATGACCGTTATACAGCGGTAGTGCCTACTGGAACTGCTTATCGTCCAAAAGGAACCATTTCTGAAACCAGCACTAATTTCTCGGATATCAATGCCGATGTGTTAACAGGAAAGGCATTCACTATAGACGATTTTACAATTACCCCTAATATTGGTGGAAGTTACAGAAGAACGAAATCGGAAACCTTTACCATGACAGGTAATGAATTTGCTGTTCCTTATGTGTATGTAATTACCAATGCCAAATTACAGTCTACACCAGTATATAAACCTTCGGAAAGCGAAGTAATGGCCATCTATGGTACTTTAGATGTGAGCTATAAAAACTACCTGTATTTGAACGGATCACTTCGTAATGATTGGTATTCTACATTGGCTACCCCAGGTAAAACAAATGCTTTAAATGCCCTTTATCCTTCAGTAAACGGTTCATTTGTGTTTTCTGAACTGGTTAAAAATGATTGGTTGAGCTTTGGTAAAATCCGTGCAGGTTTTGCACAGGTAGGACAGGCAACGGATCCATATCAAACGCAATTGGCCTATAATTTTAATACGGCTTCCCTAAATGGAAAACCACTGGGACTGATTTCCAATTTCTATATTCCGAATACTGATTTAGTAGCTTCTATAGCTTCTGAATTTGAAATTGGTGCAGAGGCACGTTTCTTTAATAACCGCTTAACATTAGACCTGACCTGGTATAACAAAAAATCTAAAGATGAGATTGTAAGGGCACCGGCATCCATCACTTCCGGTTATTCTGGCGCAATATTGAATATTGGTGAATTACAGAATAAAGGAGTGGAATTATTGCTTTCCGGTATTCCTGTTCAAACAGAAGATTTCCGTTGGACGACCTCATTTAATGGTTCTGTGAACAACAACAAAGTGCTTTCCCTTGCAGATGGTCAAACCATCTTACCTGGATCAACCTCACGTTCAGGAAATGGCTTTACCCAGAACATCGTTGGCCTTCCTTTCGGACAAATTGTAGCTTTTGATTATAAATATGATGCAAATGGTAATGTGGTGCTGAACAGCGCTGGTATCCCTGAAAGCAGCGAATTGAAGCCTTTTGGATCCGCCTATGCAAAATATGTAGCAGGTTGGAACAATGAGTTTTCTTACAAAGGCCTAAACTTGTCTTTCTTGATTGATAGTAAGTTTGGTGGTAAAATCTTCTCTGCAACAGATTATTATGGTTATGTACTGGGTTTGCACAAAGCAACCTTGGAAAACCGTGAAGCACTTGGAGCGAATGCTGCAACCTATTATACAGGAGTAGCCAATAATATATCTAGCAAATTTGTACAGAATGCAGATTTCATTAAGCTTCGTCAGTTAATGTTGGGCTATACCTTCCCAGGTAAAGTGTTTAACAATGTGATCAAAGGAGCAACATTAAGCTTAGTAGGACGTAACCTGTTTTTCTTTAAGAAGCATACAGACAATATCGATCCTGAGTCTGATTATAGCATCAATGCTAAAGGAATGGAGTTAGGTGGTGTGCCACCAACCCGTACTTACGGACTAAATCTAAGTGTGAAATTTTAATAATGAAATCAAATATATTTGATATGAAAAAGATATTTAAACTGACTATAATCGCTGCTGTTTGTGTGCTTACTTCAGTAGGTTGCAGAAAGAATTTCGATGTGATCAATACAGATCCTTCTACCTATAACCCAGGAAACTTTGACCCTAACTTTGTACTGACCAGCGCCCAGCTTGGGTATTCTGGAAGTATAGATTTCAGTTACGATACCTGGCGTGCAAATTTAATCTATTGTTCCACCATGATGCAGGGCATGTCTTCTGTAATTGGTTACTGGGCAGGAGATAAGTACATCCTGAATGCAGGGTATACTGCCGCTTACTGGGGTTTTAAAGGCGAAAACCCAACAGGTGGTGACGGTGCTTATGCAGAACAGGTAAGGCCGATTGTGGATGTGGTTAAATCTACGAAAGACAAACCTCAATATGCTAATTTACACCAGATTGCTCGTATCATGAGGGCTTTAGTGTTTCAGCGAATCACCGATTTATATGGTGATGTTCCTTATTCTCAGGCAGGGATTGGTTATTACGATAAAACCTATTTCCCGGTATATGACAAACAACAGGCAATTTATGCCGATTTGTTGAAAGAAGTGAGTGAAGCAACAGCTGCTTTAGATCCTGCTAAAGACAGACCAAGCGGTGACGTGTATTACAACGGTGATATTAATAAGTGGAAACGCTTTGGAAATACTTTGCTGTTAAGAATCGCGATGCGTTTGAGTAAAGTTGATCCGGCAACGGCACAAACTTGGGTTCAAAAGGTGGTGGGTAATACCATGACCAGTAATGACGACAATGCTTTCCTGATGGGAGACGAAAAAGGGGATAGGATTACGATCAATAGAAACAGCCAGATTTTAACAGGTGGCGGTGGACAGGAGAACTATTATACCAGGTGGTCAAAAACATTTATTGATTATTTGAAAAGCACAAATGATCCACGTCTGGGTAAAATTGCAGTGACGAATTTATACGTGAATGATGCGACTAAAGATCAAAATCCAGCAGCGAATGCCGATCCAGCAGTACAAAAAGGAATGCCAAATGGCAAGGATTTAAGTCTGGTGCCAAATCTGGGGATTTCTTTTGATCCAAGTTTTACGACTTTCACGGCTTACTCATCACCTAGTCCGGCGCTGATTAAGAAAAGTGGACCAACATTCGTATTGACTTATGCAGAATCTGAGTTGCTGCTTGCTGATGCAGCACAGCGTTTCGGAATTGCTGGAAGTGCTGCTGATCATTACCGCAAAGGGGTAGTGGCTGCAATGACCTACCTATCGCAGTATGATGCAGCTGCGGGTGTTCCTGAGGCTACAGCAAACGCTTATGTAGATGCTAATCCATACAATTCAGTGAATGGATTAAACATGATCAATACACAGTATTGGGTACTAACCAATTCAAAACTGGATTTCTATGAGTCCTGGTCTAACTGGAGAAGAACAGGTTTCCCTGTATTGACACCAGTAGTTTATCCTGGAAATTCTACAAATGGGACCATTCCAAGACGCTTCCCTTATCCTATTGATGAGGCTGGTTTCAACACGGCTAATTATAATGCCGCGGTGGCTTCGATTCCTGGAGGAGATGTACTAACTTCCAGAGTATGGTGGGATAAGCAATAAATAAACTAATGACGCTCTCTTTTAATAAATAAATCAAATCCCCTGCTTCGGCGGGGATTTTTTATTTTAGCCCCTGGTCAATCTCCTGGGAGCGCTTTATCACCCGCTTAAATACCTTATGAAAAAGCCTTTAAAAAGGAAAACGGGAGCAAGTCCTCCGACTTACCCCCGTTTAAATTAACGCTCTCAAGGACAAATGTAGAAATAATTCTAATTTTAGAAAATAGGAATTTAAATTATTGAATTGAGATTACAATTTGAGGACGAGGTATATAGCGTGTAAGGTGTCTCAAAATAGTAAAATCCCTGATTAAAGCCCAAAAACATGGTTTCGACAAAAAACTGAACTTTATAACAAATGCATAATTTTTTTTAGTCTTTTCATTTGGATTAAATCTAGATAATAACAACCTTTGCATATCAACAAGGTTTAATACATGCAAAAGACAGCTATAGCATCTCCAATCCATTTTGAAGAAGTATTTAGTACCACTAAAGGTTCCATCTATCAGTCAGACAGTGAAAACTGCTGGTATATCGACTTTGCCGGAAAACTTGCCCGTTTTGATTACCGTAACCTGTTGAAATTACAAAAAGCAGTTTATAAGATCGATATTGAAAACATCTTATTAACAAGCGATAAATCTGCAGACGTAGAGATCATCTTCATCTGTGCTTGTGATCATTGCTATGTATTGTCCTTAATTCAGATCATTGCTTTAAAGGAATTACTGCAGGGAACTTTTGTGATGCTGGAACTGAACCACATCATCCAGGACCGTCTTTTTAGGCTACCTGCCTGATCTAATTAGAATTAGAATCTTTCCATATTGCTTTTAAATGCAGTATTGTTCATTTTTAGCCTTATTTTTGTTTCAACAATAGGAATTAAATCTACAATATTATGAAAGATATCATGCGCGTAAAAAGTCTAATCTCTACAGATATAGAGACACTTTTAAACCAACAGATTAAAAAAGAAGCCCTTTCCTCTTCCATTTATCTTTCAATGGCATCTTGGTGTGCCCGTAATGGATACGACAATTCAGCTGATTATTTCTTTAAACAAGCTGAAGAAGAAAGAATGCACCAGTTAAAATTTTACAAATACGTTCTTGATATGGGCGGAATGGCAGTTTCACCTGAAGTAACCAATATCAAGTTAGAATATAACTCTTTCCGTGAAGTGTTTGAAGAAGCATTAGAGCAGGAAATCAGCGTAACACAATCGATTAAAAACATCGCTGCACGTTGTCATAAAGAACAAGACTATGTAACTCTAGAGTTCTTAAACTGGTTCTTCAAAGAACAACGTGAAGAAGAATTTAAAGCGAGACGTGCAGTTGAATTGTTCGACGTAATTGGTGAAGAAGGAACTGGAAGATGGCAGATCGACAAAAACGTTGGTCAGATCGTTTACAACGAAGGATAATCCATAGAGATTAGCTTCAAAATAAATTTATAAAGCACATGCAGATGTTAAAACATCACATGTGCTTTTTTTGTTGTCAATTAAAACCAGGGGGATGTCAAAGAAGGGAAAAGATAAGAAAAAGGATAAGCACGATAAAAAATCCAAGCTGAAAAAGGAATGCTGCGAGAAATACCTGAGAGGGAAACGCTGCAAGAATTGTCCTAACGGATAAAATGTCTGTTTTTGGAAGGATGACCTAGTCAATAGGTGCCTCCTTATTTGCTTCAATATATTCAGATGGAGTTTTTGAAAAATGCTTCTTAAACTCCCTGCTGAAATACTTACGGTCTGCAAAGCCGACCATGTAGCCCACTTCATACACCGTATACTGCTTTTGTAAAAGTAGCTGGGCTGCCTTTTTCAATCGGATGGACTTGGCAAAATCATTCACCGATAAATCAGTCAGTGCTTTTAGTTTTTTATACAACACCGATTGGCTCATGCCTATTTTCTCGGCCATCAGGTCTACCCCAAAATCTTCCTGCTCCATGTGAGACTCAATAATCCCGATCAATCTGGATAAAAACCGCTCATCTATAGGATCTACGATCAATTCATTCGGCTCTAGCACCAACTCCTTACTGTATTTTTTACGCATCAGTTCTCTTGCCTTTAAAAGGTTGCGCACTTGCAGCTGTAAAATCTTAGGACTGAAAGGTTTGCTCAGGTACAGATCTGCACCCTGTGTAAGTCCGCGGATTTGATCAGTTTGGCCGCTTTTAGCAGTCAATAAGACCACAGGGATGTGACTAGTCCGCTCGTCAGTTTTTAATTGCTGACAGAGCATTAATCCGTCCATCTCGGGCATCATGACATCGCTGATGATCAGGTCTGGGATTTCCTCTACTGCAGCTTCCCATCCTAACCTGCCATTTTCCGTTAAGATTACCTGATAATCGGCTTCCAGCGATTCTTTAATCAGCAGGCGCAGCTCTGGATTGTCTTCCACCACAAGAACGGATGCTCTCTTCTGCTGAGCCTGTTCAAGATCAGTAACAGAAGATGGCCCTTCTGCAGGCTTAAGAGGAATTGTGCTGCGGGTTGCTGAAAAGATAGGCTCTGGTACTGGAAGCTCCAGTTGAGATTTTAACTGCTGTGCCTTAAAATGGGTATTTCCTAATAATAGGGTGATGCTAAAGCTGGTATTCCCTGCTTTCTTTTCTTCTCCTGGAGCACTGCTGACCTCAATATGGCCATGATGCAATTCAATGATATGTTTCGATAAGGCCAAGCCAATTCCATATCCGGTATTCTGTATGCTATGGTCATCTACCTGGAAATAATTTTCAAATAGCTGCTCCAAGTATTGTGCAGCTATTCCTCTGCCGGTATCTGTAACGCTGACATTTAGAGAACTTGCATGCTGTTTGATATCAATGGAAATTCGACCACCTTCAGGCGTGAATTTAAAGGCATTGGAAAGAAGGTTAAAAAAGACTTTTTCCAATTGTTCTTTATCAAAGTAAAGCAAGGGGATGCCTTCATCATAGCGAAGTCTGAAATCAATATTCTTTTTGCTGGAGAATTCTTCAAAGCTGCCAAAGATCTCCTTTATAAAAGCGACAAAGTCGTAAGCAGCCACTCTTAGTTTTAGATTTTTAGTTTCTGCTTTCCTGAAATCCATCAGTTCACTTACCAGTTTTAACAGGCGATCCGCATTTTTTTTTACTTGATTTAACTGTTGCTTCATTAACCCATCCTGCTGCTGTCCTTCTTGCAGTTTCTCTATAGGCGCCATAATTAGGGTAAGGTGTGTACGGATTTCATGAGAGATATTGGTAAAGAAGTTGAGCTTGATCTGGTGTAGCTCTTCGTCTTTGAGTAATAAACCGCGCAGGTAAAAGAATCGGGTAATAAAAAACAGCATGATGCCAAAGATGCTGACATAGCTGAGGTAAGCCCACCAGCTCTTCCAGAATGGTGGAAGGATTTTGATCTTCATGCTGACAGGGGCGCTCCAGATTCCGTCATTATTAGCACCTTTAACCCATAAAGTATACGTTCCAGAGGCCAGGTTGGTATAAGTTGCTGCGGGGATATTGCTTTCCACCCAGCCACCATTAACGCCCTCCAGGCGGTAAGCATATTTGTTTTTTTCAGATTTAATGTAATTCAGTAGCGCAAATTCAATTGTAAATATATTTTTATAATAGGGAAAGATGAGTTGATCGGTAAAACTGATGTCCTGCTGGAGGATCCCATCGGCTGAATTGATTTTTACAGGTTCATTAAAAAGTTTTAACGCAGTAAAGATTAATGGGGCAGGATAATTGTTTCTCTCTATCTCTTTTGGGGAAAAATAACTCAGGCCATTAAAACCACCAAAATAAAGGTCCCCGTTTTTAGCTTTAAAAAAGGAATTGTAGTTGAATTCATCCCCTGCAAGGCCATCACTTGTCGTATAAGTCAGGAAGACCCCTGATTGCGGATTAAACTTCGCTAAGCCATTAGAAGTACTGATCCAAAGGAAATGAGCATCATCTTCCAGTATGCCTACCACATTGTTATTGGGCAGGCCATGTTTTGTGGTATAGGTTTTCACAAACTCTTTCTTTTTGGAATCGTACTTGCTGAGCCCCCCATAATAAAGTCCTACCCAGATATTTCCCTGATCATCTTCCTGAATGCAATTGATATAGTTGGCATTATTGTTCACGCTGTTACTTCCTTTAGGCAGGTTGAAGGATTGTAGCTGCTGCTGATCTGCAGAGAGTAGGAACAAACCTTTTGTGGTCGCTATCCAGATGTTTTGCTGCGTATCTTCGAACAACACCTTGACGTTATTGTTTTTGATGTCTTGTAAGGCCGGGATTTCCGGATAGGGCTTTAGCAGGTCTCCTTCTTTCGTGAAAATACGGATGCCAGTCTGACTGCCTGTCCAGAATACGCCATTATGGTCTTCCAGCAGGGCCACCATTTCAGAGCGCGTGATCTTAGCATTATCCCCACTGATAAAGAAACGTTGGAAGCTGCTGGTATGGTTGTCAAAACGATTTAAGCCTCCACCATGTGTGCCAACCCAAATGTCGCCAGCCTTATCCTTGTAAATCACTTTCACCAAATCTGAGCCCAGGCTTCTTGGATCGGAGGCTTTTAGCTTATAAGTGGTAAACTGCTGCGTCCGCTGGTCCAGATGGTTTAATCCGCCGCCTTCTGTTCCTATCCAGAGGTGGTCATCTTTATCTGCAATAATAGAGCTCACTACATTGTGACTGATGCCTTTCAATTTTTCATTGTACTGGATGGTTTTGAAATTCGTAGCATGTGCATAAGTCACATTTACACCCCCATAATAAGTACCGATCCAAAGAGAACCGTTGATGTCTTCAAATATGCTGTAGATAGAATTTTGGTTTAAACTGCGGTCAAACGATTTTAGATGCTGATAGGTTTTGAATTGCTTGCTCAGTGGATCTAATATACTCAGCCCTTCCTGTGTCCCAATAGCTAGTTTTCCATCTTTGTTCTTTGCCATTCGACGGATGGAATTGTGCACTAAACTATTTTTGTTACCCTCTTCATGTACAAACTTCCTAAAGGTATTTGTGCTGGGCTGGAAAAGATTAATGCCAGCACTTTCCGTGGCTACCCATAGATTATGCTGGTTGTCTTCCGTAATGGCGGTAACGGAATTATCGCTTAGGCTATTTTCCTGTCCTTCTACATGACTGAAGTTCGCCAATTCTTTAATCTTTCCATTAAAGAGCAGCTTGCTGAGTCCGTAATTGGTACCTAGCCATAAGTATCCTTGCTGATCTTCAAAAATACTGAGCACCTCTGAATTGGCAATGCCGCTTTTAAGGCCTAGTTGATGAGCAGGGGTAAAGGTATTTGTTTTGCGGTCGGTCAATAAGTAAAGTCCTGTTCTGGCTGCAATCCAAAGGTTCCCTTTTCGGTCTTCATAAATTTCGTTGACTGGTGCATATCGCTTGTTGTCCTTGTTGCCATCTAAATAGATCCGTTCGAAAGTGTTTTTTTTCGGATTGAATCGGTTTAACCCATTTGCTGTGCCTACCCAAAGCACATTTTTTCTGTCACTCTGTAAAGCAGTAATGTAATCATCTGATAGGGTGCTGCTGTCAGACGCATTGCTTTTATACAATTGAAACTGATTGCCATCATAGCGGTTGAGCCCAAATCTGGATCCAAACCACATAAAGCCACGGCCATCCTGAGTAATGGCGAATATAGAGTTCTGAGACAGCCCGTTCTCTGTCTTCATGTGATTGAAATTTAACTCCTGTCCACTGCTGCATAGCTGCATAAGTAGCAGGAGTATGCCTATAATAGTCTGCTTTATCATACCCCTATAATAAATCTGTTTCAGTAAAATTTTATCCCTGTTAAAATTACAATTTCAACTGACATTAAGTTGGCCATTAATGCTTTATTGCCTGCCCCAGGTAAGTAAAATGGATTTTCCCCCCATAAACAATCGTTTTTCACCCCACTTTTTTTTGAATTGCCTACAACTTTACGAGAAACCAAATAGCTGTTGTCTCCCAGGCAACAAACAAACCAAAAAACCAATTATGATGAAACCTTACTTAAAAGTAAAGGGTATGAATGGGGGTAGGAAGTCTCTTTTTAAGTGGCTGATGATGCTCCTGTTTTTCCCGCTTTCTTTATCCGCTCAGAACCATAAGGGCAGTAAAGGAAACAACAGTACAATTGAAACCCCTGGTTTACTCAAGGGGAAAATTACCAGCATTTATGGCGAACCACTTTTCGGCGTATCCGTAAAGAATAAGACGGTTGGAACGGACGTGATTTCAGGAAAGAATGGTGATTATGCGCTTTTGATTGATTCAGGAGAAGTGGTTGTTTTTTCTTTAAAAGGATACCTTATTCATGAACAAGTCGTAACCGGGAATAAATTGAACATGGTACTGACTGAATCTGAAAAACCACAAACCGTAGTTCAGCGACTTTATGATACTCAGAAAAAGTCGACCAGCATCTTATCCACCGAAAGTGTATATACTAAAGACCTGCTCAGCTCTCCTGTAACGGCATTAAACAATGCATTGTCAGGAAGGCTTTCTGGCTTATCAACACTTCAATCTACTGGAATTCCAGGCTTGGATGCTGCGGGATATGCATTAAGAGGACAGGATCCAACTATAATAGTAAATGGAATTCCCAGAGACCTGATTTCCATTGATTTTGAGCAAATAGAATCGGTAACGGTGCTTAAAGATGCATTGGCGACGGGTATGCTGGGGCTGAGGGGTTCAGGTGGTGCCATTCTGATCACCACCAAGCAAGGAGAGGTCGGTAAGCAGAAGATCTCATTTACTGCTCAAACGGGGTTACAAAGTCCGGTTAAGCTGCCTAAAACATTAGATGCTTACAACTACGCGAATTTATATAATGAAGCTTTGTTGAATGATGGCAAAGCGCCTGTATATTCATCCGCTGATTTGGAAGCCTATAGAACAGGATCTGATCCGATGGGACATCCTAATGTAGATTGGTATAAAGAAATATTAAGGAACAATGCCCCGTTTACACGTTATAACCTGAATACTTCCGGTGGGGGAAATAATGCCAGGTATTTCCTGGATGTCGATTATCTGGATCAACAGGGTTTGCTAAAAACCTCCGAGAAGAACAGTTACAATACAAACGCTGATTTTAAAAGATACATCGTGCGTACCAATATTGATGTGGACCTGACAAAGAACCTGACGGTTAATTTAAACCTGTTTGGGCGTATTGAAAATGGAAATTCACCGGGGGCGAGAAATGTAATCTCTTTCAATGGACGCGATGTGAACCTGGGTGTAAATAGTATTTTCAATTCCCTGGCCAGTACCCCTAATGGTGCTTATCCGATGCTGAACCCAGATGGTTCTTTAGGAGGAAATAAAGACTTTCAGAATAACATTTATGGACAGAGCACACAATCTGGTTATACGCTAAGCTATGGCAGGGAGATGTCGGCAGATGTTTCATTTAAGCGAACATTGGATGATGTCACTAAAGGATTATGGTTAAAAGGTCTGGTTTCTTTTAATACCAATCTTTCGGAAGTGACCTCCAGAGGTAAAACATTTGCAGTTTATCAAGGGCAAAATGGCCCATCTGGAATAACTTATCAGCGTTTTGGTACGGATGGAACGATTGTGGCAGGTACGAGCTTAAACACTTACCAGTATAAAAACTTCTATTCAGAGCTTTCAGCAGGGTACGATAGAACCTTTGGGAACCATCATGTGAAAGCCCTGGCAAATGCCAATATTCAGAACATATCTGTCTATAGCGACCTGCCTTTAACTTACCAGACGCTTGCTGGATCGGTAGCTTACGATTACAAGGAAAAATATCTTGCGGAGGTGGTTATGAGTTATAGCGGTTTAAATCGTTATCCCGACAACAAAAGATTCGGCCTTTTCCCGACTGCTGGTCTAGGCTGGAATATTGCTAAAGAAAGCTTTATCGCTGACCATGTGAAATGGTTAAATACCTTGAAACTTCGTGCTTCTTATGGCCGCACAGGTAATGCAAATGCGGGATACTTTGTCTATAACCAATATTTCGCAGATGGTGATGGTTATTATTTTGGGGCTGGCTCAGGAACGTTTGTGTATTCTGTTAGGGAGCAAACCCTCGCCAATCCTAATATTACCTGGGAAAAAGCAAATAAGCTGAACCTGGGTATAGACCTGAGCTTGTTTAATGATAAGCTAACGTTAACGACCGAATATTACCGAAATAAATACTTTGACTTGCTGCAGGTAAGAGGAAAAAATACGGCGATTATTGGAAATACTTATCCGCTTGAGAATATTGGAACCACCAATTATTCCGGGCTGGATTTTACGGCAAGTTACCGCAATCACCTCAACAACTTCAATTATTTTGTTTCTGGAAACCTAACGGCAAACAACAAAATCATCAAATATCAGGATGAAGTATTCCGTGAGTATGATTGGATGAAACGTACCGGACAGCGTACAGACCAGGTTTATGGTTATCAGGCAGATGGTTTTTACCAGAATGCAGCGGATATAGCAAACAGTCCAAAGACAGAGGGCTATAACCCTGTTCCCGGCGATATTAAGTACAAAGATCTGAATGGTGATGGTGTGATCAACCAATTCGATATAGAAGGTCTAAAAAATAATAAGGCGATTATTTATTATGGATTCTCTCTGGGTTTTGACTTTAAGGGCTTTGACTTCAGTGCGCTCATACAGGGAGCAACAAACCGGATGATCTATCTATCAGGCCCAACACAATGGGAATTCCAGAATGATGGAAAAGGACAGGCATTTGCGCATCATCTGGATCGTTGGACTCCTGAGACTGCTGCTACCGCTACTTATCCAAGACTTGCGGTTGGCAGTAATCCAAACAACCAGGCGACATCTTCTTTCTGGCTGCGTTCAGGAAATTACATGAGGCTGAAAAATATGGAAATCGGGTATACACTTCCACAAAGATTTGCGGCCAGGATTAAGCTGGCTTCCGTAAGATTTTTCGCCAATGGCATGAACCTGTTCACCATTTCGGATAACAAGGATATCGATCCTGAGGTTTACGGTACGGCATATCCTGCACTAAGAACGATCAATGTCGGTATTAACATTAAACTATAACCTTATGAAACATTTTATATACATCATATTTGGCGGAGTCCTGTGTTTAACCGCCTGTAAGAAAAGCAATATTGAACAGACGCCATTGGAGAAATGGACTAAAGACGTCATTTTTGACCCTACGGATTCATTAGGGAATTATGCTAAAAACTTCCTGAATGATACTTATGTACAGCTGCCTACCGGATTTAACCGCATAGGAACCACATTCGGTTCCATCAGTGCGAATGATATTTTAGATGCAGCTAGTGATGATGCCATTTCATCAAGAAATGCCAGCAATGTGGAGTCGTTTACCAATGGAAGAATCAGCAGTAATGCACCTGTAGATGATGCCTGGGCAAAGAACTACGTTGGAATCAGGAGGGTAAATTACTTTTTGGCAAACATTGGCATCGTGCCTTTTAAACAGTCTATGGTGGTAGAAAAGAACTACTGGATTGCAGAGAGTCGTTTTTTAAGAGCAATGTTCTACTTTGAATTGTTCAAACGTTACGGTGGAGTGCCTTTATTGGGAGATAGAATCCTTAACCTGGATGATGACCTTTCTTTGAGAAGAAACAGTCAGGATGAAGTGGCACAATATATCCTTTCGGAAATAGAAGCCGTTAAGGACAAGCTTAGACCTAATCCGATTCAGGATGCGGATATTGGCAGGGCTTCAAAAGCGGCAGCATTAGCTTTAAAGTCACGCCTGTTATTGTACCTGGCAAGTCCATTATACAATCCAGGGAATGCCCCTGCAAAATGGCAGGCTGCGGCAATAGCGGCCAAAGACCTGATGAGCCTGACTGCAACCCTAGGATTGGAAGCCAGCTTTCAGAGCATGTTTTTAAACCGTAAAAATAAAGAAGTGATCCTTGCTTTTCAACGGAATGTAGGAACAAGTGTAGAGGTGGATAATGCCCCAATTGGTTATACGGATGCAGTAGCTAGTAATGGATTAACCAGTCCGACGCAAGAGCTCGTTGATGCTTTTGGAATGAAAAACGGAAAAGCAATTACCGATCCTACCTCAGGTTACAATCCGAACAATCCTTATCTAAATCGTGACCCAAGATTTTATAGTACCATCTTTCATAATGGAATGATGTGGGTAAAGCGTGCAGTACAAACATTTGAGGGTGGACTAGACAAACCGGGAGGTATTGTGACCCAAACACGTACTGGTTATTACATGCGCAAATTTATGGCTGATTTTTCTAATGCCACTACCTATAGCAATCAGACGCATAACCCTGTGATCTTTAGATACGCAGAAACCCTGTTGAATTTCGCGGAAGCACAGAATGAATTCAGCGGACCCAACCCAGAAGTGATCAAAGCAGTGGAAGACATCAGACAGCGTGCCGGTCTTGTTCCTTTTGCCCTGCCTACTGGTCTTTCAAAAGAACAAATGCGCATCGCCATCAGAAATGAGAGAAGGCTGGAAATGGCTTTTGAAGAGCAGCGTTTCTGGGATATCAGAAGGTGGAAAATCGCCGAGCAGGTGCTAAATGGAAAATTGCATGGGATGAAAATCACGCAAACTGCTCCGGGAGTATTTACTTATGCCCCTTTTGAAGCATCAACAGTGAGCTTCAATGCCCTAAAGATGTACAGTTATCCGATTCCATATTCTGAAATCACCAAAAACACAAATTTAACCCAAAACCTAGGTTGGTAAGCCCTTCCGGTTCATACAAAATAAACAAAAACAGGTTATGCAAAGATTTATATATATCACACTTGCAATGGTTTTTTTCCTGCCAGGGCTCCTTTTGGCACAAACCAAAGTGATCAAAGGCTTGGTAAAGGAAAGCGGAGGGCCGCTTCCAGGAGCTACCGTTGTGGAGAAAGGGGTAGCCGGAAATGGTACCCAAACCGACAACGATGGCCGCTTTCAACTGACCTTAAAAGGTAGTAGTCAGACTATCGTGATCAAGAGTGTTGGTTTTATCAGCCAGGAAATAAACGTATCTAATAAGAAAGAAGTCACAGTTACCCTTGCCGTAGATGCGAAAGGACTGGAAGAACTCATCGTAGTGGGGTACGGTAAACAAAAGAAAATTACCAATACCGGTGCAGTAAGTTCAATTAATGGAGCAGAAATCAGACAAAATCCTACCGCCAGTGTGCAAAACACACTTGCTGGCCGTTTACCAGGTTTCTTTTCTCAGCAGAGATCCGGACAGCCGGGAAAAGATGGAGCAGATTTCTTTATTCGTGGGATGAGCAGCTATGCAGGTACTCAGCGCCCATTGATTATTGTAGATGATATTGAATACAGCTATTCGGATGTTTCACAATTGGATCCAAATGAAATTGAAAGTATCTCTATTTTGAAAGATGCTTCCACCACGGCAATTTATGGTGTAAAAGGAGCAAATGGGGTGATGGTGATTACGACCAGAAGAGGAGTTTCTGGCGCACCAGTGATCAACTTTAAAACAGAGCTTGGCTTACAGCAAAAAACTTTTACGCCTAAGTTCCTCGGCTCTTATGATGCAGCAATACTGACCAATCAGGCATTGCGCAACAGTGATCAGTCTTTGCGTTTCACGGATAAGGACATCCAGCTTTTTAAAGATGGTACCGATCCTTATGGGCATCCAGATGTAGATTGGTACAGTACGCTGATGAATCCTACGGCATTGATCTCTAGAAACAACCTGGACATCTCCGGAGGTACAGAAAGCGTAAAATATTTTGTTTCGATGGGCTACTTATGGCAAAATGGTGCTTTAAAAGATTTCAGCTCTAAAAGTGAAGTGAACAATACCCATTACTATAAACGTTATAATTTCCGTTCCAACTTAGATGTACAAGCGACGAAAACATTGAGCTTTAAGCTGGATATGACAGGTCGTTTTGGAGAAACAAATGACCCTATTACCAATAGCCCGAATGGGAATGGTCTGATTGGCGAGATTTACAGTTATAACTTTTTACCGCCATTTGCTTATGCAGTGTATAATCCTGATGGCAGTTACGCGACTGGTTCTAACCTGGGTGGCGTCAATATTGTGGGTCGTCTGGCCACACAAGGGTATAATAGGAGTTTCGACAATGACTTAAACATTACCTTTGGTGGTGTTCAAAAATTGGATATGCTCACTGAGGGATTGTCAGCGAAAGCTTTAATCTCTTACGCTAGTGCCCAAGTAAATAAAAGAGGTTTGGCAAGAACCAATACCAATTTTCCAATGTATTACTACAATCAGGAAACTGGTGTATACACGCCAAAAGATGCTACCGTATATCGGATTCCACCATATAACCTGACGCGTTCTGCAGGCGGTGCTTCCAGAACTACCAACGTTCAGGCTTCCTTAAATTATGACCGTAATTTTGGGGACCATAGGATATATGCCCTCGGACTGTATAATCAAAACAGTTACATTCAAAATGACAATGCGGTAACCGATTCCAGTATTCCAGCCAATTTTAGAGGGATGACAATGAGAACCGGTTATGATTATAAACAAAAGTATTTATTGGAGTTCAATGCCGCTTACAATGGAACGGATAAGTTTGTAGGAAAGAAACGCTATGGATGGTTCCCGGCTATATCCGGAGGATGGAACATTGCAGAAGAGTCTTTCTTTAAGAAGAAGGTTTCTTTTGTCAACTTGTTTAAAATCCGTGGTTCTTATGGTTTAGTAGGTTCAGATAATATTGGTGATGGTAAGTTTGTCTATGAACAGGTGTATACCAATGACGGCTCTTATTCATTCGGACAGCAGCACAACAATTACGCTGGCATCAAAGAAGGTACGTTAGGAAATGACAACGTGACCTGGGAAAAAGAGAATAAACTGGATATCGGTTTAGACGTTTCCATGTTCGAAGGAAAACTTTCCTTTACCGTGGATTATTTCAACAACAACAGGTATGATATTTTAACACCAAGAGCGAGTGTGCCCTTGATTATGGGGGTTGGATTGCCGCCGATGAACCTGGGGAAAGTGAATAACAAAGGATGGGACGGAGAGATCAATTACAGGAATAGCTTTAAAGGCCTGCAGTACTTCGCCAGAGGAACTTTCTCGTATGCGAAAAATAAGATTGTTTTTAGAGATGAAGCCAATCCGCGCTACCCTTGGTTAGCAAGAACCGGCCAGCCAATCGGACAAGGTTTTGGGTATATCTTTGATGGCTATTACCAGAGTCTGGAAGACATTGCCAATAGCCCTAAGCCAACGACGAGCATCAAACCCGGGGATTTAAAATATAAAGACCTGAATGGGGATGGAATTATTGATGCATTGGATCAGCGTGCCGTAGGTAATCCTAATTTACCAAGTACCACCATAGGATTAACCTTAGGTTTTACTTACAAAGGCATTAGCTTTAGTATGTTACTTCAGGGAGCTTATGATTATAGCATGTATTTTGCTTCTGAAGCGATTGAAGGACTAAGTGCTAATTTCCAGCCGATTCATCAGCAAGCATGGACACCAGAATTGGGCAATAATGCAAAATTCCCATTGCTAGGCACCAACAGCACAATTAGCCGCGCTAACGTATCCCTTTCAGACTTCTGGTTAGTGGATGCACGTTACCTACGTCTAAAAACGATGGAAATTGGCTATCAGCTGCCAACATCATGGGTAAAACCTATTGGCTTTAAAGGAATCAGGGTGTATACCAATGGATATAACCTATTAACCTGGACCAACGTGGATAAATTCTACCAGGCAGATCCAGAATCGGTGAATGCCTCTGGTGGAATTATCAATACCGGAGCGATTACCGCTTATCCAAATCAACGCATCTATAATTTCGGTGTTACTTTCTCATTATAACGAAAAAAATTCTCAAGACCATGAAGATAAAATTTATACACCTGGTGATGGCAGTATTTCTGCTGATGGCAGGGGCTTGTAAAAAAGGAGGCTTCCTTGATGCAAAACTGGCCAGCGACCTCAATGAAACCACTACTTTTACAGATAGTGTACGTACAATTGCTTTTTTAACCAGACTTTACACGAATGTCGGATTTAACTTTGATGCCAATAGGTGGGAAGGTGGAGGACATCCGGTGCTGGCAGATGAAGCGATTCCTGTTCGCTATACAGGGCCACAAAATGATGCCATTCTAATGGCCAGTGGTGCACTTTCGCCCTCCAGTACTAACGTATCAAAACAAGCTGAAGTACTCAACAACTGGAAATTGCCATGGGAGAATATCCGTAGGGCAAATGTATTCCTGAGCAATGTAGATCGCAGTCCTCTGAGTGCCGGTTTAAAGAAAAAACTGAAAGCAGAAACCCGTTTTTTACGCGCCTGGTATTATTTCCAGCTGGTAAAAGTATATGGAGGCGTGCCTTTGATTGGTGATGTAAATTATGGAATTGCAGATAATATTGATTTGCCACGCTCCAGTTACAGCGACTGTGTCGATTATATCGTGAACGAATGTAATGCGGCAGCAGCGGATTTACCAGACTTCGATACGCAGCTGCAGCAAGATTATGGGCGCGCTACAAAAGGTGCCTGCATGGGGCTTAAATCAAGAATGTTATTATACGCAGCAAGTCCATTGTTTAATGGGGAAGGAATTGCAGCAGATGCAGCATTGAAAAGTATTGCTGGTTATGCAAACATAGATCCGGAACGTTGGAATAAAGCAGCACAGGCCGCTAAAGAAATCATCAATTCTGGTACTTATGTTTTAAGAGAAGATAATGTTACGCGTAGAGGATATGGTTTTTACAGTGTGTTTTTAACCCGTTACAACAGAGAATATTTGTTCGGAGCAATGAAAGCTCCCAACAGAGAATATGAAAATAACTTGTTGCCAACTTCCAGAGCAGGCAGTGGAAAATCCAGTGCGCCAACACAGCAATTGGTAGATGCTTTTGGAATGGAAAATGGATTGCCGATTACCGATCCTGCTTCCGGATACAACCCTAATGATCCTTATGTGAAACGTGACCCTCGCTTTGGAAACAGTATCATTTACAATGGCGCCACGTTTTTCCTGACAAGCAGCAATGCAATGGTGGCGGTAAATACATTTGTAGGCGCCAGTCCCGATGGTCCGGCAGCAACAGGACCAATTGCGATTCCAGGATACTACTGGAGAAAGATGATGGTAGAAGATGGTGGTGGTAATACCGACCGTTGTTATCCATTGATCAGATACGCCGAAATTCTGTTGAATTATGCAGAAGCACTGAATGAATATCAAGGGCCAACCAGCGAGGTGTATGCTACCCTGATTCAAATTAGAAAACGTGCAGGGATTTTACCAGGTTTAGATGATAATTATGGCCTTAAATCAGGAATCAGCAAAGCAGAGATGCGTCTGGTGATTCAGAATGAGCGCAGGGTAGAATTGGCATTGGAAGAACACCGTGTTTGGGATGTGAGAAGATGGAAAATTGCAGAGGTCACCGATAATGTCATGCTTAAAGGAATGAAAATTACTAAAACAGGAAATGCGCTGACTTATGAAGTGATAGATATTAAACCGCATTTTTTCCGACCTGCATTTTATCTATTCCCAATTCCAGAATCAGAAATGGCCAAGTCGCCAAAGTTTGTGCAAAATCCGGGCTGGTAGGCGTTCTTCAAAAGAGACGAAGGTTCTTCGTCTCTTTTAAGTACTTTAACGGCAATAAATTTAATTTAAAATAAAGAGATCGGTGATCTGTTATACAAAGTAGATGATGAGAGATAAATTCCTGTTTTCATGTTTGATAGCTGTGTTCTTTTTTGCTGGAGTAAGCTCCACAACAAAAGCTCAGAATTTGATCAGCAAGAGTAAGTATTATGTGGATAGTGAGTATGGTAATGATGACTATTCCGGAAAGTCACAAAAATTAGCCTGGAAATCATTACGTAAAGTAAATACACAAACGTTTACCCCTGGTGATCGTGTTGCTTTTAAAAGAGGTGGCAAATGGAAAGGGCAATTGCTGCCTCAGGGTTCCGGAACGAAGGAAAGCCCGATTGTTTTTACTGCTTATGGGAAAGGTGACCTACCGGCTATCGCTGCGGAAGGTCAGTTTAAAGATGCTATACTGTTAAAGAATATCAGCAATATTGCATTGGAAAATTTAGACATCTCTAATTATGATGCTTCAGTCAAAGCGCAGAAAACAGGTCCTACAGGGGTCCGTATTCTTGCCGAAAATATTGGGACGATCAGTAACATCCGACTTTCTAATCTGTATGTGCATGACATTAATGGAGACAATAAAAAGGGAAGCAATGAAGGAAACGGAATTTTCTGGGATTGTCAGGGACCAAAACCGAGTAATATTGAAAACCTGCTGATCGAAAATTGTAAAGTGGTTAAAGTGGATAGAAACGGAATTCGTGGGAATGGAACTTTTGCCTTTCGTGACCAATGGTTTCCAAATAAAAATTTAATCATTCGCGGCTGTACCCTGGAAGATATTGGCGGAGACGGGATTGTTGTCAAAGCATTTGATGGTTCTTTAATAGAGCACAATAAGTTGTTTCATATCAGAACCCGTGCTAAAGACAATGCAGTTGGTATTTGGCCGCATAGCAGCGATAATACCATCATTCAATACAATGAAGTCGCTTTTACGAAAAACCTGGATTGGTCTAATGATGGGCAATCATTTGACATCGATGGGAATTGCAATAATACCATTATTCAGAACAACTATAGCCATGACAATGATGGTGGCTTTATGCTGGTAATTTCGGATGCGATTAATGCGAAAAGTAAAATGACCACCAATAGCATCATCAGGAATAACCTGAGTATAAACGATGGCAATAAACGCAAACGTCTGTTCAATTTTGCTTTAGTCACAGATGATACTCAAATCAGCAATAATATTTTTTACAATAGTGGACAGGATTCTGTGAGAATGGAACTGATAGACATCGAACATGGTGTCCCTAAAAACGTGGTGCTGGAAGGTAATATTTTCGCATATCAAGGATTAGCGACAGGGGTTTTCGCCAAATCTGCAAAACAATATGCCGTCCTAACCTGGACAGGTAACGTGTTCAAAGGAAATATTTCTGGAAAAGATCAACTACTAAATGTTAAACAAGAGCCTGTAATAAAGAAAAAGAACTTGAAGGAATTTCCCTGGAGTTTCATAAAGGTGTTGAATCTTGAAAAAATGCTCTGATTTATTATATTTAAACTATATATGGATATTTAGATAATCAAACAATCATCCCTAAACCAATTTTATGAGAACCAAAACTTTAACACTTTGCCTATTACTGGCAACTAGCCTCTTTGCGTGCAAGAAATCTCAAGTGGCAACAGACGTAACTGCGTTAGAAGTTAGCACAGACACGGTATACACCAGTCCGCAGTCGCGTAATCTGAACCTTGTTTATTTTGTGCCCAACGACCTTGATACGCTTCCTGCGTATGAAAAGCGTTTAAGTGAGCTAATGCTATGGACACAGAACTACATGAAACAGGAAATGCTGCGCAACGGATATCCAAATAAAACATTTGGAATGTTTGCCGATCTGAACATTAACCGCGTAAAAATTACCACCATCAGAGGTACAAAACCAAAAAGTGATTACTCCTATTCTAATGGTGTTGGAAATGTACAGGCGGAGATTAACGCCTACTTTACCGCGCATCCCACAGAAAAAACAAGTGACCATACACTGGTGATCTTACCGCGATATAGTTTCAGGCCAGATGGAACGCCTGATGGCGGGCCGTTCTTTGGTTTGGGAAGATGGTGCTTCGCATTAGATTATGAAGGATTAGATATCAAAAATCTTGGAAAAACTGATACTGAAGGCAATCGTTTCAGTGTTTGGTTCGGCGGATTGGTACATGAGCTGGGCCATGGATTGAACCTACCGCACAATTGCCAGAAAGTTTCTGAAAATGCAACACTTGGTATGGCTTTAATGTGGGCAGGAAATGGGACGCTAGGGAAATCAAATACCTTCCTGACTGCTACAGATTGTGCCATTCTAAATGTCAACCAGATTTTTAACAACGAGAGTAAAACTTATTACGGGGCTGTGAATGCCAGGGTAACCAGGATTCACGCGGATTATTCGACCACAAAATCAGCTATTGTACTTTCCGGTAGATTTACCAGTGATACGAAAGTAAACAGCATCGTGTATTACAATGATCCGAATGTAAATAATGAAGGGGTAGGTGCAAACAAAGATTATAATGCGGTAACCTGGGAATCTAAAGCGATTGGAACAGACAGCTTTTATGTAGAAATGCCAATTGCTGATTTTAAATATAAAGACGCTAGTCCTTATGAATTGCGCTTAAAATTAGTCCACGATAATGGAACAGTCACACAGAATAGCTATGCCTATAAATTTGTGAACGCTTTACCAGTTCTGGAATTCAGTACTAAAAATGAAATCAGTAAAGCAGGCTGGTCTATAGCCGCTTTCAGCTCCCAGCAAACTACTGCTGTTGCAGCAAATGTGATCGACAACAACTTATCAACCGGATGGCATAGCCAATGGTCTGTAGCACCGGCAGCAAGTTACCCGCATTTTATTACGGTAGATCTGGGACAGCTTAAAACCCTGGATGGCTTTACTATTTTAAATGGCGATAGACGCGCGATTAAGGACGTAGATATCTTATACAGTACAGACGGCATCAATTTCAGCCTGGCCTCCACCTTACAAATCCCTAAACTAGGGTCGATTCAAAACTTTGCTTTTCAAGCACCATTGAGCTTCAGATATTTTAAAATCCTGGCGAAATCAAGCTGGGATGGCGAACAATTCGCACAATTTGCCGAGTTAGGCTTCTATAAAAATTAACATAATGCATCGACAAAAAATTATTGCCACGATCCTTTTCTTTTTATTTCAACTGGCTGTGACGACAGCAAAACCTGTTTCTAGTGCATTAAATGGGAGGGAAACCATTCCATTTAATGCCAACTGGCAATTTTATTTTGCATATAACTTTGAACAAGGCATCAAAAAAGAAACCGTCAATCTGCCACATACCTGGAATGCCAATGAGGTATTGGAAGGGCTGGCAGAATACAAACGCAGTTCGGCGATTTATGAGAATAGTCTGAATGTTCCAAACGAATGGGGCGCTAAAAGACTATTCCTTTATTTCGAAGGTGCCAATAGTGTGGCCACGGTATTTATAAACAACAAAGCAGTTGCGGAACATAAAGGTGGTTATACCGGATTTGCAGTAGAAATTACCGATGATGTGAAGCCAGGTCATAATTCCATCGCCGTTCAGGTGAGCAATGCTTACCGTTTAGATGTGATTCCATTGCATGGTGATTTCAATATTTATGGTGGTCTGCACCGTCCGGTCTCTTTGATCGTCACAGAAAAAAACTGCATCAGTCCGCTGGATTATGGTTCTTCTGGCGTGTACCTGACGCAAAAGGCCGTTTCTGAGAACTCCGCTGATCTGGAAATCCTGACAAAATTGTCTTTGTCCGATGCCAAAAATCTAAGCCTTAAAATTACCCTTTTTGATCATGCAGGAAAGGAAATACGTTCCATCACTCATCCTGTAAATGCAGGAGAAGGTGCTGGAGCTGCCACTCAATTTAAGACACAAATGCACCTCCTAAATCCACATTTGTGGAATGGTAAAGCCGATCCTTATTTGTATAATGTTGCTGTAGACCTGCTTCAGGATGGAAAAGTAATTGATCATGTCTCTCAGCCTCTGGGTTTTCGCTACTACCGCGTAGACCCAGATAAAGGTTTTTTCCTGAATGGAAAATACCTGGATTTATATGGTGCAGGAAGGCATGAAGACTGGTCTGGGAAAGGTTCTGCCTTAACCGATGCAGATCATGATCAGGATATGGAGCTGATGAAAGAAATGGGAGCAACAGCTGCAAGGCTTACCCATTATCCGCATAGCAAGCATTTCTACGATTTATGTGATCACAATGGAATGGTATTGTGGTCAGAGATTCCATTTGTGGGCCCAGGAGGATACACTGGAACCGGCTATGTGAAAGATCTGCAGCTGGAAGAAAACACAAAGAAGATGCTGAAAGAACTGATCCGTCAGAATTACAACCACCCTTCGGTATGTTTTTGGGGCTTATTCAATGAGCTAAAACTCAATTACGATGATCCACAGCCCTTTATTAAAGAACTGAATGAATTGGCGAAAGCCGAAGATCCGGAAAGATTGACCACATTGGCTTCTAACCTGGGGGCGGCTAATTTCACTGACCTGACAGACCTGATGGGCTGGAATCAATATTTCGGCTGGTATGGTGGCAGCTTTGATCAGGTGGCCAAATGGGCAGATCAAACGCATAAAGCCTTACCTGCTAAGCCCATTTCTATCTCAGAGTATGGTGCAGGGGCGAGTCCCTTCAAACACATCGAAGAATTAGCTGCTCCGGAAGCAAAGGGGCGCTTTCATCCGGAAGAATGGCAAACGGCATTCCATGAAAAACATTGGGAAGAACTGAAGAAACGTCCTTATATCTGGGGTAAATTTATCTGGGTCCTCGCAGATTTTGGTTCCGCAATCCGAACGGAAGGCGACAACAATGGCATTAATGATAAAGGACTGGTGACTTACGATCGCAAGATTAAAAAGGATGCTTTCTATTTTTATAAAGCAAACTGGAACCCGGAGCCGATGGTTTACATTACTTCCAGAAGAAATACAATGCGTATCAAAGCAGTCACACCAGTAAAAATCTTTAGTAATTTACCAGATGCAGAACTTTGGATCAATGGGAAAAGCATGGGTAAAAAGAAAAAGAATGCGATGAACACGGTGATCTGGGAAAATGTGAAGCTGAATAAAGGGAGAAATGAGATCCTGGTAAAAGGGAAATCTGCTGGCAGCACGTTAGTAGATACCTGTATTTGGGAACTTCAGTAATGACCTGGAAGGCTCCCTGAATTGAATAACAGCTTAAAAAAAATGTCCTTTGAAATTTTTCAAAGGACATTTTTTTTAAGCTGTTATTAGAGATAGTTTGCTAGCATTTTTTGATGATCTATTTGCTTATTGTCATCATCAGTGTTTTAGAAGTGATCACCTGTTCTTTCTAAAAGTGATTGCCATCATCTAAAGGTGATAGCCCTGGCTTTGCATTTCTGTGGCAATAAAACGGTGGTATTGCGCTGCATCCAGTGGATAATCCCAGCAGCCCATTCTATGGTATAACTCCCCTCCAAATCCAGTTTTAAACTTATACAAACCGTATAATGGATGAGCGGGATCTGGCTGCGGTGCCACGCCAAAGAAGTCGTATTCCAGACATCCTTTGTTCTTAGCGATTTTCATTGCTTCCCATTGCAAGGCATACGTGGCCATATAATTCCGGTTACTGGAAGAGGAAGCCCCATAAAGATAGGTACCTCTTTGTCCGGCAATCACAAGAAACATGGCTGCCAATGGTTGTCCATCGCTATCGGCTAATAAAAGTTCTACCTCTGCCGGCGAAGCTGTATCCTCAGCACGTGCAGAAAGTACCGTTCTGAAATATTCAATATCATTGATATGTATGCGGTTTCTGATGGCAGTTTCCTGATATAATGCGTACCACACATGGAGGTTTTCCATGCCTACTCTGGTCACATTTACTCCTTTTCTATGAGACAGGTTGATGTTGTACCTCGTTTTAGGCTTCATGGAATTCAGTAAAGTGCTTTCGTCTTTTTGCAGATCAAGGAAAATGGTGTTTGAAGGTAGAATATCTGAATTTGCCTTTTTCAGGTTCCAGTTTGTCGTATTGAAATTAAATCGGAACTCCTGGTATTTCTTTTCCGGCGGACCGTTCCAGATGCCAGACTCATCAAAGCTGTCATTTTCTTTTGCCCAATGGGATTCCCAGGCCAGGTCATACCTGATCAAAATGCATTTTTTTGGAAGATGTGCGCGGAGATTCTCCGACAATTCTTCGAGGAATTTCCCCTGGTATTCTTCATTAGGTTCGATCTCCGGCCCATAAGGAACATAAGCGATGCTATGTTCGCTATCCAGGGGCTGAAGTAATACCAGAAAATCAGCATGCGTATAAGTATTCGTTAAAGCATCATGATAAATGTCTTCATTGCCGACTTTAAAATTGAATGCTTTAGATTGGAGGCCTTGTTGGGTTTTTACTTCCGACCAGAATGCAGTTTGCTGAACTATTGAAGTCTCATAAACTTCTTTAATGTCTTTTTTGTCAATGGCTATATTCATCTTTTTCCTTTCCAACCGCAAAGGTCGGGAATTATATGATGATAAGCCAATTTAAGACAGATTAGTCCTTGGCATGGAAGCAGGGGCGACATCTTGGTTCATAGCTATCTTTCTCTCCCAGAAGGACTTTTGATTGATCGGCTACGGTACGGTAAGAATAGGCTGCGGGACTGCCGCAACGTACGCATATCGCATTAACTTTGGTCACCAGTTCTGCAATGGCCATCAGATTTGGCATTGGCCCAAATGGTTTTCCACTGAAGTCCATGTCCAGACCAGCAACAATGACACGGATGCCGCGCTGCGCTAGAATATTGCAGACTTCAGGAAGATTTTCATCAAAAAACTGCGCTTCATCGATGCCTACCACTTGCACGTCGGTATCTAATAATAGAATGGCAGCAGAATTCTCTACCGGAGTAGAAGGAATAGAATTCCTGTCGTGGGAAACAACATCACGATCATCATATCGGGTATCAGTAGCGGGTTTGAAGATTTCTACTTTTAATTTAGCGATCGTTGCACGCTTTAATCTTCTTAATAATTCTTCTGTTTTACCTGAAAACATAGAGCCGCAAATTACCTCTATACTCCCGCAAAACTCTCCTCTTCTGTAATTTTGTTCGCTGAATAACATCTATGATTGTGATCTTTATAGCCCACTAATATCGAAATTTTGTAGTACTTTTGAGTAGCAAGTTACCAACATAAAACATCAAATCTGTCGTTATTAAGCCTATGATGAACCAAGAAGATATTTTTAGAAAGATAGGATTGATTTTAGAAGAACTTCAAGATCAATACGCCTATCTAGCGAGAAACCAGCAGCAATTGAATGAGTTAGAGCTGGAATTGTTTATGGCAAATGCCAACTTTCTATCAGATCATGTTCAGATTGTCAGGAAATTAAACTCCGCGAAAATTCTAAAGGAAATTCCAGCACATACGAGTCCAGATGCTGTTTCTGAAACTGCAAATGCTGAAAATCAGGTGACCTGGGATCAGCCATTAAAACCTCAGCAGCATTGGGATACGCCTGCGGAAAATATAATCCTGGAAAATACGACTAAGGTTTCCGCGCAGGAATCGGCAACTGAAGTTCCAGTCGCAGGTGTAAATTATTACAAAGAAGAAGAAATAGTACCTATCGCAGCGTCGGAGCTGCCAACATTTGTTCCTCCTGTAATTGCGGAAAAGCCGTCATATTCCAATGAATTATTTACGGAATCTACGACTGAAAAAGAGTCCACCAAGCTGCATAAAGAACCATCAAGCTTTGAATTTATTCTTAAAGATCTTGGTGCTACCGATAAATTCGATTTCGAAGAGAAATCTGTAGATGCTATTTTCGACCGTCCTCTGACGGAGGACGAAGCGCGTATCATTGCCGAAAAGCAAAAGTTAAAAGAACAGGAAGCACAGCAGCAGGCTGCAGACGCTGATCAGAATGACGAGATTGGTCCTGAGCCATTTTTGGTGGCTAAAGAAGAAGACATTGTGCCTCCTGCACATACCGAACTACAGCCGGATCCAATCGCAGAAACAATCTTTACAGAAAAGATTGTTTCAGAAACGATTTTCGTAGAGCCGGTCATTCCAATTGTAGCAAGAGCCGCTCCGGTACAGGAAAATACTCCTGCAGTACAAAATACCCCAGTAACAGCAACTAAAACAGAAAGCCCTGAAGCTCCGGCCAAACCCATGTCTTTAAATGAACGATTGGCGAGTCAGCTGGGAACAAATTCGAATGCGACCAATGCTGATCCAAATAAGAACACCTTAACCGACTTGAAACACGGCATCAATCTAAACGATAAAATGCTGTACATCAAAGACCTGTTTAATGGTTACAACCTGGCTTATGCAGAAGTGATTGACTTGTTAAATAAGATGGCTGATTTTAAAACTGCGGACGCTTTCCTGCAAAACAACTATGCAGAGAAGAACAATTGGGCTGCGAAATCAGGAACGGTAACTAAGTTTTATGAATTATTAAAACAGCGTTTTCCTGTTAAATAAAGCCCATCCGGTTAGAGTCCAGTTTTAAGAAGATGAACAGCAATACGGTGAAACTCCACAGTGAGGAACCACCGTAGCTGATAAAAGGCAAAGGAATTCCAATTACGGGAATGATCCCAATCGTCATTCCTATGTTAATGAACACGTGGAAAAAGAGAATACTGGCCACACAATAGCCGTATACCCTGGAGAAGGTAGAACGCTGTCGCTCGGCGAGATTGATGATCCGCAGGAGCATAAAGATATACAGTGCAACCACCGTAAAGCAGCCTACAAATCCCCATTCTTCACCAATGGTGGAGAAAATAAAGTCGGTACTTTGCTCAGGTACATAACCGTATTTCGTTTGTGTACCTTCTAAAAAACCCCTTCCGGTTAACTGTCCGGAACCAATTGCAATCTTCGATTGAATCACATTATATCCAGCTCCTTTAGGATCTGTCTTAAGGCCCAGCAGAATTTCAATTCTTGTGCGCTGATGAGGCTCTAAGACCTTTTCGTAGGCGAATTTCACCAGAAACAGGTAGCCAACTGCCACCACCGTGACAATGATACAGGAGATCATGACCTTGTGTTTCCTTCTGTTCTGATAGATAAACAGACCGCCTATGGCGAGTATGAGCGGGATTAATATCTCCGCAGGAACCAGGAAATCGGCGATAAACAACACGATCATTCCTAAAAAGATCAGCAGGAAGTATCCCGACAGTCCTTCTCTGTACAATGGAAACATGAAGGACAAAAATACCAATGCTGAGCCTGTATCCGGTTGAAGCATGATTAAAAACAAAGGAATCCCCACAATCACTACAGCGAAAAATATAGACTTTACGTCCCTGAATTTGGGGTTAAATGAGCTCACATATCTGGCAAGGAGCAAGGCAGTACCGAATTTTGCCAGCTCAGAAGGTTGGAGCCTAAAGGTTCCTAATGGGATCCAGGCCTGGTTTCCGGCTACTTTTCTTCCAACAACAAGTACGGCAATGAGCAGCAGCATGGTGATCCCATATACAATGGGCGAGAAGACACTGAAAAATTTAGCATCCAGTAATAAAATGGAAAACCCAAGAATCAACCCGGTAATGATGTAGATCAGCTGCTTTCCGTATTTGGCAGCAAAGCTGAACTCATTGGCTACAGATCCATTAAAGATCGAAGCGTAAATATTTACAAACCCAATGGCACACAAGGCTACGTAAAGCAGGATGGTAATCCAGTCTACATTGAAAAAGAAACGGTTGCCTTGCTGTGTTGTCATTTATGGTGTTTGTGAGGTGGGTTTACTATTTGTTGTTTTTGCAGGTATACCTGCTGGTTTAACGGGTACGATCGTGGCCTTAGCGGGTGCTGTACTTGTTGCTGCTCCAGATGCTGTTGCAGGCAACATCTTTGCTGGAGTCAGAGACTTTCCAGTAGAATCTTTTTTCAAAGAATCGGCCAGCAATGGCTTCGCTTTTAGTTTCGGTTTTTTCGGAACAGGTAAGATGACTTGTTTCTTCATCCATTCAGCACCGGCTCTTTTATTTACTGAAAGACTATCTTTCAGATATTTCTCTGCGATGTAGCTGGCAATCGGAGCGGCATACGTACTTCCAAAACCTGCATTTTCTACGACTACTGCGATGGCAATCTTTGGATTGTCTCGGGGAGCAAAACCTATAAATACGGAGTGATTTTTTCCACGTGGATTTTGTACTGTTCCTGTTTTACCACACATCACAATGTTTTCAATTGCAGATTGTCTGGCAGTGCCCCATGGTGCATTTACTGCATCCTGCATCCCATCAATTACGGGCTCAAAGTGTCTGGCATCTACATCTACATAGTTTTTGCGGGCATATTCTTTTTTGATCACTTTATTCTCACCAATGGCTTTAATCAGGTGGGGTTTTACATAATACCCTCTGTTGGCAATGATGGCCATGATGTTGGCCATCTGTAATGGCGTGGCATCCATCTCACCCTGACCAATTCCTAGGGAAATCACCGTGGTATATCCCCAGCGATTCCCGTATTTCTTGTTGTAATGATCGGAGGTGTATAAGTTTCCCGGGCGTTCTGAAGGAAGATCCACCCCTAATTTTTCACCAAGGCCAAATTTCTGTACCCGCTTCTGCCATTCATCATAGGCAATCCGTTGGTTTTTGAATTTCTTCTGCGTCATTAGTTTTTGGAACACATACAGCGCATACGTATTACAAGATCTGGCTAAACCTTTACGCAGACTGATATTTCCATCTACGTGTTCACACTTCACTTTATGGTTTCCGGCCATATAATAACCAGGACAGTTAAACGTGGTATTTGGATCTATGACGCCTTCCTGTAAACCCAGTAAGGCATCCAGCGGCTTAAACGAAGATCCAGGGGAATAATAGCCCTGAATAGGACGTACCGTAAATACCCGGTTTGGATTTTTCTCCTGATTGATCAGGTCCATATAATTGTTGCCCTGCTGACGGCCTACCATGAGGTTGGGGTCGTAACCTGGGCTACTGACAAAGGCCAGAATTTCTCCTGTTGCAGGTTCAATGGCTACTATACTGCCCACTTTGTTTTTCATCAGCTCTTCTCCAAGCTTCTGAATACGGAAATCCAGTGAAGAAATTACTTTTTCTCCAGATCTGGCGAGGGTATCAAATTTCCCTTCGGCATAACTTCCTTTCGGTACATTTCGAGCATCATAAAGCATGTTGATGATCCCTTTTTCACCACGGAGCACATCGTTATATTGTTTTTCTACGCCTGCTTTTCCAATGTAATCACCGGGACGGTAATAGCCCTCGCTCATTTCAATGTCTTTCTTGGATACCTCCTTTACATAACCAAAGAAATGGCCTGCGAGACTATCCGGATAATACCTCACCGTTCTGCTTTGTACGAAGAAGCCCGGAAAACGAGCAAGCTGCTCGGATAAAGCAGCATAGACCTGTACAGAAAGTTGTTTTTCAAAAATACTGGGCTGATACCTGGACTGTACAGTCGCTCTGTTGAAACTTTTCTTAAAGCGTTTCATGTCAATGCCAATGATGTTGATCAGCGATAGCGTATCAAACTCTTTCACCTGATTTGGGATCACCATCAGGTCATATACCGGCTCATTCTGAACCAGCACTTTTTCATTTCTATCGAGAATTACCCCTCTGGCTGGGAAGGTATAGATCTTACGCAAAACATTACTTTCGGCAGAAAGGAAGTACTTGTCGCTGGCTACCTGGATATAAAACAGGGTACCGACCAGTATTAAGGCAACCAATATAAATAAGCCCTGAATAATATATTTACGGTTAAATAGATTGTCCATTAGCGTGCCTTCCTGTTATAGAACATGAATTCTATGAGTATAATTAAAAATAACGTAAATACACCGCTCAAAAGACACCTCAATAGGGTGTAAGAGAATTCTGTTAAGCGGAATGTTTCCAGGAAAAAGAGTACCAGATGATGGGCAAAAGTACAAAGGGTGGCATAAATGCTGAACCATTTGAAGCCCATATTTCCAAGCGTAGGCTCCGGTTCGTCAAAATTGTCTTTGTTTACAGTCAACGCGATAAAGGAGATCCTGACAAATACCAGGGTCACACAAGCAGTGGTATGTACGCCCAAAGTATCATAAAAAGCATCCATGGTTAAACCAGTTGCAAAAGCGATCAGGTATAACAGCAGGTTTGGCGTTTTAAAGGGCAGTAACAGTAAAAAAAGGATATAAACAAAGGGAGTAGCCAGGCTGTAAAAGCTCAGGTTTCTAAGGAGTAGGATCTGAATAAAAAGTAGTAAGAACCATCTGAAGATGTTTACCAATATTATTTTACTGTTCATTTGGCAATTTTGATTCTAAAGCTTTCTGTTCCTGTGCTAATTTGTCTTTAATGACATAAACATATTGTAAGGTACTAAAATCATTGAAAAGATCGATTTCGATCGTCATGAAATTATCCCCAGTAGAGATGCCGGTATTGCTCACTCTGCCCACAAGGATACCTGGAGGGAAGTGAGAATAACTGGAGGTCACTACGGTGTCTTTTAAGGCAATCTTGTAGTGATTTGGTACATCTTTGATATACGCTTTTCTATAGTCAAAATTCTTGGTTCCCCAGACTAGGGTACCCATGGCATTGTTTTTCTTTAAGGTGACACTCACTTTGGTGTCTTTATGCAGTAATGACTCAATAGTGGCCAGGTGTTCTGAAACATCTCTGATATAGCCCACTACACCTTTTCCCTGAGAAATGACTGCCATACCACTTTCAATACCGTCGGCAGTACCGCGGTTGATGGTGATGATGTTATTCCTGAGCGTAATCGAATTCTTGATGACCCTTGCTGAGAGATAAGTGTACTGAGTTTTGTTGAGCGTGTCTTTAACGACTACATTTTTCGCACTGTCGATACTGTTGAGTGCAAGAAGTTCTGTTTTTAGCTTCGCATTTTCTACTGCCAAGCTATCATTTACATCCCCTAAATTGATGTATTTTTTTAATACATTCAGGTTTTTATAAGCGGTACCGACTACTTCATTGGTGGAGTTAACGGTTACACTGCGCTGATAGGAGTTATTGCTTACTGTCAGATAAATTCCGATAGTAAAGAAAATGATAAAAAAGAAAAATGCGTTGTATCTGTTTATAAAAATCCAAAGGTTACGCATACTTTTCGATTCGGGGTTTTAGTTTTTGTAAACTGAGTTTAAGCTTTAAGCTCGCCAAATGGCCTTATCAGCCAGGAAAAACTTAAAACTTAAACTCAGGCTACTTTTATTGCATTAAGAATTTATAACCACCAATATTTTTCAGGGCGATACCTGTTCCACGCACTACTGCACGAAGTGGATCTTCGGCAACGTGTACTGGAAGTTTGGTTTTTGCCGCTACACGTTTATCTAAACCGCGTAATAGGGCGCCACCACCTGTCAGGTAAATACCAGTCTGATAAATATCTGCAGAAAGCTCCGGAGGAGTAATCTCTAATGCTTTAAGAATTGCTTCTTCAATTTTCGAAATAGATTTGTCCAGGCAATGTGCAATTTCAGTGTAAGAAACGGTGATTTGTTTCGGGACACCTGTCATTAAATCTCTACCTTGAACTGCGAAGTCTGCAGGTGGATCAGTTAATTCCGGCAATGCCGCACCTACTTCAATCTTGATTTTCTCAGCAGTACGATCTCCGATCATAATGTTGTGCTGACGACGGATATAATTCACAATGTCAGAATCAAAGTTATCTCCGGCAACGCGGATCGACTGGTCACATACGATACCTGATAATGCGATTACCGCGATTTCAGTAGTACCACCACCTATATCAATGATCATGTTACCCATCGGTTCTTCTACGTCAATTCCGATTCCTACAGCAGCTGCCATAGGCTCATGAATCAGGTAAACTTCTTTTGCGCCTGCGATTTCCGCTGAATCTCTTACTGCACGTTTCTCTACCTCAGTGATACCGGAAGGGATACAAATGACCATTCTTAAGGAAGGGAACATCCATCCTTTACCACCATTCAGCATACGGATCATTCCTTTGATCATCGCTTCTGCGGCATTAAAATCGGCAATAACACCATCTTTTAGTGGTCTTACCGTACGGATGTTATCATGCGTTTTCCCCTCCATTTGCATGGCCTGACGGCCAATAGCGATGATTTTATTTGTTTGTCTGTCGAAAGCAACAATGGATGGCTCATCCACTACTACCTTGTCATTATGTATGATTAGAGTGTTAGCCGTACCTAAATCGATAGCAACCTCTTGTGTAAACCAATTAAATAAACCCATTTATTAGGTGATAATTTAAGTATTAAAAATTCTGTATACTATAGTAATGTAAAACTACGTCTTTTTATTGTATTCGCAGTTAAATAAATTAGTGTTTAAAATGTCTAATACCCGTGGTAACCATTGCGATGCCTTTCTCATTCGCCATATTGATGGAGTCGGCATCTTTAATTGAACCACCTGGTTGTAAAACTGCAGTAATGCCTGCTTCAGCTGCGATTTCTACACAATCAGGGAAAGGGAAGAATGCATCAGATGCCATTACTGAACCTTTCAATGGGAAGTTGAATGCATTTGCTTTTACGATGGCTTGTTTCAAAGCGTCTACTCTTGACGTCTGACCTACACCACTCGATAGCAACTGATTGTTTTTTACAAATACAATAGTATTAGATTTGGTATGTTTAACGATTTTATTCGCAAAGAAAAGATCTTTAAGTTCTTCAGCAGTAGGTGCTTTCTCTGTTACTGTAGTCATCTGATCTGCATTTTCGATGATCAGATCTTTATCTTGTTCAATTACACCGTTCAATAAGGTTTTGAATTGCTTTTTGCTCAATTCTACTTCATTTCTCTGTAAGATCACTCTGTTCTTTTTCGCGCGGAAAAGTTCAACAGCTTCCGGCTGATAAGCTGGGGCGATCAATACTTCGAAGAATAATTTGTTGATTTCTTCAGCAGTTGCCAGGTCGATTTCGCGGTTGGCGATCAATACACCACCGAAAGCACTTACCGGATCACAAGCCAATGCGGTATCCCATGCTTCTTTAATGGTTGCTTTTGAAGCCACACCACAAGCATTGGTATGTTTTAAGATGGCAAATGTTGGCTCTTCGAATTCATCGATTAAAGCAACAGCAGCATCTACATCAACCAGGTTGTTATAAGAAAGCTCTTTACCATTCAATTTAGTGAACATGGCATTTAAATCGCCATAAAATACTCCTTGTTGATGCGGGTTCTCGCCATATCTCAATACCTGAGCAGTATTGATGCTTTGTTTGAATACATTTAATGGCTCTTCAGTATTGAAATAATTGAAGATGGCCGTATCGTAGTGAGAAGAAGTGTGGAAAGCTTTTTTCGCATAAGCTTTACGCTGAACGATCGTAGTGGTTCCTTCTTGTGCTTCTAATTGATGTTGTAAAGTGGAGTAGTCGTCTTTTGAAGCAAGAATCACTACGTCATTGAAGTTTTTAGCAGCTGCTCTGATCAGAGAGATGCCACCAATATCAATTTTCTCAATGATTTCTTCTTCAGAACCACCAGCTTTTAAAGTTTCTTCAAATGGGTATAAATCTACAATAACCAGGTCGATTTCAGGGATCTCATATTCATTGATCTGCTCCTGATCTGAAGCCAGTCCCCTTCTGTTTAAGATACCACCGAAAACTTTAGGGTGTAATGTCTTTACCCTGCCTCCTAGAATAGAAGGATAACCTGTAAGGTCTTCCACTGCTGTAACCGGCAGATTTAGGTCTTTAATAAATTGTTCGGTACCACCAGTTGAGAATAACTGGACACCCTGTTTAGCTAACAGGCGAACTAAAGGTTCTAAACCATCCTTGTAATAAACTGAAATTAAAGCGTTTTTGATCTTTATCGATTGACTCATTAGAGAAAAATTTTGAGCCGCAAAAGTACCCATTTTTCTTTTAATGTCAAATGCTTATTTGCAGTATATTAAAGGAAGATTATCTTTCTAATCATCTGGCTCTTTTTCAGCTGCTGTTTAGAAAGAAATCCCGCTAAATCTGCTATTATTTTTTGATCTTTTTGATGATTGATTCTACAATGCGCGGATAGTGGTTATGTTCCAGCTGCTGCCCTTTAAATTTGATCATTTCCAGGTTGTCATCTTTCTCTATTTTGTATTTCGCCTGGTAAATATATTCTCCTTCATCGTAGTTCTCGTCTACATAATGAATGGTAATACCACCTTCTGGTTCTTTTGCCGCCATCACTGCATAGTGTACATGATCGCCATACATGCCTTTTCCACCAAATTTAGGCAGGATTGCAGGGTGAATGTTGACAATGCGTCCTGGGTATTCCTGGATCAGGTTTTTTGGAATTAACCATAGGAATCCAGCCAATACAATTAAATCGATCTCCAGGTTTTTTAATAAGCCAATGATCTTTTCAGTATGGTAAAATTCGTTCCTGTCAAAGATATGAGAAGGGATTTCGAAATTATCTGCACGTTGTAATACGTAAGCATCAGGATTGTTGGTCAGTACCAATGCAATTTCTGCTTCCGGGTGGTGTTTAAAATGCTCCATTAATTTCTGGGCATTAGAACCCGAGCCTGAAGCGAATATAGCGATGCGTTTTTTCATAGGTGCATTTTGTTTAAGAGAAATCAAGCGGGCTCTGCCTGTTTAAAAGGCGGATAATATTTTTCAAAAATAGTATTTTAAGGCTTTACTGGAAGCTTTTTGTTGCTTTTTGTCTTTTTGCAGTGGAAGGGAGGTGGGATTTGTTTTTTCGTACCCTTAATATAGTGAATTTTCACCTGATAGTGGTTGGGTAGTGTTCGGGAAGACAAGCGCCTTATAATAGAGTTCGGAAGGGGTTCCGATAGGGTTCAGTTAGGGTTGCCGTAGTCTCTGCTATTTGAACCCTATCGGAACCCCTTCCTGCGGATATAGAAAGGCAGGTCTCTTCCCGAACACTTCTGTGCTTCATTTCCACCTTTTCTGATAATTTCTCTTTATGTCGTTTTTTCTATTACCTTTGTCGCAGCATGCAAAATCACCTTATGGTATTGAGTACGCTCGCAGCGGATGCTTCATCAGGAATTGAAATTTTTAAACAAGCTGACCTTTCTAAAGTATTATAAATCAATAATTAAGATTTATTGAAAATATTTACGAGTTCATTTTGCATATTAAAAACATTAATTCTATATTTGCAGTCCGAAAAAAAGGAAAAACAAAAGGCTGGTAGCGGTTGGGTTTGTGCCCAATATTCTTGAAAGCTTTAAAAGGAATATTATAATATTGAAAAATGGCAAATCATAAATCTTCGTTAAAAAGAATTAGAGCAAACGCAACTAAACGTTTACGTAACAGATATCAGGCAAAAACTACTCGTACCTTTATCAAAAGGTTACGTGCTGCTGAAGATCAAAAAACAGGAAAAGAGTTATTACCGAAAGTAATCTCTATGTTAGATCGTTTGGCTAAGAAAAACGTTATTCACAAGAATAAAGCAGCTAACAACAAATCTAAATTGACTAAATTTGTTAATGGCTTAAAATAAGCATAGCTTTACAATATTATAGACGGGATGTGCTTATTGCATATCCCGTTTTTTTGTTTATGGCTATTTACGAAGCGAGATTAGGAATTAAGCAATGGGCAGAAGCGGACCGGCCCCGGGAGAAACTCATCCTTCATGGGCGCAGGCACCTGACTGATGCGGAACTGGTCGCGATATTTATCGTTTCGGGTAACGCGGAAGAGTCTGCAGTAGATTTAAGCAAGCGTATTTTGGCTTCCTGCAATCAGGATCTGGATGCTTTAGGTAGAATGAGCGTACAGGATTTATGCAAGTTTCGTGGAATTGGCGAGGCGAGGGCGATCTCGATCATCAGCGCATTGGAACTCGGCCGCAGGAGAAAACCAAGTACAGTCCTATTACCAAAAATTACCAGTTCTCATGATTGTCACCGGGAACTCTCCCCAGTATTGACAGACTTAACTCATGAGGAGTTTTGGATCTTATTACTCAACAGGGCCAATGAAGTATTGGCAAAATTACAAATTAGCGTAGGTGGCTTATCAGGAACAGTAGCCGATCCAAAAATCATCTATAAGATTGCACTGGAACATGGAGCGTCTTATGTAGTATTGGCGCACAATCACCCTTCTGGAAATCTAAAACCCAGCCCCGAAGATCTGCACCTCACCAAAAAACTAGTGTCCGCAGGGAAGTTATTAGACCTGCCGGTGCTGGATCACTTAATTATTACAAACAAATCCTTCTTTAGTTTCAATGATGATGGCTTAATTTAGCCAGCCATGAAGAAAATCATCCAAATCAGTATGGCCTGTCTGCTGCTGATTGCAACAGCCTATGCACAATCGGGAAAACCGTTCCATGTGATGTCTTATAACATCCGTTTAAATGTGGCCTCTGATGGCGTAAATGCCTGGCCAAACCGTAAAGATGAAGTGAAAGCTTTAGTGAGGTTTCATGATGCCGATATTTTATGCGTGCAGGAAGCCTTACCTTTACAGGTAGATCAGCTGCTGGAATACACGAACTATGCGATGGAAGGAGTAGGGCGTGATGACGGAAAGCGTGAAGGAGAATTTTCCGCCATTTATTATGATAAATCCAGGTTTACGAGAAAAGATGGAGGTACTTTCTGGTTGTCAGAAACGCCAGATAAGCCTTCTAAAGGATGGGATGCAGTGCTGAACCGGGTTTGTTCCTGGGTAAGGCTATACGATCGCCTCAATAAAAAGGAATTTCTGGTATTCAACACCCACTATGATCATATTGGTGTGCAGGCAAGGATTGAATCTGCGAAGCTCATCAAAAGAAAAATACAGGAAATTGCACCAACTTTACCAGTGGTGTTAACCGGAGATTTAAATGTAACTCCTGAAACAGAAGCGATTGCTACCATTAAATCTTTCCTTATTGATGCAAAGACGGCTTCGGTTGAACCTGCTTATGGACCGGAAGGAACTTTCAATAACTTTAAGTTCGACAGCCCTTTAAAGGATAAGATTGATTACATCTTTGTGAACAAAGGTTTTAAGGTGCAAAAGTTTGGCGTGTTATCAGATAGTAAAAATTTGAGGTATCCATCAGACCACTTACCAATTATTGCCCGTTTATCTTTCTAAGAGGTTTACACCGACGGCATTATTTTATATCTTTGCATTTTATACTGAACATATAACATGAAGATATCATACAAGTGGCTGACACAATTTCTGACAACTGATAAAACTCCTGAAGAACTTTCCTTAATCCTGACCAATATCGGGCTGGAAGTAGAAAGTCTGGAAACCGTACAACCGATTGCAGGTGGTTTAGAAGGATTGGTGATTGGACACGTCATCAGCTGTGTGCAACATCCTAATGCCGATCGTTTACGTGTGACTACGGTAGATGTAGGAACAGGAACGAATATTCAAGTGGTATGCGGTGCGCCAAATGTTGGCGAAGGCCAGAAAGTGGTGGTTGCTACTGTAGGAACTACCGTTTATCCGAATGAAGGAGAGCCTTTCAAAATCAACAAATCTAAGATCAGAGGCGAAGTTTCTGAAGGAATGATCTGTGCAGAAGATGAAATCGGATTGGGGGTTTCTCATGATGGAATTATGGTGCTTCCAGAAGCTACTGAAGTTGGGATTACTGCGAAAGCCTATTTCAATCTGGAAGATGACTATTTGTATGAAATTGGATTGACGCCTAATCGTGCTGATGCAGCTTCTCATTTAGGTGTAGCAAGAGATTTAGCAGCTTATTTACGTTTGCCGATCACAATGCCGGATATTGCTGCTTTTAAAACAGCAAATGAAAAGCTGGCCATCCCGGTAACTGTGGAAGATGCGGAAGCTTGTCCGAGATACAGCAGCGTTTCTATTTCTGGTGTAACGGTAAAAACTTCTCCAGATTGGTTGCAGGATAAATTAAAAGTAATCGGCATTCGTCCGATCAACAATATAGTAGACATTACCAATTATGTATTGCATGAATTAGGACAGCCTTTACATGCTTTCGATGCAGATCAATTGACTGGTGGCAAAGTGATCGTGAAGAAATGTGCAGAAGGTACGCCTTTTGTAACACTTGATGGGGTAGAGCGCAAGCTTTCAGCAGAAGATCTGATGATTTGTAATGCAGAAGTGCCAATGTGTATCGCTGGTGTATTTGGCGGTAAAAATTCTGGAGTAAGCGAAACGACCAGAAATATCTTCCTGGAAAGTGCTTATTTTGATGCTAAATCGGTGCGTAAGACTTCAAAAAGACATGGTTTAAAGACTGATGCCTCTTTCAGATTTGAGCGTGGTACAGATCCTGATATTACTGTTTATGCTTTAAAACGTGCGGCTTTATTGATTCAGGAATTAGCAGGTGGAGAAATTTCTTCTACTGTTTCTGATATTTATCCAGTACCAATCGCTGCTTTTGAGGTAGAAGTGAATTACAACAACATCAATAGATTGATCGGGGTAGAGATCCCTCATGAAGAAATCAAAGCCATCATTACTTCATTGAACATGGAAGTCGCAGCTGAAACTGCGGAAGGATTGTCTTTAAAAGTACCAACTTATAAAGTAGATGTGACTCGCGAATGCGATGTAACAGAAGAGGTATTGAGAATCTATGGTTACAATAATATTGAGATTCCAACTAAAGTGAATGCTTCTTTATCTTACGGTACTAAGCCGAATAAAGAACAAACACAGCACGTAATTGCAGATATGTTAACTGCAAACGGCTATCTAGAGATCTGGTGTAACTCTTTAACTAAAGGTGCTTATTCTAAAGTGCCCGAAGAAGCAGTTCATATTTTGAACCCATTGAGTTCAGATTTGAATGTGATGCGTCAGGGTTTATTAATGCCTGCATTGGAAAGTGTAGCTTATAATCTGAATAGAAAAACAACTGATATTAAGTTTTATGAATTCGGTAAAACTTATCATTTGATCAATGAGAAATATGTTGAACGTCCGCGTTTACTGATCGTGTTGTCTGGAGCGAATCAATCAGAGCAATGGAATCATAAACCATCACCAGTTACTTTCTACCATTTGAAAGCGGCTGTAGATGCTGTAATCGGACGTCTGGGCATTACCAATTACCAATCAGAAGAGGTAAATGATGAGAACTTCGCTTATGGATTGAAGTATTTCAGAGGGGATAAAGCGATCGTTACTTTTGGTGCGGTGACTGCTGCTGATCAGAAAACTGCAGATGTGGAAAAAGACGTATTTTACGCAGATTTTGACTGGGCATTGCTGTTGGAGATCATTAAAAAGAATAAAATTGTGAATAAGGAAGTATCTAAATATCCAGCGGTAAGGAGAGATTTATCGATGTTGGTAGATCTGGATGTGACCTTTGATCAACTGAAAACTATTGCCTTTAAAACAGAGAAGAAGCTGATTAAGAGCGTACAGGTGTTCGATGTGTACGTTGGAGACCGATTGCCGGAAGGGAAGAAGTCTTATGCCTTAAACTTCACTTTGCAAGATGAAGAGCAGACCTTAACCGACAAGCAAATTGATGCGGTGATGCAAAAGATTATTTCTAACTTAGCGCAAACAGCAAAAGCGGAAATAAGAAAATAATTTATTGCTTTTAAATAATTTTTAGATTAGTACAAAAACTTTAATAACATGTCTTCGGTTGCCGATCAATTAAACTCCGTATTGCAAAAAACAGCTCGCGTAATCGAGCTCTGTAATGCCTTACAGGAAGAAAACGATTTATTAAAGCAGGAAAATCAAGCGGTAAAAGGGGCACTGGATAATGCTAAAACTCAGCGCGCAGAGCTGGAAGAAAAGCTTCGTGTACTGAAATTAGCGAAAAGTATTGAGGGTACAAGTGAAAAGACACTTGATATAAAGCAAAAAATTAACGATTTTGTGCGTGAAATAGATAAGTGCGTGGTCTTACTGAAGAAGTAAGGAAAACAAAAAAAGTGAAACAAAGCTAAGAAATGGGAGAAATCTCGATAAAAATAACTATTTCCGACCGTATCTATCCTTTAAAGGTAAATACCGAAGAGGAAGAAATTGTGAGGCGGGCAGCAAAGATTATCAATGAGCGCATAAAAGACTATCAGGAAAATTATGCGGTTAGGGATAAACAGGATTTGCTTTCTATGGCGGTGCTGCATTATGCAACAGCAGTACTGAGGGTAGAAAATAAAGTCCAGGATCAGGATACTGTAGTCGCCGAAAAGGTAGAGGAACTGGATAGTTTATTAAATGATTTTTTCTCCAAATAGGATCGTTCTTTATATGAGTTAAGATTAGCACAACGATATAGCCGCAGCTAGATCTTGAGTTTCACAATTTTAAAAACTTAACACTTCAATATTTATAGAATTAAGAGGGTGTATTTCATCTGCATTTATGTACCTGAAAATGACCTAAATTCTAATTATAACTCGTTGAGGTTTTTAATACGTGGGACTTTAAGATTTAGTTGCGGTTTTTTTTACAGAAAAAATTTACGTTGTCGCATGGGAAATGAACACCAAGAGCTGTTCTGCCCTCGGGACAAGGGAAATATATAAATACAGATGAATTAAAATGGAAATAGTAGGAATAATTGGATATGTACTAGCTGGCTTATTTGTTGGCGTTTTAGTAGGCAGATACTTGCTGCGCAGCTTGCTGAAAAACCAGGAGATTGCCGCACAGACCAAGGTTAAAAAGATGCTTAAAGATGCAGAGAGTAAGGCTGAAATTCTTAGGAAAGACAAGTTACTGGAAGCAAAAGAGAAATTTTTACAGTTGAAGTCTGAGCATGAGCAGGAAGTCAATACAAAGAACAACCAGATCAACCAGCGTGAAAACGCAATGAAACAGAAAGAACAATCTGTGAATCAGCGTTTGGAAAACATGAACCGTAAGGAACAGGAGCTGGACAATACAAAGAAGAACCTTGAAAAACAGACTGATGTAGCGGTTAAAAAACAGGAAGAAGTAGACTTACTGAAAAATCAGCATGTAAAACAACTGGAAACCATTGCCGGTTTAAGCGCGGAAGAGGCGAAAAACCAATTGGTAGAAAACATGAAGCAGGAAGCCCGTACGCAGGCGATGATTCAGGTTAAGGACATTGTGGATGAAGCCAAACTAACTGCAACGAAAGAAGCGAAAAAGGTGGTGATTCAAACCATTCAGCGTACTGCAGTAGAAGCAGCGATTGAAAACACAGTTTCGATCTTCCATATTGAAAGTGATGAGATTAAAGGTCGTGTAATTGGTAGAGAAGGACGTAATATTCGTGCTTTGGAAGCCGCTACAGGAATTGAAATTATCGTGGATGATACCCCGGAGGCGATTATTTTATCTGGTTTTGACCCGGTAAGAAGAGAGATCGCCCGTTTGGCTTTACACCGTTTGGTAACGGATGGCAGGATTCACCCTGCACGTATCGAAGAGGTGGTGGCTAAAACAAAGAAACAAATTGAAGATGAGATCGTAGAAATCGGTGAACGTACCGTAATCGATTTACAGATTCATGGTTTACACCCGGAATTGATCAGAATGGTAGGACGTATGCGTTACCGTTCTTCTTACGGACAGAACTTATTACATCACTCACGTGAGGTAGCGAATTTCTGTGCAACGATGGCTGCTGAATTAGGATTAAATGCTAAAATGGCGAAACGTGCAGGATTATTACATGATATAGGTAAAGTACCTGATGACAATCCGGAATTGCCTCACGCAATCTTAGGGATGCAATTGGCGGAAAAATATAAAGAACATCCTGAAATTTGTAATGCCATTGGTGCTCACCATGACGAGATCGAGATGACTTCTATGATTTCTCCAATTGTTCAGGCTTGTGATGCCATCTCAGGTGCGCGTCCAGGTGCTCGTCGTGAGGTTGTAGAAAGTTACATCAAGCGTTTGAAAGAATTGGAAGAACTGGCTCTTTCTTACCCTGGTGTAGAGAAGACCTTCGCTATTCAGGCAGGTAGAGAATTAAGGGTAGTAGTAGAAAGTGAAAGAGTAACGGATCAGCAGGCAGAATTGCTGGCCGCCGATATCTCTAACCGCATTCAAACAGAAATGACTTACCCAGGTCAGATTAAAGTCACAGTAATCAGGGAAACCAGATCTGTTTCTTTTGCGAAATAGTTGAGCATTAAGGCTTAAGCAACTAAGCTGACTAATATTTAAAGCGAAAGCGGTGGAATTATCCATCGCTTTCTTTATTTTTAAAAAATCTAATATCGGATCGCTACAAAAAATGAAGAAACACATGAAGACGAAAGCAGTAGAGAAAAGCAAAGTGGATGTTCTTTTTGATAAATATGCAGAAAGCCATCAAAATCATACCAATGAAATGATCCATTGGATATGTGTACCATTGATTGTTTTTAGCCTGCTGGGTCTGGTATGGGCCATTCCTTTTCCTTACCTGGCCTTTCTGGGTAAGTACAATGGTTTTGTGAACTGGGCTTCTTTTCTGATCGCTTTCTCTGTGTATTATTATTATAAGCTTTCTCCGGTCATGTCTTACCTGATGCTGATGCTCATCTGTCTGATGTCTTTCTTTATTGTGATGTTAGAGAAATGGGAATTGGCCGGCGGACCGGCAGTTTGGTTAGTGTGTGCAGTGATCTTTGTAGGCGCCTGGATCGGCCAATTTATCGGCCATAAGATCGAAGGGAAGAAACCTTCGTTTTTAGAAGATGTTAAGTTTTTGTTAATTGGCCCAATTTGGTTATTGCACTTTATATGCAAAAAAATCGGGTTAAAATATTGAGCCAAACCTCATTTAACATGAAGTTAACAATGTGGTAAACGAATGGTAATTGTGAGCTAATGTAGACCTAACATTGTGGTAATAGTTTTGCCTGAAACAAATAACAGGGAAAATTGAAATCACAACTACAGCTCAAAAAGGCATTAATTACCGTTTTATTCGTAATTATTGGCAGCACAGTGTTTGCTCAAACCGGCAAAATTTCTGGTAAAGTATCTGATAAAAAAACAGGGGAAACACTGATTGGTGTGACTGTTAAAATTGCAGGTACCACAAAAGGATCATCAACGGATGTGGAAGGAAGATACATCATCAACGGCCTGGCCGCTGGTAAGTATATTGTCGAAACTTCTTATATCGGTTACACGACAAAAAGAATCACTGATATTGAAGTGAAAGCAACTGGTTCTACCAGTATAGATTTTGTATTAGATGAATCTTCTTCGAACAACTTAAACGAGGTTGTGATTTCTGCTAATGTAAGCAAGGAGTCTGTGAATAACTTGTATGCGAATCAAAAAGCAAGTATTAGTATTTCCAGTGGAATTTCTGCAGAGCTGATTCGTAAAAGCCCTGATAAGAATACCTCTGAGGTATTGAAAAGAATCAGTGGGGCGAGTATCCAGGATAATAAATATATTATCGTGCGTGGTCTTTCAGACCGATACAATTCGGCGATGTTAAACAATGCCGTACTGCCAAATACGGAAGTAGATAAAAAAGCATTTTCATTCGATATTCTACCTTCGAATCTGATCGATGCGATCGTAGTAAATAAAACAGCATCAGCAGATATTCCAGGTGACTTTTCTGGAGGGGTGGTTCAGATCACCACAAAAGATTTTCCTGATAATCCTTTCCTCAACTTTTCATTAGGGACCTCATACAATACCCAAAGTACTTTTAAAAATTTTCTTTCTCCGGAAAAAAGTGGAAATGAAGTATTTGGTGCTTACAGTAAGAGAAGAGACATTCCTTCAAACTTCCCTTCAAGAGGAGATTATTTAGCACAGCCTGAAGCAGATCGTTTTGCTTTGTCAAAAAACTTTGCTAACAATTGGGGATACCACACTGTGAAATCAACTTTAGGACCTATTTTTCAAGGTAACTATGGCACCAGCAAAATCTTCAAAGACGGTAGTAAATTCGGAACTGTATTGTCCTTGTCTTATAGATATGATGAGCGTTTGAAAGAAAGTGATCAGATTGCTTACGTCGGACAGAATGTTGGGGAGAAATTCCATGACAACAATTACAATTACAATACTAATATCGGTGGTTTAGCCAATTTTGCTTACTCATGGGGTACCAATAAAATTGCTTTAAAAAACTTGTATAACAGAGTGCTTGAAAGTCAGTTTACCCAAAGGATTGGTCAGGATGAAAGCGGTAGTGATTTCATTAGGACAGGTGATTATTTATTGCAGCGTTCTTTATTAACTAGTCAGCTAACCGGTAATCACATCTTATCTGCCGCCAGCAAAATCAAATTAGACTGGGGATTGAACTTCGCTAATATTGATAGAAAAGAGCCAGGTTATAAAAGAATGGAATATGCAGATGGTGGTGAAGGGATTTTCCGTGCAAGTGTACCAACGGGCAGTGCTGCTGCCGGCTTAGGGGGTAACTTCTCCTCTGCATTAAATGAAAATAGTTATGGTGGTTCCTTTGATGTGACCATTCCTGTGAAATGGTTTAAGGATACGAACAAACTGAAGTTTGGTTATTTCGGACAATATAGAAAGAGAGACTTTGCGGCAAGAAATATTGGTTTCATCAGAAATGGTGCTGACTTTAATAGTGCGATCTTAACGCAACCTCAGGATCAGATATTTAGTGCACAGAATATTGGACCGAATGGATTCATCATTGATGAGATTACCAATGGTACAGATAAATACGATGCAAACTCATTATTGAATGCAGGATATGTGATGTTTGATGGGTACCTGACAGAGAAATTAAGGCTAGGAATTGGTGCAAGGTTGGAAAGCTATAACCAAAAACTGAACAGTATGGATAACTCATCCAGACCGTTAAAAGTGGATACGACTTATACGAACCTGCTTCCTTCTGCAAACTTAATTTATAACCTGACTGAAAAAGCGAGCATTCGTTTGTCAGGATCTCAAACGGTGGGTAGACCAGAATTCAGAGAGATTGCCCCATTTTCATTCTATGACTTCAACAAAAATGTGAATGTTGTAGGTGATCCTAAACTAAAACAATCTAAAACTACCAATGTGGATCTTGGATATGCTTTATATCCTGCTTCAGGAGAAGCCTTCACGGTATCCGCTTTCTATAAATATTTTGAATCTCCGATAGAACAAAAATTAGATGCTTCTGCTTCTGGTAGGTTGTTCGGTTATTTTAATGCAGAATCGGCAACCCTATATGGTATTGAAGCTGAGTATAGAAAAACCTTAGGATTTGTAGGGGAACGTTTCAGTAATTTCACTTTCAGTGCAAATGCTTCTTACATAAAGTCTGAGGTAGCAGTGCCAACCACTGTCAACGCAAGTGGAAAAAGACCGATGCAAGGACAATCGCCATACTTGATCAATGCAGGTCTGCAATATGCTTCAAAAGCCGAAAACTCAACTGGTGTAAGTTTACTTTACAACAGAATCGGAAAACGCATCTGGGCTGTAGGGAACGTACGTGACCCGGATGTTTATGAAAATCCAAGAAACGTATTGGACTTACAGTTTTCTCAGAAGTTCGCTAAATCAAGAGCAGAGGTAAAACTGAATTTCGGTGACATACTGAACAATAAAGCGATCTATTATCAGAAACCAAAAAATGCAGATCCTGATGCAGCATTTGATGCAAAAACCGATCACATCAATATCCAGGACCGTTTCGGATCTAATATCTCCATCGGTTTCTCTTACAAAATCAAATAGAATTTACAATTAATTAATACATATACTGACCATTCTTAATTTCAACTTAATAGTGGGTTAATATGGTCAGTATATCTTTGAGTAAATAAGACAAAGAAAATGAAAAACAAGTTAAATTTAAGTTTACTAGCTATTTTAGTTGCGGGTGCTACAGCGATTTCAGGTTGTAAAAAAAGCTCGAATCCTGTTGAAGTTCCAACTGCACCTGATTCGAATGAATCATTAGCAGATGCATTCTTTGATAAAGTGAGTTACAGAGGTGCATTTGGCACTACTGATTGGACTGCAACCTGGGCTAATTACACACCTAATGCTACAGTATATGGAGCAACAACAGATGTATTAACAGGAACAATTTCTACTAACACCACTTTAGATGCAAATAAAATTTACTTATTATCTGGTTTTGTTTACGTTAAAGAAGGGGTGACCCTTACCATCCCTGCTGGTACTGTGATCAGAGGTGATAAAGTTTCTAAAGGCACTTTAGTCGTGACTCGTGGGGCTAAATTGATTGCTCAAGGTACGATCGATAAGCCAATCGTATTTACCTCTAACTTCGCTGCTGGTTCGAGAAATCCAGGTGATTGGGGTGGCGTGATCCTTTTAGGTAAATCAACAAATAATATTCCAGGTGGTGTAGGTGTTATTGAAGGTGGTATTTCAACTCCTGAGGCTAACCACGGTGGAACAGATCCTCTTGATAACTCAGGCGTACTTAAATTTGTTCGTATCGAGTTCCCTGGTATCGCATTCGTAAAGGATAATGAAATTAACGGATTAACATTAGGATCAGTAGGTTCAGGTACTACAATTGACTATGTACAGGTTTCTTATTCAGGTGATGATTCCTACGAATGGTTTGGTGGTACTGTAAATGCAAAACACTTACTATCTATCGGAAATGTGGATGATATATTTGACTTTGATAACGGATTTTCAGGAAAGCTGCAATTCTTAGCTGGTCAGAGAGATCCTAAATTAGCCGATCAGGCCGGACAGTCAAATGGTATCGAATCTGATAACTCTGCTGGTGATTTCACAGTAAGCCCAAGAACACGTCCTGTGATTTCTAACATGACGATCATCGGTCCTGGAAATGTCGGCGTAGATACAAAACATGAATATGCTAACCTTTGGAGAAGAGGTTCTAAAATGATCTTAGCCAATTCTATCTTCATCGGATCGAGATACGGTATCGATATTCGTGATAAAGAAACTGGTGATGCATTGACTGATGGTACTTCATTAATCAAGAACAACATCTATCAATCTTTCGACAAGGAGTTTGTAGCAGATGGTACTACTCCTTCTTTTGCAAATGTGGATTTACTTAAAGCATACCTAACTAAAAATAACAACAGCACGATTGATGCGACTGCTGCTGCAGGATTATTAGCGAATCCTTTTAGTCTGACAGCTCCAAGTTTGGTATTAAAATCAGGATCAGCCGCTACTGCTGGTGCAACATTCTAAAAATAAGGGTGACAATGGATATAGTTCATTGAATAATATCCATTCATCTTCTCCATCACCAAAAGACCCCATGAGTAATTTACTCATGGGGTCTTTTGGTGATTAGCTTTTGATATTGATGAGAATCCCTTGGTGTTCAGATATCGGAAATTTCCTATTTGAAAGATTCCAATTAATATTTGATCAGAAATATCAAATTTAATAGAACGGAGATAGAGGGTCATTATCTGATGTCGAATATTTATCGTGCTGAACACGGAGAATAGCTATGAAGTATTTAAAAACTGGAAAACAGATATCCATGATATTTTTGTTTTTTTTCGTAAGTATGCTTACGTCAAGAGCGAGTGTGAGTTTTAATGAATATATGATTTATCCTCAGTATTTAGTATCAGGCTCCCTTAGGGTTGTAAATCCAAGCGTTAAAACCCCTTTTGAGTTTGACCTTTCAGTAAGTCGTCCTATAGATAGTAACGGGTCTTTTGCTGATGGGGCTTTTAGTGCAACGCTAATGATGAAGCCTTACAGTTATTGTTCAGGATGCAGAACAGAAGAGATAGCAGTATCAAAAACAAGATCAATTTTAAATGCGGATTGGGTTCAGAATAAAGTAGCACTGGGCTTTATGTATTTTCATATTGATGCTGAGCTTCCTGTAGGAGCAAAAGGAGGTGCCTTATTTCTTAGGGTGACTTATTATAATACAGATCAGAATAAAATACTGACCGAAGATAAGTTTTATGGCAGTACAGTGGTCAACTATGTACCTCCGGTTATCCCCCAGTTAGTGTTGCAGATCTTTTCACTTATCCCTTAGCGAGTAAATATGAAATAGGGTTTACACAATTAACTGAGGATATAGAGCTAAAGTGGGACCCATCAAAATTGTCTTCAAGTAATGTAGATATAACTATTTATGAAGTTAGTACAAGTGGTTTTTCGACTATTGGTTCTACATTAGCTATTAAGAAAATGACGCAAATGCCAAACACTGGAAGCTATATGATCACTGCCTCAGAACTTAGGGCTTTAAATGTGAAGATTTCTTTTGATACTCATTATAGTTATTACATGGTAGTTGAGGATGTTGTGGGTAAAAAGTTTGGAAAAAGTGGTTTGTTTTGCTTTGTAAATGAGCATCCAGGTCTTTGGCCAAATGATTTCCCAAATATCAATCCACATGTATATTGGATATTCAGACTCGATAGTTCCGGATCAGGAAATGGAAATCTCCTCCTTCGATGGATTGCGGATAAAATTAATGCATCTAATGTTTCGGTTGATTTGTACAATAGAGATGGTACATTTTATCGTAGATTGATTGCCTCTACCCCAAATGATGGGGAATTTTTTAGAGCTGAGGATACTAGTATACCAATGGGAAATGCTCAGTTTTATCAATACAAGATTACTTCTGTTGAAAATCCTTTGGAATTTGGTTTTTCAGAAGTTTTTAATCATTGGATTGATTAATTCAGATTCATACTATAAACCTTATTGGCCTGGGATAACATTCCAGAACTTTTAAAAACAAAGAACCCCGATAGCAACTATCGGGGTTCTTTGTTTTTAAAAGTTCTTGCCTACCTTTTCCAGCATTTCTGCAGGAATGTTCTGCATGTCCACCAGGAGGAATCCGTCCAGGCAGTCGGAGAATTTAGGGTCAATATTGAAACAGATGATTTTTGCATTCAGGTTCATGTATTGTCTTAGCAATACCGGAATCTTAATGTGTGTATTCTCAATATCTGAGATCAAACTATCCAGGTCTTTTAAGGACTCACTGCTTTCTACAAGCAGGTTTTTATCGATGGCAGATAAGTCTGCTTTAAATTTGTTCTTAGGCTTCACGAAAGCCGCCAGTTCGTAATCAAAATGGTTCTTCGTAATGTAATCCACAATTAGTGATTTGGAGAACTTAGAGAAGTTATTACTGATACTTACCGGACCAAACATATATCGGTACTGTGGATTATCCAGGAGGTATTTTAAGATACCTTTCCAAAGTAAGAACAGGGGCAATGGTTTTAGCTGGTATTCCTTGCGGATCCAGGAGCGGCCTAGTTCTATTCCTTTTCTTAGAATTGGGTAAAAAGGTTCTTTGATTTTGAAGAGCTCAGAAAGGTAAAACCCTCTTCTTCCCATGGTATCCAAAATCTCATCACCTTTACCAATGCGGTAAGCGCCAACAATATTCTGTTTTTCCTTATCCCATATAAATAGGTGATGGTAATAAATATCGTAGTTGTCCAGGTCGATCTTTTTGTTGGTTCCTTCTCCAACTTCTCTGAAGGTGATCTCGCGTAAGCGGCCAATCTCTTTCAGGATATTTGGAATGCTGGAAGTCGGGGTGATGTACACCTCATAATCCTTCTCCTGCCATACCCTGAAGGTTTCCAGTTCTTCAATCTCTGAAACAATCAGTGAACGCTCAGTTTCCTCAATAACAGGTTCCGGTGTCTTTTTAATTTTGAAAAGATTGATTGGATTGAATAGTTTTTTCTCTTGCTCTAAACCTGTTCCCAAAGCATAGGTACGGGCACGTAGGAAATCAAGGAGCTTATTGGTATTGTTTCTATAAGAGATGTCTTCGATATGAATCGGCTTACCTATTCTTACCCTTATTTTAAGGCCTTGTTTATTCAGGAACTCTGAAGGAAGCTTAGCTGTTCTTAGAGTTGGGTGGATAAAACTTAAAATATTAAATAGTACGCCATTGTTGCCATGGAAATAAATCGGCACTACAGGAACTTTAGCACGGGCAATTAATTTACCCACTACCGGATGCCATAGTCGATCGGTAATTTCCTGTTTGTCCAGGCTAAAGGTAGATACCTCACCGGCAGGGAAAATTCCTATCGGGGTGCCGCTTTGCAGCAGGTCGAATGTGGCTTTAAGTCCGCTGATGCTGGAGGTATGCTGTACGTTTTCGAATGGGTTTACGGCAACAAAGAATTCACTCAGGTTAGGGATCTTTTTCAGGATGAAGTTGACCATTACTTTGGCTTCCGGTCTAACGGTACAAAGTAACTTTACCAGTGCTAAACCTTCGATACCTCCATAAGGATGGTTGGCGATCGCAATAAAACCTCCGGTTTTAGGAATGCTTTTTAGATCGTCTTCGTCAAAGTCTATCGTAACGCCAATGGTTTCTAATATTTTGTCAACAAATTCTAACCCATTATAATGTTTGTTTTGGGAAAATACCTTGTTGATGTCATTCAATTTCATCATCTCCATAAGCAGGGCTGCCAGGCCAGGCACACCCAGCTTATCAATTTTTGTAGCCTCTGCAAACTCTTTGGTGGTTATGATCTTCATCTAATTTTGTTTGTGAATAATAAAGCAATTTCAAAAATAAGATTTATATTTTTAAATAACAGTAACTACCTTGTGCAGGTGATCAGAAAATGGCTAAATAACTACTTTCAATTTTCTAAAAGGGAGTTTAATGGGCTTTTGGTATTAATTGTGCTGATTGGTATGATCGCTGTATTCCCAACAGTTTATCGGATTTTGGTTCCTTTAGAGGGCCCAACAGTGGAGGAGCAGCTCGCGCTGCTAAAACTGGAGTTGTCCAAGGAGCCAGAAAGGGTAGAAGCCAGGTCGGGAAAGCATCGCTCTTATTCCGGGCTTCCGGAAAAAAGAAAATCTACGTTGTTTTATTTTGATCCAAATTCCATTCCTTCCGAAGGCTGGCAGGATTTGGGTTTATCTCCAAAGCAGGCTCAGGCGATTTTAAACTATCGCGTTAAAGGCGGCGTATTTCGTCTGCCCTCAGACTTGAAGAAGATGTATACGATTGCTCCGGAATTGTACCAGCAGCTGGAACCCTATATTCAAATTGTGCCGGTAGAAAAGGGAGCAGATCATCGGGATCGCCCTGCGCAAAATTTCCCTGTAAAAGAAAAAGTGGTGGTGGCATTGAATACCGCCGATACTTTGGAGCTCGATCGCATTTATGGCATAGGAAAAGTGTTTGCCAGGAGGATTGTGGCTTACCGGGAAAAGATTGGTGGTTTCTATAAAAAAGAACAGCTGTTGGAGGTGTTTGGTATCGACAGCCTGAAGTATGAGGAAATTAAAGATCAAGTCAGTGTGAACCCTGCTTTGCTGCGAATGATCCACATCAACACGGCTTCGGCAGCTGATTTCAACCGCCACCCTTATCTCAGTTACCAGCAGGTCAATGCGGTAATTGCTTATAGAAAACAACACGGAAATTATAGTAATATTGCAGACTTAAATAAGGTGGTTATTTTAACCCCTGAATTAATTGAAAAATTAGCGCCTTATCTTATTTTTTAGAAATGATAGCAGAAAAAATTAAAAAGACAGTTAGGGATGTGAATGATTTTCCAAAACCTGGAATTGTATTTAAAGACATTACTCCGATTTTAAAAGATCCTGAATTGTGTCAGGAGATCCTGAAATCTTTAGCTGCACAGTTAGTCGATGTAAAAATTGATGTGGTAGCAGGAATTGAAAGCAGGGGCTTTTTATTTGGTCCGGGATTAGCACAGTTGTTAAATGTGCCTTTTATTCCGATTCGTAAGGCAGGAAAATTACCTTACAAAACGATCAAAGAATCTTATGCACTGGAATATGGTACAGCAACGATTGAAGTTCATGAGGATGCTTTGCTGCCAGGACAGCGGGTGTTGATTCATGACGATTTACTCGCTACCGGTGGTACAGTAGTAGCGGCTTCCAAGTTGATCATGCAATTGGGTGCAAATGTAGCGGCTTATTCTTTTATCATCAGCCTAGATTTTTTAAATGGAAAAGACCGATTAACACCTTACGATGCCAGCGTATATTCTCTGGCAGGATATTAAGCTTTTCAAAAGAATTATGAATGCAATCCTATGGAGGATAGGATTGCATAGTCATATATATAAAAGGGGGGAGTTATATGCTAGCTGGTAATTTTACAGGCTTGATAAAAGCAAAAGATAAATAGTATAATGGCGATCACTTTTAACAGGACTATCGTGTATCGGGTGACATAAGATTTGTTGAGGTTTTTGAGATACATGGTTTATTATTTATATAGATAAATGGTCTGTTTTCTATATTCTTGGAATAGTTTTTTGTTTATTTATTTAATTTGGCGTAAAATTACTCCTAGATTTAAGGATTGTCAACTGTGAAAACACGCAGTTTATGACATTTCTCTTGATCGATGACTTTTTAAAGGGAGGCTAATTGTTAAAAAAGAAATAGATTCAATGAAAATGCAGCTGAGAGAGAACTTTGGGGATTATTCTAAAACATTCATCACGGATATACCTGCGGATATGGAAAGTGAGCAGGCTATTTTTTTTGATAAGACTTTACCCAGATTCCCGGATGAAGCAATTTATATTTACTCTTTTAAGAAAAACCGCATGATTTATGCCGGTGGCTGGGAAGAGATATTAGGTTATAAAGACAGTGAAATCAATATGCTGGCTTTGGTAAATATGTCGGCCCCAGAATTTGCTCCTTTTTCTCATGAACTGAATGATAAAGCGCTTCAGTTTATCCACCAAAAAACTAAAGATCTCGAGAAGTACAGTTTCAGCATTGAATTAAAAAAAATCCATAAGGATGGAACGGCTGTTCCAATGGCTGTAAGGGTGGGGGTATACAGTTCAGAAAATGGAAAGATCACCGCAATTATTGGGCGTTTTCAGGTAAATAGAAGTCTGATTTTTGGGAAAGTGATGCGTTATGCGGCCTATGGGCCTGAAAAGGAGAAGTTTGAAGAGGAGCTGAACAAGATTTTATTCAGCTACCTGGCGATTTCTAATAAAGAGCGTGAAGCATTGGAATTGGTGGCAAAAGGGTATTCCTTTAAAGAGATTGCCCACGATTTAAAGGTATCGCACTCTGCTATAGAAAAACGGATTATTCCTTTATACAAGCGTTTCAATGTAAAAAGCCTCACTCATCTCGTGAGTTTTGCTTATGACAACTCTATTTTACCTTAATGGGGGATCAAGATTGACGCGGAGCACATTCGAATCGGCGATGCCAATCTGCTGAAATAAATGCTCCCAGCGTTCTTCATGCTGTTCCAGAGATTCTTCGTTTCCCATCACCCAAATGGTATTCATCTTTTTTAGGTGTTCCTTATTAAAAGGACCATACTCCGGATTGTTCAGTAATTCATAGAATAATGGTGCACGCAGGATGTCTTTTTTGATTTGTCCGCCTGGATTAATATCATCGATGATCAAGAGAGAAGAATCATGCCATGCCCATGATCCTGGTGAAATGGCCACCCGTTCTGCTTTCTCAAAAAACATGGATAATAATTTTGTCGCAGTAACATAACTGCATCGGTTGTTTTTAATGGACAATTCGGTGGCTATGGCTACAGAGAGCGAGGTTTTTCCACTGCCCTTAGATCCAAAAAGTAAAAGGTGTTTTCCAGATTGTGGATTTTTTACAAAATCTGCAATTACGGTCTTGTGGTCTTCCTGGATATTGAATTTCCATTGGCTGAGTCGCAGTTGAAAAGGGTAGCCGGCATTCTGCAAATGCATTTTGGTGGAATACCAGTAATAAGAAGGATACAGGGCAAGGGCACCTAAAATCAGAAAAATAACGAGTGCCGGCAAGTTATAAGCACAGAGTAAGCTGCAGGCAAATGCGCCCAAGCCAAAAAAACATAGGTCGGTGAGCGTGTCAAAAGTGATATTTCCCCATTCCGGGTGAAAGATATAGCCCTTATTTTGCAGGTCCTGACTTTTAGAATTGACATTAAAAAGCAATGGCCCAAGAAAATTATAGAGTTCAAATAAAATCCAGCATCCCCAGATGATCAATGGTGCCCAGATTTCTGGTCTGGACATTGCGGTTTTGGAAGTCAGAATGGTGTATAATATAAAGGTTGGAATAAATCCGAGTGAGAAGTGGCCAAACTGGTTGGCCATCCAGGAGTACGTAAGGGTTACTCCACGGTAGGCATCTTTTCCAATTAAGTCATTTTTTAATTGTTGGAGGATGTCTTTTCTGGTAATAAATCTCATGATTGCGTTTAATTTTTAATCTTTTCAAAACTAAATTAAAAAAAATATAAACCACTATTCTTCTTCCTGGCTTTCTCTAAAAATGAAGGGGTACGGTTAATGAACTGAATACCGTTTCGTTCTATCAGGGGGCGAATTTTCAACTGTGGTTAGAAGCGTTTTTATTCCTTATAATTGTTGAAATTCAAACAATAAGATATGTTAGAAACGATGGATAGTTCTGTAGGCTATAACTTTAGTATTTCAGAAAATCAGGAGATGATCAGGAAGATGGTGAAAGATTTTGCTGAAAAAAATATTCGTCCACATGTAATGGAATGGGATGAAACGCAGCAATTTCCTGTAGAAGTTTTCAAGAAGCTTGGTGGACTGGGATTGATGGGCGTACTGGTTCCTGAAATTTACGGGGGATCTGGTTTCGGCTATCAGGAGTATGTGGATGTAATTGTAGAGGTGGCTAAGGTGTGCGGATCAATCGGCTTATCACTGGCAGCGCACAACTCTTTATGCACCGGACATATTTTAGCTTTTGGAACGGAAGAACAAAAACATAAGTGGTTACCTAAACTGGCTAGTGCAGAATGGATTGGTGCCTGGGGACTTACAGAAGCAAATACGGGTTCTGATGCTTTGGGTATGATGACTACCGCACGTTTAGAAGGAGATGAGTACGTGATCAACGGTGCTAAAAACTGGATTACCCATGGTAAAAGTGGTGATATAGCTGTTGTGATGGTTCGTACTGGTGAAAAAGGGGATTCAAAAGGGATTTCAGCAATTGTGGTTGAGCGAGGTACTCCAGGTTTTGCTGCCGGTAAAAAGGAGAATAAACTAGGTATGCGTGCTTCAGAAACGACGGAGATGATCTTCGACAATTGCAGGGTGCCTAAAGAAAACCTGTTGGGTAAGGTAGGTGAAGGATTCAAGCAAGCGATGAAGGTATTGGATGGCGGTAGAATTTCTATTGCTGCACTATCATTGGGTATTGCCAAAGGGGCTTATGAGGCTGCTGTTACATATTCTAAAGAACGTCATCAGTTTGGACAACCTATTTCCAGTTTTCAGGGCATCAGCTTTAAACTGGCAGATATGGCTACAGAGATTGAGGCTGCAGAATTATTGATCAGACAAGCGGCTGATTTGAAAAATCGTGGATTACCGATGACCAAGGAGTCGGCTATGGCGAAATATTTTGCTTCTGAAGTGTCGGTACGTTGTGCTACAGAGTCGGTCCAGATTTTTGGTGGCTATGGATACACGAAAGATTTCCCTGTAGAGAAGTTTTACAGAGACAGTAAATTGTGTACGATTGGGGAGGGAACTTCCGAAATACAAAAAATTGTGATTGCAAGGGAGATTTTAAGAGATTAATTGATACCTTACCTTATTATATAATAGCATATTCTAACCAAATATAAACAAGAACGGATACGGCGACTTTTAGGGTCGCCGCATTTTTTTTATTTTACTGGATCGAAATGATCTCGTAGACGACATAGTTACTATAGCCTCTCCATGGCAAAGCTCCCATATATTCTTTGTAACGCAATTCAAATACTTTTCCACTGTTCAGCATCATTTTTTCGGCAATTGCAGAATTTTCCACGGAGAACTCAAACTCATTAGATTGGATGTTTCCGGTTTGTTTTGATTTTAAGCCGGTTTGGATCAGTTTTCCTTCATAAGTTTTAAACAGGTAGCCTTTCTTGACCACATAATTGAGCTCTCCGGCTTTTACACCCTCTCCAAGTACAAAGTAGAAGCGGAAGTAGACAAATCCTGCCAGGATGAGTAGAATGACGCCAAGGACGATGAAAAGCGTTTTTTTTGTTTTCATAGGTTTTTGAGTAAGTGTTAAGTCATAGACAAAATTAGCTGGGCATTGTTTTAAATAAAAATACAGTTATTGTTTTGATTCTCAAAACAAAGCTCTATCTTTGCAATCCTAAAAACAACGAGAGGGGGTATATTTACGTTATGATTATCATTAATATTAAAGACGGCGAATCACTAGATAAGGCGTTGAAACGTTTCAAAAAGAAATTTGAAAAAACAGGTGTGTTAAGAGAATTACGTAGCCGCCAAGCTTATGAGAAAAAATCTGTAGCTCGTCGTACGTTAGTTAAACATGCAATTTACAAGCAGAACATGCAACTTGAAGGAACTGTATAGTTTCTAAAAAGTTTCTATGATATTAAAGCGCTATTGGTGAACCCGATAGCGCTTTTTTATTTTTAATGTGAAAATTCTGACCATTTCACATCGTATCTTTTGTATATTCACTTATCGTGTTTTACAAATACTACGCTTATGGTTGTTGCGCAATTCCTCCTTTATCTCCAGCACGAGAAACGTTATTCTCCACATACCTTAAAATCTTATCAAACGGACTTATTGCAGTTCAACGATTACCTGGAGCATACTTTTGAGCTGCCATTGGTAGGCGCCGGCCATACGCAGTTAAGAAGTTATATGGTGGCCTTGTTAGAAGAGCAGGTTTCCGAGCGCTCTATAGGCAGGAAGTTATCTACGCTCCGCAGTTTCTATAAATATCTGCTGCGTGAAGGTTTGATCAGTGCAAGTCCGATGGCCTTGCTGAGAGCGCCAAAAATCCCCCAAAGACTTCCTGTATTTATTGAAGATCAGAAGCTGGATGTTTTACTGGACTCTGGCGAATTTTTCAATGATAGCTTTCCCTCTGTTCGTGATAAATTAGTGATAGAAACGCTGTTTGGAACCGGAATGCGTTTGGCAGAATTACTTTCACTTTCTGAGGGCAGCATTGATTTTTATGGTGCTACGATCCGTGTATTGGGAAAAAGAAACAAAGAAAGAATTATTCCGATCAGCAAACTTCTTGCAGATCAGCTGAAAGCTTACCTTGACTTAAAAACATTACAAAACTTTCATAACAAAATAGGCACCTTATTCGTTACAGATAAAGGAGCAGCTGCTTATCCTAAACTAATTTATAGGATTGTGACCAGTTATTTGACCTATATATCCACACAGGATAAAAAAAGCCCCCATGTACTGCGTCATTCTTATGCGACGAGCCTGTTGAACAGGGGAGCAGATTTAAATGCAATAAAAGAGCTATTGGGCCATGCCAGCCTGGCTGCAACCCAGGTATACACCCACAACTCTATAGAGAGATTAAAATCAATATATAAACAAGCCCATCCAAAGGCATAAAAAAGGAGGAAACAATGAAAATTACAGTTCAATCGATCCATTTCAATGCAGACCAGAAATTGTTGGAGTTTATTCAGAAGAAAACAGATAAGTTAGATCAGTACTTCGACCAGATTATTAGTGGGGAGGTTTATTTAAAATTAGAAAACGTAGAGGATGAAGCAAACAAGATAAGTGAAATCAAACTGATGGTTCCAGGGGTTACGATGTTCGCAAAGGAACAATGTAAATCTTTTGAGGAGGCCACAGATTTGGCAATTGAGTCCCTCAGGAAACAAATTACTAAGCACAAAGATAAAACGCGAGAAAAATTAAGCGAACATAAAGCAATTTTAAATGCCGACGAAGTATCTGATTATTAGGCTGATATTTTTGAGGTTTTTAATAAAAAGGGTGGCAGGATGAAGTCCTGCCATTTTTTTTTTAAAATAATTTTGGATCATATTAAAATTGGTGTACATTTGCAATCCCAATCAGAGAGGGCGTTTCTCTTAAAAGATTCGGATTAGTTCTGTGAAAGATTAACATTTAGAAAAATCATTGTGCAACCATTGCAATGATCATATTAGCCTCCTTAGCTCAGCTGGTAGAGCAACTGACTTGTAATCAGTAGGTCATTGGTTCGATCCCGATAGGAGGCTCTTTTAACTTCGATACTGCAAAGTATTGGCAGGTTAAAGGTAGGGGGGGATACCAGAGTGGCCAAATGGGACAGACTGTAACTCTGTTGTCGCAAGACTTCGAAGGTTCGAATCCTTCTCCCCCCACAATAAAAAAGCGAAAGTAGCTCAGTTGGTAGAGCGATAGCCTTCCAAGCTATAGGTCGCGAGTTCGAACCTCGTCTTTCGCTCAAAATTGGAAAAGCTGGAGAATCGGCAAGGAATTGAGTAGTTCAATTCGATTATCAAAATTGAACTACTTGATTTAATTTAGATTGAAGCTGAGATTAAAAGCCGAAGTAGCTCAGCGGTAGAGCACTTCCTTGGTAAGGAAGAGGTCGTGGGTTCAAGTCCCATCTTTGGCTCAAGATAAAAACAAGCTTTGTTGAATCTGTCGTTTATAGCAGTTGAACAAGGTTTTTTGTGTTGAATTTGTATCAAAACAATTAATAAATAAAAAAGTTATAACCTACTAATAAGTATAAAAACATGGCAAAAGAAAAGTTTGACCGCAGCAAGCCGCACTTAAACATCGGCACAATCGGTCACGTTGACCACGGTAAAACAACCTTAACAGCAGCTATCACTAAAGTGTTATCTGATGCTGGTTTATCTGAGGCGCGTTCATTTGATTCTATTGACTCTGCTCCAGAGGAAAAAGAAAGAGGTATCACTATCAATACAGCACACGTTGAGTATTCAACAGCTAACCGTCACTATGCACACGTTGACTGTCCAGGTCACGCGGATTATGTAAAGAACATGGTTACTGGTGCTGCACAAATGGATGGAGCTATCATCGTTGTAGCTGCTACAGATGGTCCAATGCCACAAACTCGTGAGCACATTCTATTGGCTCGTCAGGTTGGTGTTCCTTCATTGGTAGTATTCATGAATAAAGTGGATATGGTTGACGATCCTGAATTACTAGAATTAGTAGAGATGGAAGTTCGTGAATTGTTATCTTTCTATGAATTCCCTGGTGATGATATCCCTGTAATTCAAGGTTCAGCTCTTGGTGGCTTGAACGGAGATCCTACTTGGGTTGCTAAAATCATGGAATTAATGGATGCTGTAGATAGCTACATTCCAATCCCTCCACGTTTAACTGAGCTTCCATTCTTAATGCCTGTTGAAGATGTATTCTCGATCACTGGTCGTGGTACTGTAGCAACTGGTCGTATTGAGCGTGGTGTAATCAACTCTGGAGATCCAGTTGAGATCTTAGGTATGGGTGCTGAAAATCTTAAATCAACTGTAACAGGTGTTGAGATGTTCCGTAAGATCCTTGATTATGGTGAAGCTGGTGATAACGTAGGTTTATTGTTACGTGGTATTGAGAAAACTGATATCCGTCGTGGTATGGTAATCTGTAAACCAGGTTCAGTAACTCCTCACACAGATTTCAAAGCTGAGATCTATGTATTATCAAAAGCAGAAGGTGGACGTCACACTCCATTCTTTAACAAATACCGTCCACAATTCTATTTCCGTACCACAGACGTTACAGGTGAAATCACCTTAGTTGAAGGAACTGAAATGGTAATGCCAGGTGATAACGTTACTATCAATGTTAAATTGATCAACGCAATCGCAATGGAAAAAGGTCTACGTTTCGCAATCCGTGAGGGTGGTAGAACAGTAGGTGCTGGTCAGGTAACTGAAATTGTAAAGTAATTTAAAGCCAATAGGCCTTAAAGAACAAAAATAAAGCAAAGTAGCTGGGCTTTAAAAACCCACTACTTTGTTTCTAATAAAGCTGCTAAATCTTAGTTGAAGAGATAAAGCATAATATACACGGGAATAGTTCAACGGTAGAATAGAGGTCTCCAAAACCTTTGATCAGGGTTCGAATCCTTGTTCCCGTGCTAATAAAAGATTATGGCTAAAGTAGTTCAGTTTATTAAAGAATCGTATGAAGAAATGACCCAGAAGGTTACTTGGCCTACATGGGGAGAATTGCAAAATTCTGCAGTGCTGGTTCTAGTAGCTTCGTTTATCATTGCATTAGTCGTTTTTGCAATGGATAAGGGATCTACTTTTGTTTTAGATACTTTTTATAAATCACTTTCTAATTAATATAGCTAAATGGACGATCAGTTGAAATGGTACGTAGTTAGGGCGGTAAGCGGTAAAGAGAAGAAGGTAAAACAGTATATCGATTCTGAAATTAGCCGTTTAGGTTTTTCTCACCTTGTTCCTCAGGTATTGATCCCAATGGAGAAGTACTATCAAATGAAAGAGGGAAAAAAGATTGCGAAAGAACGTAACTTCTATCCCGGATATGTTTTGATTGAAGCGAATTTGGATGGAGAACTAGAGCACATTATTAAGAATGTAAATAGTGTAATTGGTTTTCTAGGAGATAAAGGCGGAAACCCGGTACCTATGCGTCAGGCAGAGGTTAATCGCATTTTAGGTAAAGTTGATGAGATGAGCCAGCAAGGTGAGACCATGAACGTAACTTATTATGTTGGAGAGAACGTAAAAGTAATGGATGGACCATTTAATGGTTTTACCGGCGTGATCGAAGAGGTGAACGAAGAGAAGAAAAAACTGAAAGTAATGGTTAAGATTTTCGGAAGAAAAACTCCACTGGAGCTTAACTATATGCAGGTAGAAAAAGAATAGAAATATTATATAAGATCTTAAATGTTACTTGCTTCCAACATTATAACATTGAGTATTAAAATTAACAAAACAGAAAATGGCAAAAGAAGTCAGTGCACTTGTTAAGTTACAAATCAAGGGTGGAGCTGCAAATCCATCACCACCAGTAGGACCTGCTTTAGGTGCTAAGGGGGTGAACATTATGGAGTTTTGCAAGCAATTCAATGCTCGTACCCAAGATAAGCCAGGTAAAGTATTACCAGTTGTAATTACTGTTTATGCTGACAAGTCTTTCGAATTTATCATCAAAACCCCTCCAGTTGCTATCCAGTTAAAGGATGCTACTAAATTAGCGAGTGGTTCTGCTGAGCCCAACCGTAAGAAAGTTGGTTCGGTGACTTGGGATCAGGTTAAGTCAATTGCTGAAGATAAAATGACTGATTTAAATGCTTTCACTATCGAATCTGCAATGAGTATGGTTGCAGGTACAGCACGCAGTATGGGAATCACCGTTAGTGGTGATGCACCTTGGACAAATTAATTAACAAAAAACAGTTTACAACAGTGGCTAAATTAACAAAAAATCAAAAAAAGGCACATGCTAAACTAGAATCTGGTAAAACGTATTCTTTACAGGATGCGGCTGCTTTGGTAAAAGATATCACTACTACTAAATTTGATGCATCGGTTGATATCGATGTAGCTTTAGGAGTAGATCCACGTAAAGCCAATCAAATGGTACGTGGTATTGCTACTTTACCACACGGTACAGGCAAAACTGTACGTGTATTAGTTCTTTGTAATCCTGATAAGGAAGAAGAAGCTAAAGCAGCAGGTGCAGATTTTGTAGGTTTAGACGAATATGTAGCCAAGATTGAAGGTGGATGGACTGATGTTGACATTATTATCACTACTCCTGCTTGTATGGCAAAAGTAGGTAAACTGGGCCGCGTTTTAGGTCCACGTAACCTTATGCCAAACCCTAAGTCAGGTACTGTAACTAACGAAGTTGGTAAAGCAGTAACTGATGTAAAAGGCGGTAAGATTGATTTTAAAGTTGACAAAAGTGGTATTATACACGCTTCAATAGGAAAAGTATCATTCCCAGCAGAAAAAATATATGAAAACGCATTAGAAGTACTTCAAGTAATTTCTAAGCTAAAACCATCTGCTGCAAAAGGAACTTATTTTAAGAGCATTCATGTTTCTTCAACTATGAGTCCTGGAATTGCAATCGAAACTAAATCAGTAGCGGGGATTTAATTATGAACAGAGAAGAAAAACACGTAGTAGTTTCAGCACTTCTAGAGAAGATGCAGGAATTCGGTAACTTTTATATTGCCGATACATCAAGCTTATCTGTTGAGAAAGTAAACAGCATCCGTCGCAAATGTTTCGAAAGCGGGATTGAAATGCAGGTAGCTAAAAATACTTTGATCAAAAAAGCGATCGAAGGATTAGAAGGCGATGCATCAGAGATCTATGTTGCGCTTAAAGGTCAATCAGCATTATTATTCTCTACAGTAGGTAACGGTCCAGCTAAGCTGATCAAAGCCTTGAGAAAAGGATCTGATAAACCACAACTTAAAGCAGCTTATATCGATTCTACTGTATTCGTTGGCGATAACCAATTAGATACCTTAGTAAGCTTGAAATCAAGAGAAGAGCTTATTGGAGACATCATTGGATTATTACAATCACCAGCTAAAAATGTGGTTTCAGCTTTACAGTCAAGCGGTAACAAAATTGCAGGAATTGTTAAAACTCTTCAAGAGAGAGAAGGTTAAGGAACACCTTATAAGTTCAAATTATAAATTATTATTTTACGTAAAATTTTTTAAAATCTATAAATATGGCAGATTTAAAAGCGTTTGCTGAGCAATTGGTAAACTTAACAGTTAAAGAAGTTAACGAATTAGCTCAAATCTTAAAAGACGAGTATGGTATCGAACCAGCTGCTGCTGCAGTTGCTGTTGCAGGTCCTGCTGGTGATGCTGCTCCTGCAGCTGAAGAAAAATCAACTTTTGATGTAATCTTAAAAGAAGCTGGTGGTTCTAAATTAGCAGTTGTGAAATTGGTAAAAGACTTAACTGGTTTAGGTTTGAAAGAAGCTAAAGATTTAGTTGATGGCGCACCAAAAGAATTAAAAGCTGGTGTTTCTAAAGACGAAGCTCAAGCTTTGAAAGTTCAATTAGAAGAAGCTGGAGCTGTAGTTGAGATTAAGTAATCACTTAATTTTAATATAACTTTAAACATAGACTCCGACTGTATAGTCGGAGTCTATACCTGTTTATAAACATTTCATCTTGTTTGGCTGGTGAAAACGTTTAACGGCAAACCAAACAAATAGTTTATTCTTAAACTAAATTAACTTTAGTCCATTGGCAAATAAAGTCGACCAAAGAGTAAATTTTGCACGTAGTAAGCACATCATAGATTACCCGGATTTTCTAGATGTACAGTTGCAATCATTCAGAGAATTTTTTCAGATCGAGACCACTTCAGATAACCGTCATACAGAAGGTTTGTTTAAGGTGTTTGCTGAAAACTTCCCAATCACAGATTCTAGAAATATCTTTGTTTTAGAATTCCTAGATTATTTTATTGATCCACCGCGTTACGATATACCTGAGTGTATTGACCGTGGGTTAACGTATAGTGTTCCATTAAAAGCGAAGCTGAAACTTTCTTGTAATGATGCAGAACACGAAGATTTTGAAACCATCATTCAAGATGTGTACCTGGGAACTATTCCATATATGACCCCTAAAGGTACCTTCGTAATCAACGGTGCAGAGCGCGTAATTGTTTCGCAATTACACAGGTCGCCAGGTGTATTCTTCGGCCAGAGCCGTCACACAAATGGTACTAAGCTTTATTCTGCACGTGTGATTCCTTTCAAAGGATCATGGATCGAGTTTGCTACTGACGTGAACAACGTAATGTATGCTTACATCGACCGTAAGAAAAAATTCCCGGTAACTACGTTATTACGTGCTATCGGTTACGATTCTGATAAAGACATCCTTGAATTATTTGATCTTGCTGATGAAGTAAAAGTTAGCAAGTCAGGTTTAAAGAAGTACATCGGACGTAAACTTGCAGCAAGAGTGCTAAGAAAATGGGTTGAAGATTTTGTGGATGAAGATACTGGTGAAGTAGTTTCCATTGATCGTAACGAAGTAATCTTAGACAGAGATACTGTTTTAGAAGATGAGCACATTGATATGATCATTGATGCAGGTGTTAAAACGATCATCTTATCTAAAGATGATGGTGCCAGCCAAGCTGATTATACCATTATCTATAATACTTTACAAAAAGATACTTCAAACTCTGAAAAAGAGGCTGTTGAAAACATCTATCGTGCTTTGCGTAATGCAGAACCACCTGATGAGGAAACTGCAAGAGGTATCATTGAGCGTTTGTTCTTCTCGGATAAACGTTATGACTTAGGAGATGTAGGTAGATACCGCATCAACCGTAAGTTGAAAATGGATACTCCTGATCACGTTAAAGTATTGACAAAAGCGGATATTATTGCGATTGTTAAATACTTGATCAAACTGATCAACTCTAAAGAAGAAGTGGATGATATTGATCACTTGTCGAATCGTCGTGTTCGTACAGTAGGTGAGCAATTATACGCTCAATTTGGTGTTGGTTTAGCTCGTATGGCTCGTACCATTCGTGAGCGTATGAACATTCGTGATAACGAGGTGTTTACTCCAACAGACTTAATTAATGCCCGTACTTTATCGTCGGTTATTAATTCATTCTTTGGTACTAACCAGTTGTCGCAGTTCATGGACCAGACGAATCCTCTGGCAGAGATCACGCACAAGCGTCGTCTTTCAGCCCTAGGCCCAGGTGGTCTTTCACGTGAACGTGCCGGTTTCGAGGTGCGTGACGTTCACTATACTCACTACGGTCGTCTTTGTACGATTGAAACTCCGGAGGGTCCAAACATTGGTTTGATCTCTTCTCTTTGCGTTCACGCGAAGATCAATAACTTAGGTTTCATTGAAACTCCATACAAAAAAGTTAAAGACGGAATTGTTCAGGTAGATGAGGATGTGATTTACCTGTCTGCAGAAGATGAAGATGGTAAAACTATTGCACAAGCGAATGCTGCTTATGATGATCAAGGTAATTTCACCACTGCACGTGTTAAAGCACGTTACGAGGGTGACTTCCCGGTTATTGAGCCTGAGAAATTAGACTTAATGGACGTAGCTCCTAATCAGATTACATCAATCGCTGCTTCGTTGATTCCATTCCTTGAGCATGATGATGCGAACAGGGCCTTGATGGGATCCAACATGCAACGTCAGGCCGTACCATTGTTACGTCCTGAAGCACCAATCGTTGGTACAGGTTTAGAAGGTCGCGTAGCCCGCGATTCAAGAACACTGATCAATGCTGAAGGTGAAGGTGTAGTAGAATATGTGGATTCAAATGAGATTACCATTAAGTATGTTAGAAACGATGCAGATCGTTTGGTTTCATTCGAAGGTGATAGCAAAACATATAAATTAATCAAATTCAAGAAAACCAATCAGAATACTTGTATCAACTTGAAACCAATCGTTAAGAAAGGTCAGAAAGTAGTAAAAGGACAAGTACTTTGTGAAGGGTATGCTACTGAAAATGGTGAATTGGCATTAGGAAGAAACTTAAAAGTTGCTTTCATGCCTTGGCAAGGATACAACTTTGAGGATGCGATCGTAATTAGCGAACGTATTGTTCGTGAAGATATCTTTACTTCATTACACATTGAAGAGTTTGAATTAGAAGTGCGTGATACGAAACGTGGAGAAGAGGAATTAACACCAGATATCCCTAACGTTTCTGAAGAAGCTACTAAAGATTTAGATGAAAACGGTATCATCCGTGTAGGTGCTGAAGTCAAAGAAGGAGACATCCTGATTGGTAAGATCACTCCTAAGGGAGAATCTGATCCTTCGCCGGAAGAGAAATTACTACGTGCAATCTTTGGTGATAAAGCAGGTGATGTGAAAGATGCATCCTTGAAAACTCCACCATCGATTAAAGGTGTGGTAATTGATACTAAGTTATTCTCAAGAGCTAAGAAAACGACTAAAGCTGAAGAAAAAGCAGCGATAGAGAAATTAGATAAGAGATATGACCTTGCAACAACTAATCTGAAAAATGAGCTTGTAGATAAATTGTTCCAGATTGTAAACGGTAAAACATCTCAAGGTGTATTCAATGTTTACAAGGAATTATTATTCCCTAAAGGTGCTAAGTTTACGCAGAAAAGTCTTGCTGATCTGGAATATGCTCACATCAACCCATACAAATGGACTACTGATGAAGAGAAGAATGACCAGATTAAATTGCTATTGCACAACTATGGTATTCGTGTGAACGAAGAACTAGGTGCTTACAAACGTGATAAATTCGCCATCAGTGTTGGTGATGAATTGCCATCAGGTATTGTACAAATGGCTAAGGTTTATGTAGCTAAAAAACGTAAATTAAAAGTAGGTGATAAGATGGCTGGTCGTCACGGTAATAAGGGTATTGTAGCCCGTATCGTTCGTGATGAAGATATGCCATTCTTAGAAGATGGAACACCTGTTGATATCGTGTTGAACCCACTGGGTGTACCTTCACGTATGAACTTGGGCCAGATCTATGAAACTGTATTGGCATGGGCCGGTAAAGAACTGGGTGTGAAATTTGCCACTCCAATCTTTGATGGTGCTAAACATGACGAGGTAGAAGACTGGATCGCTAAAGCTGGTGTACCTGCTTCAGGTAGAACTTACTTGCATAACGGTTTAACGGGTGAGAAATTTGACCAGCCAACAACTGTAGGTATTATCTACATGTTGAAATTAGGGCACATGGTTGATGATAAGATGCACGCTCGTTCAATCGGACCATACTCATTAATTACACAACAGCCATTGGGTGGTAAAGCTCAATTCGGTGGACAGCGTTTTGGTGAGATGGAGGTTTGGGCATTAGAGGCATTCGGTGCGGCTAATATCCTACAAGAGATCTTAACTGTTAAGTCAGATGATGTGATCGGTAGGGCCAAAACTTATGAGGCGATTGTAAAAGGCGAAAACCTTCCTACGCCAGGTGTACCAGAATCATTTAATGTATTGGTACATGAGTTACGCGGATTAGGTTTAGATATTACGTTAGACTAATGTTGAATTTTTTAATGCTGGAACGGATCACAGTTAAGCTGGTGACCGTTCCGGCTTTTTAAATTTTCAAATTCAAACAAAAGAGCTATGTCTTACAAAAAGGATAATAAATTAAAAAGCAATTTCACCTCGATCACCATTAGTTTGGCATCGCCGGAGGCTATTTTAGAGCGCTCTAGTGGGGAGGTGTTAAAACCTGAGACGATCAATTACCGTACTTACAAACCTGAGCGTGATGGTTTGTTCTGTGAGCGTATTTTCGGTCCGGTTAAAGATTACGAATGTCATTGCGGTAAATACAAACGTATCCGTTATAAGGGTATTGTATGTGACCGTTGTGGTGTTGAGGTTACAGAAAAGAAAGTACGTAGAGAGCGTATGGGACACATCAATTTGGTGGTTCCTGTAGCGCATATCTGGTATTTCCGCTCTTTACCAAATAAAATTGGATACCTGTTAGGATTGCCTACAAAGAGATTAGATTTGATCATTTACTACGAGCGTTATGTAGTAATTCAAGCTGGTTTCATGGCAGAAGAAGGTATTCAATATATGGATTTCTTAACTGAAGAGGAATATCTTGATATTCTTGATAAGTTGCCAAAAGAAAACCAATATTTAGACGATAAAGACCCTAATAAATTCATCGCCAAAATGGGTGCTGAAGCATTAGAAGACTTATTGAAACGTATTGATTTAGATACTTTATCTTATAACTTACGCCACCAGGCTGCAAACGAGACTTCTCAGCAACGTAAAAACGAAGCTTTGAAACGTTTACAGGTAGTGGAAGCTTTCCGTGGTGCAAGAACCCGTATTGAGAATAATCCAGAGTGGATGATCATCAAGATTGTTCCTGTTATTCCACCGGAATTACGTCCTTTAGTACCGTTGGAAGGTGGTCGTTTTGCGACTTCAGATTTAAATGATCTATACCGTCGTGTGATTATCCGTAACAATCGTTTGAAACGTTTAATCGAGATCAAAGCGCCAGAAGTAATTTTACGTAATGAAAAACGTATGTTGCAGGAAGCGGTTGATTCGTTATTTGATAACTCACGTAAAGTAAATGCAGTTAAGACTGAAGGTAACCGTGCTTTAAAATCTCTTTCAGACATCCTGAAAGGTAAACAAGGTCGTTTCCGTCAGAATTTATTAGGTAAACGTGTGGATTATTCTGCTCGTTCTGTAATTGTTGTAGGTCCAAACCTTAAATTACATGAATGCGGTTTACCTAAAGATATGGCTGCTGAGCTATTCAAACCGTTTATCATTCGCAAGATGATAGAAAGAGGTATCGTTAAAACAGTAAAATCTGCAAAGAAAATTGTAGACAGAAAAGACCCGTTAGTTTGGGATATTCTGGAGAATGTTTTAAAAGGTCACCCGGTATTACTGAATCGTGCACCAACACTACACAGATTGGGTATCCAGTCTTTCCAACCTAAACTGGTGGAAGGTAAAGCAATCCAATTACACCCATTAGTATGTACCGCATTTAACGCGGATTTTGACGGTGACCAGATGGCAGTACACTTGCCATTAGGACACGCCGCAATCTTAGAAGCACAAGTATTAATGCTTGCTGCCCACAACATTCTAAACCCTGCAAACGGAACTCCAATTACTGTACCTTCACAGGATATGGTCTTGGGTCTTTACTATATCACTAAAGGCCGTAGAACAGACGAAGGACGTGTAGTTAACGGACAAGATTTCTCATTCTATTCTCCTGAAGAAGTAATCATTGCTTACAATGAGAAGAGAATTGATCTTCACGCGTTTATCAAAGTGAAGGTAAATGTGAAATTGGAAGATGGAACAATCGTTAATAAATTGTTGGAAACAACTGTAGGTCGTGTACTATTTAATCAAATGGTTCCGGCAGAAGTTGGTTACATCAATGAACTATTGACTAAGAAATCTCTTAGAGATATCATTGGTCACGTAGTGAAAATTACCGGTATGTCCCGCGCAGCAAGATTCCTAGATGATATCAAAGAATTAGGTTTCCAAATGGCATTCAGAGGAGGTTTATCATTTAATTTACAAGATGTAAACATTCCTGTTGAGAAACAAGCGCTATTGGAACAAGCTTCTGCTGAAGTTGAAGAAGTAAGGAATAACTATAACATGGGATTCATTACCAACAACGAGCGTTACAACCAAATTATTGATATTTGGACTCGTATCAATAACCGTTTAACATCATTCGTGATGACTCAGTTATCGAGCGATAACCAAGGTTTCAACTCAGTTTATATGATGTTGGACTCTGGAGCCCGTGGTTCGAAAGAGCAGATTCGTCAGCTATGCGGTATGCGTGGTTTGATGGCTAAGCCTCAGAAATCAGGTTCAGGTGGTGAGATTATTGAAAATCCGATTCTATCTAACTTTAAGGAAGGTTTATCGGTATTAGAATACTTTATCTCTACTCACGGTGCGCGTAAAGGTCTTGCGGATACGGCGTTAAAAACGGCGGATGCGGGTTACTTGACACGTCGTTTACATGATGTAGCACAGGATATGATCGTTAATGCAGAAGATTGCGGTACTTTAAGAGGTATGTACACTACTGCATTGAAAGATAATGAAGACATCGTTGAGCCATTGTACGACAGATTATTGGGTCGTATCTCTCTGCATGATGTATTCAATCCTTTGAATGGTGAATTATTAGTAGGTGCGGGCCTTGATATTGATGAAGATATTGCGAAAGCGATTGAAGAATCACCATTAGAAGGTGTTGAAATTCGTTCGGTATTAACCTGCGAAAATAAACGCGGAGTATGTGCGCTTTGTTACGGTCGTAACTTAGCAACTGGTAAACGTGTTCAAAAAGGTGAAGCTGTCGGTGTAATTGCTGCACAGTCCATTGGTGAGCCGGGTACACAGTTAACACTTCGTACGTTCCACGTTGGGGGTACTGCATCGAACATCGCTGCAGAGTCTCAAATCAATGCTAAATTTGATGGTATCATTGAGTTTGAAAATGTTCGTACAGTAGAGAATGATACTGAAGAAGGCGTGAAACAAATTGTTTTAGGTCGTTCAGGAGAGTTCAAAATTGTGGAGCCTGGTACAAACAAAGTGATCATGACCAATAACATTCCTTACGGTTCATTCTTATATGTTGAGGATGGGGCTAAAATCACTAAGGGTGATAAGATTTGTTCATGGGATCCATACAACGCGGTAATTATCTCTGAGTTCGCTGGTAAAATCGAATTTGATGCGATCGTTGAAGGTGTAACCTTCCGTGAAGAGTCGGACGAGCAAACTGGTCACCGTGAGAAAGTAATTATCGATACACGTGATAAAACTAAAAACCCTTCTGTACGGGTTGTGGATAAAAAAGGTGAATTGATCAGAGGATATAACATCCCTGTTGGAGCCCACATCGCTATCGATGAAGGTGACGCAGTTAAAACTGGTCAGATCCTGGTTAAGATTCCTCGTGCAACTGGTAAAACTAGAGATATCACAGGTGGTTTACCACGTGTAACGGAGCTTTTCGAAGCACGTAACCCTTCAAACCCTGCTGTAGTAACAGAGATTGATGGTGTGGTAACCTTAGGTGGCGTTAAACGTGGTAACCGCGAAATGACGATTGAATCTAAAGACGGCGAAGTTAAAAAATACCTTGTTCCATTGTCTAAACACATCCTTGTTCAGGATAATGATTTTGTGAAAGCAGGTATGCCTCTGTCTGATGGTTCTATCTCTCCAGCGGATATCTTAGCGATTAAAGGTCCAGCTGCTGTACAAGAATATCTAGTGAATGGTATTCAAGAGGTTTACCGTTTACAAGGTGTGAAAATCAATGATAAACACTTTGAGGTGATTGTACACCAGATGATGCAAAAAGTTCATATTGAAGATCCAGGAGATACCACTTTCTTAGAGAATAATCTTGCAGATCGTTGGGACTTCATGATTGAGAATGACGAGATTTATGACAAGAAAGTTGTTGTAGAAGCTGGTGATTCTAACACTGTGAAACCAGGACAAATCCTTTCTCTACGTAAATTAAGAGACGAAAATTCTCAATTGAAACGTAAAGATTTGAGACAAATTGAAGTTCGTGATGCAAGACCTGCAACTGCGAGTTCAATGTTACAGGGGATCACACGTGCTTCATTAGGAACGAAATCGTTCATCTCTGCAGCATCCTTCCAGGAGACTACAAAAGTGTTAAACGAGGCAGCAATTGCTGGTAAACGTGATAACATGCTTGGATTAAAAGAAAACGTAATTGTTGGACACTTAATTCCTTCAGGTACAGGTGTACGTGGATATGAGCGTATCATTGTAGGTTCTCAAGAAGAATACGATAAATTATTAGCTTCGAAACAAGAAGAAGTAGATGCTTAATATTTAAATATCTTTTGAAAAGTCCCCCTTCTGATAAAGTCGGGGGACTTTTTTGTGCGCGATGGTTTGGAAAATAATTGACTATCCACTACCTCTATATGGATTAAAGTAATAGTTTTGTGCTATGGAAGAACAGCAAAACGACAACCAATTAAGTATTGAACTTTCTGAAGAGATCGCAGAAGGGATTTTTTCGAACCTGGCCATCATCACACATTCCAATACGGAGTTTGTACTGGACTTTATCAGAGTGATGCCTGGGGTGCCTAAGGCAAGAGTGAAATCAAGGATTATCCTGACACCGGAACATGCTAAAAGGCTAATGGCGGCAATGCAAGATAATCTGGAAAAATATGAAACTGCCTATGGCAAAATTAAAACACAAGATGAGCCTCCTGGATTTCCAATGAATTTTGGAGGACCAACAGCCCAGGCTTAAGATTTTAATACATTATTGATATGAAGGATGACGGCTTTGCTGGCATTGGGTTCAAACCAGGCAGTGTTGTCATCCCTTCTAAACCAGGTCAGCTGGCGTTTCGCAAAGCGACGTGTGTTTTGTTTGATCTTATCTACGGCAGTCTCCAGGGGAATGTGACCATCCAGATAATCGAATAGTTCCGAATAACCCACCGTATTTAAGGCATTGTACTTTCTGTACTCCTGAAGCTCCTTTACCTCCTCCAGTAAGCCTGCATCCATCATTTGGTCTACTCTATGGTTGATGCGCTCATATAATGCTGCACGGTTCATATTAAGCCCTATTTTGATGATATTGAAAGGCCTTTGCTTTTTGCTGTTGGTTTGGTAGGAGGAGAGTTTCTCGCCAGTAGAAAGGAAGAATTCCAATCCTCTGACCATTCTTTGCGGATTTGCCTGGTCTACTTTTTCGTAATACTCAGGATCATAGATTTTTAACTGCTGTTTAATGGATTCTATCCCTTCCTCTTCCAGCTGTTGTTTTAACTGTTCACGGATATTAAGATCTGTATCCGGAAGGTCATCGAGGCCATTGCAGACGGCGTCAATGTATAAACCGGATCCGCCAACCATAATCAGCAGATCCTGTTTCTTAAAAAGGTCCTCCATCAGCTGTAACGCCTGTATTTCAAAGTCGCCAGTGCTGAATAGCATTTGTATACTGTGTGAGTTAATGAAATGATGTGGGGCCGCATTTAACTCTTCCGGGGAAGGTTTTGCAGTCCCAATTTCCATCTCCTTAAAGAACTGACGGGAATCTGCCGAAATGATCTCTGTAGAAAAATGTCTGGCCAGTTCAATAGCCAGTGCCGTTTTTCCTATTCCGGTAGGACCAACAATTACAATTAAGGTTTTATTCAATAACATGATCGAATACTAGTAATCGTCGTCTTTACCACCGTACTCATCATCTTCGTAGTTGTCTTCGTCGCTGCCATACTCATCAGCATCCGCTGAATCTTCATCGGCATCGTCGTCAATTGTTTTTTCTTCCGTATTGATACCTCTTCCGTCCATTGCTGCCAATTCTTCCGTATCACCAGGAACAAAATCCAGCTCATTCAAGAAGTCAAATTCAGTAGATGCCTCATTTGAGGATACTGCAACGGCATTGAAGTTGTCTTTGTCGATGATTTTAGGCGCTTCTCCAACACTTTTAACCAATACAGGGTACTCGAGGTTCGGATCAGTTTCCAGAATGATCTTGATCAGTTCTACATGAAAATCAAACGGACGATCGAAATTGTAGATATAATAGAATTTCTGATGTGGATCTTCTATGAAGCTGCTCAGTTTAGCTTTTTCCATTAAAGTTACCCCTCTATCTGCTTTACGTTGATTTGGCAGGTAGGCAATTTCGTCTCCTTTGATCCAATGATCGGTACTCACATAAAAAGAAGAGGATTTTTCAGCAGAATATCCTGTTGAGCGATGTATCGCACGATGTAAATCTTCAAATGTCTGGTTTGGTTTGATATCGATTTCCCTAACTACCTCATCGAAATCCTCGAAACTTATTCTAAATCTATAAATTGCCATCTGAGCTTTTTTTCTAGCTATAAAATTATAAAATATTATTGTACTTTGTATTAGTGCTTTACGGGCTGCAGGCCAAATTCTTTAGCCTTTTCCAGCATGAACTGCAGCGCCTCGTCATAGTCGTTTTTGATCTCACCTTCCAGAATTGCTTCACGGATGGCATTTTTGATCAGCCCTACTTCTTTGCCTGCGCCTAAACCAAAGATCTCCATAATATGGGTACCTGTGATTGGTGGCTGCCAGTTTCTCACCTTATCGCGTTCTTCCACGTCTTTAAGCTTCTGTTTAACCAGCTCAAAGTTATTTCGGTACTTCTTTACTTTGTACTCGTTTTTTGTGGTGACATCGGCATTGCAAAGCATCATCAGACTCTCTATATCTTCACCGGCATCGAATAATAACCTTCTGACTGCCGAATCCGTAACCACTTCCTGCGCAAGAACAATAGGTCTGAGGTGAAGCTGTACCAATTTCTGGACCAATTTCATCTTCTCATTTAATGGAAGCTTCAATTGATTAAAAATCTGAGGCACCATTCTGGCACCTTTGTCTTCATGGCCATGAAAAGTCCAGCCATGTCCTTCTTCAAAACGCTTGGTTGCCGGTTTAGCAATGTCATGAAGAATAGCCGCCCAGCGAAGCCAAAGATCGTCTGTCGCTTCACAAATATTATCGAGCACCTGCAAGGTATGATAAAAATTATCTTTATGCCCTTTTCCATTGATGATCTCCACTCCATAAAGATTGGCCATTTGTGGAAATACCAAGTGTAAAAGACCAGTATCAAACAGGTATTTGAAACCTATGGAAGGTATTTTAGAAAGAATAATCTTGTTGAGTTCATCAGTAATGCGCTCTTTTGATACGATACTGATTCTTTCTTTCTGCTTTTTGATGGCATTGATGGCACCTTCGTCTATGCTGAACTCTAATTGAGTGGCAAAACGAATAGCCCTCATCATCCTCAATGGATCATCTGAAAAAGTAAGCTCAGGATCAAGAGGAGTTCTGATGAGTTTTTGCTCCAGGTCGTTAATTCCGTTGAATGGATCAACAAGCTGTGCATAATTTTCTTTATTCAGAGAGATGGCCAGGGCGTTGATGGTGAAATCTCTTCTCAGCTGGTCGTCTTTGATGGTACCATTTTCTACGATAGGCTTTCGGGAATCTGCACGGTAGGACTCTTTTCGGGCCCCAACAAATTCTATTTCCAGATCGCGGGTTTTTAACATGGCGGTGCCAAAGTTTTTAAATACCGCTACCTTGGTTTTGAGCTGTTTACCTATTAATTCGGCGAACTCAATTCCATTCCCCAGCACCACAATATCGATGTCTTTGGAGGGTCTTTTTAAGAAAATATCGCGCACATACCCACCTATTACGTATGCTTCAATCTGATGTGTTTGAGCAATATCGGCAAGGACTTTAAATATTGGATTTTGTAAATGTTTTTCCATTAATGAGTTACAAAAGTAATAAAACTTACTTTCTAATAAAGGAAAATTGACCTCCGGGAGCTAATTTCATGATGGTAGAAGGTTTTTTCGGGGTCTGTAACGCTTGTTCCCAATCAACTACGTAATCTACTGCCGCTTTAATTTCTTCTGAAATCTCATCAAAGATCAGTGGGGCGGGTTCACCAGATTTATTGGCAGAAGTAGAGGTGATGGGTTTACGGAAGCGTTGAATGAGCTCCTTACAGAAGTCATGCTTTACAATTCTAATCCCTACGCTGCCATCTTCATTGATCACATTTTTAGCGAGGTTTTTTGCGCCTGAGAAAATAATCGTCAATGGGTTTTCTGCGTATTCGATTAAGTCGTAAGCGACTTCAGGGATTTCAGTTACGTAACTTTGGAGTTTAGCATCATTGTCGAGCAAGACGATAAAGCTTTTATCCGCGCTGCGTTGTTTGATGTCATTTATTCTGGCTACTGCTGCTTCATTTGTAGCATCACATCCTAATCCCCAAACTGTGTCTGTAGGATAAAGAATCACCCCTCCGTCTTTTAATACCTGAAGGGTTTTTTCAATTTCTGTTCTAAGCATAACCTGTTATTTCTGGTGATTGGAAAGTACCTGGGTATAAATTTTAATCATTTCCTCAGTGAGGACCCGGGTATCAAATTTTTTAACATACTCCAGCCCTTTTACTGTCATCACTGTGGCGAGAGCAGGGCTGTTTAATACTTTATTTATGGCATCGGAGAGCGCCTGATGGTCATAAGGAGCAACATACAAGCTGTTGTCGCCTCCGGCTTCTTCTAAACAGGAACCGGTTGCTGCAATGACCGGAATGCCGGAATACAAAGCTTCAATGATAGGAATACCAAATCCTTCATATAAGGATGGATATACAAAGGCCTTAGCCATTTGATAAATAGAGGGTAAGTCCTCGAAAGGTACGTTCTGTAAAAAAGTAACCCTGGATTTTAAGCCCAATGCTACAATTTCTTTGTTGACCAGGTCTTTATAAGCTGTTTTTTTTCCAACCACTACGAGTTGGTAATCCGGATGAATTTCTGGCAACGCTTTGATCAGCGTCAGCAGGTTTTTCCGGCTTTCAATTGTTCCTACATTCAGAACATATTTTTCTGGTAACTGGTGCTTATCCCTGACTTCCTGCTTTTTCTTTTGATCAGTTATAGATTTGAAACTGTCATCGCAGCTTTGGTAAACAACTTCAATTTTATCAGGGTCGGTGTGGAAGAAATGGACAAGGTCTCTTTTTGTACATTCACTGATGGCTATAATCTTGTCTGCATGTTTGCAGGCATAGCGGAATTTTAGCTGGTAAATGAATCGATCGATCCTGCCGTAATATTGAGGGAACCTGAGAAAAATTAGGTCATGTATCGTCACTACACTTGCAATTCCAGAATCCTGAATCCCCAATGGGATCTCATGGCTCAAACCATGAAACAGGTCAATCTGATCTTTTAATAGTTGCTTTTTAATTCCAGAAGTTCTCCAGAACCATCCCGGACGATCAGGAAGCTCAGTTTTAACTCCCTTGATTTGCAAAAACCGGGAGATCTGAGTGTGATCCTTTACTTTGGGTGTATAAACAAAGTATTGGTTTTGAGGGAAAAATTCTGCCAGGTGGGTAACCAAAGACCTGCTGTAGTTCCCTAGTCCTGTTAAATTATTCGCTGCCCTCTTTCCGTCAAAACCAATCTTCATTATTATACTGCTACATTATTTTCTCTCAATGCATCATTTAGAGAAGTCTTTTTATCTGTAGATTCTTTACGCTGACCAATGATCAATGCACATGGAACCTGGAATTCACCAGCTGGGAATTTCTTCGCATAGCTACCTGGAATTACTACTGAACGTGCAGGAACGATACCTTTATATTCCACTGGCGTGTTGCCTGTAACATCAATAATTTTTGTAGAGGCAGTTAAAACTACGTTTGCACCTAGAACAGCTTCTCTTTCCACACGAACACCTTCCACAACGATCGCTCTTGAACCAATAAAAACATTGTCTTCAATGATGACCGGAGCAGCTTGAATTGGCTCTAATACACCGCCAATACCCACACCACCACTTAAGTGAACGTGTTTGCCGATCTGTGCACATGAACCTACAGTAGCCCATGTATCTACCATTGTACCTTCGTCAACGTAAGCACCGATATTTACATAAGAAGGCATCATGATCACACCTTTGGCTAAATAAGCACCATAACGTGCAATACCATGAGGTACTACTCTTACACCTAGTTCCTTATAATTGGTTTTCAATTTCATTTTATCATGAAATACGAAAGGACCAACTTCAATTTCTTTCATTTCTCTGATTGGAAAATAAAGGATTACAGCTTTTTTGATCCATTCATTCACAGCCCAGGAGTTCAGTACTGGTTCAGCAACGCGCAATTCACCTTTATCAAGTTGCATAATTACCGTTTCTATTGCTTCGCAATATTCACTATATCCTAATAAAGTTCTGTCTTCCCAAGCGGCTTCTACTAACTTTTTTAATTGTGCTATCATGTTTTAAGTTATTTTTTTGACAAAATAAATCAATTTTATGTATAGACCATTGTTTTCTATAATGTATTTTTGATTTTTTATGGCAGAGCAAGAAAAATTACGGATAGATAAGTACTTATGGGCAATCAGATTATTTAAGACCAGGAGTTTGGCGACAGAGGCTTGTAAAGCGGGTCGTGTGAAATTCAATGGGAATAATCTTAAAGCTTCTGCAATAGTCAAACCTGGTGATGTGTACCAGGTATCCAAAGGAATAGAAAAGAAAGTAATTGAAGTAGTGGAGCTGCTATACAATAGGGTAGAGGCTAAAATTGCGGTTACTAAATATAAAGACATTACGCCTCTGGAGGAGACCCAGGGTTATAAATCTATGTTCCATTCACCGGTATTGATCAGAGATCGTGGTGCAGGTAGACCAACAAAGAAAGACCGTAGGGAAATCGACGACCTGACGGGGGGGCTGTTTGAAGAAGAAGGCGAGAAGTAATTGACGTTATTTTAATAGTCTCATTCTATAGGCTTGCATCGCTGTTTCGCCAAGTTGTTTGATCAATTGATAATTGGCAATCGCACCTACAGCTGCACCTACTACAGGCAATAGCTGGGCTAATTTGGCGAGATCGATGTAATCTCGGTATTCCTGCTGAAGGGTTTTCCAGTCGATACGGTCCACATTTTGCGGGAGTATATGCAGTTTATCCTCCCAGTTTTCAAGGTGCATGAAAACTTTAGTACGTCCCTGCTGACTGGAGAAAGCAAGTTGAAAAATATACAGTAAGTATAAACGCTCTTTATAATCTTTTACATCAAAGCCATATAGTGCTGCGATTTCAAATAGCAGTTTCATTTTTATACCGATGAGGATAGGGAAATCGGCCATGCTCATAAGGAAACCTCCAGCACCGGTAATACCGCCTTCTGCAGCTCCGGTTTTGCAATAATTGTCAATTTTCTGCTTTACCAAAGCCTCTCTATGTACCAGGCTCATTTCTAATGCAGGCATATTGGAAGTGGTGTAGGTGGAACCATACAACACTCCTTTGATCATATTTTTAATGGTCACCGTGATCGCGGTATGAATTTTTTCAGGAATATAGCTGTTGATTTTCTTTTGAAAGTTATTAGTAATTTTATTGAAAAATGAGGGTTTAAGCCTCATTTTTCGTTTCCAGAATTCCAGTTCAATAGTTATTTTCTCTTCGTAATTCACAGCTGTATATTACAATATTTAATAAGTAACTCTCCTAGAAGACTGCTCCCAAAGTTTAAAAGCCTGGAGGGCTTCGTCTCTTAGCATTTGCTGGATAGGTAGACTGCGTTCCGTCATTGGTTTTTCCAATTCTTCATAAATGAATTGATCATCAAAGCCAATATTTGCTGCATCTACTTTTGTGTTGGCGTAATAAATGGTATTGATTCTTGACCAATAAACAGCACTCAGGCACATTGGACAGGGTTCACAGCTGGTATAAATTACACATCCTGTCAGGTCAAAAGTTTTCAGTTTCTTGCAGGCAATTCTAATAGCTGATACTTCTGCATGGGCTGTCGGGTCATTGGTACTGGTGACCCTGTTACCGCTTTTCGCGATCACTTTCCCCTCTTTTACCACTACAGCACCAAAGGGGCCACCTAATTCTTCGGTCACATTCTTCTCTGAAAGGCCGATGGCCATTCTCATAAACTTTTCGTGCTGCTGCTTTGTAACGTCCATATTGTCGATTTATTGATTTTAGAAATGGGGATCATACTGCTGCCAATATTGATGCCTCAGTGCTTATGCTAAAATAAGTGCACAAAAAAAATGCCCCGATTTCCCGGAGCATTTAAAATTCATCAGCTGATGATTATTTTTTGTCTTTTGAATAAGCTTCGTTTAATCCTACGATTACTTCGCTGGTTACATCTAAAGATTCGTCAGCAAATAAAATAGCACTGTTGCCTTTTGAATAGGTCAATACCATTTTGAAACCTTTTCCTTTGGCATAAGTTTTCAAATATTCTGCAACCTTATCATATAATTTTTCATTCTCAGTAGCTTGCTCATTTTGAAGTGCAGCACCTGCATTTTGAGAATAAGACTGTAATTCTTGTTGTTTACGTGCTAATCTTTCTTCAGTAGCAGCTCTTTGATCAGCAGGTAAGGTGTTTTGTTGTTGCTGATATTGAGTTACTTCACGTTGGAAAGCTTGTTGTTTAGAAGCAAGATCTGTTTGTGCTGTTTTCGACTTCGCGTCAAGTTTAGTTTTTAAGTCTTTGAAATACTGATATTTTGTTAACAGGGAATCAGAATTTACATAGACGATTTTCTCTGCGCTTGTTACTGTGGCCGACTCAGATTTCGGAGCAGTAGTAGTCCCTGCGTTTTCTTTGTTCTGGCAAGAAGCCATTACGGAAACTAATGCAACTGCAGTAGCAATGCTGCCAAGTTTTAATGTTGATCTTTTCATCTAATGAGTATAATTGATTTTTGTTTTACTTTTTTGACTCCCATCACCCTTCCAGCTATTTTAAAACTGGTTTTTTAGGATATTTCTTACCCTTTGGAATGATAAATTTCAACAAATATAAAATTTCAAATTTAGTATCCTAAAAAACTACGATTTTTAGCTCATTTTTAATGGTTTTTTGGTCAAATAGTTATCCACATTTGCGGTTAATTGGGCTAAAATGGTTATTTTTGAATCTAATTGTTTTTTTAAAAATTATGAGCGAAGAAAAGGATCCAAAGTCAAATTATTCGGCAGATAATATACAGGTTTTAGAAGGTTTAGAAGCGGTGCGTAAGCGCCCTTCGATGTATATAGGAGACACCGGAGTAAAAGGATTACACCATTTAGTTTACGAGGTAGTAGATAACTCTATTGATGAGGCGTTAGCAGGTCATGCTGACACGATATATGTAAATATTCTTAAAGACAACTCGATCAGAGTTGAAGATAACGGTCGTGGTATTCCTACTGGAATTATGCAGAAAGAGCAAAAATCAGCTCTGGAGATCGTAATGACGGTATTACATGCCGGGGGTAAATTTGATAAGGATACTTATAAAGTTTCCGGTGGTCTGCATGGTGTGGGGGTAAGTTGCGTGAACGCATTATCAACACATTTAAAAGCAGAAGTTCACCGTGACGGACAAATCTGGGAACAGGAATATGAAAAAGGTAAGCCACAATACGATGTGAAAATCGTAGGGGTAACCGATAAAAGAGGAACAGTAATTACGTTTTCTCCGGATCCTGAGATCTTTACCCAAACTTTAGAGTACCGTTATGATACTTTAGCCAGCAGATTAAGAGAACTGTCTTTCCTGAATAAAGGAATTAAACTGACACTTACTGATGAGCGTGAATTAGACGAAGAAGGAAATCCGATTACGGAACTTTTCCACTCTCAGGGCGGTTTGAAAGAATTTGTTCAGTTTTTAGATGGAGGTCGCCCTTCGCTGATTGCAGAGCCGATTTATGTAGAAGGTATCAAAAATGGTATTCCAGTAGAACTGGCTTTACAATATAATGATAGTTATGCAGAAAATGTACACTCTTATGTGAACAATATCAATACACATGAAGGTGGTACACACATTGCAGGTTTCAGAAGAGGTTTAACCAGAACTTTAAAAGCGTATGCTGATAAATCTGGCTTGCTTAAAAATGTGAAATTTGAGATTACCGGTGATGACTTTAGAGAAGGATTGACTGCAGTAGTTTCTGTAAAAGTACAGGAACCACAGTTTGAAGGTCAGACGAAAACAAAGTTAGGTAACTCGGAGGTAATGGGTGCGGTGGATATCGCCGTTGGTGAGGCACTGAACAATTACCTGGAAGAAAATCCTAGAGAAGCAAAGCTGATCGTTAATAAAGTAATTCTTGCTGCTACAGCACGTGCAGCAGCACGTAAAGCACGTGAGATGGTGCAGCGTAAGAGTGTAATGGGTGGTTCAGGTTTACCTGGTAAGCTTGCCGATTGCTCTGATAGTGATCCGGAAAAATGTGAGATTTACTTGGTCGAGGGAGATTCCGCGGGTGGAACTGCCAAACAAGGTAGAGACCGTAATTTCCAGGCTATTCTTCCACTGAAAGGTAAAATCCTGAACGTTGAGAAAGCAATGGAGCACAAGATCTATGAAAACGACGAGATCAAGAATATGTTTACCGCTTTAGGGGTAAGTATCGGAACTCCGGAAGATGATAAAGCGCTGAACTTAACCAAACTTCGTTACCATAAGGTAGTGATCATGACGGATGCAGACATCGATGGATCACACATTACTACCTTGATCCTTACTTTCTTCTTCAGATACATGAAAGCATTGATTGAAGCTGGTTATGTGTACATCGCAGCGCCACCATTGTACCAGGTTAAAAAAGGAAAAGAGCATGAATATTGCTGGAATGATCAACAACGCGATCAGGCAGTACAGCGCTTAAAAGGTGCAGGTAAAGAAGAGAGTGTACACATCCAACGCTATAAAGGTCTTGGAGAGATGAACGCAGAGCAATTATGGGATACTACCTTAAACCCTGCAACACGTACTTTATTACAGGCAACGATTGAAAATGCTGCTGAATGTGACCATACCTTCTCCATGTTAATGGGTGATGAAGTTGGTCCAAGAAGAGATTTCATCGAGAGAAATGCTAAATATGCTAAGATTGATGCCTAATTAGCAGTTCAAAATAACAATTAAAATATAAAAGGAGGTGCCTGATAAAGGTGCCTCCTTTTATATTTAATAAGAATTAGATTTAAGAGGGCTGAGTGCTTAATGTTAATTAAGAATTCTTTCTTATTGAGTCTATTATGATCATTTTTTCTGAAAACTCAGGAAAGGGATTATTCGCTGTATAAAAATAGCTTCAGCTTGTTATAATTGATCACTGCCTGATATTTCAGGAGCACATCACTGCCAATAATGCCGGCAATCATGGGATGTCCCATCTGGTCATAAGCCTGGTTTACACTTTCCAGATCCAGGGCTACAGTTTCATAGTCATGAATAATTAACCTGCCCATTTTAATTTTAGGAATGGTAGCTTGAATCGTGCTGGACGTAGCAAAGAGGGTAGTGGCCTGGGTTTCCTCACTATAAGCAAGTTCTGAAATGTTGTTCTTAATCAAGGCCATGTCAAAGACGGAACGGGAGGCTCCTGTGTCTAGAACAGCAAAACACTTTTTCCCAAAAACAACAATTTCCACCAAAAGGTGGAAACCGTCATCTTGTAGATTTATTAAGGTTAAGGGAACAGCAATCGTTCTCATCAAATTTATACTAGTTTCATGTCATGTAAAACACTGTTCATGGCACGAACGGCATCTGCACTTTTATTAAAGGAAGCTTGTTCCTCCTCATTCAATTTGTAGTCAATTACCTTTTCCCAGCCATTGCGGCCAACAATTACAGGAACACCTAGACAGATGTCCTGCTGACCGTATTCGCCATCAAGGGCTACACAGCAGGTAAACAATTTCTTTTCATCACGTACAATGCTTTCTACCAAAGCAGCACCTGCCGCTCCTGGCGCATACCAGGCAGAAGTACCTAAAAGACCAGTTAACGTAGCTCCACCCACCATAGTATCTGCGGCTACTTTGTCTAAAGTTGCTTTGTCCAGCAATTCCGTTACCGGTAAACTTTGATAAGTGGCATAACGTGTTAAGGGGATCATAGTGGTGTCGCCATGACCTCCAATTACAAAACCTTGCAGGTCATTTGAATTGCAGTTTAAGGCTACACTTAAATAATATTTAAAACGGGCGCTGTCTAAAGTTCCGCCCATACCGATAATTCTATTTTTAGGTAATCCCAGTGATTTTAAGGCCAGGTAGGTCATGGTGTCCATCGGATTGCTGATCACAATGATGATCGCCTCTGGGGAGTATTTTAGGATGTTTTCGGCTACCCCTTTCACGATGCCTGCATTGATTCCAATCAGTTCTTCGCGGGTCATTCCCGGTTTACGTGGTAAACCTGAAGTAATCACTGCTACTGCTGATCCTGCCGTCTGACTATAATCATTTGTAACCCCTTTAATCTTTGTATCAAAGCCCAATAGAGTGGCCGTTTGCATCATATCAATTGCTTTGCCTTCTGCAAAACCTTCTTTGATGTCTAATAAAACAAGCTCTTCTGCTAATTCTTTTCTGGCAATATTATCTGCACAAGTGGCGCCTACAGCGCCGGCACCTACAACCGTTATTTTCATAATGAATCTAATTTTATTTTAATAGCAACAAGCATAAAGCTTGTTTACAGGGGTTAAATCTATTGTTTTTAAATGCGCATTGATAAAGTAATTTACAATATAATTAATTATTAAAGCAAAGCCAATCTGGTTACGCCTCCTGCCGAAGTTATAAATTTAGGTCAGTTTAAAAAACGCTTTTTAAAACTTTCTTCAACCTTGCTGGTTTTATGATAAAGAATTTACATTTGCTTAATAGTCGCAAACAAATAGAATCTATTATGGATAATGTACCTGTAGAAAAAGTTGATATCATGTCGTATGCAGGGAAGTGGTACTCTTTATATTCGATTCCCACTTTCATTGATAAACATTGGCGCCAGACTGTGGAAACCTACGTGATCCATCCAGATGGCTATTATGCTGTTTTTACGGGTTATAAAGTGCTGGGTGAGGACAAACAAAAGTATTTCAGATCCAAGCTTTTTGTGGTTCGCGGAAGTAGAAATACTCGCTTTAAAGCCGAATTTATCTGGCCGGTAAAAGTGGATTACTGGGTCATCGAACTTGCTGAGGATTACTCTTATGTGGTAGTCGGGCATCCTAAATTCAAATACCTTTTTATTATGGCGAGAAAGCCTAATATTCCTGAAGAATTGCTTGTGGAAATTATAGACCGCTGTCAGAAAAAGGGTTACGATACGAGTAAACTGGTTTCTCAGGAACACAAATCTTCCGGGCCAATTCCGGCAGTCCATTCTATGTAAAAAATACCGGCCTTCTGGATAAAATTCCCTGCTTCAATTACTGGAAGAACTGAAATTTCCGTATTTTTGATCAATCATATTGATTTCTAAAAAGACGATTTTCTAATTACCTAGCTATGTATTTGATTTTTGATACCGAAACGACGGGATTGCCACGCAATTGGAATGCGCCGATTACCGATATGGATAATTGGCCCAGATGTATTCAAATCGCCTGGCAGTTACATGATGAGCTTGGAAATTTGATCGAACATCAGGATTATCTGGTAAAACCTGAAGGCTTCAATATTCCTTATGATGCAGAAAGAATCCACGGTATTTCGACGGAATTAGCCGAAGAACAGGGTATTTCTCTGGCAGAAGTATTAGAGAAATTTAATATTGCGCTGTCAAAATCTAAGTTTGTTGTCGGACAAAATATTGGCTTTGATGTCAATATTATGGGTTGTGAGTTTCACCGTTTAGGGATAGAAAGTCCAATGAGCACCATGCCAGTGCTCGACACCTGTACTGAAGTAACCGCAGAATTATTGAAGATTCCAGGTGGCCGTGGAGGTAAATTTAAACTGCCTACGCTTACAGAATTACACCAATACCTTTTTGGAACCCCATTTTCAGAAGCCCACAATGCTACGGCGGATGTGGAGGCAACCACGCGTTGTTTTTTGCAGTTGATCAAAATGGAGGTATTTACGCTGGAGCAATTACAGGCAGATGCCAACTATATCCCGGCCTTTAACAAGCAGAATCCAGGGACGATTGAAAGGATCGGTTTAAACCACGTAAACCTTAAGTCTGCTTCTGATGAAATTAGAAAACGGCTGCAGAAAACTGAAGCTCCTAAAGTATCTAAAAAGACGCTGGAAGAGAACAAGCAGGAACTGGCCAACGTAGCTTTTGCCCATCTACACAACCATACGCAATTTTCTGTACTGCAATCTACCATTAATATTCCTTCTCTAATCAAAGCCACAGCTGCACATAAAATGCCTGCAGTAGCGATGACCGATCATGCGAATATGATGGGTGCTTTCCATTTCGTGGCGCAGATCCTGAACCACAATAAAGGAGTGGAAACCAGGAATAAGGAAGCGATGGAAAAAGGAGAAACACCGGATGAGGTTATTATTAAACCCATTGTTGGTTGTGAGTTCTTTGTCTGCGATGACCATTTGGATAAGAAAAGAAAAGATGATGGATATCAGGTTGTATTACTGGCGAAGAACAAACAAGGGTATCATAACCTGGCAAAAATGTCTTCTATCGCGTATACGAAAGGATTCTATTATATCCCCCGGATTGATAAAGCCGTTATAGAGCAATATAAAGAGGACATCATCGTCTTGTCTGGTAACTTATATGGTGAGATTTCCAGCAAATTGCTAAACCTTGGTGAAAAACAAGCAGAAGAAGCATTGTTATGGTGGAAATCACAATTTGGTAAAGACTTCTACATCGAAGTGATGCGCCATAGCCAGGAGGATGAAGATATTGTCAATGTTTCATTAGTTGCGCTGGCTAAAAAACATGATGTGAAGGTGATCGCCACAAACAACACCTATTATATCAATAAAAAAGATGCCAATGCCCACGATATTTTATTGTGTGTAAAAGACGGAGAGAAACAAGCTACCCCAATTGGCCGTGGCCGTGGATACCGTTTTGGCTTACCAAACCAGGAGTATTATTTCAAAACTCCTGAAGAAATGAAAAATCTTTTCGCTGATTTACCAGAAGCGATTATCAACATACAAGAAATTGTAGATAAAATAGAAATCTATAAACTTGCCCGTGAAGTCCTTTTACCTAAGTTCGATATTTCTGAAGAATTCCTTGTAAAAGAGGATGAAGAAGATGGCGGTAAAAGAGGGGAAAACAAATATTTACGCCACCTGACTTATGAAGGAGCGAAAAAGCGTTACGGAATAATTACGGACGACATTGCCGAGCGTTTGGACTTCGAATTACAAACGATCGAGAAAACCGGATATCCGGGATACTTTTTGATCGTACAGGATTTCATTGCCATGGCCAGGCAGTTAGATGTTTCTGTAGGCCCAGGAAGGGGATCTGCGGCGGGATCCGCGGTGGCCTACTGTTTGTGGATCACCAATATTGACCCCATCAAATACGATTTACTATTTGAGCGTTTCCTGAATCCAGACCGTGTTTCTATGCCCGATATCGATATCGACTTTGATGATGAGGGCCGTGGAAGGGTAATGGACTACGTGATCAATAAATATGGAGCCAACCAGGTGGCACAGATCATTACCTATGGTACCATGGCGGCTAAATCATCCGTTAAGGACACGGCAAGGGTATTGGATCTGCCACTTTATGAGGCAGAAAAAATCGCCAAGCTGATTCCTAACATGAAACTGGCGAAAATATTTACACTGGATGAGAAGAGCCTGAAAGGCGCACTTCGGGCAGACGAATATGAAAAGGTGTTAGAGTTAAAATCTTTGGCAGGTGCCAACGATTTGGGTGCAAAAACACTGGAACAGGCACAAATCCTGGAAGGCTCACTAAGAAATACAGGAATCCATGCCTGCGGGGTGATCATTACACCAAGCGACATTACCAACTTTGTACCGGTAGCTACCGCTAAAGATTCAGACCTGTATGTTACCCAATTCGACAATTCCGTTGTAGAAAGTGCCGGTCTATTGAAAATGGACTTCCTTGGGTTAAAAACGTTGACCCTGATCAAAGACACTGTAAAACTGGTTAAATTCAGACATAAGATCGACCTCGATCCGGATAACTTCCCGATTGACGATGCGAAGACTTATGAGCTGTTCCAGCGTGGAGAAACCATCGGAATTTTCCAGTACGAGTCTAACGGGATGCAGAAGTACATGAAGGAATTGAAACCTACCGTTTTCGGGGATTTAATTGCGATGAATGCACTTTATCGCCCAGGACCACTGGAGTATATTCCATCTTTTGTACGCAGGAAAAATGGAGAAGAAGAGATCAAATATGACCTTGACGCTTGCGAAGAATATTTAAAAGAAACTTACGGAATTACCGTATACCAGGAGCAGGTGATGCTACTTTCCCAGAAACTTGCCGGATTTACCAAAGGTGAAGCCGACGTTTTACGTAAGGCGATGGGTAAGAAGCAAAAGGATGTACTGGATAAAATGAAACCTAAGTTCGTAGCTCAGGCTGCAGAAAAGGGACATGATCCTACTACATTAGAGAAAATCTGGAAAGATTGGGAAGCATTCGCTTCTTACGCCTTCAACAAATCTCACTCTACCTGTTATGCCTGGATTGCTTACCAAACCGCCTATTTAAAAGCGCATTACCCTGCAGAATATATGGCTGCGGTACTTTCCAATAATATGAGTGACATCAAGCAAGTGGCCTTCTTTATGGAAGAATGCAAACAGATGGGCGTTTCTGTATTGGGCCCTGATGTGAACGAGTCAGGCACTAAATTCTCCGTAAATACCAGCGGACAAGTACGATTTGGTCTTTCTGGAATTAAAGGTGTAGGAGAGAAAGCCGTAGAAAGTATCATCATTGACCGTAATGAAAATGGCCAATATAAGAGTGTTTATGATTTTGCCAAACGTTCCAATACCCGTACCGTCAATAAGAAAGCTTACGAAAGTTTTGTCTATAGCGGCGCTTTTGATGGCTTCGGCTACCATAGGGCGCAGTATTTCTTTGTTGGCATTAACGATAAAATGAATGGTATAGAGAAGATGATCAAGTTTGCGAATGATTTCCAGAACAACGAATCTTCTGCACAATCCTCTTTATTTGGTGGAACAGCTTCTGATATGGTGTATGAACCTAGTTTACCCGTATCTCCGGAATGGAGTCTGATCGACAGGTTGAAATATGAAAAAGATGCCATCGGTATCTTTTTAAGTGGTCACCCGCTCGATAACTATAAATTAGAGCTTAAAGAGTTTTGCCAGCATAAAGTCAGACATCTTTCTGTAGTCAATAAGATCAGAACCGGTGATTCTACCGAGGAAGTACTTGCAGAGTTTGAAGGCATCAAGAATAAGGAACTGGTAGTAGGTGGTTTAGTAGTGATTTCTGCGCAAAGAATGACGAAGACGGGGAAACCTTTTGGAACCATTGTGTTCGAAGACTATGAAGATACCTGTGAACTGGCCTTATTTGGTGATGATTTTATCAAGTTTAAACAATTCCTCACTGATGGTTATTTCTTACAGATCAGAGGTAGGGTAGGGGAACGCTTCAGAAAAGAAGGAGATTGGGAGTTCAAAATCACTTCTATCCATTTATTATCTGAGTTGCGTGATAAACTGGCAAAAAGTGTAACAATTCAAGTGCCTATTGAAAAGATTACTGATGATTTTATGCTGAAAATCAACGCAATACTGGAAGAAAATAAAGCCAGCACCGACCACCAGAATTGTCAGTTGCTGTTTGATGTTTATGATAGGGAACAGAACGTAAATGTAAAATTGCCTTCCAAATCATTGAAGATTAATCCTAATAATGACTTTTTGGAGCAGTTAACTGCTTTGAATGTAAATCCTAAGTTGAACTAATGTCATTTTGGCATTGTCAGGATGATGGCATTACAATTGATTATATCTTTGCATAGAGTTTGGATTTAAAGATTAGATTTGCCGATTCAAACTAATAGACGATACAATAAAAAACTAATTAAAAAATAAGAATTATGGCTTTGGAAATTACAGATGCAAACTTCGAGGAAGTTGTATTAAAATCAGATAAACCCGTTTTGGTTGATTTTTGGGCAGAGTGGTGTGGTCCATGTCGCATGGTAGGACCAGTAGTAGACGAGATCTCAAAAGAATACGAAGGAAAAGCGATCGTAGGTAAAGTAAATGTGGACAACAACCCTCAAATCTCTACTCAGTTCGGTATCCGCAACATTCCAGCGTTATTGTTCTTCAAAAATGGTGAAGTTGTAGATAAACAAGTTGGTGCTGTTCCAAAATCAGTATTGGCACAAAAATTAGATGCACAGTTGTAATCAACTCAACATATACTAGTTAAAAAAGCGTTCATAGATTTATGAACGCTTTTTTTATATTTACCCTATGCAGTATCCAATCGATGAGCAAGGCATCTCTTTTCATGGCAATCTTGAATTATTAGCCAAACAAGTTGTTGAAGGCTTTATCACCGGCCTTCACAAAAGCCCTTTTCACGGTTTTTCTGTGGAATTTGCGGAACACCGACTGTATAATGTAGGAGATAGTGTAAAAAATATCGACTGGAAGCTTTTCGCTAAAACAGATAAACTCTTCATTAAACGCTTCGAAGAAGAAACCAATCTCCGTTGTCAGTTTATAGTGGATGTTTCATCCTCCATGCATTTCCCTTCCAGAGAATATAATAAACTTAACTTTTCTGTACAGGCGACTGCTGCCTTGATCTATTTGTTGAAAAGACAAAGGGATGCTTTCGGACTCAGCTTGTTTTCCGATCATTTATTACTGAATACCCTTGCTAAATCAACCACTGTCCATCAGAAATACCTATTCAGTCAGCTCGAGCAAGTTTTAAATAAATCGGAAATGAACCTGCAAACCAATGTGGCACAAGCCTTACATCAGCTTGCAGAACTAATTCATAAGCGTTCATTGGTTGTGATTTTTAGTGATATGCTGAACAGTGACCAAGGTGAAGAGCAGCTGGAAACGTTGTTTTCGGCGCTTCAACACTTAAAATTCAACAAACATGAAGTAGTGATCTTTAATGTGACAGATAAATCCAGAGAAGTAGATTTCGAATTTGAAAACCGGCCTTACGAGTTTATAGATATGGAAACGGGTGCGACCATTAAGGCGCATGCTGCAAATTTGAAAATGGAATACCTCAGCAGGATGAGTAAATATAGACAGGCCATCCAGCTGAAATGCAGCCAATATAAAATCGATATGATCGATGCCGATATTGCAGCTGGATTTCAACCTATATTGGAGGCCTATCTGATCAAAAGACAAAAAATGAGTTAAACGGAAGGAACTATTTCTGCTACATTTTTTAGAATCACCTCGCAGGCGTATTCAATTTCTTCCTTTGTGATGATCAATGGTGGAGCTACGCGCATAGAATTACTGCAATGCAGGAACCAATCGCTGATCACACCATCCGCAATACAGGCATCAATGATTTTTTTATTAATCTCAAAGTTTTCAAACTCGATAGCCATCATTAAGCCTTTTCCACGTACCTCTTTGATGGCAGGGTGAACCAATAATTTTTTAAATAATTCTCCTTTTTCTTCTACACCATTTACAATGTTTTCTTTTTGGATGGTTTGCAAAGTGGCTAAACCTGCTGCACAGCTTACTGGGTGACCGCCAAAGGTAGTCAGGTGTCCTAAAATAGGATTTGTTGCCAAGGCCCTCATAATCTCCGTAGAACTGATAAATGCACCGATAGGCATACCGCCACCGATACCTTTAGCCAATAAAAGAATGTCAGGAGCAATTCCGTAATGTTCAAAGCCAAACATCTTTCCAGTGCGTCCAAAACCGCATTGAATTTCGTCAAGTACTAATAAGGTGCCTGTGGCCGTACATTTTGCTCTTAGTGCTTCAAAATAGGCTTTATCGGCAGTTCTAAGGCCAGCTTCACCTTGTACGGTCTCCATAAATACAGCTGCGGTACGTTCTGTAATCAGATCCAGGTCTGCGATCACATTAAAATTGATAAAACGGATATCGGGAAGTAATGGTCTGTAGGCTTGTTTGAATTCTTCGTTGCCCATTAAGCTTAAGGCCCCTTGAGTACTGCCATGATAAGAATTATGGCAGGAAATTATTTCCGAGCGACCGGTATATCGTTTAGCCAGTTTCATGGCACCTTCTACGGCTTCTGCACCGGAATTAACGAAATAAGTACAGTTTAAGTGACCTGGAAGTACATCTGCTAGAGCTTTAGCAAAGTTTACCTGCGGACTCTGAACGAATTCGCCATAAACCATAATGTGCATGTAGTTTTCCACTTGTTCCTTTACCGCATTTACTACGGCAGGGTGACAATGGCCAACATTACTCACACCAATACCGGCAATTAAATCCAGGTGTTTTTTGCCTGCAGTATCATAAAGATACATACCGCTGGCTTTAGTAAATTCTAAAAGAAGTGGCTCTAGTGTAGTTTGGGCGTTATGTTGAAGGAATAATTGACGTTGTGTAAGCATACACAAAAATACAAATTAATTCCGCTCAGGCCTTCCATTTTTGTATCTCGATAGGAGTTCTCTTTTAAAAGTCTCCTGAGCACGGTAATATTTTCCAACAGTTTTGATCGGCAGGCTTGATTTAAATTTGCCAAAATACTTTTTATCAATTAATAAGTCTTTTTGTTTAAAGTCCAGCTCGTTCACAATCAAGTTCTGTACTTCTGTATCTGACAAATCGTCGATTTCTGTACTCTTTTTAAAGCTGATCATATTTTGAGACTTTTCTTTACGCAAGGCAGATTGTTCTCTTTTGTAGTCATTGTAAATCGGCCAAAAAATCTTCGCTTCTTCCTCAGAAAGGTCTAATTTCTGTGTTAAATAGCTAATTCTTAAGGATTCGATTTCAGGAGATCTACCTCCGGACTTCTGTGCGGAAGCAAAGAAAGGCAGCATAAAAAGCATGGAGGCAACAATTATATTTTTCATTAGGGTATTATTTTATTAGTGATGAAGAGATCAAAAATTATAAATTCGAAGCAATTTCATTCTGGCTGTAGTTGCTGAGAATATAGTTTTCTAAATCAGCATCTGCTACCGAAGGCTGTTCCTGCGTTAGGCGATTAGATTGAATATGTTCTATAATGGTACTTTCGTCAATATCAAAAAGCATCTGTTCTGTTGTGGCCTCAGCAGAAAGTGGAAGTACTGCTGCAGGATTTGCATTCTGATAAAAATAGACACTTAAGGCACTCACCAATACAAAACAGGCAGCTGATGCGTATTTTAATGACTTAGAATGCCATAAGCGAATGGTTTTTGCGACCTTTTCTTCTGTTGTTTTTGCAGCAATCTTTGCCTGCAGTTGTTGGAAATAATCGGGGGGTACGGTATAGCCAACCACATCTGCCTGAATCTTTGTAGAAAGCGACTCGAAGTAACCTTCCGGCATACTGAAGCCTGATTCTGGTGTGCTGGTTTTCAAATCATCCAAAAATATAGCTTCATGAATGTCTGCTGGCAGTCCTTCAAAATACCCTTCTGGAATAGAAAAAGGATGTTTCAGGTCTAAGCCGGCCAGGTGAGGGGCTTCGTTCATCCATTCGCTATTTTCTAAATCATTTTCCATTGCATAAGTATTGATACATTTCAGAGCAAAAGGTTTAAAAGGTAATGTCCTCATTTAGCATAAAAGTTTCCACTTTTTTTACTGCAATATGAAAAGAGGCTTTTAAGGCACCTACACTAGTTCCTGTGATCTCCGCAATCTCTTCATATTTGAGGTCATCAAAATACTTCATGTTAAAAATGAGACGTTGTTTTTCTGGTAAAGTCAACAATGCCTGCTGTAATTTCATCTGTATTTTATCCCCATTGAAATAAGAAGAAGCGACCAGGCTTTCCGCCAATTCTTCAGAAACATCATCTAATGGCGTATTGTTGCGTTGTTTCTTTTTATTCAGAAAAGTAATAGATTCATTGGTGGCTATGCGATAGATCCAGGTATACAACTTGGAATCGCTGCGGAACTTCTCCAGATTTTTCCAGACTTTCACGAAAACTTCCTGAACCAGGTCATCCGTATCATCATGGTCGATCACCAACCGGCGGATATGCCAGTAGATCTTTTGCTGGTACTTTTGAAGAAGCAGGTTAAAGGCTTCATTGCGAGTCTCTTTACTGGAGAATTTCTCTAAAATTTCTGAATCTTCAACCTGCTTCATTTATAGTATTTAATCTGTTAATATGGACAGATATATTAAACGCCAGTTAAGGCTTATTTATTGGCTCTTTTCATTACTTTTTGAACAGCTTCAACAATATTGATCGTATCCAAACCGTACTTAGTCATCAATTGATCAGGAGTACCGCTTTCTCCGAAGCTATCATTTACGGCTACAAATTCCTGAGGTGAAGGAAGTTCTGTAGACAATAATCTGGCTACACTCTCTCCAAGACCACCAAATTTATTGTGTTCTTCGCAAGTCACTACGCAACCTGTTTTCTTCACAGATTTTAAGATTGCAGCTTCATCCAATGGCTTAATTGTGTGAATATTGATAATTTCTGCATCAATACCCAATTCTGCCAATTGCTCACCAGCTTCAATTGCTTTCCAGACCATGTGTCCGGTAGCAACGATCGTTACATCAGTACCTTCGTTTACCATCCATGCTTTTCCAATCTCAAATTTCTGATCAGGATCAGTAAATACAGGAATTACTGGTCTGCCGAAACGTAAATAAACAGGACCTTCATATTCAGCAATTGCAATAGTCGCCGCTTTAGTCTGGTTATAATCACAAGTATTGATCACAGTCATGCCTGGAAGCATTTTCATCAAACCGATATCTTCTAAAATCTGGTGAGTTGCTCCATCTTCACCTAGTGTTAAACCAGCGTGCGAAGCACAGATTTTTACATTTTTATTCGAATAAGCAACAGACTGTCTGATCTGGTCATAAACCCTTCCTGTAGAGAAGTTGGCGAAAGTTCCTGTGAAAGGAATTTTACCACCAATGGTTAAACCAGCAGCAATACCGATCATATTTGCTTCGGCAATACCAATCTGGAAAAAGCGCTCAGGGAATTCTTTAATAAAGGCATCCATTTTCAAAGAACCTACTAAATCCGCACAAAGTGCAACTACTTCCGGGTTTTTCTGTCCTGCTTCAAGTAATCCTGCTCCAAAACCAGAACGGGTATCTTTCTTTTCAGTATATGTGTACTTTTTCATGCTTAATAGTCTTTTAGGGTAGAAGGTAATTGTGCCAATGCTGCGGCTAATTGCTCGTCATTTGGAGCAATACCATGCCATTTGTGTGATCCCATCATGAAATCTACACCATTACCCATGATAGTACTCATTAAGTTTAAAATAGGTTTGCCTTTACCAGTTAAAGATTTAGCATAGTGTAAAGCTTTCACAATATCAGCCATATCGTTACCATTAGAGGTGATTACATGCCATCCGAAAGCTTCGAATTTAGCCTGTAAACTCTCTAAAGAAAGTACTTTTTCAGTAGGACCATCAATCTGCTGTCCATTATAATCAATAGAAGCAATCAAATTGTCAACCTTATTGAATGGTGCATACATGATGGCTTCCCAATTTTGGCCTTCCTGTAATTCTCCATCTCCTAATAACACATAAACTGTGGAATGGTCTTTGTTTAATTTCTTCGCTTGTGCAGCCCCAATCGCTACAGACATGCCCTGACCTAAAGATCCGGAAGCAATTCTGATACCTGGAAGGTGCTCATGTGTAGTTGGATGTCCCTGTAATCTTGAATTTAATTTTCTGAATGTAGCCAGCTCACTAACTTCAAAATAGCCTGATCTAGCCAGCGCACTATAGAAAACCGGTGAAATATGTCCGTTAGAAAGGAAAAATATATCTTCTCCTATTCCATCCATTTTAAAATCAGTAGTGTGGTTCATCACATCAAAATACAATGCAGTCATAAAGTCTGCACATCCTAATGATCCTCCGGGGTGGCCTGATTGGCAACCGTGCACCATTCTAACAATATCTCTTCTTACTTGAGAAGCGATATCTTCTAATTCATTGATTGTATGTTTCATTAATTGGGGTTGTTGATTAATATGACAAATGTAATTAAAAATACTTTGGACGTAACATGTTAAGCTAAAGTTCAGTAGAAAGGCATAAAATACAACTATTGACTGCTTTTTATTTTATTTTTCTATCGATTTATCAATATAAGCTTGTTATTCCAGAGAATTCTATATTTTTAGGAACTTTTATGTTCGATTTTGATAAAAATACTAACCAAACTTCAAAAAATTGATATTTAAAACCACACAAACTAAATCATGACAAACCAAACACAAAAATCAGTCATTTCGCCCATTGTAACCATTGGGGCTTTATTCTTCATTTTTGGCTTTGTAACCTGGGCCAATAGTACCTTAATTCCCTTTCTGAAAATAGCTTGCGGACTTAAAACAGATTTTGAAGCCTTCTTGGTCACCTTCGCATCCTATATCGCTTACTTCTTTCTATCCCTTCCTTCTTCGTGGATCTTAAAAAATTGGGATTTAAAAACGGAATTATTATAGGCTTACTGATTTTGGCGTTCGGATCTTTAATTTTTATCCCTGCGGCAGACAGCAGGAGTTTTGGTTTGTTCTTAACAGGTATCTTCATCCAGGGAGCAGCCCTTTCACTATTGCAAACCGCTTCTAATCCTTACATCAGCATCATTGGCCCAATAGAAAGTGCAGCAAAACGCATGAGTATCATGGGACTATGCAATAAATTTGCCGGTGTGATTGTGCCAATTGTAATGGGTACTATTTTCCTGAAAAATGCAAGTGCAATTGAAAGTAAAATCGCTGACATTGCCACTACAGCTGCAGAACGTGAACTATTATTACAAGAAGTTTTAGGACGTGTTCATACACCTTATATTGTATTGGCGATTGTGTTCACACTTTTTGCCATATTTATTAAATATTCAAACCTGCCGGAAGTTGACGTAGATAAAGAAGATGAAGTAATTGATGGAGAAGTTAAAGTTACAAAAACTTCCATCTTCCAATTCCCGCACCTTTTCCTTGGTGCATTCTGTATTTTCGTTTATGTAGCGGCAGAAGTAATGGCGGGCGATATCATCGGCGTATATGGAAAATCATTAGGCATTAGTGCCGATATTACCAAATACTTTACCACCCTTACTTTAGCGAGTATGCTGGTTGGTTATGTGGTTGGTATTATTGTGATCCCTAAATACATTACCCAGCAGTTTGCCTTAAAAATCTGTGCGATTTTAGGGGTGATTTTTGTAGGTGCAGCATATTTAACGCATGGTTATACTTCCGTGATTTTCGTAGGTTTATTAGGACTGGCGAATTCATTAATGTGGCCAGCAATCTTCCCTCTAGGCATCAAAGGACTTGGTAAATTCACTAAAACAGGATCAGCGATTATGGTGATGGGTATTGCAGGTGGTGCGGTTTGGCCATTGATTTACGGTTACCTGAAAGACTATTTACACATGGACTTCCAATTGGCATTCTTTGTAAGTGTGCTGCCTTGTTACTTATACATCTGGTATTTTGCTGTAGCCGGACATAAAGTTCGTACTAAAGGATAATATAAATAGGCCGTAAACAACCTTAGCTATAGAAAGGGAGAAGCCAAAGTTTCTCCCTTTTTTTATGCAGCAGGATTTCTGAAAAACAAAGCTTTACATGAGAAAGTCCGGATACCCAAATAAGTTTTGAAATCTGTGCTTATCTCCTTAATACTGAACAAAATGAACGCCGGATCTGAAGTTTTAATCTCACATAAAACTGTATTTTTGTCCTTATTGTTTGCCTGGGGGGCTTAACTTTAATGTGTGTGTATGGCAATTTCTACCTTTAGAAGGGGGGAGGATAGTGTTCGTGGTTTAAGAACAATATATCTTTTAGTGTCCTTTATCGTGCTTTGTATGGTACTCAGTTACTGGATAGTTCTCTCTGCGAACAACCAGCAAGTCCGTATCTGGTTTTCGATCGCCTCTGGCATTGCAGTCCTAATCGCCTGTTATGGCCTGATCCAGCAGTTTAAAAGCGTACTCAAAAGCAAACTGCAAATGCCAGCAACAGGGCAGCTTCATCAGGCATTAGCTCAAAAAGACAAGGAATTAAATGGAATGGGCCTGGAACTGATTAAAGAACAGGAAATCAGGGAAGCTTCTGAAAAAGCAAAACAAATATTTCTGGTCAATATTAGCCACGAAATCCGTACTCCTATGAATGGAATTATGGGCTTCGCACAGTTATTAGAGGAATCTCTAGTGGACGAAGATCACCATCAATCTCTTCAGATGATCATCAAATCGGCCGATCAGCTTATGGCCATCCTCAATGACATCCTTGACTTTTCCAGATTGGAATCCGGAGACATCAATTTTCAAAACCTTCCATTCACATTAAAAGACACCGTACATTCTATCTATAGAATGATGGAACATAGTGCAAAATGTAAAAACCTGAACTTTAGCTACGAGATTCCTGATACCTTGCCGGAAGTCCTGAGCGGTGATGCCCTTCGTCTGGGACAAATCCTATTAAACCTCACTTCAAATGCCATCAAATTCACGGAAAAAGGTGAAGTGAAAATCTCTTTAAGAGCAGTATATGAGGAAGAAGATACCATCTCTATTGGATTCCAGCTGCACGATACTGGAATAGGGATCCCAATGAATAAACAGCAGAAAGTGTTTGATTTCTTTGAACAGGTAACCAATGATACCTCCAGAAGATATGCAGGAACAGGACTTGGACTGAGTATTGTAAAACGCTTGGTGGAGTTACAGGGTGGGGCTGTGGCGATGGATAGCGTAGTTGGCCGTGGCTCAGATTTCTACTTTACCATGAATTTCGAGAAAGTATCGGAAGAACTCAAAACACAAACCATAAATAACCGAAGATCCAGACTTCATCAGCCCATCCTTCAGAATGGGAAAGGTATTAAAGTATTGATTGTGGAGGACAATCCGATCAATCAGTTACTGGTTACTAAAGTACTCGAAAATCAGGGCTATGAAATTACCCTGGCTGGCAATGGCCGCATCGCATTGGAAGCTTATGAAAAGCAATCATTTGATATTATCCTGATGGATTTGCAGATGCCGGAACTGGACGGTTATGAAACTACGCGAATCATTAGAAAGATGGCCGGTGATAAAGGCGAGATCCCTATAGTGGCCATGACAGCCCATACCATCAAAGGTGAGCTGGAAAAATGTGTTAGTATCGGAATGAATGATTACATTTCCAAGCCTTTTTATGCTGCAGAATTGTATCAAAAGATAGAAATCATCATAGAAAAAGCCAGATCCAGGGTCGTTTCCGATCAGAAATCCCAAATCTGACTTTTCTAGCCTGAGTTATGCGTTTAATAATTCCAATACCTGAGCTGTTGCATTCTTTGTATCCACTTTCGCTATGATGTGTGTAATGACGCCATTTTCATCAATCAGGAAAGTTTTTCTATTGGTGCCCATATACTTTTTACCATACATATTCTTCTCGCCCCAAACCCCATAAGCCTCCACGATCTTTTTGTCAGGATCAGCAATTAAGGTAAAAGGAAGTTCGTATTTGCTGGCAAATTTCTGGTGAGATTGCTCAGAATCGATACTTACTCCCAATACCACAATACCCTTCGCTATTAAGCCCTGGTAATTGTCTCTGAAATCACATGCCTCCGCAGTGCAACCCGGAGTATTGTCTTTTGGATAGAAGTAAAGTACCACTTTTTTTCCTTTGAACTGGTTCAGGGAAATCGGATTTCCATCCTGATCTGTTGCGGTAAAATCAGGCGCTGCCTGACCTGCTGTTAATTCAGTCATCATACTATTTATAAAATGTAATTGAATAATTTCTATTGTTGCCTTTCATGTCGCTCACAATCACTTCCAGGGTATGTTTCCCCGGCGCAATACTGCCATCAAAAGTATGCCATAAACTGGCAGTTTTAGCGTCAAATTCCATCAAAATCCATTTGCCGTCTACATAGCCATTAAAGCTTTTCAAGCCGGAAAGGTTATCTCTTAATTTGAATGACATCTTACTAATTCCTGCCATATTCTTACCATCGCTGATATTTAAAGGCGTCAGGCTAGGAGGAATGGTATCTATTGCAATGTGGAAACGGCCAAAGTTCCTTGGTGTGGCTTTCACATAACCATTGTCGAAACTGCCGCCTTGAGCACCCCCACCAGAATTAACGATCAATGCTTTTTCTTTATACTTCGACAAACTGCTGTCGGCTTTAATCCAAAGCTCAAAACCCAGGTGAAGTGGTGTCAAGCTGTTATGAATCTGATGTGCTGCAGAAAAAGCATTTCCTGCAGGCCTAGGAAAAGCTTTATACTGGAAGTTCAGGTCATTATACAAAGTACCTTTAGGAAAGATCACTTTTACTTCTGAATTGTTAAATTCGTTTATATTGCCATAAGCGTAAGGAATACCAGCAGCTTGTTCTGGTGTTTTAATTACCGCTTTCGGATCCGATTGCACCTTGAACTGCAGCACGCTTTTATTTCCTTTCCCATCAGTGATGATGTATTTTAACTGATGCAATTTGCCATCATTAAACTCTATTCTGCCATTATTCACAAGATTGCTATATATACCTAATGGATTACCAGGATCTACAAAACTCTTTTGAATACTTTTCTTCGTATTTATAAATGTAGGATAGTCAATGTGGGAATTGATTGCTTTGCTGTTTTCAAATTTGAAACGTTCCATCGCAGAAGTGAAAACAATTTTACCATCCAGCTCCAATTCAATAGAATATACGCCATTGGTACCCGAAGCACCATTGTGTTTGTCGGTACTGATCACTCCAAATCCAACCTCTCCGTCTAAATGAATCGTGTTCACCTGATTCAAGGCGTAATTTCCGGAACCACCCACTACCTGAAAATACTGCTTTGGTGTCAGTTCATTAAAAGGTAAATGGTTTAAGCGGTAAACGTACATCGCATAAATTACCGGAGGAATATTGTCAGGGATTTCGAAGCCAAATAATTGTGGGTTAATGATCGCTTCTGTCTTGGTATCTCTAATTTCAAAGTGTAAATGAGGACCACCAGAGCTTCCGGTATTACCTGTATAAGCAATAATATCCCCCTTGCGGACAGGCAACAGTAGGTTTGAAGGGAAGGTATCTAGCTCATAAGATTTTTTTTGATACTGTAAGCTTTTCACCTGTTGCGCAATTTTAGAATTAAAACGCGATAAATGGCCATAAACCGATGTATATCCATTAGGGTGGGTCAGGTAAATTGCTAGTCCGAAACCACTGTTCTGAACCCTTAGACGCGAAACGTAGCCATCGGCGATGGCATATACCGGATAACCCTCCCGCTGATTGGTGCGAAAATCCATTCCTGAATGAAAATGATTAGGGCGGAGCTCTCCAAAAGAACCAGCCAGTGCCGGAGGAACAATATCCAGTGGTGACCTGAAATCTACCAATGGATATTTCTGGGTACTAAAAACTTGTTGGGCATTTGCTGCAAAACTAAAAAACAGCAGGCTCAGCAATAACAATTTCGCTTTTATCATGAAAATTATTTTATATCAAAATTTAACAACTGATGGCCATCCATCCAAGCTTCTAATTTATCACCCTCATGTACTTGTCCAACGCCTTCTGGTGTGCCTGTAAAAATCAGGTCTCCTTTTTTTAAGGTGAAATATTGAGATATAAAAGAGATCAGGTATTCAAAAGAGAAGATCATGTCTTTTGTGTTTCCTTTCTGACGCGGTTCTCCATTGATCTGAAGTTCAAATGGAAGCTGGTGCAAATCGCTCAGCTGTCCTTTTGGCACAAAAGCGCTCACTGCTGCACTATGGTCAAATGCTTTCGCTAGTTCCCATGGTAAACCTTTTTCTTTATGACGGGTCTGAATGTCCCTTGCGGTAAAGTCAATTCCCAGCCCAACTTCTTCAAAATAATTACCTGCAAATTTTTCAGCGATATGTTTTCCTTCTCTGCAGATTTTCAAAACTACTTCCAGCTCATAATGTATGTCGGAAGAAAATTCAGGAATGTAAAAAGGCTTGTTTTCTCTTAAGGCAGCTGTATCCGGCTTTAGAAATATAACCGGTGTTCCTGGGATAGGGTTGTTTAATTCTTTGGCATGCGCAGCATAGTTGCGGCCAATGGCAATGATCTTCATCTTCAGATTTGGGATTAATAATTATGGAACTAACAAGATTCGGTCCTGAAAGTTTCTTCCTCCCCAAAAATACTAAAGAATAGGGGGAATTATAAAACGGAAATACGTTTTACTATGGTTTCAGACCCAGAAATGATCTTCAGGAAATAGATTCCACTGTTTAAGCGGTTGGGAATGGTGTAGCTTTTTGTCTGCTCACCTGGATTAATGCGTTCATTTGCAAGGGTCACCACCTCGTTTCCTAACAAATCCATGATTTTAACTGAAAAGTTGGACTCCCTGTCCAATTTCAAAATCAGGTTGATCTGATCAGTTACCGGATTTGGATATACTTTTAACACCGTCAGGATTTTATCGGCTTTAATGGTTGTATTTCCCTTTGCACTCGACAATACCTCATTATAGGGAATATAACCGAAAGCTGATTTAGGTTTATACGTAGGGACATTGGCTTTGATTTGCGGAGTCTTGTAGATTTTCTTTGCCCTTACATTTGAGATGGTACTGTCCTGTCGCTGTGCTAAAACATTTAGGCCACAGAAAACACTCAGGCATAAAATGCAAGAAATCTTCAAGAGCAGCTTAATTTGTAGTTTTATATTCATGCTTGGATAGTTCCAAAAATATAAATAAAAAAACAAAATAATCAATGATTTTGTTCGCTAATTTAATATTTAACAATATTTAACAACTTATGGCGTTCTGTCTTGTTTATATTTTCAACCATAATTAGTCTGCTAAAATTTTAGGGGATTGTAAATTTGTTTATTTACTGTAATTTTACCGCATAATTAGAACAAGGTGTCGAATCAGAAAAATTTAAATGCGCTCAGTGCCGGAGGGTTACTCATAAGTTTAGGTATTGTATATGGAGACATTGGAACCTCACCACTCTATACCCTAAAAGCAATTTTCACAGCAGTTAAAGGAGCAGGGCAAGCGGTGACCCCGGAGTTGGTACTTGGTGCGATTTCCTGTATCATCTGGACGCTGACTCTGCAAACGACGATTAAATACGTTGTCATCACCCTTAAAGCCGATAACAAAGGAGAAGGAGGGATATTTTCACTCTATTCCCTGGTCAGGAAGAATGCCAAATGGCTGGTCATACCTGCCGTTATTGGTGGATGTGCCATGCTTGCAGACGGAATTATCACCCCCAGTATTACGGTAACAACCGCGATTGAGGGCTTACAGCTGAAATTCCCGGATGTACCGGTTATCCCAATCGTTATTGCCATCATTACTGGGCTCTTTATCATTCAGCAATTTGGAACCAACCTGGTTGGAAAGCTGTTTGGGCCAGTCATGTTCTTGTGGTTTAGTGCGTTAGGGATCTTAGGATTGTTATTTGTTGTACAGGATTTTACGATCCTAAAGGCTTTGAATCCTTATTATGCTGTGGTATTGTTGATCCATAATCCTGCCGCCTTACTTATTTTAGGTGGTGTATTCCTGTGTACTACCGGAGCAGAAGCGCTGTATTCGGATATGGGACATTGTGGAAAAAATAACATTAGGGTGAGTTGGGTATTCGTGAAAATCATGCTGATTTTAAACTACCTCGGACAAGGAGTGTGGGTATTACACAGACCTCATTACGAAGTAGAATTAAACCCTTTCTTTGAAATTGTACCTCCTGCATATCTGTTATTTATGGTAGCGCTGGCTACTTTAGCAGCGGTGATTGCCAGTCAGGCGATGATTACTGGTTCCTTTACCTTGATCTCTGAGGCCGTAAGATTAAACCTTTGGCCGAAAGTCAGGATCAATTATCCAAGTAATCAAAAGGGTCAAATCTATGTGCCTTCTATCAACTGGTTACTATGGCTGGGTTGTGTGGCTATCGTGCTGATCTTTAAGAAATCAGGTGCAATGGAGGGGGCCTATGGCCTTGCGATCAATTTAACTTTCTTATCTACAACGATCCTTGTAGCGGCCTATATGAAACGTAAAAAGGTACCAGTCTACGTGATTGTGATTTTCTTAGTGATTTATGGCGTATTAGAATCGACCTTCCTGGTAGGTAACCTTGCCAAGTTCTTCCACGGTGGCTGGATGACCGTATTGATCGGTTCTGCCCTGTTTACTGTGATGTGGAGCTGGTATGTAGCTAGAAAAATCAAAAATAGATTTGTTAAATATGTAGAGATTGAAGATTACTTCCAGATCATTTCTGAGCTGAGTGTTGATGAGTCTGTACCTAAATATTCTTCGCAGTTGGTGTATTTAACCAGTGCCAACTTTAAAACAGAAATCGAATCGAAAATCATTTATTCGATCATTCAAAAAGAACCAAAACGTGCCGATATTTATTGGTTGGTGCACGTAGATGTGGTGGATGAACCCTATACAAGAGAATATAAGGTAGAGTTCCTGATCCCAGGAAAACTGATCCGTATCGATTTTAAATTGGGTTTCAGAGTAGAGCAGAGTGTAAACCTGCTGTATAGAAAAGTAATCGAAGACCTGGTGAAAAATGGTGAAGTAGACATTACCAGTCAGTACACCTCTTTAAATAAACATAAAATTGCAGGAGATTTCAGGTTTGTACTGTTAGAAAAACACTTATCGAAATTCTCTAAACTGAGCTTCTATGAGCGCAGTGTAATGGATTATTACTTCATCCTGAAACGCTTCAGTCTTTCTGAGGAAAGAAGTTTCGGGCTGGATTCCAGTTATGTAGATGTAGAGAAGGTTCCTTTGATCTTTGTCACACCAGACGATATTGAATTGACAAGATTACCCGTGTAAAACATTCATGTTCTTGTTTGAAGGCTGTTCATATTCATTTTTGAACAGCCTTTTTCACTTAAAAGCTTTCTCAAATTTCATTAAAATGGTTCATTGGAATTATCTTAAGAAAAAGAAAGCATTTCCATACTCGATGAATTGGAGCTAAATGCGGACTGTCGCCATGCAGGTCATAGAAACGGCAATGATAAATTTCGATACCATTCATCGGCCAGCCATGGTCATCATAAAAGGAAAAATCGCGGTTTTTTAAGGTGAATTATAAAGTATAGGCAATAAAAAATGGAAATCCTGTTAAATAAAAAAGGCTCCGGGGAGGAGCCTTTAGTGTTGGTCTTCTGACCGAACAACTATAGGGATAATTATAGGAGGGCAATTTAACGGGTATAAATACCATATCTAAGATAGGTAATTATTTTCTAAAAGATGGATTTATGAGATAACAAGTCATAAGTGGGGGGCAAAATCAAATTTTTATACACCCGTTGATGAAGAAATAAATAAATTAATCAGGAAATATTTATTTCCTGATGTTTTTTGGTATAAAGGCTTGCACTGAACTTTGAGTTTTTCAAGATGTCTTTTTTTTGGCTGGATTTCTACCTGATTTTCTTTAAATGACTCCTTAAAATGGCGTATAAAACAAAGGATGACTTCGCTATCTGTTTTGCTCTTGTTTTGCTCTTGTTTTGCTTTTCTGTTCCAATGCTGTTGCTCTGGCAAAACAACAGCAAAACAAGAGCAATAGTAGTGCAGGTAAAATTATGAGTTGAAATAGGAGATTTCCAGGGTTAATCATTGGTTAATATATGGTTAAGAGTGTAAATTCCAGAACAAAAAAAGGGTGTCTGAAAAGACACCCTATATGATAAATTGATCAGCCGAATTAGGAGATCGCGCTGCTTTCTTTACCTAATTTACTATGTCTGTAACCATAAAGGAAGTAGACTACCAGTCCGATGGCCAGCCAGATGCCGAAGCCGATCCAGTTGGAAATTCCAAGCTCACACATCATATATAAACAGCTCATTAAGCCTAAAACAGGAATCAATGATAAGTTTTTTGTGATACAGAAATAAGTGATCACTAGGCAAATCATAAAGAAAATCCACATGGGGATTTTATGCTTAAATAAGGACCATCCTTCTTCGTATTTCTTCTCTATGCTTACTGCGGATTGATCCACAAACTGTTGGTATTGTATTTCGGAAAGCTCAGCCAGGTAACCTGCAGCATCTAATGTTTGTCCTGGGGCAACTTTTATCGGACCATTTTTAATTTCCTCTTTCACGGATTCCAGTTCTTTCCCGTTTAGTGAAGTAATGAAATGAACTGGTGCAACAATCTTTGGAGTATTGAAAACAAAGGCATTCATTTCTTGCTTATAAGTGGTAAAACCGAAAATTAAAGCAGCAATCAATGCAAAAGGGATAATGTATTTAGAGTTCACATAAGGTGTTTTAAACTTCCCTCGCTGAATATTTGGTTTATTTTGAAGCACCAACACACCCGCACAAACCAGTACAAATGCAAATAAGGTTCCTATAGAGCAAAGATCGGTAACGATCGTCAGGTTCATAAATAAGGAAGGGATGGCCACTACAAAACCCACCACAATCGTTGCGAAAGAAGGTGTTTTATAGACCGGATGAATCTTAGAAAATGATTTTGGCAATAAACCATCACGGCTCATGCTCATCCAGATTCTAGGCTGTCCCATTTGGAATACCAATAACACACTGGCCATAGCAAACACTGCACTCACGGCGATAATTCCGCTCATTAGCTTCAGGTTGATGTGGTCAAATACGAAGGCCAATGGATCACCAACAGCTAAAAGGCTGTAATTTACAATCCCGGTCAGCACTAAAGCAATGGCTACGTATAAAATGGTACAGATGATAATCGCCCACATCATCCCCCTGGGCAGATCGCGCTGCGGGTTTTTACATTCTTCTGCAGTAGTAGAAATGGCATCAAAACCTATATAGGCAAAGAATACTGCCGATACCCCTTTAAGTACTCCCGATACCCCATTTGGCGCGAAAGGATCCCAGTTTGCCGTATCTACATAGAAAATACCTACTGACAATACCAGTAAAATCACAGCCAGTTTAACCACTACCATAGCATTACTTGCATTTCTGGATTCCTTCATTCCTCTGTAAATCAGCCAGGTAATCAAGATGATAATCCCTAGTGCTGGAATGTCGGCTACGATGTGGAAGTCACCAATTTTTGGTGCGGTAATCCAGGCATTATTGGCCAGTTTAGTCGCTTCATCCAGGTTAGCGAAATCCTTCCCGGCATTGACTAATGCTTCCGCATGTTTATGACCATTATAGGCAGAAAGGTAATCCATGGTGGCCCAATCAGGCACATGTATCCCTTTGATGCCCAATGCGGGTATGTTGATGGAGGAGAGGAGTCCCGTAAAGTAGTCGGACCAGGAAATGGCTACGGTGATGTTCCCGATGGAGTATTCCATAATCAGCGACCAGCCAATGATCCAGGCTACTAATTCGCCAAAGGCGACATAAGAATAGGTATAAGCGCTGCCTGAAACAGGTACCATTGACGCAAATTCAGCATAAGCGAAGGCGGCAAAACTACAGGCAATGGCGGTAAAGATAAACAGGAATATCACTGCCGGACCTCCATCCGCACTTGCTTTTCCAATGGTACTGAAGATACCTGCGCCAATAATGGCCGCAATTCCAAAAGCGGTCAGGTCTCTTACGCCTAAGGTCTTTTGCAGGGAATCCCCATGTTCTCCATGGCCCTTTGCGGCATCTTCTAATATCTTGGATATGGACTTCTTTCTGAAGAGTTTTTCAAACATTGAATGCTGGTTAGTTTAGTTTGTATTATTCAAACTTATAAATTACTTCTAAACAATTAACCTAATTTCTGTAATTCGTCCTTTACGAAGGAAGCCAGTTCCTCAATATAACTCAGACTGAAATCGAATTTAATGCCTGCTGTTTCATAAATTTCATTGATTGGTTTGGTATAACCCAGGGATAATGCAGCAAGGTATTGCTCCAATGCTTTTTGTGGATTTTCCTTGTAATTTTTCCAGATCGCAATGGCGCCCAATTGCGCAATCGCATATTCTATGTAATAAAAAGGAACCTCAAATAAGTGTAATTGTTTCTGCCATAGGTTGCCAAATTCAGCCTCCTGACCTTCCCAATTTGCAAATCCAGCACCAAATCGTGTATAAATCTGTTTGAAAGTTTCTTCTCTGTCGGCTGCATTATGACCAGGATTGGTATAGATCCAATGCTGGAACTGATCGATCACCGCTACCCATGGAAGGGTTTTCAGTACATCTGCCAGCTGTTCTTTTTTAGCGCGTAATAAATCTTCTTCCTTATCGAAATAAACATCCCAGTAATCCATAGAAATTAATTCCATACTCATGGAAGCCAATTCTGCTACTTCAGATGGACAATGTTTAAAGTCGTTCAGCTCCAGGTTTGCAGTCATAAAGGTATGGATCGCATGGCCGCCCTCATGAACCATCGTAGTCAGGTCTCTTAGGGAACCTGCGGAGTTCATGAAAATAAATGGGGCACCAGTTTCTGCCAGCGGATAGTTGTATCCTCCAGGTGCTTTTCCTTTTCTGCTTTCTACATCAAACAGGTTATTTGCTTTCATCGTAGTCAGCATTTGACCTAACTTAGGATCAATGGCATGGAAACATTCGATGCTTTTATCAATCAGCTCTTCCCCATTTTTGAAAGGTTTTAAAGCGGCTTTACCAGTGGTGCTCACTTCCATATCCCAGGGTTTTAGGGTAGTTAATCCTAAAGCATCCGCACGTTTTTGCGCTTGTTCTTTCAGAATAGGCACGACCTGCTTTTCAATAGCTTCATGGAAATGATAACAATCCTGTGGCGTATAATCAAATCTGCCCAAGGCCTGGAACATATAATCCCTGTAGTTTTCAAAACCCGCATTTAAGGCTACCTGATGACGCATCACCAGCAGTTCATCAAAGAGGATGTTTAAATCGTCTTTGTCTACCAAACGACGCTGCTGAATGGTTTCCCAGGCTTGTTGCCTAACCGCTCTGTCTGTATCTTTAATGAAGTTTGAAGCTTGTTCAAGCGTGTATTCCTGGCCATTAATTTCTACACTCATCGCGCCGGTAATGCCTTGGTAGCGCTGCTGAGCCACTTGTAGCTTAGTCAGCAGTTCCACATTTTCCTCGCGATAGATTTCAATTGCTTTTCTGATCGCTCTGATGTAAACGAAATATTTTTCCTGATCCAGCTCGTCAATAAAGGGGCTGTCGTTGAATTTTTGATTTAATTGATTGGCAATAGGGGAGATCTTTGGCTCAATTTCCGTAGCAAAATATTGAAAATCTTCCACTAGCTTTTCATTTGCCGTATCACAGCTCATGCGGATGTATCTCCAGGCAAAATCTTCCTCTAAGGCCGCTTCCAGCTCACTTTTGTCTTTAAGCCATTTTTCAAGTTCTTGAACATCAGCAATTGGACGCTCCAGCAATTCTTGTAAAATTGGGGATAAATTATCCCATTTCATTTCCAATTGTTGTGGGATATAAGCCCTTTGCTTTACCGGTATATTAAGATTGATCATAGCTTTTTTTAAATTACTATGGCAAATATAATGAACGCGGGGCAGAGGCTGATAAATCTGCCAATTAAAATGCGGCTTAATGTAAAAAGCCTTTTTCGAGCAGGGCTTGAAAAAGGCTTTCTAAAATATGCTGACCGCAATAGCTGCTGGTTAATAGAACAGTGTCCTCATTAAGGTGTCTAAAAGGAAGCAGGCGGCAAAAATTACAGAGGCAAAACCATTGGTGGTCATAAAGGCCCTGTCTACTTTGCTAATGTCGTTTGGCTTCACCAGCAGGTGCTGATAAATCAGCATCGAGCAGAAAAAGGCAACACCCAGGTAATAGAACCAGCTAAAATTATCCGGTGCCAGAATAATGGGAACAATGACACACAATGCTGAAAATACATGAAGTACTTCTGAAAGCTTCAAGGCATTTTTAATTCCCAATGCTGCGGGAATGGAATGGAGTTTTTCATCGCGGTCAAAATCTTCGTCCTGCAAGGCATAAATGATGTCGAAACCACTTACCCAGAAGAGCACTGCGAAAGAATAAAGTACTGGAATGACGGCAAACTGTCCGGTAACGGCGATGTAAGCACCAATAGGGGCCAGGGCAAGCCCTAAACCGAGTACCATGTGACAAAGCGCAGTGAATCTTTTGGTATAGCTATAAAATAACACCACAAACAGCGCTATCGGGGAAAGGTAAAAGCAAAGCGGATTGATAAAAATGGTCGTCACCATGAATAAGATACAGTTGACGATCACAAAAATCAGCGCTTCATTAGCGGAGACCCTTCCTGCCGGAATATCACGCATTTGCGTACGTGGGTTTTTGGCATCGATATTTCTGTCCAGGTATCTGTTAAAAGCCATTGCCGCATTGCGGGCAAAGACCATACACAGCAATACCATCACCAATAAAGTCCATTTAAAAGGACTGGTAGTCGTTGTTACACCTAAAAAGAATCCAATCATTGCAAAGGGTAATGCAAAAACGGAGTGGGCAAACAGTACCAGTGAAAAATATTTTTTCATATCCGCAATACCTGTTTAGTCTTCCTGAGGGGTTAAAATTGGCATGGCGAAGTCAAGATTTGTCTGTTCAATAAAGTCCAGGATCTCTTCTCTGCCTTGTTGTTTCTCCGCAGAAGTGACAAAACATGGAGGGATTTCTTCAAACCATCCACCCAATGCTTTCTTAAAAGCGGCAATGTTTTTATCCGTTTTCGTTGCCGATTGTTTATCTGCCTTAGTGAAAGCCAGTACGAAAGGAATTTGGATTTCGCCCATCCAGCAGCAAAACTCAAGATCGATTTTTTGAGGTTCTAATCTGCTGTCTATCAATACGAAAACGCATTGTAGACTTTCTCTTCTGGTGATGTAGTAACGGATAAATTTCTCCCAGCTCTCTCTGCTGTTCTTCGAAACTTTGGCATAACCATACCCTGGTAAATCTACAATATACCATTTTTCGTTGATGAGAAAATGGTTAATTAGCTGGGTTTTACCCGGCTTTTGGGACGTTTTTGCTAAACCATGCTGATTCACCAGCATATTGATCAATGAAGACTTCCCTACGTTGGAACGTCCGATAAATGCGTATTCGGGCATATTGGCCACAGGCAAAGCTGAAACCTTTGTATTACTACAAATAAATGTTGCTGATTTTATAATCATTTGACAAAGGTAGAAAATTAGTTTTCAACAATACTTATCTTTGCAGCATACCATGAACGAAAAGATTACACCATACCAGTCTGCAACCGCTACTAAAAAGGAACAAGTAGCCTCTATGTTTGATAACATATCTGAAACTTATGATTTTTTAAATCACTTTATGTCGCTCGGAATTGACATTCTATGGCGTAAAAAGGCGATTGCTGAGCTAAAAGCATTACAGCCGCGCTTGATTCTTGACGTCGCAACGGGGACCGGAGATTTTGCTTTTGAAGCGATAAAAATTCTGAAACCGGAGAAAGTAATTGGGGTAGATATTTCTGATGGAATGCTGGAAGTGGCCAGAAAAAAGATAAAAGAGCGCAATTTGGGCAGTATTTTCTCTGTACAAATGGGCGATTCTGAAGGTTTACATTTTGACGACAATCATTTTGATGCGGTTACCGTAGCATTTGGGGTAAGAAATTATGAAAATTTAGAAAAGGGATTGGCAGATATGTACCGGGTATTGAAACCAGGTGGTAAAATTGTGATCCTTGAATTTTCAAAACCAAGAAAATTCCCGATTAAACAAGGGTATAACTTTTACTTTAACCACATCACGCCGACGCTTGGAAAGATCTTTTCAAAAGATAACAAAGCCTATACTTATTTACCGGAATCAGTTGCAGCATTCCCGGATGGAGATGCTTTTAATCAAATGATGACTAAAGTTGGTTTCAAAGAAGCGAAGGACAACAGGCTGACATTCGGCGTGTGTGCAATTTATACCGGAGTAAAATAATTCTGTAGGAAAAACTACATTCTGCAGCAGAAAATCACGATATTCCAATCAAAGAACCCAGAATGAAAATAAAACTATTCTTTTTTTCTCTCTTGATGCTGATCGTTTCTACAGGAAAAGCGCAGAATTGGGGCGGAGGAATAGATGATACTGATCTTCACTTTGGATTTACTTTTCAATACCTCTCTTCGGAGTATAAAGTATTAAAGAAAGCAGATTGGAAGGAAAGTCCGGGATATATCAGCGATTTGCCGGGCTATGTGCCCAGAGGATTGAGCTCTATAGCGGCAAAGCCTTCTCCTGGATTTGGAATTGGCTTTGTGGTCAATCAAAAAGTACTGGAAAATGTGGATCTCCGCTTAACACCCGTGCTGGTCTTTAACGATCGGGTTTTGACCTATCGCTTTGAAAATATACCAATCAGCCCCGGACAAGAGTTTTTAGAAGTAGAGAAAAAGGTGCAGTCTACTTTGGTGGAATTTCCTTTAGGACTGAAAATTAAGTCGAACAGAAGGAACAATTTCCGAGCTTACATGATTGGAGGCATTAAATATTCTGCGGACATTTCTTCCAAGAAAAAGAGCGACAATACCAAGGTGACTGATCCGATGGAGATGTTCCTGAATAACAAAAGAAGTTTTCTTTCTTATGAAGCAGGTTTAGGAATGGACTTGTATTTTGAATACTTCAAAATGTCTCCGGAACTAAAACTATCTTATTCTCTTGATAATGTTATGAAAAGGGAAGCACCACACGTGTTTTCCAATCCAATCGATAAGCTGATGCTGCGCCATGTAACCTTCAGTTTGTTTTTTGAGTGATTTGTCAGATTTTTTTTAGTTTTGTTCATACCATTAGCTGCTTGACCGCATAATATCGGTACTAAGAAACAAAGCCTGCCAAAAAGAATATCCGTATTGAAAAGCAATAACCGATATAAAAAACGAGAAACATTTTTTTAACAATTAGCATTAAAGAAACAATAGAACAATGAAAACTGCATTAATTACAGGAGCAACTTCAGGAATCGGCGCTGCATGTGCGGAGTTATTCGCTGCACAAGGTTATCATTTGATCCTGGTTGCCCGAAGAGAAGAATTGTTAAAAGAAGCGGCCAGACGTTTGGAAGAGAAATATGCAATTGAGACCAAAACTTTGGTCGCAGATGTCAGAATTCATGACGATCTTTCTTATGTATTGGAAACTTTGCCGGCGGTATGGAAAGAGGTAGATGTCTTGATTAATAATGCAGGCTTAAGTCAGGGACTTGATCCAATCGATAAAGGTAACATTTCTGATTGGGACACCATGATCGATACCAATGTAAAAGGCTTGCTTTATGTCACTAAAATAGTGTCTAACTGGATGATTGCCCGAAAATCGGGACACATTATCAATATTGGTTCAATTGCCGGACAAGAGGTATATCCAAATGGAAACGTATATTGTGCCACAAAACATGCAGTAGATGCACTGAATAAAGGGATGCGCATTGATTTGCTGCCCCATGGAATTAAGGTAACAGCCATCAATCCTGGAATGGTAGAAACGGAGTTCTCTAAAGTTCGTTTTAAAGGAGATGAAGGCCGCGCTAAAAAAGTATACGATGGATTAGAGCCTTTAGTGGCCAATGATATTGCGGAAGCAATTTGGTTTGCAGTGAGCAGACCGGCGCATGTCAATATCAACGACATGCTGATTATGCCAACTGCACAAGCAACGGGTACCATCATTAAAAGAGATTAAAATTTCAATTCAAAAGATATGATATCAACTACTATAGATCAGGAAATTAAAAAAGCGATGCTGGCTAAAGATCAGGCTGCATTACGAGGATTAAGAGCAATTAAAGCAGCATTATTACTAGCAAGAACCGAAAAAGGATCTGCAGAGGAATTGACAGCAGAAGCAGAAGCTAAAATCCTTCAAAAACTAGTAAAACAACGCAAAGAATCTGCTGATATCTACAAAACACAAGGTCGTGAAGATTTGAGTATTATTGAAGAAGAAGAGATTGAAGTAATTAGCAAGTTCTTACCTAAGCAATTAGAGCAGGCAGAAATAGAAAGCATTATCGCTCAAATCATTAAAGATGCAGGTGCAACTTCGGTGAAAGAAATGGGTAAAGTTATCGGCTTGGCCAACAAAGAATTAGCGGGTAAAGCAGATGGTAAATTGATCGCTGAAATCGTTAAAACGCAATTGGCATAGATTATGCTTGAATTTTATGTGTTTAAACTTTTTTCGAAAATTAATGTCTTAAATTACATTTAATTTAAATATACTGCACTAACTTAGTAGCATTACCTTATTAACACAAAATATGAAATACGAAGTAATAGACGAAGACGGGTTTAAATATATTGAGGCTGGAAAAGGAGAACCCCTGGTATTACTTCATGGTTTAATGGGAGAGTTGAGCAATTGGGAACCGGCAATCGATCACTTTAAGCAAAATTATCACGTTATCGTACCCATTCTGCCAATTTATGAACTACCTATCCTTACTTTAGGTGTAAAAAGTTTATCAAAATATATTCACAAATTTTTAAAATATAAGAAGTTAAATCAGGTTGTTTTAATTGGAAATTCATTGGGCGGGCATATTGGATTAGTCTTTACTGCTGCGCACCAGGAAAACGTAAAAGCACTGGTATTGACCGGAAGCTCTGGCTTATATGAAAATGCATTTGGTGGTTCTTTCCCAAAAAGAGAAAACCGCGATTATATTAAAGAAAAAGTACAATTTACCTTTTATGATCCTGCTACGGCAACTGACGAATTGGTAGATGAAGTTTATAAAAGTGTGAACGACCGTTCTAGAGTGATCAGAATTCTGGCCCTGGCAAAATCTGCCATCCGCCATAATATGTCGAAGGAACTGTCAAGAATTACAATTCCAGTTTCCTTAATTTGGGGAAAGCAGGATAAAATTACTCCTCCGGAAGTGGCAGAAGAATTCCATGAACTATTGCCAAATTCAGAGTTAAACTGGGTAGACAAATGCGGACATGCACCGATGATGGAGCGTCCGGAAATCTTCAATGAATATTTGGAGAAGTTTTTGAATAGAGTATTATTAAAATAAAATAATGTTTGCAGCTGAACTCATATCTAATTCAATTCCTCCGCTAAAGACTTCTGATTCGGTTCAGAAAGCTTTGGATCGGATGACTGAGTTCAAGCTATACCACTTGCCCATTGTCAATGAGACTCAGTTTTTGGGATTGCTGGCAGAGGAAGAGCTGATAGAAATTAGGGACCATACTCAGGCAATCGGAAGTTTGCCTTTATCCATTTTAAACCCTTTTGTATATGAAGATGCGCATATCTATGACATCATCAGGCTTTTTCACCAACTGCATTTATCGGTAATTCCAGTACTGGACTATAAAAAGAACTATCTGGGGCTCATTTCCATAAACAATCTGCTGGATTATACCGCTGATATTTATGCGGTTAAAGAGCCGGGGGGGATTATAGTGCTGGAAATCAGCAACCGCAATAACTCCCTTTCCCACATGGCACAAATTGTAGAAGCAGACAATGCGCAGATCCTTTCTTCTTATGTGCAATCTTTTCCCGATTCTACAAGATTAGAGGTGACATTAAAGATCAATAAAACTGAGTTGTCGGGAATTATCGCCTCTTTTGAGCGGTATAATTACCAGGTAAAAGCTGTGTTTAACAGCACCATTTCAGACAATGGTACCGAAGACAGATATAATTCATTCATGAATTATTTAAACGTATAAACCCCATAAATGAGAACTGCAATATACGGTAGAGAGTTCAATAATAGTGTTCTACCATACGTACAGGAAGTATTCAATGTGTTGGGGGAATTTAAGAAGCCCATTCTTGTTTACAAAGAGTATTTAGACTTTATCAGAGATAAAATAAAGCTGCCAGATGGTATTGTCGCTTTTAGTCACCATAGCGAACTGGTGAATCAGACTGATGTGCTGATCAGCCTTGGAGGCGACGGAACTTTGCTGGATACGCTATCTTTAATCCGTGATTCTGGAATTCCAGTAATCGGGATTAACTTCGGCAGGTTAGGTTTTTTAGCCAGTATCAACAAAGATGAAATCCGCGTTGCAATGGAAGCTTTACGCCAGAAAGCATATGCGCTGGATAAAAGAACGCTGATCAATCTGGATTCTAAATTAGACCTTTTTGGAGAAGAGAATTTCGCCTTAAATGACATCACAATCCATAGAAGAGATAAGTCGGCGATGATGATCATTCATGCCTACATGAATGACGAATTTGTCAATTCTTACTGGGCAGATGGCTTGATCATTGCCACACCTACAGGTTCAACTGCCTATTCTTTGAGTTGCGGCGGACCGATCATTTACCCAAGTTCACAAAATTTTGTCATTACGCCAATTGCTCCTCATAACCTGAATGTAAGGCCAGTGATCATCCCTGATGATGTAAAGCTTACTTTCGAAGTAGAGGCTAGAAGTGCGAAGTTCTTGGTTTCCTGTGATTCCAGAACTGCTACCGTAGACAGGTCGGTGAAACTGACCCTGAATAAAGCAGCTTTTCATGTCAATCTGATCAGATTAAATGAGGAAAGTTATTTGAAGACATTGAGAAATAAACTACTTTGGGGAATCGATACCCGAAATTATTAAAATGCCGTACAGAACTCAGATTTTCTGTTTTTTTGCCTTGATTTTCATCGGATCTCCTGCCTTTGCCCAGAACCTGGAATTTGGATTGATCGCTGGAGGGGCAGGATATATGGGCGATCTGAACCAGTCAAAGCCGCTGAAAATAAGCGGCCTTTCGGCAGGTGCAAATGTGAAGGTGAATTTTGATCCTTACTGGACTTTGGGCCTGCATTACAGCTACGGCAAAATCAAAGAAAACGACTTGCATTCCGATAATGAGCAATTCCAGAAAAGAGGGCTTAATTTTAAAACCGCTTTAAATGAAATCAGTCTGCAGGTAGATTTCAATTTCTTTGAATATTTTGCAGGTGGGGGGACTAAAAATTTTACACCTTATATATTTGCCGGAATAGGAGGGGTTTGGTTCAATCCGATCGGGAAATACCAGGTTGCCCCGGATACGGAAGTCAGTGAATATCAGCTGCGCTTTTATCGCACTGAAGGACAAAAAGAAGCTTATAAGAATGTGGCATTAACAGTGCCTTATGGTGTTGGCTTTAAGGTAAGACTGAAAGATAATTGGGGATTATTCTCCCAAATCGGCTACCGGACGGCTTATACAGATTACCTGGATGATGTGAGCGGCAGGTATGCTGCCCCTAATCTGGAGGTATTGAATACTCCTGAACTTTTAAGAATTGGTCAGCATCTTGCAGACCCTTCAGGATCAGGAGCTAATCTTTACGGGACCCAAAGAGGAGACTTAAGAAAAAGAGATACTTATATGTTTGTAGGTATTGGCATATCTTATACCTTTGTGTCCCAAAAATGTTATACATTTTAAGCATATTTGCAATCATAAATGGGATTTAAAGAACAAATTGACGTTACACGCCTGCCTGAACACATCGCTATCATCATGGATGGAAACGGGAGATGGGCAAAAAATCAAGGCAAATTCAGGCATTTCGGCCATGAAAGTGGAGTACTCTCTGTGAAAGATATTGTGGAAGGCTGTGCCGATATCGGCATTAAACACCTGACTGTATATGCTTTTTCTACTGAAAACTGGAATAGACCTATTGAAGAAGTAAATGCTTTAATGGAATTACTGATCTCTACCATTAATCAGGAAACCGCTACACTCAACAAAAATAACATCCGGTTAAATGCCATCGGCGATATTGCCTCACTTCCTCAAAAGTGTATCGATGACTTGAAAAGTGCGATGGACAATACGGCGAAAAATACCCGTTGTACCCTTACTCTTGCCTTGAGTTACAGCGCGAAATGGGAAATCCTTGAAGCTGCTAAAAAAATAGCTCAAAAAGTTAAAGATCAGGAGATTGAAATCGATGCCATCAATGAAGAACTGTTTTCTGCCCAGCTCACTACCACCGATATTCCTGATCCGGAACTGATGATCAGAACCAGTGGAGAACATCGGGTGAGTAATTTTCTGCTTTGGCAAATGGCTTATACTGAACTGTATTTTACCGATAAGCTTTGGCCAGACTTCAGAAGGGAAGACCTTTTTGAAGCCATTGTAGACTACCAAAAACGCGAACGCCGCTTCGGTAAAATTAGTGAACAACTGAACTAATTTTACTTTTAACACTTTTTAACATGTGTTTAAATTAACTTAGCATCGATTTTTAGATTGTAAATGAAAAGAATATATCAACTCATACTATTGTTATTGATTGGTTTACCAACAATGGCACAGATCCGTCCTCAGTCCAATCCTGCAACTCCTACATTAAAAGTTAATGGTCTGGATCTGGATTATTTTAACCCCAAGGAATACACTATCGCAGATGTAACCCTGACTGGAACGAAATTTCTAGATAAAGACGTGATCATTACCCTTTCAAAATTAATTAAAGGGGAACGCATTGTACTTCCTGGTGAAGCAACAGCAAACGCAATTAAAATCCTTTGGGAACAAGGATTATTTGATGATGTAAAATTAGACATTGCTAAGATCGACGGTGATTCAGTTTACTTTGATATTGAAGTGGTAGAGCGTCCGCGCCTTTCCTCTTTTGATATTCAAGGTGTGAGTAAATCTCAGAAAACAGACATCCTGGAGAAACTGAATGCGAAGTCTACGAAATCTATTATCAACGAAAACTTATACAATTCAACCACCAGTACCATTAAAAAGTACTTGTTAGAGAAAGGTTATTTCTTTACTACGGTAAATTATAAGACTAAACCAGATCCAAATCAGGAGAACCATGTGATTTTGGAAGTGATCGTAGACAAAGGCCGTAAGGTAAAAGTTCATGAGATCAATTTTACAGGAAATGAAGTTTTTTCGGATGCGAAACTGCGTAAGTTCTTAAAGAAAACAAAACAACAGGCTTTCTATAAAGTCTTCGGATCAGGTAAATTCAATAAAGAAAAATACGACGAGGATAAGAAAACACTGATTGCTAAAATTCAGGACAGAGGTTACCGTGATGCGGTGATTCTAAAAGACAGTATTTACCGTTACAACGATAAATCTATCGGAATTAAGATCGACTTATTTGAAGGTCCTAAATACTATTTCGGAGACATCTCCTGGGTAGGAAATGCAAAGTATTCCGGAAAAGACCTGGAGCGTATTTTAGGCATCGAAAAAGGAGAGGTATTCAGTGAGGAAAAATTAGAACGGAAACTAAGAGGTAGTCCAAATAGTGATGACGTTTCCAGTTTATATCTGAATGATGGATACTTAACTTTTAACGTTGACCCCATTCAGACAAAAATTAAAGGCGACACCATTGATATGGAAATCCGTATATATGAAGGTCCTCAATATACCAACAACCGTATCACAGTGAGAGGAAATACGATCACTAACGATAGAGTAGTATTACGTACTGTACGTACCAAACCAGGTGATAAGTTCTCTAAAGATCTATTGATCCGTACGGTTCGTGACATCGGCCAATTGGGTAACTTTGATGAGTCTAAAACCGTACCTACACCTAAGCCAAATCCGGCTGATGGAACCGTAGATATTGAATATACAGTGGAAGAAAAACCTTCTGATCAGATTGAGCTGTCTGGTGGTTTTGGTGGTGGTAACATCATCGGTACCCTAGGACTTACCTTCAATAACTTCTCCTTAAGAAATCTTTTCAATCCAAGTGCTTACAAACCTTTACCAAAAGGTGATGGTCAGAAATTAAGTTTACGTGGGCAAACGAATGGTAAATACTACCAGTCTTACAGTTTCTCTTTCTCTGAGCCATGGTTAGGTGGTAAAAAACCAGTGAGTTTTGGTGTAAGTGCATTTACTTCCCTACAGTCTAACGGACGTAAAGTGGATGATCCACTAGGTCAGCAGCAAAGAATCAGATTGAATGGGGTAACTGTAAGTTTGGGTAGAATGTTAAAATGGCCAGACAATTATTTCCAGTTGAGCCATGCCTTGAGTTTCCAGCAATATATCCTGAACAATTATGGTGGTTATAAATTCAGTACCGGTACTGCTTATAACATCAGCTTAGCACAAGAGCTGAGCAGGGATTCACGTGATCATCCTATCTTCCCTCAAGGTGGTTCATATTTCAAATTTACAATTCAGGCAACACCTCCATACTCGTTGCTGAACAAGTTGAACTATAAAACTGCTTCTGATAAAGAATTCTATAAATTCACAGAGTACCACAAATGGAAATTTGAATCTCAATGGTTCCATAAACTGGCAGGTAAATTCGTAGTGAAAGCACAGGCACAGTTTGGTTTCTTAGGATCATACAATAAAGAAGTTGGAGATCCAGCCTTCGAGCGTTTCAAACTGGGTGGTGATGGTATGCAAGGTTTCGACTTCCTACAAGGATCAGAGCTGATCGCTATGCGTGGTTATGCGAACTCTGCGGTCATTCCTAATGGTGCAAACGTAGCCATCGCGCAGCAGTCAGGTAGCCCGATCTTTGCTAAGTATGTTATGGAAATCAGATATCCTGTAATTGCAAGTTCGTCTGCTACTGCCTTCCTTGTGGCTTTTGCTGAGGGTGGTAATACCTGGAACAAGTTCGGTGATTTCAATCCTTTTAACATTAGGCGCTCTGCAGGTTTTGGTGCGAAGATATTTTTACCGATATTTGGATTGTTGGGTATTGATTATGGTATTCCTTTCGATAAAATTCCTGGAATTGAAAACGGAGGAAAGCAATCCTTTACCTTTAGTATTGCTCAACAGATGGGTGGATTTAATTAACGTTTGGAATAATAAAAAATAGGCTATGAAAAAATACCTTTTAATATGCTTCTTAAGCTTTACCTGCATGGGAGCTTTTGCACAGAAGTTTGCTTATGTAGATACAGAATACATTTTAAAGCACCTTCCAGAGTATAAGTCTTCACTGAATGAGTTGAATGTAGCTTCACAGCAATGGCAAGGACAAGTGGATCAAAACTTTGTAGAGATCGACAAAATGTACAAAGCTTATCAGGCAGATCAGGTATTACTTACTGCGGATATGCGTAAGAGAAGAGAAAATGACATCATTGAAAAAGAGAAAGAGGCGAAAGATTTTCAACGTAGAATCTTCGGTCCGGACGGAGAACTTTTTCAAAAACGCACGAAGTTATTAGGTCCTATTCAGGACAAAGTAACCAAGACCATTACAGAAGTTGCAAAAGGCAAACAACTGGACTTCATCTTTGATAAAAGCAGTGAAGCAACCATGATGATTTATGCCAGCAGCAACTACGATGTCAGCAACGATGTAATCAGATTGCTGGGTTTTAAACCTGGTACGATCCTTAAGTAAGTTAACAACACAAATAGATAAACAAGTAAAAACAATTTATTAAGACAAATAGAAATGAGAAAGTCAATTAACGCATTTTTTATCGCAGCGGGGTTATTGTTTACTGCTAACGTAGCAAATGCACAACAAAAATTAGCACACTTGAACTCGGCATTGATCATTGAAGCTATGCCAGAAGTTAAAGATGCCAGAACTAAATTAGAGGCGTTTGGTAAAACTAAACAAGCTGATGTAGAGAAAATGATTACTGAATATCAAGGTAAACTTTCAGCTGCTGAAGCAAAACAGAAAACATTGAGTGAAGCCAACAAAGAAACTGTTGGTAAAGAATTACAGACAATGGGTGCTGAATTACAAGATCTTCAGAAACGTATCGAAGATGCAAGAGCTAAAGCACAGCAAGAAATGGAAGCTAAAAATGCAGAATTGTTTAACCCTATTCAGGTAAAAGCTGATGCAGCAATCAAAGCTGTTTCTAAAGAAAAAGGTTTTGCTTACGTATTCGATACTGCTAACCAGGCATTAGTTTATTGGGATGGTGGTGATGATATCACTGCTGCTGTTAAAGCTAAATTGGGTATCACTGCAACTGCAGCTCCAAAGAAATAATTAGAATTAAAATATATAAATTGCGGGATGGAGTGATCAAACTCCATCCCGCTTTTTTTTACCATGAATATTGGACAATCTATAGGCGTTTTTGATTCTGGCTACGGTGGTTTAACGGTGTTTAAATCTATCGCCAAACAATTGCCGCAATACAATTATATTTATTTGGGCGACAATGCCCGCGCTCCCTATGGAGACCATTCTTTTGAAACGGTTTATCAGTACACTTTAGAATGCGTAGAATGGCTGTTTGCTCAAGGGTGCCCATTGGTGATCCTTGCCTGTAATACGGCTTCTGCAAAGGCGCTGCGCAGCATTCAGCAAAAGGTGCTGCCGTTCAAGTATCCAAACCATCGGGTGCTGGGGGTGATCAGGCCAACCGCTGAAGTGGTAGGTCAGTATACCCAGCATAGAAAGATTGGCGTAATGGGTACGCGCGGTACTGTGAATTCCCTTTCTTATCCAATGGAGATCAATAAGTTTTATCCTGATATTGAAGTGGCACAGCAGGCTTGTCCGATGTGGGTTCCGTTGATCGAGAACAATGAGCACATTCATCGCGGAGCAGATTACTTTGTCCAAAAATACCTGGATCAGCTGCTGGAGAAAGATGCAGCTATTGATTGCATTCTTTTGGCCTGCACACATTATCCTTTGCTGATTCCTAAACTTCAGGCCATTTTACCAGCAGGTATTGAACTGCTGGGCCAGGCGGATATTGTAGCGAACAGCCTGGAATTGTATTTGCAGAACCATCCGGAAATTGCGGAGCAGATCAGCCAGCAAGGAAGCCGCAGGTTTTTTACTTCCGGAGATCGCGGGACTTTTGATCAGCATGCGTCGATTTTCTTCGGAGAAGAGGTAGAGTCAGATCAGATGCACCTCAAAATCTAACACATTTTCTGTATATCTAAGGTATTACCTGTTAAAGGCGGTCGTTGAGACCGCCTTTTTCTTTAGCCGCTTTTTCTGAATCAATTCCTGATTCTATTTCGGGGGATGGTTTATCAGCGGATCGACGAAAATATTTTCGTCGATTGGTCGAGAAGTTCTGGCATTTCGTCGAGAGGTACACTCCCATGGTCTAAAGCGCAGAAAATCGCTGAAACGTTTCTCATTTGGCTACGTCTTATCTACAAAACAACCTTAAAAATTTAAAACTTAAAAAATTAAAAGATATGAAAACTGCCATCAAAACTCTAATCGCAACTTCTCTAACTGCTATCGTTTTAACCTCTTCAGCATTCACAACATTCGCAAAGGAGAAAACACCACTGAGCATCGCTGCTCCGGTAAAATTCAATAAAGTAGTGGTAACCGGCAACGCCAAAGTAGTTCTGGTACAAGGAAACAGAGAGGACATCAGCAGCTATGATGCTTTAGCTGAAAACGGAACAAGCGTAGTTCAAAAAGGATATACCTTACACATCAACTCTACGGACAACAGCACGATCTATGTATATGTAAAAGACCTGCAGAGAATTGATGCCGCAAATACTGCAACCGTTAAAACCCGTGGTAACTTTGATTTAGCGGTTCTTCAGATCTTCTTAAAAGACGAAGCCAAAGCAGATGTAAATGCAAAAGTTAGCAGTCTTTATACCGACATCAGCGGTTATTCAGACTTGAAATTGAGCGGTTCTTCTAAAGAACACGCATTGGTTAAAAACGATGTCTCTAAGTTGAACCTGAACGATTTCGTCATCGCTAAACTTTAAAATGACCAGATCAACCTTAAAAATAATCAGATCCATTTAAAAGATCTGTCGATATATACCAGAAACCGCTCCTTCCAGAGCGGTTTCTTTGTGGGTGCTGATCTCGTTATTTTACTTGCTAAACGCTTTAAACGGTATTTGATTAAGTGATTATAATCTTAATGAAAGATTGTATTTCTTTCTAGGTTCTGAGAATTATTAACGGTAAATTTGCGGCTCAAATCACACACAATGAGCGACTCGATCAAGCACGAATGCGGTATTGCCTTTATCCGCCTTTTAAAACCTCTCTCATACTACCAGGAAAAATACGGTACCACCCTTTATGGCCTTAATAAGCTTTACCTTTTAATGGAAAAGCAACACAACCGTGGACAAGATGGCGCCGGTATTGCAACCATTAAACTTGATGTTAAACCAGGTCACCGCTACATCAGCAGGTACCGGTCTATGGCTCAAAATGCTGTTGCGGATATTTTTGGATATGTACAAAGTAAATTTGTAGACATTCAGAATGAAACGCCAGAGCTGATGCAAGATGCAGAATGGTTGAAAACTAATGTTAGTTTTATTGGAGAAGTTCTACTAGGTCACCTTAGATACGGTACCCATGGTCAGAATAGTATTGAAAACTGTCACCCTTTCCTACGTCAAAACAACTGGATGACCCGTAATCTAGTGATTGCTGGTAACTTCAACATGACGAATGTGGAAGAGTTATTAGAGCAATTATATGAGCTTGGACAGCACCCGAAAGAAAAAGCGGATACAGTAACTGTACTTGAAAAAATCGGTCATTTTCTGGACGATGAGAATCAGGAGCTTTTTGATGCTTATAAAAAAGAAGGATTAGATAACGTTGAAATTACACACAAGATCTCTGAAGGTTTAGATATCGCTAAAATCTTACGCCGTTCTGCAAAGAACTGGGATGGTGGCTATGCGATCTCTGGTATCGTGGGTAATGGTGATGCTTTTATCTTACGTGACCCTTCAGGAATTCGTCCGGCATTCTATTATGCAGATGATGAAATTGTAGTCGCTGCTTCTGAAAGACCAGCCATTCAAACTGCTTTCAATATTCCATTTAAAGATGTAAAAGAAATTCAACCTGGACATGCTTTGATCGTTAAGAAAAACGGTAAAGTAACAGAGGAAATTTTTAGAGAGCCTCAGGAAAAAAGAGCATGTTCATTTGAGCGCATTTACTTTTCGAGAGGTTCTGATGCAGAAATCTATAAAGAAAGAAAACATTTAGGCGCATTGTTATGTGATCAGATTCTGAAAGCAGTAAGTGCAGACCTAAAAAATACGGTATTCTCTTTTATCCCTAATACAGCTGAAGTTTCTTTCTACGGAATGGTAGAAGGCTTACATGGTTATATCAGAGGCGTACAAAAAGATACTTTACTGAATCGTAAAGAACAACTGAACGATGAAGAACTGAATGAATTGCTATCCATGAGTCCAAGAGTGGAAAAACTGGCGATTAAGGATGTGAAACTAAGAACATTCATCACTCAGGATGCCGATAGAAGTGATATGGTTGCCCATGTTTATGACACTACTTATGGAGTGATCAAGAATGGTACGGATACTTTAGTGGCCATTGATGATTCGATCGTTCGTGGAACTACGCTGAAACAAAGTATCATTAAGATCATCGACAGGTTGCATCCTAAGAAAATCATTATTGTTTCCTCTGCTCCGCAAATCCGTTACCCGGATTGCTATGGTATCGATATGTCTAAAATGGGACAGTTCGTTGCTTTTGAAGCGGCTATTCAGTTGTTGAAAGCACGTGGTATGGAACACATCATCGAAGAAGTTTATCAGAAATGTAAAGCTTCATTGCTGCTGCCAAAAGAAGAGATTGTAAACCATGTGAAAGACATTTACAGACCTTTTACTCAAGAAGAGATCTCTGCACAAATCACGAAAATTATCACTCCTGAAAACATCAATGCAGAAGTAGAAGTGATCTATCAGACTTTGGACAATTTACACGTGGCTTGTCCTAATCACACTGGCGACTGGTATTTCTCAGGAAACTACCCAACACCTGGTGGTAACAAAGTTGTGATTAAAGCTTTCGTAAACTGGAAAGAAGGAAACAATCAAAGAGCTTATTAATACGACACTTTAATAAAATATACATCCCCGTCTGGTTTAAGCCTGACGGGGATTTTTTTTATTTAAAATGTTTCAGGAAGACTTCAATAAATAAGCGGATGGCAAAGATGATGATCACCGCGCCGGCAACCCTGTTCAGGTTCTGTATAGTCTTCTCTTTGATGCGGTACCTCAGCTTAGCCGCATAATAAGTCTTTAGGCCATCTACGGTCAGCTGTGTAGCCATAGCCACAATAAAGAACACTACTTTTTCTGCCATGGTTAAGTGCAGCTGCACCGAGATGATGCCGCCTACCATAATCCAGAACATCAAGGTAGTAGGAGATAAGAGGCACATTAAAAAGCCTTTAAGGATGTAACCGCGTTTCTTAATCTTCGCAATCTCTCCCACATCATAACTTACTTTTACCTTGTTAAATAGGTAATACAAACCAATACCAAATAAAAAGAGGCCTCCAACGATGCCTATATATTGAAAATACTCCGACTTATAATCTACAAATTGTGCACTGAAAATGGTCAGGGTGATAAAGATAATGTCACTAAAAATCACACCTACCGCAAGAGAAAACCCAGCTTTGAAGCCTTTCTCAATGCTCGTTTTAATCATGGAAAAGAACACAGGCCCCGTTAAAAACGAAAATAATATACCTGCACCTACCCCCTGTAATATTGCTTCAAACATTCACCTAACTTCTAAAATTATGCTAATATGCGATTTTAAGAATAAAATCACCCTTATTATTTTAATAGATCTCCCATCGTACCCCGGCGATCTTTCCCTAAAAACAGTAATACGATTTATCACTGTGTAAACATTACACTTTAGCAAACAGTTTTTTTTATTTATGTTTAGCGCACCAAAATAAGTTAATACGGTTATATGGAACAACAATCAAAAAAAAATTACGGCACCGCTTTGTACACAATTATTACTGTGTTCTTTTTCTGGGGCTTTGTTGCTGCTTCAAATGGTATTTTTATACCATTCTGTAAAGCGCACTTTAATCTAACTCAGTTTGAGTCTCAGCTTATTGACTTCACATTTTACGGCGGATACTTTATTGGATCACTGTTGCTGTACTTCGCTTCTCAAGCCAGTAAAGTAGATATTTTAAATAAAATCGGTTACAAGAAGGGAATTATCGCCGGTTTAGTGATCTCTGCAGTAGGCGCATTGATCATGATCCCTGCTGTTCATTCCGGATCTTTTATCTTTATCTTATTCACATTTTTCGTGATTGCCCTGGGATTCTCCCTTCAGCAAACTGCAGCTAACCCTTTTGTCGTGGCTTTAGGTGCACCTGAAAGTGGAACTCACCGTTTAAACCTTGCCGGTGGTATCAATAACCTTGGTGGTTTAATGGGACCAGTGATCGTGAGTGTGGTTTTATTCGGTACCGCAAATGATGCTGTTCCGAAAGCAGTAGAAATTAGTTCTATCAATAACCTGTACCTGATTCTTGCAGGTCTATTCATCGCAGTGGCGATCTTCTTCGCGCTGTCTAAATTGCCAGAAGTAACCAGTAATGAGAAAGTAGAGGCCAGTCCTAAACCTAACGGTCCGCTAGTAGTGATGATCCTTGGTTTCTTAATGGTAGCTGCTGCAGGTCCTTTAGCGAATGCTACCGGTATCTCTGCTTCAGTATTTGTATACTCTTCACTGGCCATCATTCTTGGTGCCTTGCTGTTCGCTTACACCGTTAAGAAAGACAATCCTGAAAAATGGGGCGCAATGCAATACCCGCAATTGGTATTGGGCATGCTGGCAATCTTCATGTATGTAGGTACAGAGGTAACCATTCAAAGTAACCTTGGTGCCTTGTTGAACTTAAAAGAATTTGGTGGTTTAGCAGAATCTGAGATCAAACAATACATCTCCTTATACTGGGGAAGTATGATGATCGGACGTTGGACAGGTGCAATCTCGGCCTTTAAAATGTCTAAAACGATGAGAAATATCCTGACGGTAATCGTTCCTTTCGTTGCTTTTGGGGTGATCTTAGTAGTGAACCACTTTACAGGAACTGATGTAGGTAACTTATATGTATATGGCATTTGTATCGCAGTAATGATTGTTGCTTTTTACCTTGGACAGGAGAAACCAGCCAAAACATTGGCGATCTTCGGTACTTTAGGTGCGATTTCTATGCTGATCGGTTTATTAACTACTGGTCATATCGCGATCTTTGCTTTCGTAAGTGGTGGATTGTGCTGCTCGATCATGTGGCCTTCTATCTTCGCATTGTCGATCACCGGACTGAACAAATACACCAGTCAGGGGTCTTCATTCTTAATCATGATGATTTTGGGTGGTGCGATTATTCCGCCAATTCAAGGTGAACTTGCTGATACCATTGGTATCCACAGTTCTTATATTGTTCCGGCAATCGGGTTTGCTTACCTGATCTTCTTTGCCTGGAGAGTAAGTGCTGTACTGAAAAGTCAGGGCATTAATGTAGAAAATATTGAGGCCGAAGGAGGTCACTAATTATATTTAACAGCAAAGCTTCCCATTGATTCGATGGGAAGCTTTTTTATTTATACCTAATATGAGTAAAAAGAGTTTCGATCATATTTATATGAATCTGGCAGTGGATCTTGCTGCACGTTCCCATTGTGTAAGGGCACATGTAGGTGCAGTACTTACAAAAGATACCAGGATCATTTCTATCGGTTATAACGGACCACCGCCAGAAACACACAACTGTGATGAAGAATGGCCGGAAACAGGCTGCGACAGGGATTCCCGCGGCAGCTGCTCTCTAGCCCTGCATGCAGAAGAGAATGCCATTTTATATGCTTCAAAGAATGGTTCTAAGATTGAAGGCGCCACCTTATACACCACACTTTCCCCTTGTATTGCCTGTGCGAGGTTAATTTTATCTTCCGGAATCAGGAAGGTTTTATACCTCGATTCTTATGCTGAATACAAAGGATTACCCAGTGATGAAGGTGTAGATTTTCTGCGAAGATTCGGTGTGGAGGTAAATAAGTATCAAATCGAGGTTAATTGACATTCTGTCTTGTACCAGCAGGTAAGTTTTCTTAACTTTGGCCATGCTAGAAAAAATCATTATTCTCGATTTTGGTTCCCAATACACGCAGCTAATTGCCCGCAGGGTACGCGAACTAAATGTGTATTGCGAAATTCATCCCTTCAACAATATTCCTGAAATCACATCAGACGTAAAAGGTATTATATTTTCAGGAAGTCCGTTCTCGGTGCGTCAAGCAGATGCTCCACAGATTGACCTGACTAAATTCCACCTTAAATTCCCAGTATTGGGCGTTTGTTATGGTGCGCAATATATGGCGCAGCAGCTTGGTGGTGAAGTTCAGGCTTCATCAACTCGTGAATACGGCAGGGCTAACCTGAATTTCGTTGCTAGCGGAAATAAATTATTTAAAAACATCAACCTGGATTCTCAAGTGTGGATGTCTCATGGAGATACCATCACAAAGATCCCTGAAAACTTTGAACTGATTGCAAGTACTGACAGCGTAAAAGTTGCGGCTTACCAGATTAAAGATAGCGAAACGTATGCGATTCAGTTCCACCCGGAAGTGACACACAGCACGGACGGAAAGCAATTGCTGGAAAACTTTTTAGTAGATATCTGTGGATGTCATCAGGAATGGACTTCCGAAGCTTTTGTAGAAACGATCATTGCAGATTTAAAAGAAACTATTGGTGACGATAAAGTAGTACTTGGCCTTTCAGGTGGGGTAGACTCTAGTGTTGCTGCTGTATTATTACACAAAGCAATCGGTACCAATTTACACTGTATTTTTGTCGACAACGGATTACTTCGTAAAGACGAATACGAAAGTGTATTAGAACAATACAAACACCTTGGTTTAAACATAAAAGGGGTGGATGCTAAAGATCGTTTCCTAAGCCAACTGGCTGGTGTAACTGATCCTGAGTTGAAGCGTAAAGCAATCGGACGTGTATTTATCGAAGTATTCGATACAGAAGCACACCTGGTAGAAGATGTAAAATGGCTGGCACAAGGTACAATCTACCCAGACGTAATCGAGTCAATCTCTGTAAATGGAGGCCCTTCAGCAACGATTAAATCTCACCATAACGTAGGCGGATTGCCTGACTTTATGAAACTGAAAGTAGTAGAGCCTTTGAAAACTTTATTTAAAGATGAAGTAAGAAGAGTCGGTACTTCATTAGGTTTAGAGCATTTCATTATTGGCCGTCATCCTTTCCCTGGACCGGGACTAGCCATTAGAATTCTTGGTGAGGTGACTCCAGAGAAGGTAGCTATTCTTCAGGAAGCAGATGCGATTTATATCAATAACTTAAAAGAAGCAGGTCTGTATGATAAAGTATGGCAAGCAGGAGCAATCTTCCTTCCAGTACAGTCTGTAGGCGTAATGGGTGATGAACGTACCTACGAAAATGCCATCTGCCTTCGTGCAGTGGAATCTGTAGATGGTATGACTGCCGATTGGTGTCATTTACCGTATAACGTACTCGCCAAAATTTCTAATGAAATTATTAACAAAGTAAAAGGAATAAACCGCGTAGTATATGATATCAGTTCAAAACCACCCGCTACAATTGAGTGGGAATAAGTATTGGCTGATCATTTGTATTGCTTTCTTATTTTCGGCCTGTTCGCCGAAAATAAGAAAGCCTGCAAATAAAACCCCAGAAGGCCAGGGCAAAGTTAAAGAAGTAGAAAAACCTGTAGAGCGGTTTACACAGGCTAATATTTCCTTACTGATCCCATTCCGCCTAAATGAAATTAACCTGAGAACGGCCACCAAAGCCGAGGTCGATAAATCGGCAATGGCCATCGACTTTTACCAGGGTTTCAAAATGGGAATAGACTCAGCAGCAAGTTTGGGATTAAACTTCAAAGTGAATGTCTTTGATACCCGTGACTCTAATGCGCAGATCGATGCGCTGATTAATAAAGGGACTTTAACGTATACAAATCTCGTAGTTGGTCCGGTATTTCCTCAGGGAATTAAGCACCTGATGCCTTATTCTATTGCCAGAAATATTCCGGTCATCTCTCCATTGGCAGCTACTCATCCGGAAGAGTTTAACAATCCCAATCTGATTTCGGTGGTCAATAATATTGACCTTCATGCCGCCAAAATTGTGAATTATGTAGCTAAAAATTATGCGCCGGAAAACACGATAGTGGTGTTGATCAATCCAAAAACAAGCAGCGATGAAGTGCTGGGAGGACCATTACGCGAATATTTTAAAGCCAGTAAAAAGGTCTTTCTGGTACAGGAGTATCCCTCGGTATTTAGTATGGAAACCAAGATGCAAAAGGGTAAGCAATATGTAGTCATTGTTACTTCATCCGATCGTAAATTTGTGGTTCCTACCCTAGATAGACTAGTTAAAATAAAGAATAAAGGGTATGATTTGAACTTATTCGGTCACCCGGACTGGATCAAACAGAATTATAATGTCGATAAATTACAGGCTTTAAATACCAGTATCACGGCTTCATACCATGTCAATTACCGAAGCGCAGCAACGGTTCAGTTCGTTAAAAAATATAGAGAAGCTTTCAAGTTTGAGCCTTCTGAATATTCTTTTAAAGGCTTTGATATCGGGTTTTATTTCGGTAAATTATTTGCTGAGCATGGTGCCAATTATTTGAAGTACCTGACCAAAGAAAAGTATGAAGGCTTACACAATTCCTTCGACTTTCGTCATGATGAAAAACTGGGTTATATCAATACCAGTTTAATGCTTTTACGCTATAAGAATTTTGCCATAAACGTTGTAGAATGAGAATAGAACACCAGATCCGGGCATTTGAGCAGATTTTTAAAAGCTACGATGGGCTGCTGCCTTTACATCGGTTTTTACACCTCTATTTCAAACAGAATAAAAAAATGGGCTCTTCAGACAGAAGATGGTCCAGCCGTTATATCTATAGTTTTTTCAGATTAGGAAAAGCCCTGATGAAAGAACCCCAGGTGCAGCGTCTGGCAATTGCCGATTTTTTATGTAATCATACCCATAGTTTAGTCGTAGATACCTATTTGTCTGAATTTGCTGATCAAATTGAATTGCCGCTTAAAGCTAAGCTGGCGCTGATCCAGTCGGTATTTCCAGCTTTTAACCTGGAGGATGTTTTTTCTTTCCACCAGAATCTAAGTGCGGAGGTGGAACAAGGGGATTTCTTTGAATCTTTCTTTACACAGCCTGATTTGTTTTTAAGGATCACCAAAGGACATCTGAAAGCTTTACTATCCGATTTACAGGCGCATGAAGTGCCGGTAAAAGAACTGAGCGAAACCACATTGGCCCTGCCAAATGGGACAAAACTCGAAAATATATTCCCCAATCAGAAGTTTTACCAGGTGCAGGATCTGTCTTCTCAAAAGACAGGTTTGTTCTTTGAACCTAAAGCTTATGACCGCTGGTGGGATTGTTGTGCCGCCTCAGGGGGCAAATCCTTGCTGCTGCACGATTTAGAACCTAGCGTTCAGCTCGTGGTAAGTGATGTGAGAGAAACAAGCTTAAACAACCTCGATGATCGTTTTCATGAAGCAGGGATTAAGAAGTATCAAAAGAAAGTATTAGACCTGCTGCAAAATAACGATCAGGACTTGCATGATTATGTGTTTGATGGCATTGTACTCGATGCCCCTTGTTCAGGATCGGGTACCTGGGGACGTACACCGGAAATGCTGTACTACTTTGATGCCCATAAAATCACCATGTATAACCGTTTACAGAAAGGGATCGCAAGCAATGTGGTCAAATACCTGAAGGTAGGAAAACCATTGATTTACATTACCTGCTCAGTTTTTAAACAGGAAAATGAAGAAGTAGTCCGCTTTCTGGAAGAAATGCTTCCGCTGAAACTGGAGAAAATGGAAGTAGTTAAAGGGTATAAAGATGCGGCGGATACCATGTTTGTAGCCCGATTGATTAAAACAGAAGCTTAGTTCTGGAAGTAGAAATCCGGGAAGCAATAAGAAAGTTAATCCTGAGTTTTAAAGAACTGCGAATGTTCAGAAAAATAATCAGGTTGATCTAAAATAGAATGGCCTCAGAATTATTGAAATTCTGAGGCCATTTTTTATATAGAAATTGGCGGATTATAAGCCCGTATTGTTTCTGAATAGCTTAATGGCAATGGCCAGTAAGATCACTCCGAATGCCTTTCTCAATACGTTCAAGCCGGCTTTACCAAGTAAACGCTCTAAACGATTGGTGTTTTTCAATACAAAATAAACAAACATCATGTTGATCAGGATACCGGCAATAATGTTTTGCGTGGCATATTCTGTCTTTAAGGATAATAACGTAGTCATGGTTCCGGCTCCTGCAATTAAAGGGAAGGCAAGGGGTACAATCGACACGGTTTCTGGCACATCTTCGTTGAAGATGGTCAGTCCAAGTACCATTTCCATTGCAATCACAAAGATCACAAATGAACCTGCAATCGCAAAGGATTCTACATCCAGGCCGATTACTTTTAATAATGTTTCTCCCGCAAAAAGAAAGATAATCATCAATGCTGTAGCTACAATAGTTGCTTTTTCAGATTGTATATGACCGGCTTTTTTTCTTAGTTCGATCACCACCGGGATGGCACCCAGAATATCAATAATCGCGAACATGATCATTGAGCAAGAGAGGATTTGACTGAAATTAAATTCCATAGCAGCTGTATTTATGTTGCAAAGGTATATTATTTTGTAATAAGAAGGTGACAAGCGGAAAACAAAAAGGCCTGAATTCTATGGAAAGAACTCAGGCCTTTTTTGTTTAAAAGAGGCGCTCCTTTAGCAAAAGAAAGGCTTATACTTTAGCTTTCACGTTTTTAGACGTGGCCGCACGGTATATGTAAATGAATAAATGTACTACGGCAAATACCAGAGAGAAATAATATAATCCAGTATCTGTACCATTGGTGGTATGGTGGTGAATGATGGCCACAATAATCAGCAATACCGCAAGGGCTAAGCCGATATAAGAAACTACTTTATTACTTCTGGCTAAGGTAACCGGATTGTTGTCAGATAATAAACTGTTTTTGATCCCATAGAACAAATACACGTTTACACCGATAATCATCCATACCAATAAACGAACCCAGGTATCTAACGGAAGGAATACCATCATTCCTAAACATACCACTACTCCTAAGATCGGGATCAGCGGTACCATTGGTACTTTAAATGCTCTTGGAAGATCAGGCATGCGTTTTCTTAGGATAATGATACCGATACATACTAGAATAAAGGCGAATAAGGTACCAATACTGGTCATTTCACCTACTACTCTTGCCGGAACAAAAGCTGCAAATAAACTGACAAATACCATGAAAAGGATATTACTTTTTGCAGGTGTGCTGAACTTAGGGTGAACTTTAGAGAATACTGAAGGCAATAAACCATCTTTACTCATCGAGAAGAATACCCTGGACTGACCCAATAACATCACCAGGATCACTGAAGCGTAACCGCCAAGAATCGCCAGGATAATTGCTTTATTTAACCACGGATATGCCGGAGTAACGATTCCTGCCGCATTTTTAACACCCATATTGTCAATTGCAACCGCAACCGGTGCGATACCATCCTGACCTTTGAATAGGTCGTAGTTGGCAACACCTGTCATAACGTGTGCAAATAAGATATAAAGAACAGTACAGATGAATAGCGAAACGAGGATACCAATTGGCATATCTTTCTTCGGGTTTTTAGCTTCCTGAGCCGCAGTAGATACTGCATCAAAACCAATATAAGCAAAGAATACAATACCCGCTGCTCTAATCACACCACCCCATCCGTTTTCAAAGAAACTGGCATGACCTGGCTTGTCGGCAGGGATAAAATATGGAGAATAATTGTCTGCATTGATGTATTTCCATCCTAAGAAGATAAAGATGAATACGATCACTACTTTAACCGCTACAATCACACCGTTGATGATCGCTGATTCTTTAGTGCCTCTGATCAATACTAATGACATCAATACGATGATGAATACGGCAGGAAGGTTAAACATACCGTTAACGATGGTTCCGTCGGCAAGGGTAGCAGTATCAAATGGCGACATCACTACCTGTGCGGGCAGGTGAAGGTCGTAATATTCGAGAAACTTGACCAGGTATCGACTCCAGCTGATAGAAACTGTAGCCGCACCGACCGCATATTCCAATACCAAATCCCAGCCAATGATCCAGGCTACTAATTCGCCCATGGTGGCATAAGAATAAGTATATGCACTTCCTGCAACAGGGATCATGGAAGCAAATTCTGCGTAACATAATCCTGCAAACCCACAGCCTATTGCTGCAATAACGAAGGAAATGGTAATCGCCGGGCCGGCGTTATTGGCTGCTGCTGAACCGGTAATGGAAAATAATCCAGCACCGATAATAGCCCCAATACCCAAAGCGACCAGATTTACCGGGCCCAGGGTTCTCTTCAGTGCCCCTTCTCCGGTTTCGGAAGCTTCTTTTGTAAGTAAGTCGATCGACTTTCTAAAGTTCATAGTTTAAAGTTTAGTAAAAGGTTGTTTATAGTGGTGTTTTTGATTTGTAATCTGATTGTCAAACCTAAATAAAGATGTTTAAAAATAAAAGGGATTTTTATTCAAAATCCCTTTTATTAGTAACATCATAAGATTATCGTTTGACACTGATGGTGTCCAGCAGGTTCTTTAAGGTGTCAATTTTCTCAATTCCATTGGCATCTATGGTTTTCATCACCCGGATTTCTTTTCTAATCTCCTGACTTAATTTCATTTCAGGAACTACGCTCACAGCAATGTAAGGGGCAATTACTAAGGATACAATCGACATTAATTTGATTAAAATATTCATGGAAGGACCAGAGGTATCCTTGAAAGGATCTCCTACCGTATCACCAGTGACTGAAGCTTTATGAGGCTCAGATCCTTTATAGAATAGCTCCCCGTTAATTTTCACTCCTTTTTCGAATGACTTTTTTGCATTGTCCCATGCACCACCTGCATTACTTTGGAAAATACCCATTAAGACACCGGAAACAGTGACTCCAGCCAGCAGACCTCCTAATATTTCAGCAGAGCTTACCGCAGGAAACACGTTTTTTAATCCGAAACCAACAATGATCGGTGTCAATAAGGCAATGGCACCAGGCAGCATCATCTCACGGATGGAAGCTTTGGTAGAAATGGCGACACATTTTTCATATTCTGGTTTGGCTTTGTATTCCATGATTCCAGGAATTTCTCTGAATTGACGGCGGACTTCCTGCACCATATCCATCGCGGCTTTACCTACTGCGGCGATACACAGGGCCGAAAAGATGAAAGGAATCATCGCGCCAACAAATAATCCGGCCAGTACAGGCGCTTTGTAAATGTCGATCGCATCAATACCAGCAACGCCTACAAAGGCAGCAAATAAGGCCAATGAGGTTAATGCAGCAGAAGCAATAGCAAAACCCTTACCTGTGGCCGCGGTGGTGTTTCCTACGGCATCCAGGTTATCAGTACGTTCGCGCACCTCCGGTGGAAGCTGACTCATCTCTGCAATACCCCCTGCATTGTCTGCAATTGGGCCGAAAGCATCAATGGCAAGCTGCATAGCAGTCGTGGCCATCATACCGGCAGCAGCAATCGCTACACCATATAAACCAGCAAAAGAATAAGAGAAAATAATTCCGCCTGCCAGCACTAAAATAGGAGCAACAGTAGATTTCATCCCTACAGACAATCCGCCAATGATATTGGTGGCATGACCGGTTCCTGATTGCTGTATAATGGAATTGACCGGGCCTTTACCCATTGCGGTATAATATTCGGTAATGATGCTCATGAGCGTACCCACTACAAGACCTACTAAAATGGCGTAATAAACATCCAGATTCGTAAAATCTACGCCACGAAGGTGTAAATGAGGAGGCAGCATAAACATCACAATGAAATAACAGGCAATTGCAGTGAGGACAATAGAACTCCAGTTGCCCAGGTTCAAAGCGGTCTGCACATTGGAATCTTCACCTTTAATACGGACAAACCAGGTGCCTACTATGGAAAATAAAATCCCTAGTCCGCAGATCACCATGGGCAGTAGTACCGGAGAAAAGCCATTCAGCTGATCTATAGCCACACCATTTAATTTCTCTACTATAATTTCTTGTCCCAATACCATGGTGGCCAGGATCGTGGCTACATAAGAACCGAACAAATCGGCACCCATACCGGCAACGTCTCCGACGTTATCGCCAACGTTATCGGCAATGGTAGCAGGATTACGCACATCATCTTCTGGAATTCCTGCTTCTACTTTACCTACTAAATCAGCACCTACATCTGCAGCCTTGGTATAAATACCACCACCAACACGAGCAAATAAAGCGATAGACTCTGCCCCTAAAGAGAAGCCTGTAAGTACTTCTATCGCAGTTCTCATTTCCGTACTATTGGCTTCGATTACATTAAAGACCTTCAGGAAAACTATAAATAATCCGCCTAAACCCAGTATCGCCAATCCGGCAACACCTAAACCCATTACTGTTCCGCCGGTAAAAGATACTTTTAAAGCTTTCGATAAACTGGTTCTGGCAGCTTGTGTGGTGCGTACGTTAGCTTTAGTGGCAGCTTTCATACCGATATATCCTGCCGTTGCAGAAAACACAGCCCCAATGATAAAGGCAATGGCAATGATCCAGCTGGAGTGTAGTGCTACGCCATTTACTTCATGTACATTCCCGGAATAAGCAAGCAATGCTGCCGTAAATACCACGAAGATGCTGAGCACTCTCCATTCTGCTTTCAAAAAAGCCATGGCACCATCAGCGATATAACCCGCAAGTTCCTGCATTTTCGCATCTCCAGCATCTTGCTTGTTGACCCAGGCGCTTTTTATCGCCATGACGATAATGCCAATTAAACCCAGTAAAGGGATAAAATAAATTAGATTTTTTTGTAAGAACTCCATACTTAGTTTAAGTTTATTTGGTTGATTTTAGTTTACTGGGTATAGATTTACTCCTTGGGGTAGTTCGGAGTAGCGCGTTCACAGCTCAGATAAGTGCTACGTAAAATTAACAGTGTTCTTGTAAAAAGCAAATTTTTAATGAACTGATTGCTAAGGTTTTTTTTAGAAAAAATAATTTAATATTAGGAATGCCTTTACAGGTCAGTGGTTTTAATTTTTTTAAATATATTAGCACAAACTAACCAAACAAAATGAAAGCATCAAATTGAACCACAATTACTTCCATTAGGAAGCGGCTTGCATTTTGAAAACCAACAACCAACAAAGAGGAATTTTTTGAATAACCCAACCAGCTATTCGGTAAAAGAGAATCCCTCATTAAAAACAAACTAAATGGAAAAAGACAGTCAAGATGGCTCTTTCAAAAGAGAACTTGGATTATTAGATGGTACCATGCTGGTCGTAGGATCCATGATCGGTTCTGGTATTTTTATCGTCAGTGCGGATATCGCCAGACAAGTAGGCTCGGCAGGCTGGCTGATTGTGATCTGGCTGCTTACCGGATTGGTCACTGTGATCGCTGCAGTGAGTTATGGAGAGTTGAGTGCCATGTTTCCTAAAGCAGGCGGACAATATGTTTACCTGAAAGAAGCTTATAATAAACTGATCGCCTTTCTATATGGATGGAGTTTTTTTGCAGTCATACAAACAGGAACCATCGCCGCTGTAGGGGTCGCCTTTTCCAAATTTGCCGCCTATTTATACGAACCTTTTAGTGAAACCAATATTCTTTGGCAGCTTCAAACAGGGACTACCGCAGCTGGAGTGCCAGAGTACTTTTCCCTAAGTGCTGCACAGCTGGTTTCTATAGTAACTATCGTTTTTCTAACTTATCTGAATAGCCGTGGGGTAAAAGACAGCAAAACCTTGCAGACTTTTCTAACCATCATTAAAATATTATCACTTTTTGGCTTAATCGTCTTTGGTTTTACACTGGGAGCGAAGGCAGAAATATGGAATGCCAACTGGGCAGATGCCTGGAGCCTAAAATCAATGAATGTAGAAACAGGTTCCTGGATGACGATTGGTGGTTCCGTTCTTTTTGCAGCCATTTCCGCCTCTTTAGTGGGTTCCCTGTTTTCCAGTGATGCCTGGAATGGAGTAACTTTTATTGCCGGAGAAATTAAAAGACCGGAACGTAATGTTGGACTCAGCTTGTTTCTGGGTACTTTTATTGTCAGCGTGATTTATGTGCTGGCCAACCTGATGTACGTGGCCGTGATTCCCATGAATGACATTGCCACCGCAAAATCGGATCGGGTAGCGGTTGTTGCTGCCCAGCATATCTTTGGAAATGCCGGAACCATTATCATCGCATTGATGATTATGATCTCTACTTTCGCCTGTAACAACGGGCTGATTATGGCAGGAGCACGGGTTTATTACACGATGGCGAAGGATGGTCTTTTCTTCAAAAAGGCGGCTACACTGAATAAAGCAAGCGTACCCGCCTGGGCCCTATGGATCCAGTGTTTCTGGGCATCAGCTCTATGCCTGACTGGAAAGTACGGCGCATTGCTGGATTTTGTGATGATCATTGTGATGATTTTTTATATCCTGACCATTCTGGGTATTTTTATTTTAAGAAGAAAGATGCCCAATGCAGAACGCCCATATCGTGCCTTTGGTTATCCGGTACTGCCGATGTTATACATCATCTTTGCCACAGTCTTTTGTGTGTCCTTATTAATTACCAAAATGAGTACCTGCGGATGGGGTGTCGTAATTATGCTGGCAGGGATTCCAGTCTATTACCTCACAAAACAAAAAGAGATAACAGGTGATCCTGTAAATTAAAAGATATCTAGTATTGCTGCGGCGATAATTTGATTATTTTTGGACAATAAAATGTACTATGGAAGAGGATGTAATCCTGAAGATCAGTTACCGGATAAAAGAAATAAGAAAAGAAAGAGGCATTACCGTTCAGGAATTGGCAGATCGTGCAGGGGTGAGCAAAGGTTTGATCTCTCAAATTGAAAATAACCGTACCGTTCCTTCTTTGATGGTCTTGATAGACATTATCAAGTCGTTGGATGTGGATCTAAACCAGTTTTTTAAAGATATCTCCGACAGTGCAAATAAAGCTCCGGTAGTTGTCAAAAGAAAATCGGAATATGAGTCCTTTGAAAAGGAGCAGGCTTTAGGCTTTTTATACAAGCGCATCCTGACCAAGTCTATAAAGAATGCTACCGTAGATATTGTGTTGCTGGAATTGGAACCCAATGCCTCCCGGCCAATGGTGACTACGGAAGCTTTCGAATACAAATATATCCTGGCAGGAAATGTGAAATACCATTTTGAAGACCAGGAAATAGAGTTGTCTGCAGGTGATTCTTTACTTTTCGACGGTCGCTTGGCACATACCCCAAAAAATACAGGCACAGATAAAGCAATTATGCTAATCCTATACTTCTTTGAAGAAGTAAAGTCATAACAATACGCCACACCATTACCTTCTTTACCTTCCCTGGCTAATTACTATGGAAGGTAAAGAAGGGTATAGATGAACATGACACTAATAGTCAGTAAAATGAGGATATTCATTTTATGCGCAAAGTTTAAGGTATATCCCATGGATCTTTCGCGCTTAGGCACGAAAAGCCTGGAATCTCTTGGGTTCCAATAGATGAATCCCATCTTGTAATTAACAATGTTGTCTACAGGGTCTAAGTCCATTTTGAGCTTGTTTTTTAAGTTTGGTTTGTATAAATATATGATTTTCAGTCAATTTATAAAACACTGTTAAAAAATAATTGCAGTTTTTTTTGCGGCTTTTTTTTCCTGTTTTTTCATCTGTTTTCAAGGCAAACTAAGCCTTGCTTTTTTTTATAGGTACCTTTTTCGCATCTTTGGCAGAAGTTTCATTCCCTGGTTCTGCTCCTTTGGCTTTTTTACCGGCATCTGCCATTTCTTTTTCCTGAGTTTTGGTTTTTGGATTGCCCTTAATGCTGTCTTTTGAATTTTTCATGGTGATTTCTTTTAGTTTCAAGTATAAACAGATAAACAATTGAAGAATATTTTGGTTTAAATGGGGCTTCCCAGAATAATCACAATTACAGCTTGGCGATTAAAACAAAATATCCATTGATTTGTAGTTATATCACGTAATTAAGAACAAAAAACATTTCCATGGAAAAAATGATTCAGGCCTTATTCAACACTGAAGTAGAGGCATTCAAAGGTTTAAAAGCGTTGCAGGAACTTAACCTGACAAACGACATCTCAGTTGGTGAGACCTATATATTAACACGTGATGAAGATGGAAAAGTAAATATCCGGTCAGCTAAGAATGAATCTTTGGGTAATGGCACCTTAACCGGTGGCGTAATTGGTGGTCTAATTGGGTTGTTGGCAGGCCCATTGGGATTTATTGTTGGCCTGGCAGGTGGAATGATTGCGGGTTCTGCCGGGGAAACATTAAAAGCAGAAGGCGTATCAGATTATCTGGACCAGATTTCTGCGAATATTCCGGATGGTAAATCTGTTTTAATCGCTCACGTATGGGAGAATTGGGAAACACCAGTAGATGCTTTGCTCGGTCCGTTGAGTATTGATTTGAAACGCTTTAATCTGGATGAGAAAGTTTTTGTGCCAGCAAAAACAGAGCTGGATAAATTGAACTCCGATATCAAAGCCGCAGAAAACAAACTGAAAGAAGTGGTTGAAACTGAAAAAGCTGATTGGGAAACTACCCTGACGAATTTAAAAGCAAAAAGAGCGGCACTGGAGGATAAATTAAGAACGCATACTGCACAGCAGGAAAAACAATATGAGGAATGGATCAGTCAATCTCCGGCCGACCATTCGGAAGATGCAGACAAACAGGCTCGCCTGGAAAATAGAATTAAGGAACAGAAAACGCGCCTTGACGAAATTAAAAAAGATAGATAGCAGTAAAAATTAAAAGGGGGCTAAGCCCCCTTTGGTTTTTCTATATTCATCAGCACGACTGCAGCAAGGATCAAAATGATTCCCCCCAGCTGCGTCAGACTAACCGGTTCTTTTAAGATAAAATGTGCCATGGCTACCGAGACAGGTATTTCCACTGCTGCGATAATAGTCCCCAGTCCAACTCCGGTAAGCGGCATTCCCATGGTAAAAAGTAAAGGAGGTAGAATGGTTCCGAAAAGTGAAAGGACAATTCCCCACTTCCAAAAGATGTCAAAAGAGAAATTCATGTTTAAAGAGGAGTGGAAAATGAGCATGATAATAATCAGTCCGCCGAGAACCAGGTATAAACTTCTTCTAACTACTGGTAAATGCAGGGCGATGCCATTGGAAGCATACACGGTAATGGTGTAAGATAATGCGGCTAACATTCCAAAACCGATACCGCGCCAATCTAGTGTTACCGACGATTGAAGCAGATTAGTCGCCAATATCGTTCCAGTGATAATGATCAGTACGGCAATGATTTTACGGTTTCCGGGACGTTTTTTATGCAGGATCATTTCCAAGACCACACCCATCCATACGGTTTGCATCAGCAGTACAATTCCTACACTCACCGGAATGTATTGAACCGAAAGGTAGTAGAAGGTGCTTGTAAGGCCCATTGCTGTTCCGGCAACCATTAGTTTCAATAAGCTTTTCCAGTTGGATACCGGAACAGTGGTTGCTGCTGGTTTTTTGCTAAACATACTGATGAGCAATAAACTGATCACGCCTATCGCAAATTGAGAAAGGGTAACTTCTGCTGTAGAATAACCTTCTTTATAGGCCATTTTAACAAATGTGGCCAACATGCCGTAGCTTGCTGAACCTAATGCCACCAGAATACTTCCTTTTATTAAATTGTTTTTCATCAGTATAGGATTGTGATGAGGCGATGTGCTCATCGAATAGCTAATTATTGTTGCAAAGAAAGCGCTTTTTCAGAGAGAAAGTCTTTACATAGGTTGAGGCTTTTACAATTCAGCTCTGATTCTGCTGAGCTGTGTCGGGGTAATTCCAAGGTAGGAAGCAATGTGGTGCAGTTTTAAGCGCTGCAACAATTGCGGGTGGTTTTGTTTGAATTCCGCATACCGTTGTCCGGCAGTTTCATGTTTCAAACTGATTTCCCCGATTTCTTTTTCAATGACCCAATGCTGTTCCAGGTAATGAATATAAAATCTGGCGATGTCCGGAAATTGCGCTGTTAGCCGGGAAAACTGTTCAAAAGGATAGCTGATAATTTCTGTTTCTTCTAAGGCCTGGATGGTAAATTTGCTGGGTTGCTTTAAGAGCATGGCGCTGGTGGAGGCCACCAGCGTTTGTTCGGGGAAGAATTTCTTGATCACCATCGCACCGTCTTTATCGGTATAGAAATAGGAAAGCAGTCCTTTTTTTATAAAATGAACTCTTCTAGGAATCGCTCCTTCCAGCAGTAGATGTTCATGCCTGGCCAGTTTCTGTTCTTTTAGCAATTCCTGCCAGGCTTCCTGAGCAGCAGTTGAAATCGTCGCATAGCGGTTGATGTATTTCCAGAATTCTTCCATGAGCTTTAGGATTCGTTTAGCAGTTCCTGAAAGCGTTCGATAAATTGTCCTAAGTGGTAGCCATCCATTAACGCATGGTGTACGTGAATCGATACTGGCATGGTTCTTTTACCTTCGGATTCAGTCATTTTACCAATGGAAATCTTCGGACTGCTGTCTGCAAAAGTAAAACTTCTGGCATGCGACATGGACGTGAAATCAATCCATGGCAATGCGGAGAAATGAATTACACAATCTCCTGAACGGGCAGGGAAGAGAGAGGTGCTATTGCTTACCGTTTCAATTTCTTTTTCAGCGATGATTTTGAACTCGGAAAAATCCGCTGCATATTCCATATAAGAGAAACCAAAGGTGCCATCTGCTCTGCCAATGGTAGCAGACACATCGACCTGATCGAATACCCAGACTTGATCCTCTACAATACGGTATCGGAAACAAGGAATCTGATTTGCTGCCTGTAGTGCTTTATGCAGGTAATGTAAGAAAAAGGAAATGCCTTTTGCCTTAGCCGTCGTGTAGGCAATGGTACAGTCTATGTTTATGGTCACGCCAAAAAATGGTTCTTCAAATTGGCTGAAAAAATGGAAATGGTCTTTTCTTGCCCAGGTATTTAAGTCTAATATTTGTGTCATTCGGGTTTTAGTAAAATGGGAATGCTTAGCGTCCTAAGGGCAAAATCTCAGCCAATGTTGATCAGCATCAAAAACTGCATTCCCCATGGTATTGGTTTAGAACGGACTCAAATATCGGGCTTTTAGCCAAAACATCTGGTTTGTCATAGTAAATTAACTGGACGGTTTGTTTATTGTCAAATTAATTTCTAAAAAGCACTTGGTATGGCTTATCGCAGAAACTATTAGTTAATTTACGGATAACCTATTTATTTATTCTTATGATCACAATCATTGTCGCAACAGATTTTTCCGATGTCGCAGAGAATGCAGTAGCCTACGCTGCCGCCGCTGCAAAACATGGTCAGGCAAGACTGATTTTATTCAATTCTTATGCCCTTCCTCATCATGCTTCAAATACTATTTTACCCGCATCGAGCGTCCAGAAATTAATTGATGATAACAACAACCGTTTACAGGAACGTGCGCTGGACATTGCAAAAACCTATGGGATCACGGTTGGTTTTGAAACCAGATTCTCCTTTGTAGGCGATGAGCTTCATGATTTAATCAAAAAGTATGAGGCAGATCTGCTCATTCTTGGGATGGGGTCGAAAACGCTGGAACAAGATCTGATTGGAAATACCACCACTGCTGCCATTAAACAATTGAAATTTCCAGTCATTGCCGTTCCTATCGGTGCTAAATTTGAAGGATTGAAAAGAATCTTATTTGCCTGTGATGTACTTCGTGGTGTGCCAGAAAAAATCTTAAAACGGATTCAGGAATTGGCAATTAGCCTGAATGCAGAGGTAGAAGTTTTCCATGTGAATGGCGCAATTGAAGAATTGCAATCTGAAAATGCTTTATTGCCTGAAAAGGATGCAATTGGAAGTGGCCTCGCTGGGGTGAGTTATTACTATAAAAACGTGAAGTCTAATGCGGTGATCAAAGAGATTGAAAAAGAGATTAAAGCATTTAATGCAGATCTGTTGATCATGATCCCTAATAAATACGGCTTCTGGGCCTCATTGGTGCATAGAAGTAAAACTAGGGTAATGGCTTCAGGACTTGAAATTCCTTTGTTTTCCATTCCAGTTTAACCGGTTTACGCAGGCTAATGGTCTCATTTTAGAAAACTAGGCTTGTAAAAATAACCATCTGAATTAAAATCCGCTATTTTGCAAATATTTTGCAGGATAGCGAATTTATTGGTTTTAAGGGGGTTTTTATGAAGTTTTTAAAAATAATCCGCTTATTTGTGCAAATTTTACGCAAATTAGCGTGGGATTGATATATTTGATAAATTAGTATATCCTAATCAATTTCTCATGAATATAACTGCGCAAGACCGCTTTTTGAACTTAGGTTTAACCTTACCACCTGCCCCAAAGCCGTTGGGGATCTATAAACCTTACCTGATCGACGGTAAATATTTATACCTCTCTGGTCATGGTCCCGTTCAAACGGATGGTAGTCTGATTATTGGCCGTATTGGCGATGATATGGACAAAGACCAGGGGAAACTGGCCGCCCGTCAGGTAGGACTGACCATACTTTCTACTATTGTAGCCAATTTCGGAAGCCTTAATTCGATAAAACGTGTGATCAAAGTATTGGGAATGGTAGGCTGTACTTCCGATTTCGAAAGTCATCCTTACGTGATCAATGGCTGCAGTGAGTTGTTTGAATCAGTTTGGGGTCATGAAAATGGGATCGGTGTAAGAAGTGCAGTAGGAATGGGTTCTCTTCCCGGACGTATCCCCGTAGAGGTAGAAGGCCTATTTGAATTGGTTTAAGCTAATTTAGTCCCCATGAATTTGACTCCTTGTATTACCTGTTTTGGTGAAATCTTATTGCGTTTCAATACGCAGATGGGTTTGCGATTGATCCAGTCTGCTGCTTTAAATATCTATGTTGCCGGTGCAGAAGCTAATGTTGCGGTGCTATTGGCGAGGTTAGGTCTGGACAGCCGGATGCTGAGCAGGCTCCCTGATAACGATTTGGCAGAAATGGCAATTGCTGAGCTGCGAAAATATGGTGTAAATACCAGCGGAATAGCTAAAGGTGGAGAGCGTATCGGCACTTATTATGTGGAGAACGGTAACCATATCCGCCCAACTCAAGTCATTTATGACCGTTCGGGTTCTTCTTTTTCTCAGCTTAAACCGGGAATGATCGACTGGGAAAAACAGCTTGTGGATACCACATTGTTCCACTGGTCGGGGATCGCAGCTGCCTTATCTGCTAGTGCAGCAGCAGTCTGCAGCGAAGGAATCAACCTGGCGCATGAAAAAGGAATCACCATCTCTGCCGATTTCAACTACCGTAGAAAACTATGGAACTACGGGCAGGAAGCAAAAGAAGTGATGCCGGAATTACTCGCTTACTGCAAGGTGGCAGTTGCAGATCTGGACAGTGTGGCCATTTATTTCGGTATTAAAGCAGAGGAAAATCTACCATTAACCGACAGATTTGAACATTGCTTTGCCCTGCTTAAAGATAAAATGCCTTTGCTTCAAACCTTTGCCATGAGCTTTAGAGTAGTGGAGGGACTAAATCATGTTTATTTTGCGGGTTTAGCTCATGAAGGAAAGTTTTATTATTCTACCATTCATACCCTTCCATTGGTGACCGATCAGATTGGAACAGGGGATGCTTTTACTGCAGGACTCCTTTATGGCCTTTCTTCAGGTTTTAGCCCTGAAAAAATGATCAATTGGGCAACAGCCTGCGGCGTTATGAAACAAAGTGTACATGGCGACTGGGCACTGATCAGCAAGTCCGAAATTGAATCATTTATACAAAGTGGAATCTCCACTAAAATCAATAGGTAAAACCTTGTAATTAAATACTGAAATATGGAAAACTGGCAGAAGATCTCTAATCTGGATCAATATGATACCCCTTTATTTGTGGTGTACGAAGACCGCATTAAGCAGAATATTGAAATGGCAATCGATTTGCTTTCTGGTGATGTATCCAGATTCAGGCCACACATTAAGACCCATAAAATGGGGGAGGTACTCCAGATTTTTGCCAGCTATGGCCTATATAAAATCAAATGTGCAACCATTGCAGAAGCAGAACTTGCTGCTTTAAATGGGATGACAGATGTGATGATTGCCTATCAGCCGGTGGGCTTTAAGATTCATAGACTGATGGCGCTGATTGCCGCTTTCCCTGAATGTTCGTTTTCCTGTTTGGTAGATAACCTGGATACGGCGCGGGAGATTGGAGCTGCAGCAAAAGGTCAGGAAGTAAAAGTATATCTGGATCTGAATACGGGCATGAATAGAACAGGCTTTCCTGCTTCAGAAGATGTGCTTGCCTTTGTAAATGCTTTGAATGAAATCAGTGGTTTGAAGTTTATGGGCTTACATGTATATGATGGTCATATCCATGATCCTGATCCGGCGATCCGTGCAGCTCGTGCCAAACCAGCGATGGATAAAGTGCTTGCAGATGCGGATGAGCTGATCAGGCAGGGTTTTAGCGATTTAAAAATCGTAGCCGGTGGTTCCAATACATTTTCTTATTATGCCAGGATAGAAAGGCTGGAGTGTAGTCCGGGAACCTTTGTGTTCTGGGATGAGAATTATACCAGGTTATTGCCGGAATTGGCGTTTAAACCTGCAGCGGTATTGGTCTGCAGTGTGATCTCTTTACCGACACCGGGGCTTTTATGTGTAGATTTAGGATATAAGTCTGTTTCTTCTGAAAATCCAATAGAGAAGCGGGTGGTTTTTCCATGGAATCCAGATCTGATACCAATAGGGCATTCCGAAGAACACCTGACTTTGAAACATGTTGGACCAACGATATATAAAGTTGGAGACCGGATTTACGGTCTCCCATATCATGTTTGTCCTTCCTGTGCATTATATGAAGAAGCACAGGTGGTCAATAATCAACAGATTGAAAAGAGCTGGAGCATCAAGGCCAGGGATAAAAAGATCTCTATCTAGTTATAGAAAAGTAAGGTTCGGGTTTGCCCGTTTGTAAGGATCCAATAATGGGGCATCTGGTGGAAGCTCCGTCACAATATAATCCACTTCTGATAAGTTGGCAATTTTGATCTTCATCGTAGAATTCAGTTTCTCGGAAATGGACACGATCGCTACCTTATCAGAAGAAGCCAGCATAGCCTTTTTTACTTGTACTGTATCCCAGTCAGAATCGGAAAAACCACCTTCAATATCCAATGCATTTGTTCCCAATATGCAAAGGTCAGTTTTAAGGTGTGAGAGTTGATTGAACACATCCCCGCTAAAGCACATTTGGCTATAAGTAGAAATTTGTCCGCCAAGCATAATTGTTCTCACATTCGGTTTGTCCAGTAATTCTACTGCTGATAAAACACTGGCGGTCACAATGGTGATCCTCAGGTTTCCGGGAATGAGTTTAATGAATTCCCTGATGGTAGTACCGCCACCAAGCAGCAAAAGCATATCTTTTTTCAGTAAGGGAAGTAGTTTTTGAGCGATGGTGATTTTATCGTCCTGAGAATAAGCTTTTTGCTCAGAAGTATGGTGGTAAGCACTAGCCATTGCTCCACCCTTTACCTTAATCACCAGGTTTTCTTTTTCCAGTTCATTAATATCTCTTCTGATGGTATCTTCAGATACATTGACGATCAATGCCAGATGTTCAAATGTAGCGCGGGTATGGATGTTAATTTCTTTAACAATGAGCTGCTTACGCTGTGCTTTTGTTAATGGAGCTGGTTGTTGGTCGGTAGTCATTACTAATGATATGATTACAATAATACGGCTTAATTATAAAAAACAGGCAAATTTTGTACTTATGGCAGCTGCTTAGGGCTTGCCGTCCAATTCTCTTCTGGATGTATCGAACTTGTTTTTCCACCCCTTCCCTTACTATCAAACGTACGGAATCTGATGGAGCCTTTTGCCGGAATTGGTTTGGTATAAACCGTGCTGTTTATAGTCGGTTCTGAATTGTCTGTTGTATATCTGATGGTTAAACCAGGGAACTGAATGTTCAAATGTACCAGGCCATCTTTAACCGCTGCGCCAGCTGTAGGGAGCCTGTAATTCATCGATTCAAACGCTGCATCAATTCTTGGCAGCTCTCTTTTGCCAACTACATTTACAAATTGCGACCAGGCACGGTTGTACAATTGTTTTCTTTTGATAGAATCCGGTTCATTTGCCCATTCCGGATCGGTAGCCCAGGCTCTTTCTGCTAATCCCAGCAATTTGGGCATGATCATATATTCCAGATCTTTCGATCCTTTGATTGTCTCACTCCATAATAATCCTTGTAAACCAACGATGTTCGCCTTTCCTTTAGCAGTTAAACGTTCTTTTGAATCGTAAAAACCTTCTTTTAAGGTATTGCCGAATTTGTCTTTGTTGGAATTTAGGAAAGAATTGAAGGGAATGAAATTAAAAGCCTTGTCGATATCGGCATATTCGCCCCAGTAATAACCAGGTTCATCGAATGATTTTTGATAAGCCATATCGAAATAGAAATTACTCACACCACCCAATATGACTTTATAGCCCACATTTGCCAAGCGATAAGCAAGGTCTTCTGCTCCCCAGCCAATGATGTTGTTCCATACATTTAAATGGATATTTTTATCGGCTAGTCCTGGATTGATCACATAAGATTTCTTTCCACTGGCAACTACAGGCTGCATGCCTACTTCTTCCCAGCCGGATAAATACAGCTTCTTTTTCTTCAGCATCTCATTTAGGCGGGTGTAAAAATATGCCCATAAACCGTTTACATCTTTTAATTCCGGATTTGCTTTTACAAAGGCTAAACTAGTTGGAGAAGCTTCCCATGCACCATCAGGAACTTCATCGCCACCAAAATGTATAGTTTCCAGCGGCGCATTTGCTGCTTTGTACATAGCCATGATCTCATCAGTTACCTTTTCCATAAAATTATAGGCGGAAGGAAGTGCAGGATCAATCACATTGTCGTTCCAATTTTGTACCGAACGGTAGGTAGAAGGGTCGTTAAGGTCTTGTAACAGATATTCCGCTGCGGCTTCTGGCTTACCTGATTTCATTAATCTGTGGTAACGGATCTCCATGGAGCGGACCGCTGCTCTAGCGTGTCCTGGAGCTTCGATTTCTGGAATCACGCGGATGTGTCTGGCATTGGCGTGTTTTAAAATGGCAATGAAATCAGCAATACTGTAATGGCCAGTACCATGTGGATTGTTCATAAATGGCCCAGAACCAAATGATGGAATCAGGTAATTTGCATTACTGTCTATAGGATGTCCCCTTCTTGAGCCGATTTCGGTCAGCTCAGGCAAGCCTTGAATCTCGAGCCTCCAGCCTTCATCGTCATTTAAATGGAAGTGTAAAACGTTCAGTTTATACATGCCCATCAGGTCTAAAAGTTTGATGATTTCTTCTTTAGTCTGGAAGTTTCTCGCCACATCGATCATCAATCCCCGGAATGGGAAACGTGGCTGATCTTGAACCAGCGCATTTTGAATGGTAATGCTGGCTACTTTTACGCCTCTTTTCTGCGGTGGAAAGCTGCTGAGTAAAGATTGAATGCCATAGAATATTCCTGTTGGATCAGCAGCGCTGATCGCCAGGCTATTTTGATTGATGTTTAAGATATAACCTTCTTTTGCAATTGATTTATCCAGTTTTAATAGAATCTTTTTATCCGCAAGCCCTTTAACTGCAGCTTTACCATGGATTGTTTTACCACTGACTACTTTTCCAGAGGTCAATAGCAGCCCTATCTTTTCGTTTAGGAAATTTCTTTCATCGCTAAATGATGGATCTGCTGTTATTTTGACACTTTGATCCAGGATAAAACTGCCGCTCTTTTTTTCATAGGTTACTGGAGTAGGGAATACCTTTTGAAGGTCCTTATCTGGTAGGTTCGTAATGATTTTGTTCTCTTCGTAGATGAGTTCAGGAGTGATCGCAGGCACACGATCCTGTTTATTTCTGGCAAATTGTGCCGGACTGGTAGAAGGAATAGCCTTCACATTTTTTATAGGAATAGGTTTTTTTGGATCATGATCATAAATCAGGTAAAAGCCTTCCGGAGCATCAGTGAAATTTACTGCCCAATCGCTGGAGGCAAACTCAATATTTACGGAAGCTCCATTACTAATAGGGACGAATTTATCAGTTGGACGAATATAGTACAAGTCTCCATTGACATGTACAATGTCTACTTCCCCAGTCACTGTTTTGGTTAGGATTCTTCTCGCAAAATTGAAATATAACTTCCAGTTTTTGTTCATTAAAGGAATTTCACTGTTGTTTTGAACATTCAATACAGATAGGAATTGACCTGCGCCAGCATGGCTATTCTCTATTATTTGCCAATTAATTGCAATGTTTTTTGCATCTGATGCGTCTTTTTTCGCTTGAGCAGGAGCAAGGAATGCCCATAAAACCATGGGGAACAGTGGCAGTAGTCGTCTCATTTTTATACCGATTATAAGCCTAATATAGTATTTACATCATTAATCTGCAAGTCAAGGAACTTCTTCTGAATAAATTAATTGAGGAGCAGAAACTTAATTATTTAATTCTTATGTTTGAAACGCGTGTTTTGTTGCAAAAAATATGCAAACCAAATGTACAGGTATGATTTTCGGAAACAAACGGAAGAACAAAGGTCGATATTTAAAGCTCAGCTTTAAGCTGATTCTGATGGTGGCATTACTATTTTCAGGTAGGGCATTATATGCTCAGGATTCCTTATTTCGGGTGATTCCCGAACCAGTTTATGCAAAAAGTACAGGCCTGAAGACATTTATTCATCCGGAAACCGCTATTTATTACCCTGAATCTTTAGCCGCGGATGCAGCCCTGCTCAATGAAGCGATCCGTTCCTATACTGGTTATGGGCTCCCTTTAAAGCCACAGCCCGAAAATACGATAGCGGCTACCATCGGTTTTGGGAAAGGTAGAACTTCAAGTCAGCAGCTGATACTTGAACTGGATTCGGTAAAGGTAAAAGAGCAAAGTGGTTACCAGTTGGCCATTCAGGACAATAAGATCGCCATTGTTGGACATGATCCTGCAGGTGTATTTTATGGCATTCAATCGCTGATGCAATTATTATCTCGTTCTGAAAATAACATATTGTCATTGCCTCAGGGAATAATTAAGGATTACCCCCGTTTTAATTATAGAGGAATGCACCTGGATGTAGGCAGGCATTTATACAGCGTTGATTTCTTGAAAAGGTTTATTGATCTTCTTTCCCTTTATAAATTCAATGTTTTTCATTGGCACCTGACAGAAGATCAAGGCTGGCGTATAGAAATAAAGAAATATCCTAAACTGCAATCTATTGCCGCATGGCGATCAGGAACGATTATCGGCCATAAAAAAGAAAGTCCACATACTTTTGATGGGAAGAAATATGGTGGATATTATACGCAGGAACAGGTCAAAGAAGTGGTGGCTTATGCAGGTTCTAAATATGTGAACGTATTGCCGGAGATCGAAATGCCAGGGCATGCACTGGCAGCACTGACAGCTTATCCAGAATTGGGATGTACCGGTGGACCTTATCAGACTGCACAGTTTTGGGGTGTATTTGATGATGTCTTTTGCGCCGGTAATGAACAGGTTTACACTTTCATGGAAGACGTTTTGGATGAAGTGATCAGCCTGTTTCCCTATGCCTATATCCATATTGGCGGTGATGAATGCCCTAAATTAAAATGGGAGCATTGTCCGAAATGTCAAAAGCGCATCAAAGATGAAGGTCTTAAAGATGAACATGAACTGCAGGGTTATTTTATGAAGCGCATAGAGCGTTATCTGGCAGGTAAAAATAAAAAAGCCATTGGCTGGGATGAGGTACTGGAAGGTGGCATTTCTAAAAGTACCACAATCATGAACTGGAGAGGAGAACAAAGTGGTATTGCTGCGGCAAAAGCCGGTTATGAAGTCATTATGACGCCTGAAAATCTATTGTACCTGGACTATTACCAGAGTTTAAATAAGAATGAACCAATAGCAGCAGGGAATTATACTCCATTATCAAAGGTTTACGCTTATGAGCCTGTTCCTGATGCGCTAAGTCCGGAAGAAGCAGGTTACATTAAAGGAATTCAGGCAGCGGTATGGACGGAATATATGAGTGACGAAAAACACTTGGAGTATATGGTTTTTCCACGTGCATTGGCCGTATCGGAAATCGCCTGGTCGGAAAGAGGCCGGAAAAACTATCCTTGGTTTTTAAACAAATTACGTCAGCAGGAAGCTTTGCTCAAAAAGAAAAATGTGAACTATTTCCCTTATTTTGATGAGCTTACTGCAGAATCAAAAAATGAAGTGGGACAGGTTGGAACGCTTGCGCTAAAAACTACTTTACCTAAGGCATTAATTAGGTACACTACTGATGGTTCAAAACCAGTAGCCAGCAGCAAACTGTACCAGCAGCCAATTTTATTAAACCGTTCGATGGTATTGAATGCGCAGTTATTTGTGGGGAAAAAGCCGACAGGAAGGGTGTTTAACCAGCAGTTCCAGCATCACCTGGGTTCGCAAAAGAAAATTACCTTGGTAAATCCGCCAGCAGGAAAATATGCTTTTCCGGCAAACCTGCTGTTGAATGGCATGGAAGGACACCATAGGTTCAATGACGGTCAATGGTTAGGCTTTAGCGGGAAAGACCTGGATGCGGTGGTAGACCTAGGTAAACTGACACCGGTATCCAATATTGGAATCAATATTTTAAATTACCATTGGCAGCGGATGTGGGCACCAACACGACTTCGCTTTCTGGTGTCAGCAGACGGAACAAATTTTAAAGAAATATATACTAGAGAGAATTTTGAAAAAGATGGGATCAATAAAGTTCAGGCCCGTTTTCCTGCTCAGCAAGTACGATATGTACGGGTGGTCGGAGAAAATGTAGGAACTATTCCGAAAGGATCTTATGGAGAAGGAGAAAAGGCCTGGCTGATGGCAGATGAAATTATAATCCAATAAATCCCATAATCCATGACCTTATTTATCGTTGTAGGCGCTATACTATTACTCGTTTTACTGACCACCTGGGGCAAAGTAAATGCTTTCATCGCATTTTTATTAGTCTCCATTCTTGCTGGGGTCTTACTGGGGATTCCCTTGTCCGGAATCACGAAGTCCTTGCAAAAAGGAGTAGGAGACATTCTTGGCTCGCTCATTATGGTGATCGTATTTGGTGCGATGCTGGGTAAGCTGGTGGCTGCAAGTGGCGCAGCACAGAAAATTGCTTCGGTGATGATGAAGATCTTTGGGCGTAAATATATTCAATGGGGTTTGATGACTACTGGCTTTATTATCGGAATTCCTTTGTTCTATAATGTAGGTTTTGTACTGATGGTGCCCTTAATATTTTCAGTGGTGTACAAGTATAAATTACCTGCAGTATATCTGGGCCTGCCTATGCTAGCCGCATTATCGGTTACCCATGGTTTTTTACCGCCTCACCCTTCTCCAGCCGCATTGGTGCTGCAGTTTCATGCCAATATGGGCATGACGATGCTTTATGGGATTTTACTGGCCATTCCCGCCATTGTCATTGCAGGGCCATTGTACGCCAGGACATTAAAGGGGATTGTGGCAGTTCCTTTGAAAACTTTTCAATCTGATGATTTACCGGAAGATCAGCTGCCGACAGCCCGGAACAGTTTCATTTCTGCTTTATTACCGGTCATTGTAATGGCCCTGACTACGGTAGGTGTCTTGCTGTTTAAAGATGATAGCACGGTAACCAGCTTCGCCGGATTCTTAGCAGAACCTTCGATTGTAATGCTGCTTACCCTCTGTGTAACGACTTTTACACTGGGTATAAAAATGGGGAAAAGCATGAAACAGGTGATGTCGATTTATGGAGAAGCAGTTAAAGATATTGCCATGATTTTATTGATTATTGCAGGCTCTGGAGCATTAAAGCAGATCCTTTCAGATAGCGGAGTGAGTGTAGAAATTGGAAACGTATTGGCAGGATGGTCGATAGAACCTTTGTTTTTAGGTTGGCTGATCGCAGCAGTCATTCGGGTATGTCTGGGCTCTGCAACAGTAGCAGGATTAACAGCAGCAGGGATTATAGCACCACTAATGGTCAATTCTAATGTAAATCCAGAACTGATGGTGCTTTCTATTGGTGCAGGAAGTTTGATGTTTTCCCATGTCAATGACCCGGGATTCTGGATGTTTAAGGAGTACTTTAACCTGAGTATTAAAGAAACAGTTCGCTCCTGGTCGGTGATGGAAACATTGGTGGCAGTAATTGGTTTGTTTGGGGTGCTGATTTTAAATCAAATCATTTAAAGAATAACCCTAAACAGGATAATGCTCTGGTACGGCTTGTGAATCCTTTTTTTCCTGTAATTGAAAGTATAGGATAAGCACTTTACTCAGCCATGCGAAGAAGAGCAGCAAGTAAGCCGTCAGCAATACAGCAATGAGATAAAATGGCCAGAAGAAATCATTTGGAATAACAAAGAAAAATATTTCCAGCAGGAAAATCTGTAATAAATACCTGACATAATGAACGGCGTTAATAGCCCGGTTTTTTTCTCTGTTGCACAAAGAAAAGTAGGCGACATTGCAGAGGGTATAACCGAGTGCTGCAGCATACCAATATTTCAGGTGCAGCCCTTCCAAGGCAATAAATAATTGTGAAACACAGAATAAAGCCAGAAGTTGAGGGAAGTATTGCCATGGACTCTGCATTCTCGATTGTCTCACTTGTTCTTGCATTACCCATTCTTGCAGAAGCAGAAAGAGTGTGAGCACCAAAAATAAAAATCTAAAAAAAGCTGGACCCTGAAGAAAATGGATGAATTCAGCCGTGGAATTGACCAGCCTTAAATCGGTAGGAATTTCCGAAGCCAGTCTGAAAAAGCTCAATGCAATTACAGTACCATACATCACCTGTATCAATACAGGCATTTTCTCTTTCCTCGTCCTCATGTAAGTATTGCTTGTGTTTATTTCCCGTTCAGCAGGATACAAAATTACATTAAATGCAAAATACTTCCAAATCAATTAGTTGTGTGGTCATCATGAGTTGATTTTCTATGATATGGACATTACCGATAATAGTTGTGATAGAAAATCAGGTAAGCCATTGAGAGCGGAACAGGGATCAATACCCAGATCCATTGAAACATGATGCACCAGAAAAAGATAAAAAATAAGCCGAATATCCAGGGCAGATAGCGGTTCATCTGAGGGCCTAAGCGATAGAGTAAAGCCCGGAATAATAAGATAAAACTGAGCATCATCAGGTAAAGCCCTATAGCAGTTATCAACTCAAATTTCAGAAAACACCAAATGCCTTCGGGGATCAGTAGTATCGCATAAAAAGAAAGCATTTGAAGAAAAATCTGAGTTCTGGAGTAAGGGAAATTCTTAGTGAAAGTTAAGTTGATCATTTCAAAACGCTGGCCCTGATAACATAGAAATGCATGTGCCAAAGCAACGCCAAGTACGGCAATAGCAGCAATCCTAGAGTCGTTTTTGAGGTCTGAAAAAATAAGGAAGACGCCGGTGAGGATGCCCCAGCTGAGAATTTTTGTAAGCAGTAAAGCCATCTTTTTTCGATGCAGCAGCTCATAAAAGAACAAAAAAGAAAATGGTTTCCGCCAGCCTCCCAGCAGCTTAGTCCAGAATATCTTTTCTTCATTTCTGTTTAAGCGGTTGATGATTTGGAGGTATAAACTTGCACTGATGAGGTTCAATAGCAGCAAGTAGCATACAATCCCAGCAGGGATCAGGTAATGTCCATAAATTATGCCTACCACTATGCTGAAAGCCCCATATACCAGCAAAGGGATGGAGATATACAGCTGCACCAGAAACCAGCTTTTAAACTGCCTGATTTTAGACATTGCTGTGCTGCTGTAAAATAGAAAACGATGCTGATCTGTTAATAATTGTGCGGCTACATATTGCCAGCTTTTGATGGTATAGATCAGCCAGACCAGGAAAACCAGGAGCATCATCAGGGGGGAGCTTGCAAAGCTAATCATGAAAATAAGGTTGAAAACCAATGCTTTTTCTGGAGTAATCGTGCCAGCAGTGAGAATAAAAAAACAATAGCTGAAAACTGCTACAAATAAAAAAAGCAGCAAGCCTGAATTTAAGCGGAAAAACCCCCTTGAAAATGTTTTAATTAGTACCTGAGTTAAAGGATTGGCCATAATTAAAATTTTATTAGACCTTCCATGACTTGCAATACAGATGCCTTGGACAATTCAGGATGTTCGAGTTCCTGATGGGAGGCCAGTAGAAAACTGGTGGCTTCCTGCTGATTTTTCTCTAAAATCCATCGATAAAGTACCGCCAAAGATTCCGCATCCATTGTAATCAGCGGTTCGTCCAATAAAATCAGTGCTGGTTTGCCAATAAAAGCCAGAACCAGGGAAAGCTTCTTCAGCATCCCACTGGAATAAGTGCCGATTTGCTGATCCATATAATGCTGCATCTGCATACTTTCCAGATAGTATTCGGTTTGTCCGAAAACACCTCCCTTGGCAGTGCTAAACAATTGAATCATTTCTTTTCCAGTTAAAAATGCGGGAAATATCGGTTCAGCCTCTGCAAAATTAACCAGTCTTCGGTAAGCAATACTTTGTTTTTTTAAAGCAATTTGGGGATCAAGGATGATTTCTCCTTCAAAAGAGAGCAGGCCGGCAACGGCTTTTAGAAGTGTACTTTTTCCAGATCCATTGCTGCCTTTCAGCCAGTAAATTCCTGGAGATAAGGTCAGATTTGGAACGCTAATGATTTGCCGCCCCTGGTAAAACTTCTTAAACTTTTCAAAGTGTAACATATACAAGCAATTTTCTGAAGAATGTGCTTACTTTGACTTGATTTTCAGGTGCTTGTTACAATAGGAATAAGTAGCTATACGTAATTATTTGGAATGAAGAGGGGAGGCAGAGTAGACTCCTGAAATCTTACAAAGGCAGCGGCTCAGTACTCAATTTGTCTTTTCTTTTTTTTAGGATGTATTTCAATACGATAGCAGCCACAATCAAGAAAATGATCACATTTAAATAACCCCAGAAAATCAAAAGTACGAAGATGCCCAGCGCATAGGGAAACCATAAATACCGGTTTTTAATCAGCTCCTGGAAATGATATACGGATACCAGTACCAGCGAACCGAGCATCAGAAACAAGGTTGTTCTGGTATTGAAATAACGGGTTAAAATATCAAACCAAGCGGGCTGAATCGTCCTTTGAACTGTACTTATTCCATAAAATCGGTCTGTTCCTTTCTTCCGGTAAAAACTGAGCAGTGTCCCGGATTTTAAGTCGCTGGCTTTAGGGTGCGGTGCATACCACCAAATCGGATAGTCTTGTTTTAAAGCAGCCGGCATTTCCTTTAATTTTAAATAAAGCGTGTGGTTATTTTGATAATATCCCATGCCAATCTTCGCGGTGTCAATTGTTCCACTTTGTTTTTCATAAAAAAGATTTGGAGCCGCAGCTTTGAAGAAGCCAAATAATAAGCATAAACAGAAAATGATCACCAGTATCAATCCTGGCCAGCTTGTTTTATAAAATAAAATCGCTTGTTTATACATCTAGTAATAGGGTTGTTAATGTACAAATAACACTATAGATCGCCAGTAGTAACAGTTTTAAACTCAGAAAGTTCTATTCTATGTAAATATAGAAAGATTTGGATGGTATTGTTAAATTGTTACATTTGAAATAATCAAACCGAACCACAATGTCCAAGCATTCATCCGACTTAAATAACCTGATTAGTCACATTGCTTTGTATGATAGCGAAAGTGCTTACAAGCAATTTTTTAAATATTTGTTTCCTGTTTTATACCGTTTCAGCTATTGTTTGTTGAAATCTAAAGAACTATCGGAAGAAGTAGCTAGTGACGTCATGATTACCCTCTGGAAAAATATAAAAAACTTGCCAGAGTTGGAGAATGTGAAGGTATATGCACTCGTCATTGCACGTAACCTTTCTTTAAACGTACTGAATAAGCACTCCCGTCATGAGCTGGTTTCTATTGATGATATCGAAATAGAAGTCGCACTGGATTCCCTGAATCCGGAACAACTGCTCATCAATGGGGAACTAAAGAAAAGATTGGAACAAGCCACGCAATCCCTGCCAGATAAGTGTAAAATGGTTTTTAAACTGATCAAAGAGGATGGTCTCAGTTATAAAGAAACAGCTAGCCTCTTAAATATTTCGGTAAAAACTGTAGATGCACATTTGGTGACCGCCTTAAAAAAGCTGGCCCTGGTTTTACACATGGAAGTCAACCTGTTGTGACTATGTATTTAATCCTGCTGTAATTACGTAAGGGAGCCCTTTTTAATTTATTTTATTTTTTTTTGCTGATCGACTAGGGAGTTTTCTGAAAAATATTGTCCTATACCTACAACCAATATAAACTTCAGAACGAACCATCCTTATGGATAATAACAGAATCATAGAACTGTTGGCCCGTAAAAAGGCCAATGAGGCTACGCCGCGTGAATTGGAAGAGTTGAAAGAACTCCTGACTTCCTTTCCCGATGCGCTTTATTTTGACGAAGTGGTTTCTGAAATCTGGACTCAAGAACAGCTGGCTGAGGACATGAGCGAAGAAGAGCTAAATGCTTTTTATCAGGCGCATGAACTCAAATTCAGAGAAGAACTGGCATTTAATACGCCGAAAATAGTGCCGCTGAACAGCGCTTCGGCCAACGTCGACGCTACTGTCGAACGCATCAATCAAACAGCTGTCGAGGATATACCAACTAAACTAAATTCCTGGTTTCAGAAATATACACGCCTTCTTGGCGTGGCATGCGGGATTTTTATCATCTCCATGGCTTCCTTCTTTTACTTAAAAAACAATACCAAAGAATTTGATACGCAGGTGTCCTGTGGAAAAGGGGTCCGTAAAAAGATTCTACTGCCTGACGGAACGTTGGTGTGGTTAAATGCGGAAAGCAGTCTGTCTTACGACAGCCATCTGGCTGAACGTACCAAACGAATTGTACACTTGGTTGGAGAGGCATTTTTCGATGTTGCTCATCAGCAGAATAAACCTTTCATTGTACATACTCAGGAGCTTTCAGTCAAAGTATTGGGTACTGCATTCAATGTGAAAGCTTATGAAAAAGACAAGGGAACAGAAGCGACCTTATTAAGAGGTTCAATAGAGTTGTCTATGAATGATAAGCCTGCAGAGAAGATCATCCTGAAACCTTCTGAAAAGTTTGCTACCGGCACACAGAAAAAATACAATGTAAATCAGCAAGGAAATCAGGAACAGGCTGCTACTCTTGATCTGATGGTGGAGCATATCGTCCCGCTTCGTATTGCCGGATCTGAATATATAGAAGAAACTTCCTGGAAAGACAATGTACTGGTGTTTCAGAATGAATCGTTGGAAGATTTAAAACCCCGTTTAGAACGCTGGTTTAATGTACACATCGAACTCGGACAAACCATTCCCAGTGATTACCGCTTTACCGGTGTACTGAAAAATGAAAATATTAAAGAGGCCTTAACCGCCATGCAATTAATCAAACCATTTCACTTTAAACTAAAAGCAGATGACGTAATTATTTACTAACAAAAAAAGGGAGTAAATGCGCCAACATTTTCCCCCTTTCCCAACCTTCAAGCGGTAGTTAAAACTACCATTATCAGATTTTTAACTTTGAAATTCACAAATCTATGAAAAAAAAAGAACTGTGCAATAAAGTTCTATGTGCCCGATTTTCCCGAAAAAAAATTCTATTGATGTTAAACTGGAGCTTTGTTTTGTCGTTTCTCTTGTGTCTGCAAGTATCGGCATCAACTTATTCACAATATACCAAGGTTGATCTTGACCTGAAAAAAGTGAAGTTAAAGGATGCTTTGAGTATCCTCCAAAAGAAAGGGAATTTCCGACTGTTATACAGCGAAGCCGACCTGCCTTTAAATAAAAATATTAGTTTGGTAGAGCATGATATTCTCGTGCTTGATGCGCTTAAAATCTTCTTAGAGGACACAGGATTGAAGTTTCAAACTTTGGAAAATCAATTGGTGGTGATCCGCACTGAAAGTTCGGCCAGGGCAGAGCTGGTCGTGAAAGGTACGGTTACAGATGCCACAGGAGGCGGTGTTCCAGGAGTCAGTGTGAAGCTTAAAGGCGGCACGATCGGAACCATGACCGACGCTAATGGCAAGTACAGCATTAAAGTTCCCGATAATGGAACCCTTGTATTTACCTATATGGGCTACGTAACCCAGGAAATCGCTGTAAATAACCAGACATTGATCAATGTGAAAATGTCTGAAAAGGCAGAAGATCTGTCTGAAATTGTTGTGGTAGGTTATGGCACACAAAAGAAAGCAGTCGTTTCTGGTGCAATTAGCTCTGTAAAAGGTGGAGAACTGGCAAAATCGCCAACCGCAAACCTTTCGAATTCCCTGGCAGGAAGATTACCAGGAGTAACGGCAGTTCAGGCAGGCGGTGAGCCGGGACGTGATGGTTCTACGATCCGAATCCGCGGAATCAACTCCTTGGGAAATAATGAAGCCCTGATCGTGATTGACGGGGTACCAAATAGGTCTGGAGGTTTAGAGCGGATCAACCCGAATGATATCGAAAGTGTTTCCGTTTTAAAGGATGCTTCGGCCGCCATTTATGGTTCCAGAGCAGCAAACGGGGTAATCTTAGTGACTACCAAGCAAGGTAAATCAGGTAAACCTCAGTTCTCGTACGACTATTCCTATGGCTTACAGCAACCTACACGCACACCAAAAATGGCCAATTCAGCACAGTACGCTGAGATCTTAAACGAGCTGAAAGTGTTCTCTGATATCCCGGTAAATCAGTGGAATGCGGCATGGCAAGGCATAAAAAATACAGGACAATATGTAAGAACAGATGATGGCGCCCTATTTACCGGCGTTTATCGTCCGGAAGAAATGCAAGCTTTTCGCGATGGATCTGATCCCCTGCGCTACCCAAATACTGACTGGTTTAAAACCACCCTTAAAAAATGGTCGCCTCAGCAAAGACATAATTTGCAATTGACCGGAGGAGCAGAGAATATCAAATATTTGATCTCTATGGGCTACCTGGATCAGGATGCTTATTATAAAAAATCCGCGACTGGCTACAAACAATACGATATGCGGGTAAACCTCGAGGCGAATTTGAATAAATACATCACCACCTCATTGGGGATTACCGCGAGAGAAGAGCTGAGAAATTCCTCAACAGTAGGTGCTGGAGATATTTTCAGAATGCTGATGCGCGGAAGACCAAATGAGATGGAAGTCTGGCCAAATGGACTGCCAGGACCGGCAATTGAGTTCGGTTATAACCCTTATGTGACCACCACAGATCAAACCGGATATTTAAAAGATACCAGAGATTATTTTCAATCTACCGGTAAAGTAGAGATCAGAATTCCAGGTGTAGAAGGTTTGAAATATACTGGAATGGCCTCTATTGATAAGTTTGCCGGGCGTGCTAAAAGATGGCAAAAGCCATGGACACTGTATTCATGGGATAAACGCTCTTTCGAAGCAGATGGAGTAACTCCTGTATTAGTGGGGACGGTAAGTTCGGAGCGTAAAGATCCTAGCTTATCAGAAGCAGCGGGTGGACAACTCGCTGTGAACCTGACCTCCATGTTAAACTATGACAAAAAAATAGGCGAACATTCCTTTGCTTTAATGGCAGGTGTAACCAGTGAAAAGGTAAATAATGATGGATTTAATGCCTCTAGAAGGTACTTTATTTCTACAGCATTAGAGGAATTGCTGGCTGGCGGTGATCAGGAGCAGACGGTGGGCAATCCAACAGAGGCCCCTAATAACTTGTTCAAAAGAGCACGTTTGAGCTATTTCGGCCGTGTAGGTTATAACTATAAAGAGAAATACCTGGCAGAATTCCTTTGGAGAGTAGACGGTTCTTATATCTTCCCTCCGGATAAGCGTTTCGGATTCTTCCCTGGTGTATCGGTAGGATGGCGCATGTCTGAAGAGCGTTTCTTCAAAGAAAATGTCAGCTTCGTGAATAACTTAAAACTAAGAGGTTCATGGGGACAGATGGGTGCAGAAGCCTATAACAACGATGCACTGGCAGAATATCAATACCTGAGCACAATGGGCTTTTCTAACTATGTCATCAATGATAAATTTACACCCACAATATATGAAGCGAGTGTACCCAATCCAGACTTTACATGGGAAGTGGCCAACAACCTGAATGTGGGTTTAGATGCTTCCTTCCTGAACAATAGACTGGCTTTTGAATTTGACTATTTCTATAATAAAAGAACAAAGATCCTGATCAGCAAAAGCAACTCCGTACCTGAAAGCTCAGGAATCCTTGACAAATTACCTCCTGTAAACCTAGGGAAAGTAGACAATAGAGGTTTTGAATTCAAGCTGAGCTATAATGACCAGGTAGGTGAACTGGGATACGGTGTCAGCGTAAATGGTGGATATGCGAAGAATAAAATCGTATTCTGGGATGAAACTCCCGGAGCTCCGGAATGGCAGCGTTCTACCGGCAGGCCAACAAAGACAGAACTAGCTTATAGCTATGATGGGGTGTTCAGAGATCAGAACGAAATCAACAATAATAAAATCGACTATAGTGCCATTACGCCAACGCTATTACCTGGAGATATGAAATTCGTAGACACCAATGGCGATGGGAAAATCAATGGAGATGACCAGGTGAGAATGGACAAAACCAGTACACCAACTTTTACTGGCGGACTGAATTTCAACCTGCAGTATAAAAACTTCGACCTTTCTGTATTGGTACAAGGAGCCACAGGCGGGGTTCAGATTATTGGCTTAACCGAGTCTGGAGATATAGGAAACTTCCTGGAATGGTCTTATCAAAATCGCTGGACGATAGATAACCCGAGTTCAGAAAACCCGCGTTTATCTAATCGTGGTAAGACGTATTATACCGATATGAACAATGCGGCCAGAAATACCTATTGGTTCAGAAGCAACAATTATGTCCGCCTGAAAAATGTGGAACTAGGTTACTCTTTGTCGGATAAAAACAGCCAGTCGCTCGGCTTAAAAGCACTCCGCTTTTATATAAGTGGACTAAACTTGTTTACAGTAGATAAGATTAAAATCTGGGATCCGGAATCTACCAACTCCAGCTCTCAATACTATCCTCAGGCTAGGGTAATCAACGCCGGTGTTAAAGTTACTTTTTAATGGAATCTTCCCAGAAGACAAAAATATAGAACGATGAAATCAATAATCAGAAATACATATATACTTACAATTGCATTAATGGCAGTCCTGGCTTCAGGCTGCAAGAAAGATATGCTGACAGTCGAACCACCAGATAAGATCCGCGCTGACCTCGTTTGGCAGGACGGTGCCCTGGCTCAGGCTTTCGTAACCGATATTTATAATGGCCTGAGTGTAGGTGGATTTTCTGAACAAATGCTCAGCTCGGTATCTGATGAATCTTTATTTACGCATCCAAACCGTGGAATAGACCTGGTGAATGCCAGTACCATCAATCCCTCTACATTGGGTTGGGTAGATGATACCTGGGCTTATGCCAAAATGTACAACCGCATACGTGCCTGTAACATGACCATTGAAAGATTGTCTGGCTCAGATAACGGTTTAACCGATCAGAATCTGAAAGATCAGCTGTTGGGAGAAGCACATTTTTTGCGTGCCTATTTTTATCATCAGCTGCTGAGATACTATGGCGGAGTTCCACTGATCACTAAAGTGTATGGCCTTAATGATGATTTTAGAATCAAACGGTCAACTTATAAAGAATGTACCGATTTTATTGTAAAGGATTGTGAAGATGCACAGCGATTGTTTGTCGGTAAAACCATGGATAAAGGAAGAGGAAGCATCATTGCTGCGCTGGCTTTAAAATCAAGGGTATTACTGTATGCTGCCAGTGACTTACATACCAAGTCAAAAATATCAACCTTAGAGATTGCCAGTGCACAAGGTTTCGCAGAGGCCCTGCCATTATTGGCTTACGACGACAACAACCAGACGCAGCGATGGCAGGCGGCAAAGGATGCGGCAAAAGCAGTGATGGATTTAGGTACAGGTTATAAATTAGACCTTTCAGCTCCGGTATCAGCTGCAGCAGGTCGCCTGAATTATAAAAGTCTGGCCATGGGCGGCGGCAGTAAAGCTCCAGGAATGGATGCTGCTGCGGCTTCAGAACTTATCCTGGGCAGGTATTTTATCGACCGTTCTGACATGCGTTTTGGCAGAGCAAATGGTCCGAACGGCTATCGAAACTGGGCAGGAAATACACCAATAGGGCTGTTAGTGGATGATTATGAAATGAATGATGGGACGAAGTTCAGCTGGTCAAATCCAGCGCAAAAACAGAACCCTTACGAAAATCGGGATCCGCGTTTTTATGCCACTATACTCTATGATGGCGCAGGCTGGAAACCAAGAGATAAGGTAGTGGGGGGCGTAGACCCTGCCAATCAAATTCAAACCGGTGAATATGATTTAATGATAGATGGAAAATTAACCACTTACAAAGGCTTAGATACGCGTTCAGGCCCTATTGAAAGCTGGAATGGCAGCTGGACTGGTTACTATACTCAGAAATTCACCGATCCGGATCCTAATATTGTTGAAGCTTCTAATCCTCAGTTTATCCCTTGGCCATTCTTTAGATACACAGAGGCGGTGATGAACTATATTGAAGCAAGTATAGAACTGGATCAATTGGGAGAAGCCACCAGCTGGTTGAATAAAATACGTTTCAGAGCCGGAATGCCTGCAGTTACAGCAACCGATAAAGAAGGACTAAAAGAAGTTTATCGTCATGAGCGTAGAATTGAGATGGTATATGAAGAACAGCGTTACCATGATGCACGCCGCTGGATGATCGGAAAGACAACACTGGGTAGAAAAACCACCTATATCAAGGTTTCCGGTAAATTTAAACCGGGTAAAACCATGCTGAACCTGTACCGTTACGATCCTACCATTTACGATTATACCTATACGCCAACCACAGAGACGGCTCAGGAAAACCGAGTATGGCTGGATAAAATTTATTTCAGACCTTTCAGCAGGGATGAAGTAAATAAGAATACCTTCCTGGTACAAAACCCAGGCTATTAACGTAAACAAACCTTGTTTAATATCTGAAGGCTGCGCCGGTTGTTTCACACGCCGGTGCGGTCTTTTTTTTTGTCTTTACTTTTCATTGCCTTCCTTTGCAGAAATATCGCCCTGGTTTTTCTAGCTTTGCTTCAAATAACAAAGAGATTTAATGGAAGTCAAAAATTTAGAACCTCAGGAACTTTGGAGTAATTTTGCTGCTTTGAATGCAGTGCCCCGCGCTTCAAAAAAAGAAGAACGTGTGATTGAATTCATGGTTCAATATGGACATAGCTTAGGGCTGGAAACCATTCAGGACAAGACAGGGAATGTGGTGATCAAGAAGCCGGCAACTCCAGGCATGGAGAACAGACAAACGGTAATCATGCAGTCACACCTGGATATGGTTCATCAGAAAAATGGCGACCGCAACTTTGATTTCGCTACACAGGGAATTGAAATGTTTGTGGATGGCGATTGGGTACGTGCAAACGGTACAACTTTAGGAGCAGATAACGGAATTGGTGTAGCCACCATTATGGCGATTCTTGCCTCTTCAACCATTGTACACCCGGCTATTGAAGCGATGTTCACCATTGATGAGGAAACTGGGATGACCGGTGCTAAAGAATTAGACCCTTCAAATTTTACAGGAACAATTTTGTTGAACCTGGATACAGAAGAAGATGATGAACTGACCATCGGCTGTGCAGGTGGAATAGATACCAATAGCATTTATAACTATAAGCAACATCCGATCGCTAAAGATCACCTGGCCTTCCAGGTGACAGTTAAAGGATTATTAGGCGGCCATTCCGGAATGGATATCCATAAAGGTAGAGGAAATGCAAATAAACTAATGAACCGTATATTGAATGCAGCACTGAAATCTTCAGACCTGCAATTGTGTACCTTAGATGGTGGAAGCTTAAGAAACGCGATCCCAAGGGAATCTAAAGCAGTAGTAGCTATTCCTGCAGCACAAAAAGATACTTTCCTTGCAGCTTTCACTGATTTTTCAGCAGTATTAAAAGAGGAATATAAAAGTATTGAAACGGCGATGAACATCAGTATCGAAGAAACTGAACTTCCAGAACATGGGATGTCTAAACTGGATTTTCTGAAAATTGTAAATGCAATTTATTCCTTGCCAAATGGAGTGTTCAGAATGAGCCCGGACATCAAAGACTTGGTGGAAGCTTCTTCAAACCTGGCGAGAGTGATCATCAAAGGTGGTGAGTTTATCACGCAGTCGCTGCAGCGTAGCAGTGTGGAAAGTACCAAAGATGATGTAGCTTTCGCAGTTGGTGCAGCATTAGAAAACATGGGCTGCGATGTTTCCCGCAGCGGAGATTATCCAGGATGGAAGCCAAATGCAGACTCAGATATCTTAAGGTTAATGACCAAATTGTATCAGACTGCATTTAACGCAGAGCCAAATGTAAATGCTTGCCACGCGGGATTAGAATGTGGGATCTTAGGTGCGCATCTTCCAGGTATGGATATGATCTCTTTCGGACCAACCATCCATGGTGCACACTCGCCAGATGAATGTGTGAAAATCTCTTCTGTACAGAAGTTCTGGGGATATTTATTACAAGTTCTACAAGAAATTCCAGAAAAGAAATAAAACTTTATAGATCATATATCCTTAACCTGAACTTTACAATGCAACCTTAGTTTTGCGCTATAAATATTTGGTTAGTATTTATAAGTTTAGGTTTAGTTGATACAAAAGCCCCGATGGATGTCAGGGCTTTTGTTTTTTATTTATTTTTTTGGCAGACTATTAATCCAGTCTCTGATCAATTGAACACCTTCTTTATGAGTTAATGTTCTTGCGAGCTCCGGCATGGCTGTTCCTGGTTCGGTACTGTTCATCCTATAATATAAAATCGATTGATCCGCATTTCCCGGAATAATGTCGTAGTCCAATCCACCTGCACCACCACCTGCTGATACCGGTGCTTTTTTAAAGCCCAGATGATCCGGATTCTTTTCCGCATAATCAAGAAAAAGCCCTGTATTGTAGGCATCACCGCCCTTAGTATGACAATGTGCACAGTTGACATCCAGATAAGCTCTCGCTCGTTGATCTAGAGTGAAATGCTTGGTATCTGTCCATACCGGCAATTGATGTACCTTACTCAATTCTGGAAGACCGCTTAACTGCCCATGAGCCGCCCATTCTGCCAGCTGATTTTCCTTTCGCCCAAGAACGGTAAAGTTCAGATTTCTGGCTTTTGGACCAATTGGTGTTAAAACCCCATCTTTAATATGACAGCGTTTACAGTCATTGGTGTTTGGCACCTGATAATTGGTAAAATACTGCTTTCCCTGGTCGTCTAATAAAGTGATAGGAACTTTAGCACCGATAATGTGTTTCTTCGCATCTGTCTGTTCCTTATTCCACAAATAATTCATCACCTTCCATTTTTTGTCCTTAGGGTCTTTGACCAATAGCCGGGTTTCAATCATGATTTTTTGCCGCGCTGCATTCGTATAAGCGAAGTTTTTAACGATAATCGTAGCGTCAGGAAAATCCAGTGCACCATCTGCTGTATATTTAATTTGCTGACCTTTTGGTAACACAATAAATCGGTCTTTTACTGCATAATCGGTAAATAGCGGCGTACTCAGTTCATAATGAATGATCCCCGAATCCGGCTTTAATTCATTCAGCTTACCTTTGAAAAATCCGTAATCAGACAGTTGCTCCTTAAATTGAAAATCCTCGGATGCGGTTGTTTTAGTACTGGTGTTGGTTTTGTTTTTGCATCCCTGCTCCGTCAGCATCGATAAAAAGATGCCAATCAGGATCAGGGAGCCAAAAATATAGGTCTTTCGCATTGTTTATTTACATTGGAATGGGCTGATATTTGTATTCGGTTTCCATTTCGCAGGATTGGCAATATTCAGGAAATCTGCATTCACAAAAACATGGTCTCCTGTCTGTTTGATACAGATAGAATCTGGATTTAAAGAGGTTCCCTTGGTTAGGACATTACTGGTAATCCCGTCATACATGATGAATGGAATACGTTTGTTTTTACGCGTCGGCTCCAGCTTGTTCAACTGTGCTTCTGTGGCTACCAACAGCTGACCAATACGATGTTCATAAGCAGGTTTCGGAAATTCCGGGCCCATTTCTATCGTATTGTCATGGATATTGACGTTTTTAGGAATAGGAGAGTAGTTCGCATTGATTTTCTCTCCTGCTTTCTCATCAACCGCAAAACCAGAAGCGATAGTAATCGAAGAAGTGTTATTATTGATGATCTTGTTGTGGTAGATCTCAATATCTGAAGCGGCTAGAATAATAATACCGCTACCAGGAGAAGCATTTCCTACTCCCCAGGTGGTTCCAAAACTTCCCGCTTTTGCGAAATTTCTGAAGTTGTTATCATGAATGTTGTTGTTGTAAACTTTTACGTGACCGCCTCTTTTAGAAAGATCAGGTAAGTCGAAGATTAAAAATCCAGCAGTATTGTTGTAAAACTCATTGTCATAAACTTCCGCATTAGAGGTGTTTTCAATCTCACAGCCAGCGACATTCTTAGCGGCTTTACATTTTCTAACGATGGCACTATCCGTCTGACCTACATAAATTCCTGCATCAGAAGAACCTTCTGTATAACAGTTTTCAATCAATACATTTTTACACATCACCGGATAAATCGCATAACCACCACTGGTAGAATCAGCTTTGCTCCATACCGCATGAAGGTTAGTCACCGTTACATCGCGGCTTTTATTAATTTTTAAAAGATCTCCTTTAGAGTCTTTAATCGTCATCGCATCAATAGTGAAGCCTTTTACATCCGTTACCCGTATGCCTTCGCCGCCCTGACTCTGACTAGAGAAATCAAGGATCGTTTTGTCATGGCCTTCCCCTTGAATCAGGATATGGTTGACCTGTGCAATACTCAGATTGTCAAACTTGTAGTTTCCAGCCTTAAGTAAAATACTTGTGCTGTCTTTCAGTGATAAAAAAGCTTCTTCGATTTTAGCTTCCTCTCCAGGATTGAAAGTCAGCATCGTTTTGTAAGGATGCTGCGGGCCTGCCTTTTGAGTACAGGAAGTCCAGACTCCTGAAGCCAGAAGTAAGAGGAGCACCGCGCGGATAGATTGTTTCATATTTGGTTTTTTGTGTTTAGGTCGTTAAAAAATATTGTAAGCATAAGTCACATAATACACCGCTCCGATATTTGGATTCGCAATTCCTGTGGAGTAATATTTATTGGTAACATTAGTCGCACCTAATCTGATGCCAGAACGCGCTTTGATCAATTTATAGCTGACCTGTGCATCAATGACCGCTGAACTAGGTACAACACCAGTTGCCAGACCACCAGAAACCACATATAAATAACCTGGTTTGTAGCGAAGACTGGTATTGAATGACCATACTTGTCGCTTGCCAAAACCACTATTGCCAAACTCTAAATTCACATGGTAACTTGGCGTATTGAAATTGTTGACCTGGCTGTTATTTTTATTTTTCAAATGATCCGAGAAATAATTCACTTTGGTCAGGAAATTATGCCCCAGATCTACACTTACACTAGCGGCATATCCATAGGTATTCACCGTCTGTCCGCCATTAAAAGCAATATTGTAGATCGAGTAAGTGCTTTGGTCATTAAAAGCAAGTACATCATTCGTGCCTGGAGTATTGGCTACATTAGCATAGCCGATGAAGTTTTCCCAGGTAGAGAAATAGCCCAATATATCAAAAATTACTCTTTTACCGATCAGGGCAGCATACCCCAACTCAAAAGCATTCACCGATTGCGGCTTAATGTCGTTGTATTGGAAGCGCTCTAACACATTTGCATCACCTGTTTCGCGGTATTTATTGACACTCTCTAAAGTATAAGGAGGATATTTGTCGAACTCATACGTGCCGTTTAACAGCAAAGAAGAACCTCCGGAAGAATAACTGTTCATACCATTCAAGGTGCTTTGTAAAGCCTGGATATTTGATGGGAAACTGTAGGCATTCTGGTAAGAGAAGCGAATGAAGTTTTCTTTGGCGACTTCAAACACCGCTGATGCTCTGGAAGTGACCTTCGGGTCAGAGAATAAGGTGTTTTTGTCGAAACGGAAGGAGGTACTTAAACTCAGTTTATCATCCAGGACCTTTTTCGCGAATTGCACGTAAGCACTGTATTCTTTTACATGAATAGGTTTATTTTTATCCGGGAAAAGTGTGTTTTTACTATTTAAGCTGTATAAACGGAAGTTTAGCCCTGCAATCACACTCATAAACTTGATTTCTTCCGCAAAATTATATTGTGCTTCTGCATTGTAAAGTTTACTGCGGTCTAAAAATAAGGTGCCTCCTTCAGAAATTGGTGTGCCGCTGATGCTGTCTCTCAGATGATTAAAACGCTGACTCCCCAATTCAGGACGTCCACGATCTGCATAGCCACGAGCCGCAAGATTGGCATCCATCAAGGACGCGCCACCGGCAAGTGAATTCAGTAAACCTGCTGTATATTCAGGATACCAACCACCCATGCCGCCATCATAACTTACTTTCCAGGCTTCATTGATCAATTGCGCGGTAGGACCAGCAATGACGGTCTTACCCGAGTTTTCCGAAGTCATATACGCACGTACAAACCAATTGTCGCTCTTAACTTCTGCCCGATACTGACCTACTTTAAAACCTTTCAATTGATACCGGGTGTCATTCGTGTACACGATGTTTCCTGTGCCATAAGTACCGGATAAAATACCTTCTATTTTTGGGTTAAACTTGTACCTCAACTCTGCATTGGCTTTAAAAAGCTTTGCCTTATTGTCTAGAAAGCCATATTCTGGATAGCCGGTTCTAGCCACATAATTTTGTTTGCTCAATAAGGGCTCAATTAATGGTGCGAGATCAGGATTGCCGGCTAATGCGGCTTCAAGAAATGGATTGATATTGGTGTTGGTAGCACTGCCATACATGTTTACCCCATTGTAATTCGGATCAGTCAGTGCATCACCAGGCCCATTTTTATTGTCCATATTATTGGCTACCCAGTCTTTTGCCTGTGTATATTGTGCATTCACCTTAAAAGCAAATTTTTCATTTACTTTCTTCGCATAGCGAATCGTCCAATCGTAATAGGGAGCGGCAGGAACAGGGTCATTGTTGTTTTTACTGTTCAGATGGTTTACACCCTGCGTAACCAGTACACTTAAACCCTGATACTTAAATGGGTTTTTACCGGTCATTACCATGGTGCCATTCAATCCTCTGGAGCCATAAAGGGCGGAGGAAGCCCCGGAAAGTACCTCTATATTGTCTACATCTAATTGTGTTAAGCTAATGGCTGAACCTAAGGGGAAATTCAGACCTGGAGCCTGATTGTCCATTCCATCCACAATCTGCGTGAAATTCGTGTTACCGCTGGTATTAAACCCCCTGGTCGAAATACTGGTAAAACCGATACTGGAAACAGTAACATCAACCCCTTTTAGTCCCTGTATCATGTCCATATAATTCAGCTGCGGGGAATTGACGATGTCTTTAGTACTAATTTGCTCAATCGTGACGGGAGAGGCCAGCTTCTTTTGTACGGTTCTGCTGGCAGAAACCACGACCTCCTGTCCTAGCATAGAAGCCGGTTCTAACCCAATCTCCAGGTTTTCAGAGAAACTTTGAACAGTAACTTCTTTAGGCTCAAAACCGATGGAAGAAATGAGTAAAGTAAGGGGGAGCTTTTTTGAAGTTTTCAATTGAAACCTTCCACGGTCGTCAGTGTAAGTACCTTCAGTGCCGTTTTTGATGCGTACGGAAACCGCATACGCAGCTTCCTTTGTTACATTGTTTTTAATGCTGCCCTTGATCAGGTCTTGTGCCCTGACGGAATCGGGCATACAGAAGTAAAGCATCAGGCTGAGTAACATGATCTTGTTCATATTTGGTTTGGTTTAGGTTGTATTAAAAAATCAACATAATGGCTGCAAGCAGCATTTTACTCAAATAGAATCTCCAATCTTGATCAGCGCTAATCTTGATGTACCTGTGCTTATAGGTCTTCTATTTTTTTATTCCTTTAAATATCAGTGAAACCAGAAACTTAATGTCCTGAAGACTCTGCGTATAGTCAATTTCCGTCTCCCCTTTTAAAATCGCCTGCTGCTCCACACTGTGTTTCAAAGCATCGGTCAGATTGATCAATACTGAAGCTGTGTTTTCCAAATCTGTCATGTACACCTCTCCATCTTCCACTGCTTTTCCTAATAATTGGGTGACAAATACTTTTTCCCTTTTCATCAGGGCATTGTATAACTCAAAAAAACGAGGCAGTATCTTGTTCAGCGTATCTACAGATACACGGTTCATGTTCAAGACGTTCTTATAATAGTTAAACCTCGATTCCAGATAAAAAGCAATCCGGTTTTCTATCCCTTCCTTAAGCAAGGTGGTTTCCTGCAAAGAGTTGATAAAATCCTCTCCTTCTTTGAGCGCTACCTCAATAAATATGTCCTCTTTATTCTTGTAATAATAATATAACGACGCTTTATTAAGCCCAACTGCCTGTGCGATATCATCAAGTGTAGTCTTGTCTAATCCGAATTTTGCAAAGCATTGCATGGCTGATCTTCCGATCTTTTGTTTTACCAGTTCTTTTTTACTCATGTTCCTTACCTTAAAACTATAAACATATTTTCAATAATCCAAATGTTTTAACAAAACGTTTGAAAATTGAAAAAAGCTTGTACATTGCTGTAAACTTAAAGTATTCAGGGGAATAAGAAAAAGGATTTAGTAGAAAATAGAACAGCGGGAGAGAATCCCCCGCTGCAAATAAGAAATGATCAGAATGGATCTTATGATTTTAACAGGACGATTTCTACCCTTCGGTTCTGCAATCTTCCTTCTTTAGTTTTATTGTCGCCAATAGGTTTGGTGTCACCAAGACCAGCAGTTTTAATCCGGTTTGCCGGAATCCCCTGACTCACCAGGAAATTTTTTACAGATACAGCACGCTTTTCTGATAACCATTGGTTATAAGTTGCCGTTCCCGTTTTATCAGAATGTCCTGCAACCAGAATGTTAGTCGCCTGCTCATCTTTGATGACATTGGCTACTGCCAAAATTCTCTTTTTTGCCGCTTCACTTAAATAAGAAGAGTTGGTAGGAAACAAGACTTCAGAGCTGAAGGTGAATTTTAAGCCCTCATCTGTGCGTTCAATCTGATCCTCAGGAAGATCTTTTTTCATTTTATCCAACGCTTTGTCTGTACTTTCTGCTACAGGAGCTGGGGTAGTTACAATCGTCTTTTTTGTCTTACAAGAAAGGGTAACGGTAAGCAATAATGCTAAAATCAGGGTTGTTTTATGTGTCATTAAGAAACGAAATTAACCGTAAATATAGCCATTAATCAGGCGATTATTCCTTTACCTTTGTATCAAGTTTAAGATAACCAGGAATTAACAATTTAATCCATTATATGAATTGGGAAAAATTATTGTCGGCAAAACGCTGGGGAAATGAAGATAGATTTGCAGGAAATCAAAAGGAAGCCAGGTCAGAATTTCAAAGAGATTACGACCGGATCATCTTCTCTTCTCCTTTTCGCAGATTGCAAAACAAAACCCAGGTATTCCCACTTCCCGGGAGCGTATTTGTTCACAACAGACTAACGCATAGTTTAGAAGTAGCCAGTGTGGGCCGCTCTTTAGGTACTATATTCTATAATAAATTCAAAGCTCAGGAATCTGATGTAGATGAAACCTGTCCATTGCTGTGCGAAATTGGCAATATCATCGCCTCCGCCTGCCTCGCCCATGATTTAGGAAACCCTGCTTTCGGTCATTCCGGAGAAGCGGCAATCTCCCATTATTTCACCAATGGTGATGGAAAAGTATACCAGGAGCAAGTCAGCGAAGCCGAATGGGAAGACCTGATTAACTTTGAAGGAAATGCCAATGCATTAAGAATCTTAACCCACCAATTTGCCGGAAAAGGTACCGGAGGCTTTGCGCTGACTTACGCGACATTAGCGGCAATCGCTAAATATCCTTGTGCCTCACTTGCAGGACACAACAAAGAAAATATCTACACCAAAAAATATGGTTTCTTTCAATCAGAACAAAGCGGCTTTGAAAAGATTGCAGAAGAAATGGAACTGATGAAAGTGCAGGACGAACCAATGGTCTACAAACGTCATCCGTTAGTATACCTGGTAGAGGCCGCCGACGATATTTGCTACAATATCATCGATCTGGAAGATGCCCATCGCCTCAAAATTCTTTCCTATGCAGAAGTAGAGACCTTGTTAATCCCATTATGTAACGACCCTAATTTACCCGCACGTTTAGCAACCATCGAAGATGACGATGCTAAAATTACCCTGATGCGTGCAAAATCGATCAGCACACTGATTGGCTTATGCTCAAATGTGTTTTACGAACAGCAGGACGTAATATTGAATGGAGATTTCAACCAGAGCCTGATGGATGCAATAGAACAGCCCTTTCTTTCTGTAATGAAAGAAATTGAAAGGGTTTCCTATAAAAAGATTTACAATTACACCTCGGTAGTTCAGATAGAGGTGGCCGGCTATAAAGTAATGGGTGGTTTATTAGAAGAGTTTATTCCTGCCTATTTGCAAAATGAGTCAAAATACCATAAAAAACTGGTGGAACTGATTCCAAAACAGTTCCTAACTCAGGAAACGGATACTTACACTAAAATTCAATCCGTATTGGACTTTATTTCTGGGATGACAGATATTTATGCGGTAGAGTTGTTTAGAAAGATCAAGGGAATCTCATTTCCTTCAATGAGCTAATCATTTTTTAGGATTGATTCCCATCACCAGAATAAGCATGGGAATCAATCTTTTTACAGCGGAAAACTAAGAACTGCAGGATAAAGTGGCACTGCCAGGCTGTTCATTTGCCCATTGTGGCCTCAATGCAAAAAACTCATCATGAGCTTTTGAATAGGGATCACTTAATGCAGTCTGTAATCTTTTGAAAAGCCCATCATCTCCTTTTTCAAGTTCATAGATCGCCTGGTATAATAAGTAATTTCGTAAGATAAACCTTGGATTGCTGGTCCGCATTTTTGATTGAGCATCTCTTCTGGAAATGTTATTTTTTGCCAGACGTTCCTGATAAGTAAGGATGTTATTAACCAATAGTTCCTGTTCTATCTCTGATAAATCATGGTATAAAGCGCTATCAAAATGAGCGCTGATATCAGCAGCCGATATTAAATCCTCAGGAATTTCCCCTAACAACTGATAGAAAATAGTCATGTCTGGTTGCAGGTTGGCCAGTAGATTTTCGAAATCATCAATCAAGCCAATATCTCCATCAGAAAGGTCATCAAATCCCATCTTGCTGGCTTTCATCGAATAGAATTTCTCATAGAAAATCGGACCAAAGCTTTCCACCGCACTGATCAGCTCTTTTGGATCTTCGAATAAAGGAGAGATCGCATTGGCCAGACAACTCAAGTTCCAGTATGCAATGGAATGTTGTTTACCATAAGCATAACGAAGTCCCGGATGATCTGTAGTATTCGGGCTAAAATTCAGGTCATAAGCATCCAGGAATGAGTAAGGTCCGTAATCTATCGTCAAACCAAGAATAGACATGTTGTCTGTATTCATTACTCCATGTACAAATCCTACTCTAAGCCATTCCACCACCATAATGGCGGTGCTTTCCATGACTTTTTTGAACCAATTTAAGGTTTTATCAGGACCTGTAAGTTCCGGATAGAACTTTTCAATGGTCCAGTCGACTAGTTTTTGTAAGTTTTCATATTCTTTTCTGGCTGATAACATTTCAAAGTTGCCGAAGCGTAAAAAACTAGGAGCAGCACGCATCACAATCGCACCTGGTTCTGGAGCCGGACGGCCATCATAAAACATATCTCTCATCACCAGGTCACCTGTCGCCACCAAGCTTAAGGCTCTGGTGGTAGGTACGCCCAAATGGTACATCGCCTCGCTCATCAGGTATTCCCTAACCGAAGACCGTAATACCGCTCTGCCATCTGCACGACGAGAGTAGGGGGTAAGACCGGCACCTTTTAACTGCAACTCCCAGGATTTACCGTCTGGTAGCGGCCATTCGCCAAGGGTGATCGCTCTGCCATCGCCCAATTGCCCTGCCCAATTTCCAAACTGATGCCCTGCATAACAAGCAGCATAAGGTTTCATGCTGGCATTAATCGCGTTACCGCCAAGAATGTTCAGGTCGTTCTCATTTGGCGCTTCGATACCTAACTCCGCAGCAAGATCTCCGGTCCATGCCAATAGTTTTGGCTGTTTAACCGGGCTGGGTAAAACCCTGCTATATAATACTCCTGGAGTCTGACGGGGCTGCGGATTGCCGCTTTGATCGCCCTCAAAAGCTTCAGTAAAATCATTGACAAATTTATGGGTGCTCAGGTGCTGCATAGGTAATTCTGAATTTTACGTTGATGACAAATATCAGGTTAATTCAGGAATTACCGCTCAGCACTTACATCTGAACTAAGTAATTTTTTTTGCCTGATGAAGTTATTAAATATATCTATATGTATAGATGTTAATACATATAGATATATAATTACCTGTCTTTTCTCTTTATTCTTTCTTTTATTTTTGGTTTTCATTTTTAAGCGATTCCAGGTACTGGTCTAGTTTCTCGAATTTTTGCAGCCATTTTTTTTTGGATTGCTGTACCCAATCACACACTTCGTTCAGTCATTCCAAACGGGCTTCGCAATATCTTTCCCTTCCTTTTGAGTAACCTCAACCAGACCACACTCCGTCAGGATCTGAATGTGTTTGGATATGGCCTGTCTGCTGCTAGCGAAACTCTCTGCAATGGCGTTTAGGTGCATAGGGCCCCCGGCAATTTTCTCTATAATCTGCCTGCGTGTAGGGTCGGCTATGGCTTGAAATACATCTCTTCTAATGATCATAATGCAACTATATGGTTGCAGATATAAATGCAATCTAGCCTAGGGTCTTTTGGATTTATGGTTGAGGAGAGAGGTGCTGCTGATCTGGCATCGGCTACTCTTTTCTCTTTGTTGGGAAAGACAGGGTTAAACTCTTTGTGTTTTATACCTTTGCCAAAAAAGAAATCCTGATGAAGATATTGAACCAGTTTGTATATGTATATAAGTATGTATTCCTTTTATCTAAATATCTGATGCTATGGTCGCTGTTATCGACGATCAGCATTTCAGCTCATGCCCAGGAAGTCATAGATTGTGAAAAGACATTAGACCAGGAACCTTATTTTGTAAAACATAAATCTGGGGAGAAAGATCAGGCCTTACAGCGGGATATTGAAATCCTGAAACGATGCGGTAATTTTAACCCGGTAGATAGTGCTTTTCTTAAAGGTAATATGCTGGGGATGTTAATGCTGCAGGAGGTGAGAGCTGGAAAACCCGCTACTTACCGTACGATTGTAGATTTCTTTCAAAATTTTAGGAAGACTGCCGAGTACAAGGATTTTTCTTATGGATTAGCATTGTATCGGAAAATAGCAGAGAAGAAAGTGAACCTGCAGGATTGGCCAGCAGATCAGGAGCTGTTTGTTAGGATGGGATTTACCATCAATGACCTGGAGGATTTCAAAATTTTCATCTCGCGCCCCGAGCATGCGGAGCTGAATTATTTGCAGGTTTTCTCTAAATATATGAACGAGATTGAAGGGATGAGGGTTGATAAGTAGAAGATCGAATAACCCATCAAAAAATTACTCCTAACCTGAGAAAAGGTATTAAAAATAAAAGCCGTACTTTTGTGAAAAATTAAAGCAATTGGGAACTCTACTGGACTTAGGAATAAAGGGATATAATAATTACGGAACGCACTTGAAAGAGAAGTATAAGGGGCAGCGTGTATTCAAAGTAATCGTTGATGGTGGTTTTACCTGTCCAAATCGTGATGGCAGTAAAGGTTATGGCGGTTGTACCTATTGTAACGTAGATTCATTTACACCAGAGCTTTCCAGGAAACTGCCAACTATCCGTGAGCAGCTGGAACAAGGGATAGAAAGAGGGAAAGGTTTTTATAAAGCAGATAAGTTTATTGTCTATTTTCAGCCTAATACCAATACCTATGCACCAGTACATTATTTAAAAATGATGTATGATGAAGCGCTTTCTATCAATACGGAAGACGTAGTTGGTTTTTCTGTAGGAACCCGCCCGGATTGTATAGATGCCGAAAAAGTAGCCCTTTTGGAAAGTTATGCAGATCGTTACGATGTGGATTTAGAAATGGGAATGGAGTCTATTTATGATGAGACCCTCAACCAGATCAACCGTGGCTGTAGTCATGCGGAATTTGTAGCTGCAGTTAAATTGCTGGACAACTCCAAGCTTGACCTATGTGTTCATACTATTTTTGGTTTCCCTTGGGAAACAGAGGAAATGATGCTGGGTTACATTCATGAAATTAACAAATTTCCTAAAATCAAATTCGTTAAATTCCACCACCTTCATGTAGTAGAAGGATCCATCATGGGTGCGAAATATAAAAAAGAACCTTTCAAGCTTTTCAGCTTAGAAGAATATACAGACTTCCTTTGTAAGGCAATTCCATTGCTGCGTCCTGATGTAGTGATTCAGCGCTTATTTGGAATTTCTGATTGGGATTTGTTGATCGCGCCAAACTGGGGATTAAACAAATCTGCTATTCAGACTTATATCGATAAAGAAATTGAACGCAGAGGAGTAGTGCAAGGATCTGCTTATATTCCGGTAGTGGAATAATCGCCAAATAGTTCGATCACTTTCTTCTTTCTAAACTCAAAAATTTGCTGTAATTGTGCAGCGACAAATAAACCATTGGCCATTTGTCCGAAAATGCCCATAGGCATGCCATACGTCAAAATGTCGTTCATCTCCACGCCGCCTTCTATCGCAGTAAAGTGATGCTGGTGATGCCAGAATTGATATGGCCCAAACCGCTGCTCATCTATAAAGTATTCCTGATCTTTTACCTGGGTGATTTCTGTCATCCAGTTCAGCTTGATGCCCAATAATGGAGATACCTTATAAGTAATGATCATTCCTGGATACATTTTTTCCCTTAATTGCGGTTCAGAAGTAACCTCAAAGGCCATTTCTGTCGGAGTGATCTTCGCTAAATTCATCGGAGAAGAGAAAAAATCCCAGGCTTCCGCAAGATTAATTGGTAACTGCTGACTAAACTTTAAATGGTATGCTTTCATCGTATAGCTAAGGTACGGTTTTTCTCTATTTCCGGTTTTTATCTCTTAAAATTCTTTAAATCAATTTATTTTTATCTGTTTTTCTATTTTTAGTGCTGTTTATTTTGAATATTTCAATTTCAAATGAGTCTTTTGTTGTGTATTTGTGATTTTTCAATTTATTAACCTAAATTATTGGTGCTTTTATTTGTTTTTTATTGATTTTTTAAGAATTTATACAACGTTTTTGTTATTTTATTGTCTTTTTATTTCGGATAATTCTATTTATTCCTTAGTTTTATGAAAAATAAGCTAAAAAAATCAAATTTAAATCTTAAAAACCGAGCGTTATGGCCAAAATTTTATTAAAACAGGTGGGACCTTTTGCAGTTTTAGCAATAATTGCAATTTTAGCCCTTTTTGTACCCCTGCATCCGAACTTTGATGAGGGAAAATACAATTCTTCAGATATTGCATTCATTTTAGTGGCTACTGCTCTGGTATTTTTGATGACTCCAGGTCTTGCATTCTTTTATGGAGGTATGGTTCACCGTAAAAACGTACTTTCTACGATGATCAAGAGTGTGGTTGCCGCAGGAGTGATCAGCGTTTTATGGGTAACCGTTAGCTTTAGTCTGGCTTTTGGTGAAAGTATTCATGGATTAATCGGAAATCCATTGACCTATTTGTTCTTTCAGGGCGTAAACTCCGGACCATCATGGAGCCTGGCGCCAACCATACCTTTAACCTTATTTGCACTTTTTCAATTGATGTTTGCGATCATCACTCCAGGCCTGGTGGTAGGCGCTGTTGCTGAGCGTATTCGTTTCACTTCATACATCCTATTTATTGTGCTGTTTGCACTCTTTGTCTATTCCCCATTAGCACATTGGACATGGCATCCGGAAGGCATCCTGTTTAAAATGGGTGTGCTCGATTTTGCTGGCGGTACCGTCGTACACATTTCTGCTGGTATGGCTGCTTTAGCAGGTGCCTTAGTATTAAAAAGAAGAAGAAGTCACCAGGACCATCAGGAAGTTCCACCAGCAAATATTCCTTATGTACTGATTGGTACTGGCTTGCTATGGTTCGGCTGGTTTGGTTTTAATGCAGGTTCTGCATTAGGCGCAAATAGTTTAGCGGTTTCTGCATTTGCAACGACCAACATCGCTGCCGGTGCAGCAGGATTATCCTGGATGTTTTTCGATGTAGCCAGAGGTAAAAAGCCTTCCGTACTTGGTTTCTGTATCGGTGCTGTAGTAGGTTTGGTCGCCATCACACCTGGTGCTGGATTTGTGAGCATTCCCTCCAGTATTTTTATCGGAGCAGCAGCTGCAGTAGTCTCTAACCTTGCGGTAGTTTGGAAATCAAAAACCAGTTTGGATGATACATTAGACGTATTCCCTTGTCATGGAGTAGGTGGTATCGTTGGAATGCTGCTGACCGGCATATTTGCAACAAAAACAGTAAATGCAGGTGGTGTAGATGGCTTGTTATATGGAAACCCGGCATTTTTCTTTACCCAGCTGAAAGGTGTGCTCATCGTAGCGATTTTTAGTTTCGTCGTTTCCTTCCTGATCTTCAAACTAATCAATGTTGTTCAGCCAATCCGTGTGACTTCTGAAGAAGAGGAAGCAGGTCTGGATGCTAGTCAGCATGATGAGAAATATTTCCAGGGTACTTTAATTGTGGCCGCCACAGGAGTAGAAATCGACAACGTTGATTAATCATGTCCCTTGCAAATCACCATTAAAAATACGGTTGCCTATGTAATATTACCCCAGTACAAATGCTTTAACTCATTATTGATTCTATACCTCAAACCAACCAAACCATGAAACTGAAATCAATTTTTACCACTGCATCACTGTCCTTCGCTTCCTTTTCTTATGCTCAGGAAGCACCTTTGCAGATTTCCGGATCTGTCGATACCTACTATAAGTATGATTTTTCGAAACAACCTAACATCGGAACCAGCTTTGCCAGCGACCAGAACTCTATCTCCCTGGGTATGATAGATCTGGCGCTAAAGAAGACTACAGGAAAAGCTTCATTTGTTGGTGAATTGTCTTTTGGACCACGAGGACAATACCAATCTTTAATCAATGGAGACGGAACTGACGACAATTCCTTTCACATTCAGAATTTATATGCCGCTTATGCTTTTACAGATAAGTTTACAGTAACGGCTGGATATATGGGAACATTTATTGGCTATGAAGTGATCTCTCCAACAGGAAACTATAATTATTCGACTTCGTACTTGTTCACAAGCGGGCCTTTTCAAAATGCAGGAATCAAAGGAAGTTATGCTTTTTCAAGTAAAGTAAGTTTGATGCTGGGCTTGTTCAACGACTGGAATGTGTACAAAGACCTGAATGGTGTGTCGCATGTGGGTGGGCAATTAACAGTAAGCCCGGTAGAAGGTTGGACGGCTTACCTGAATGTATTGTCTGGGAAATCAGCGGGAGCAGTAGGTACAGGGACAATCCTGGATTTAACCACGGCTTATCAGGTGACGGAAAAAGTGAAATTGGGTTTGAATGCCGCTGATTACACCGTAACCCATGATGGGGGAGGTTATACCGGAGCTGCATTGTATGCACAGAATGCATTTACTTCTGCATTTTCTTTAGGACTGAGGGGAGAATATTTTAATTGGAAAGGAACAGGGGAGGAGAGCGATGAGCACATTGCAGCGCTTACTTTATCAGCTAACCTGAAATCCGGCGGACTTACTTTTATTCCTGAGGTTCGTTTTGATGATGGATCTACGCCAATGTTTGTGAAAAAGAACCTTAACCCTTCTAAAAATGCCTCGCAATTTTCTCTGGCAGTGGTTTATGCTTTTTAGTCTTCGTTAAATCAATATAGGAGGTTGTTTAAATCAGATTTTACGTGCTGTTTTAAGCAGCCTTCTCCCTTTTTAACTAAATTACCCTTCTTTAAAAATGTGCTTATGAAATTAGCTGCAATAGGAGTGTTGTCTTTTGTTGGAATGACTGGCGTTTTTGCGCAGGAACTCAAAGAAAAACAAAAATCGGATCAAAAGGAGATCTACTCCCCACAAAATACAAAAAAAGAGCAATTGCGAGCTCCAGCAAAAACTGAAGAAGAACTGCCATTAGACGACAGAGGAAAATACATCTATTATGAAGTGATGATCCGAAAAGGGAAAACAAAAGAAGAACTCATTGAATTAGCGAAAGCATATTTTAAAAGTGAGTCAGCTCCTAAAGTCAACCTTCTGGAAAAGGACTCCCTTTATACCGGAAAAGGGAAATTCATCATCAATAAAACAGCTTTTGTATTGACTCGCCCTTCCGGAGAAGTTCGCTATCAGCTATACCTGGATTTTAAAGAAGGTAAATATCGTTTTTGGTTAACTGATTTTTGCTTTATTCCTTATCAGCGGGATCGTTATGGTAATTTTGTTCCTGCAACTTCGATAGGACTGCCATTAGAACAAAAACCGGGAAAATTAAATGCAGCAGAATGGACTGCCTACCTTAAAGCAACGACAAAAGAAGCACAGGAGTTTGCCGCTCATTTAAAGCAGGGTATGTTGGCGGATACCCCAATAATTAAACCTGCCGCAAAAGCGATTCCGGTACAAAGCACAAAAAATCAAAAATGGTAATTAGTGTACCATTTTATCCGCACAGGTAGAACTGGCAAAAGCTTCAGGCTTAGCCTTGAAGATAAAGCCCATACTTAGAATGTAACCCATCGCCTCATTTAAAGCTTTGTTAGACTTAAACATGGGATTGGTATTGATGTCTGCATGAACCTCCAGATCCACATCGTACAAGTCCAGTAAATCACAAACGGAATAGGCCGTTTCAATAGATTTTTGTACCTCTACCAGCATCCTTTCCTTGATGCTCATCTTCTGTGGCGTTTTTTCCTGATGGATGTACATGAAACCTCCATGGTTTTCCCTCAACAGGACAATGACAGTCGCAAAATCAGTGAGGGGCCCTTTTACCTGTGAGTCTGTACCGATACAGACCTTCAGGTGGAACCCTTTTTCGGTCTCCCTGATGATGGCTTGTTCTACTTCTTCTAAAATCGACGTGTGAATCACTTCGCCGCTAAATTTCTTCCAGGTCATACGTTATTGGTGTTAAATAAACAACCCGTATTCAGGTTTCTTAAAAATAAGTGGATTAAATTAAATAACCATTAATTCTATGTGGTTTAATTGTCAACAAACACTTAGTTTTCAACAGGTTGTGTGTTATGTGTGGTTAAGTAAGGGTGGAAAGATGTCTTACAGCTAGCTGCTGGCGCTTTACAAGAGGATTCAGAATACTTAAAATCAGCTGCCTTAAGACAAAAAATGAAAACCCTTTCTTTTCATTTTTGTTATAATATTTCTTCCCTAAGGGTCGTTTCCTATAGAAGAACAGGTTATTTATCTAAATATAAGCATTATGAAAGCAGAATTGATTAATGAGTTTTATTTACTACAGCAAAGCATGGCTCCTTTTGATTATCGTGAGAAAATTGAGGAGCAGGTTTATGAACCTCTAAAGAAAGCAAATCATAAAATGACCTCCTGGATCTATAGACGAGGGAAAATGCTGATGACCCTGGATCGGAAGATGAACAGCTCCATGAAGCACTTGAGAAGAAAATACCTGAAGGTTTAATCCGAATTTTATATTTCGCAGCATTAACAGTAATGGTTAAGGCTTAATTCCCTTATCTTTGTGCCATTATGGTAGAAAAGATACTGGAGAAATTAAAAATTACTTCTTTGAACGAGATGCAGCAGGCATCACTTGCGGCGACCGGAAAAGGAAGTGACGTGGTTTTATTGGCACCTACAGGTTCTGGTAAAACATTAGGCTTTTTGTTTCCTCTATTGAACAACCTCAATGCAGATGTAAAAGGAGTGCAGGCTTTAGTGCTGGTACCTTCTCGTGAACTTGCTTTACAAATTGAGCAGGTATTCAAGCAGATGGGAACTGGTTTTAAAGTGAACTGCTGTTACGGGGGGCACCCTGTTAAAACAGAACGAAATAATTTAGAACAACCACCGGCGGTATTAATTGGTACACCGGGAAGAATAGCGTATCATTTACGTCATGAAAATTTCGATGAATCTCCGATCCACACCTTAGTGTTAGACGAGTTCGATAAGGCACTGGAATTCGGTTTCCAACAGGATATGGCCTATATCATTGCAAAATTACTTTCTTTAAAACAAAGAATCCTGACCTCAGCTACAGCAATGGATCAGATTCCTGATTTTACAGGGGTAAAAAAACCGGTGGAAATTGATTTTCTGAAAGATGTAAAGGTAGCACCAGATTTAAAACTGAAAAAGGTGCTGACTACCGCAGCAGATAAATTGGACACCTTGTTTCAATTGATCTGTAAAATTGGAAATAAAACTACTTTGATTTTCTGTAACCATAGGGAAACAGTAGACAGAATCAGTGATTTGCTGATCGACAAAGATTTGGCACACGATATTTTCCACGGTGGCATGGAGCAGGATGAGCGTGAGCGTGCCTTGCTGAAATTTAGAAATGGAAGTATTAAAATCTTAATCACAACGGATCTGGCTTCACGCGGTCTGGATATTCCTGAGGTAGAATACATCATTCATTACCAATTGCCATATACAGAAGATGCGTTCTTGCACCGTAACGGACGTACTGCCCGTATGAATGCAAAAGGAACGGCCTACCTAGTGATTGCTGATGATGAGAAGTACCCATTTCTGAAAGCAGATATAGAGACGGAGAACCTGAAAGGTAGCTTTGCGCTGCCTAAAGACAGTCAGTGGCAAACTTTATACATCGCTGCAGGTAAAAAAGATAAGGTTAATAAAATTGACATCGTTGGTTTATTACTTAAAAAAGGTGGTCTTGAAAAAGATGATGTTGGACTGATTGAAGTGAAAGATACCGCTTCTTATGTGGCTGTAAAAAGAAACATGGTAGGGAGGGTACTGGCTGCTTTAAATAATGAAAAAATTAAAAACAAAAAGGTGAAGATTGAAGTAGCGATGTAAATCGTAATATTTAATTACTGATCTGAATTTAATACATAAAGTTCTAAATAATGAGCAATAACGATATTTTTAAAAAATTACGTGTAGCACTCGAGCTAACAAATGATGATATCATCAAAATAATGGAATTAGTGAACTTCAAAATCACGAAAAGTGAGCTTGGTTCCTTTTTCAGGAGCGATGACCACCCAAATTTTAAGCCATGTGGCGACCAGATTTTAAGAAACTTTTTAAATGGTCTGGTGATTTATAAAAGAGGTCCAAGAGTGACTGAACCTACTGAAAAACCAGCAAACTAGAAATTAATTTTTTTTATTAAGCCGCGTAGAAAATTACCTTTTTCTACGCGGCTTTTTTATGCGAAAAACCCAGTTAAAATGGGTTGATTGCGCGGTTAAGTTAGAATTTATAAAATTCCACAGATAGTTGATCAATTTATAATTTAAATCTTTCTTGTTTAAGATATAATTATAGACTTAGATATTGCTGAGAGAAAAGATAAAATTTTGTATATTGTAACTGACAACTAGGGAATTAACGCCTTTAAAGAAGTAGGTGTAATTACCTAACGTGGAACGTGGATTGTAAAGGCTTCAATGAATGTTGTCAATAACGTAGAATACCTTTACTTATTATATCCATCCTTATGATTACAAAATTACCTCTCAATTCGGCTTCTGCCCGAGGATCTTCTGTATCCAAATTTCTAGAAACAACATTTTCGTTGATTTTACCATTCTTCGCTAATCAAATGAAATTTTTGGTCTGTTTGCTACTGCTGATTGTTTTCGGCCAGCAGGCAAATGCTCAGTTTACAATTACGGAAAATTTTAAAGGTAATTCTACGGGTAATATCACCATTGGCGGTAATGCTAAACTGACTTCAGGAAAGGAAGATCCGGTAGGTAGTGGTTGGCTGCGACTGACACCAGATTCTACAAATAAACTTGGATATGGTTATGTAAATCAATCCTTTCCTTCCACATTAGGTGTTTTGGTCGATTTTGAATATACCGACTGGCGAAGAATCGTAGTGAATAATTCTCCTGCGGATGGATTTTCTGTATTTCTTTATGATGCCTCAAAAGCCAACTCTATAGGCGGAAGAGGGGGGTCATTAGGTTATGCACCAATCGTAGGAGGGGCAAATACAAGTGCAGGAGTAGTGGGTGGTTATGTCGGTATTGGCTTGGATGAATATGGAAATTTCTCCAATCCCGGAGAAGGAAGAACAGGCGGGGTAGATGCTAATGCAGGTACATTATGGCCTGATAGGATTTCGATGAGAGGCTCCGAAGCAGAAAATTATAAATATTTGACCAGTGCAGTGATTGCAGGTGGAGTAGATTACCCTACTGCTGTAGCTACGAGACCAGATCCTACTGTATTTTATAGAAGGGTCCAAATAGAGATTATACCAATAACAACGGGAGTAAATATAGGCAAATACCAAATCACAGTAAAGCTAAAAACTACGCTAACTGGGAATTTTGCTACTATTTTGGGTCCTTATGTGATGACCACAGTGCCACCAGCAAATCTAAAGTTAGGTTTTGCTGGATCAACAGGTGGTTTTGTAAATAACCATGAGGTGAGGAATGTAATCATCACAACTCCAGGCGGGGTTAGGGTAGATAAAGCAGTCGATAAGGCAAGTGCGATTTCTGGTCAGGATGTAACCTATACTGTGAATGTAACCAACTCTACGCCAGCTGGAATTGCTAATTTGAAACTGGCAGATACCATAAGAAATTCAAACAACGCCATTCTTACATCAGCAGACTTTACCATTAATAGCATCAGTTTCAGTAACAATGGGAATGCAGGAAATACGGCTCCTGGTTATACCAATGGGACAGTAGTTGCAGGTGGAACCAATCCATTTAATGCTACTTTGAATATGGCTGCCAATACCACCAGTACTTTCACCATAAAAGGGACAATTAATAACGCATATAGCAATAGTATCCTGAAAAATTCCGTTGGGATAGATCCTTCACAAACCGGAATTACAGATACGGATTTAACAAATAACTATTATACGGTGTCAACAAATGTATTGAAACAAAATGCGGATGTAGCCATTTCAGGTGTAGTAGACAATAGCTGTTACGTTCCGGGAGGGAACACCTTTAATTATACGGTCACAAATCAGAGTTCAACTGCTACAGTTGGCCTAGTTACGGTGCGTTATATTGCTCCTGCTGGATTCACTGTAGTAGGTACTCCTTCAGGTACGGGATGGACGGTTAGCTTATCTGCTGGGGTTTATAGTTTCACCAGAGCACTGGCTGATCCATTGGCTCCAGGCTTTGCTTATCCTCCGATTACGTTAAAAGCTGTTGGCCCGACAACCGGAGGGCCATGGACAAATACGGCAACTGTAATATATGCACTGGATTCAGACCTTTCGAACAATACAGCGAATGTGCTTACTTATGCCATTCCAGCCGCACCAACTGCCGCTGCTGTTACTGTAAACTATTGTGTAGGAGCAACCGCAAGTCCATTAACAGCAACCGGTACAAACTTAAAATGGTATACCGTTCCTGTTGGAGGAACAGGAAGTGCAACTGCTCCAACGCCAAATACGACTATCGCGGGTACGACCATTTATTATGTAACTCAAAGTAATGGCAGTTGTGAAGGGCCTATGACCGCCATTAACGTGGTCGTTCAGCCTGTAATAACTGGAAATACCATTACTGCCAATCAGACCATTTGTTCTGGCATAGTCCCTGCTGTATTGCAGGGGGGAACACCAAACGGTGGATCAGGAACTTACACCTATGGATGGGAGCAAAGCATAAATGGCGGCGCATGGACCGCAGCATCTGGTACGAATAACCAGGCAAATTATACCCCTGCAGCATTAACTGCATCTACCGCTTATCGTAGAAATGTGACTGGCGGCGCCTGCTTAAATACTAGCAATGTGGTTACTGTGACAGTTCAGCCAGCCATCAGTTCAAATACGATTGTTCCTCCAGCTAGTCTGTCTCTTTGTGGGACAGGTGATCCTGGATTGATCACTGGTTCCGCAGCACTTGGAGGCACCGGAAACCCAGCTTATCAATGGCAATTCAGTACGGACAATGTGACTTATACTAATATTGCTTTAGCAACCGCAGTGAATTATGATCCGGGACCAATTACCGTTTCCACCTGGTATCGCCGCCTGGCTACATCAGGAGCTTGTACAGTAGCGAATATCAGTAACGTCATCAAGTTTACTGTAAATCCGGTATTAACTGCAGGTACAATCGGTGCAGCGCAAGCATTCTGCCAGAGTGGTACACCGGCTACGTTCAACGAATTAACACCTGCTGCCGGCGGAGATCAGATATATGCCTATCAATGGCAAAGCAGTACCACTAGTGCAACTACTGGTTTTGCTGACATTGCAGGTGCTACACAAATCAGTTATACTGCGAGCAGCCCAATTACACAAACTACTTATTACCGAAGAACAGTGATTTCAGCCGCTTCAGGCTGTAGTCCGGTGAGCAGTCCGGTAGTTGGCGTTACAGTAACTCCAGCCATTTCTGGAAACGTATTGACTACTCCAGTAGTAACTGCTTATTGCGGACCATCCGATCCTGGTATAATTACGGGTTCAATACCTTCTGGTGGCAGTGGAACTTATGTTTACAAATGGGAAAGCAGTATCGATGGTGGTAATACTTTCACCGTGGTAGGTGGCAATACTGTTAATTTAACTCCTGGGATTGTGTCTCAAAAGACGCTATTCCGGAGGACAGTGACTTCTGGTTCATGTACTTCTATCAGTATTCCAGTGATTATCAATATAGATCTTGCCCCTACCCCTTCGAATGCAGGGCCTACCCAACAGCAATGTGCTACAGACTTATTCCAACTGAACGGAAATGTACCGGTTTCAGGAATAGGCGTATGGTCAGTAGTGTCTGGACAAGCCGTGATTGCGAATGTTAATCAGGCAAATACAACGGCGACTGTCGTAAAAGGAAATACAGCAACACTAGCCTGGACCATCAGTGCCGGCGCTTGCCCGTCTTCAGTAAGTAACGTAACCCTGACAAATTTCAATAATCCAACCACTGCCAACGCAGGTCCGGATATCACTCAATATAATAGTGCTGCATTCACAATGAATGCTAATGTGCCAACGTCAGGAACCGGGGTGTGGACTGTTAAGGCAGGAAGCACTGCAACAATTGCCACACCAGCCGCAGCAAATACGCTGGTCACTATCGCGCCAGGAACCACGGCAACCTTAATCTGGACAGTAACTAACGGTACTTGTACCGCTTCTTCAGATGAAGTCGTGATCACCTATACCAGAAGTGCAGATATTAAAGTAACGAAATCGGTAGTGACTCCGGGGCCATTTGTTGCCGGACAACCGATTGTTTATCGCATTGTAGCTACCAATAATGGCCCAAGTGATGCTACTGGATTAAAACTACTAGACAATGTACCTGCTGATATCTCCGTATTGGCCATTAGTGCCAATGCCATGGGGACCGCTGCAATTACTCAGAATATTTCTTCCGGGAATGCCGTAAATATAACAGGTAACCTGGCTTTCGGTGCTGGTAACAGCATCACTATTGATGTGAACGGTACCGTTGCTGCCAATTACTCCGGTAACCTGGTAAATACAGCTACGGTGACTTCTCCAATTATTCCAGATCCGAATGGGGCAACTTCTACAGTAACCAGTCCGGTGGATAGAAAACCAGTACTGGTGATCGAGAAAGACGGCCCGGCAAATGTAATTGCAGGAGATGCCATCGCCTATAAAATTATTGTCAAAAATACAAGTACCAGTGATGCCATTGGTACTGCCATTAAAGACCTGATTCCTGCACAAATTAATAATGTGAACTGGACGGTTAGTAAAACCGGTACAGCAACCTTTACAGGGAACACCAGTAATACCGGAAATAACATCAGCTTTACAGCAACGATTCCTGCGGGTTCAACCAATACAGTAGTCATCAATGTGACTGGAACTGTATTGCCTTCTGCAACAGGAAGCTTCAGTAATACCGCAACCGCAACACCTGTAGAAAATGTGCCGCCAGTAAATTCCAATACGGTAGTCACTACAGTTTCCAGCAAATCTGGATTGGTGATGCTGAAAAACGGACCATCCAATGCGCAGGCAGGAACTGCAATTACTTATACCTTGAAAATTACAAATAACGGATTGAGTGATGCCTTAAATGCAAGTATCACCGATGCGATACCTGCCAGTATAAAAACCATAACCTGGAACGCAACAGTCCAAGGTACGGCAACCATTATCGGTCCAAATGCTGGTAGTGGAAATAACGCCATCAGTCTGAATGGAAATATACCAACAGGCGCAGCCAATGCAATTTTGGTAACGATCAATGGTATTGTTGATCCATCATTCAGCGGCAGAATTAGCAATACGGCTATCGCGACTCCTTCAGAAGTTGGAGGTACCCCATCAAGTTCTATCGTGGTTACTCAGGTGAGTCGTACACCAGTATTAACGATTACTAAAACAGGGGCAGCTACCTTAGTTGCCGGTCAGCAGGTCAGCTACGTGGTTACCGTAACCAATACTAGCACTGCGGATGCGCAAGCTTTAGTCATCACAGATGCAGTGCCTGCCGAACTGAGCAATGTGACCTGGAGCACCAGTACACAAGGAACAGCCTCAGTAATTGGGACAGGAAACGGAACCGCTAATGCAGTTAGCGTCACCGGAAATCTTCCAGCAGGAGCGGCCAATAAAATTGTGATCAATATCAGTGGAACCTTGAGTGCTGCTTTTTCAGGTACCTTGGCAAATACCGCAACAGCTACACCCGCAGAACCGGGAACGGTAGTGAAATCAGCAACTAGTACAGGTATTGCTACTAGACAGCCAGCCTTAAGTATTCTGAAAACGGGCCCGGCTACAATTACTGCTGGTAACCAGATTACCTATACGATAACTGTGGGCAACACCGGAGTTTCGGATGCGGTAGATTTAGTCATCGCAGATGTGGTGCCTGCCAGTATTAAAAATGTAACCTGGACTGCTGCGACTGGAGGAACAGCATTGATAGACAATGGGGCCACCGGAATTGGAAATAACCTTTCCCTAACCGGAGACATTCCAGCAGGAGCAGCCAATAAAATTACCCTGACTGTTAGAGGGACGGTCGACCCAGCCTTTAGCGGCAGTATTTTAAATACCGCTACGGCTACGCCTACAGAAAGTGCCGCAACACCAGTAAGCTCTTCAGTAACGACTACTGCAACGCGTACACCAGAATTGAGCATTACTAAAACCGGACCTGCCGCATTGGTGGCCGGGCAAAATATTACCTATACCATTACCGTAAATAACTTTAGTGCATCGGATGCGAAAGCATTGGTGATCACAGATCAGGTACCTGCAACTGTAGGAGGAGTAACCTGGTCGGCAATAGCAGGAGGTACCGCTTTAATAAATGGTACTGCTGCAGGAAGCGGAAACGCAATCAGCCTGAATGCAGACCTTCCGGCAGGTGCCAGCAATACCATTACCCTTACGGTGAAAGGTAAAGTCAATACATCATTTAACGGAACATTGAGCAATACCGCTACTGCTACTCCAGCCGAACCTGGAACGGTGGCTAAAACAGCAACAAGTACCAGCACCATTAGTAGAATACCGGTATTGGCCATACAAAAAACAGGTCCTGCAACGATTTCTGCGGGACAGCAAATCAACTATACTTTAACAATTGGCAATACTGGAACTGCAGATGCTTTAAATGCTACGATTGCAGATGCGATTCCAGCAGGAATTACCAATGTAAGTTGGACGGCAGTAGCCGATGCAGGAGGTACAGCAGTAATTATAGGTACTGCTTCGGGAAATACAAATGCCCTGACCTTTAATGCCAATATCCCTGCAGGAGTCACAAACGTGATCAGGGTAAATGTACAAGGAAATGTGAATTCAGCTGCAACAGGAAATTTAGTCAATACAGCTACGGTCACCCCATCAGAAGCAGGTGCTAACCCATCAAGCTCTACGGTGACCACTACTTTACAATCGGTTCCGGGAATTACCATTTCTAAATCTGGTCCTTCTCAGATCGCCGCCGGTCAAATAGTTACTTATACCCTGATTGCTGGCAATACTGGCCCTTCGAATGCAACTAACCTGAACATTACCGATGTCGTTCCAGTTCCATTAACCAACGTATCCTGGAGCGCAGTATCAGAAGGTAGCGCAGCAATTACTACAGGCGCAACTGGTACAGGCAGCAGTGTCACCGTTATTGGAAACATCGCTGCGGGTGCAGGGAATAGAATTCTGGTGACCATCACTGGTCTGGTGCCATCAAATACCACAGCCACTGCTTTCAGCAATGTGGCTAAAGCTAGTCCGTCGGAACCAGGTGTGCCTCCGGTAAATTCAAATACGATTACCACTACTATTAATAAAAAAGTGACCATCGCTGCCGTTAAATCTGCAACAGCAGTGCTTTCGGCAGGGGAGAACATCAGTTATACTTTAGAAGTAAAAAATACCGGTCCTAGTGATGCGCAGAACTTATTGATTGCAGATCAGCTGCCTGCCGGCATTACGAATGTCAACTGGACGACTACTGCTACAGGAATTGCATCAGTAATTTCTGGCGGAACAGGCTCAGGTAGTTCCCTGAGTATCCGTGCTAATATCCCAGCAGGGAACACTAATGTAATTCTGGTAACAGTGACCGGTAAAGTAGATCCTAATTTTACAGGAACACAATTGGTCAATACCTTCACCGTTGCTCCTTTAGAACCGGGAAATCCTACCGTAACTTCAAATACCACCACTACTCTCATCAATAAAACCGCAGACCTGCAGATTTCAAAAACAGGTCCCGCAGCAGCGATTGCAGGAAGAACGATCAGTTACACAATTACAGTGAACAATGCAGGGCCATCTAATTCCGCGAATGCGATTATTGTGGATCAGGTTCCTGTAGGAATTACAGGGGTAACCTGGACTGCCACAGCTCAAAATGGTGCAGTGATCAATTCTAACCCAGCCTCTGGGAATACAAATAACATCAACGTGCTGGCAGCTATTCCTGCGAATTCTGGAACGGTAACGATTATTGTAAGCGGAACAATTGATCCTGGTTTTACAGGAACGCTGTTGACAAATACCGCCACTGCAACTCCGGAAGCAGGTGTAACAGATCCAACGCCGGCAACAAGTACAGTGGTAACCGCGATTAGCCGATCTGCCAATGTAAGAATTACTAAATCTGGCCCGGCAAATATTACTGCCGGTCAGCCAATTACTTATACCTTAAGAATTGTGAATGATGGACCTAGCTTGGCTCCAGGTGTATTGATCAGAGATCTGCTTTCTTCTATTCAAAATACTCCTGTAACCAATGTAACCTGGACTGCTATAGCCACAACAGGAGCAGCATTAAACGGTGGAGCAGTAAACAATACGGTTACTGGAACCGGGGATGTAGCTTTTGCCGCAAATATACCTTCCAAAACAGGGGTAGTAGAAGTGACCATTAAGGGAACAGTGAGTCCGGCTGCTACGGGAGCCTTTATAAACACAGCCACTGCGCTATTCCCTCCGGGAAGTTCGGTTACAGATCCTGATCCAGGTTCTAATACGAGCGCTGTGACTACTGCCGTAACTGTGGAAACAAATTTAGCCGTATCGAAAAGCGGACCAAGCAAGATCAATATTGGCGATCCGATTACTTATACCATAGAAATTAAAAATAATGGATTGAGCGACATCACTGATGCGGCTATTACCGATGTGGTGCCTAATTCAGTGGCAGTGAGCAGCTGGACTGCAGTGGCATCAAATGGGGCGTCTATAGAAGGGGTACAGAATGGAACGGCTTCTGGTACGGGTAATGCCGTGATCACTTATGGTGATATCCCAGCTACGGTTGGAGGCAATCCATCTCTTATCCTCTTGACCATCCAGGGCATAGTGAAAACTACTGCCGAAGCGACCTTTACCAATACGGTAACTGTAGAAGCAAATGGCATCAAAGAAAGTGCGGTGGTGACTGCCTTAAACGCCTCTACTGATGTTTATATAGAGAAGAATGGACCGCAAAGTATTCTTGCAGGTGCTCCAATTACTTACCAGATCAAAGTAGGTAATGACGGTCCGATCAATGTGGCCGGTCTGAGCATCTCAGACGTGATTCCAGCAGTCATTCAAAATGTAAGCTGGACCGCTACTGCTTTCGGAACGGCAACGATAACCGGAGCAACCACTGGAACGACTAATGGCATCCAAACTACTGCCTCAATTGATGCAGACCCTGCCAATTATATTTTAATTAATGTTCAGGGTATAGTTGATCCAGCTACGAATCTGACTACCATTAATAATGTTGCAACCTTGACGCTTCCAGCAGGAGTGTCTGATTTTAACCTGGCCAATAATACCAGCACTGCTTCCACCACGGTGGCTTCAAAATCTGGATTATCGGTTCGTAAAATGGGACCAGCAGATGCAGTTGCCGGAGCTGAAATCAGCTACACGATTATCGTAGCGAATGCCGGTCCAAGTAATGCGGTAGGTACAGTAATTACTGATGCTGTTCCTGCAAATGTTAAAAATGTAACCTGGACCTCTAGTCAGATTGGAGCAGCCAGCATTACTGCAGGTGCAACAGGAACTGCAGGAGCAAATAACCTGGTTACGCTAACCGCGGATATTCCGGCAGGTGCAGGAAATGAGGTGGCCATTGTGGTCAAAGGAACAATCGACCCTAGCTTTCAAGGTACGCTGCTAAACAATGCAGTAGCAACACCTGCAGAGCCTGGCAATCCTCCGGTAACCTCCCAAAATGTAACGACTAACGTCACGAATAAATCAGCATTGAGTATCGTCAAAACCGGGCCATCAAGTGTCGCTGCAGGAACAACAATTCAATACCAGTTATTAGTAAGCAATGCCGGGCCAAGTAATGCAGTAGGCATGGTCATCACTGATCAGATTCCTGCAGGCTTGACTAATGTGCGCTGGACTACGGCAGCTACTACTGGTGCAGTAGTAACTGCAGGTGCAACAGGAAATGTAAATCCGGTATCACTGACTGCTAATTTCTTAGCAGGCTCAGGAAATCTGATAGTTACGATCCTGGCAGATGTTCCGGCAAACAGCCAGTTGTCTACGGTAAGCAATACGGCCTCAATAGCACCCGCAATTCCTGATGTAAATAATCCACCGGTTACTTCTAATGAAGTGACTACTGGAATTGTAAAAGATGTGACCCTGAGCTTAACCAAATCAGGCCCTCCAACCTTAAATGCAGGAGAGAACATCACTTATACACTAGCCATTAAAAATACAGGTCCTTCAAATTCTATTGCAACAAGGTTAACAGATGCGGTTCCGGCAGACATCAAAAATGTGAGCTGGACGAGTACGGTAACTGGTGGCACTGCAATTACCAATGGAAGTACAGGATCTGGAAATAATATCGACTTAACGGCTGATATTCCATTGAACGGAACGATCCTGGTAAATGTGAAGGGTACAGTAGATCCTTTATTCACAGGAACACTTACCAATACTGCATTGTTGAGCCCGCAGGAACCAGGCGAACAGCCTGTAAATGCAGTGGCGGTTACAGAAGTCAGTAAATTAACGAATCTACAGATTGGTAAAAGTGCGGTCAATACCGCAGTTGCAGGCCAGGTGATGACTTACCAGATTAAGGTGATCAATAACGGACCGAGTACTGCACTAAATGCCTTGATTACGGATGCGATTCCGGTACCGCTGCAAAACGTAAGCTGGACAGCAACTGGACTGGGAGCTGCAGTGATTACAGAAGGGGCACAGGGAACAGGCAACACTTTACGTGTGAAAGCCAACATTCCTGCAGGTCAGCAAAACGAAGTCGTGATTGAAGTAACCGGAACCATCCTGGCTTCTTATGCAGGTACGTTAAGTAACATCGCTACAGTAACTCCGGCAGATCCAGGGAATCCACCATTGGTCACCCCACCAGTAGAAACCGTGGTGACCAAACAGCCTGAAATCAATATCAGTAAAACAGGTTCGGCAACAGTTACAGCTGGCGGACAAATCAGTTATACCATTGAAGCGAATAATACAGGATTAAGTGATGCCAGTAATCTGGTCATTTCAGATGCAGTAAATTCAAATATTAAAAATGTAAGCTGGACCAGCAGTATCGTTGGTGGCAGCAGCATCATCAGCGGTAATCAGGGCACTGGAAATGCAGTACTGGTTAAAGGAAATATCCCAGCTGGTGCGGCTAATAAAATAACGATTACCATCACAGGTACAGTGGACCAGGCATTTGCAGGGACATTGAGCAATTCGGCAACTGCTACACCTGAAGAACCAGGAGTTCCACCAGTGGTAACGCCGCCAGTGGAAACGGTAGTGAACCAGGTGCCGGTAATTGTAGTCAATAAAACAGGCCCTGCATCAGCTACTGCCGGTGGTACCATCACTTATGTAGTAGAAGTAAGTAATACTGGTTTGAGTAATGCGAAAAACCTAAACATAACCGATCAGATTGATCCGGCAATTACCGGGGTCGCCTGGACGGCTAGTACAGCAGGAACCAGTACCATCAATGGTGCAGTATCTGGTACTGGAAATGTAGTGCTGAACGCAAATATCCCTGCTGGTGCAGCGAATAAGATCAGCATCAGTATTACTGGAACGATCAATCCGGCAGCGCAAGGTAAATTGGTCAATATGGCCATTGCAACGCCTGCAGAACCAGGTATTGTTCCTGTAAATAGTAACCCTGTAGAAACCAATATCGATCAGAAACCAATTGTAGTGATCACTAAAACCGGACAGCCTACAGCTACGGCAGGAGCAGAGGTAACTTATATAATTACTGCGGTAAACAACGGATTGAGTAATGCTTCCGGAGTAACCATAGTGGATGATGTGCCTGCTGCATTGCAGAATGTAAGTTGGACCTCAGTTGCAGGAGGAACAGCATCGATTCTTAGCGGTGGTACAGGAACAGGTAACTTCCTGGTACTAACCGCGAATATTCCGGCAGGTAATGTCAGCAATAAAATCACAATTACTTTAAAAGGAACAGTGAACCCTGCTTTCTCCGGAACACTGGAAAATGCGGCCTCTATTGCAGTACCATTAATTAATTTCCCTAATGTAATTACACCGCCAGTACAAACGGCAGTAGATGCCAAACCAGGAATTACACTGGTTAAAACAGGTCCTGCTGCGGTCATCTCCGGATCAGAAATTACTTATACAATTGTTGCAGGAAATACTGGATTGAGTAATGCAGCCGGACTGACCATTACAGATGCAATACCTGCATTGCTGAGCAATGTAAGCTGGACAAGTGCGGCTTCCGGAACTGCGGTAATCAATACTGGTGCCAGCGGTACAGGAAACGTCTTGATTTTAAAAGGGGATATTCCTACAGGAACAAATAACCTGATTACCATTACGGTAAAAGGAACAGTTGATCCTTCGTACAATGGCAACATAAGCAATACTGCAGTGGCTACCCCAGCAGAGCCGAATACGGTTCCCGTAAATGCTTCAACTACGGCCATTGTCAGCAAGACGCCAGTATTGGCCATTGCGAAAAACGGACCTAATACAATTGCTGCAGGTCAGGAGATCATTTATACGCTGAGTATCAGCAATACTGGAAAAGCCAATGCCAACAATGCCACTATCACGGATGCCATCCCTGCAAATATTACAGGGGTTAGCTGGACCGCAGTGGCACAAGGAGCGGCAAGTATTGTGAGCGGTGCAACAGGAAATACGAATAACTTATCTATGAATGTACATGTTCCTGCAGGTGCAGCCAATATGATACTGGTCACGATTAAAGGAACGGTCAACCCGGCTGCAACAGCAGACCTGGTTAATAAAGCAACGATTACACCTTCAGAAAGCGGAACGCTTCCTGCAAGTTCAACAGTAACGACTACTTTAAAATCTGCATCCTCAGTGAGTCTGATTAAAACAGGTCCTTCACAAATTTCAGCAGGTCAGACGGTTACTTATACCTTGCTGGCAGGAAATAATGGTCCTTCGGATGCACGTAACCTGAGCATTACTGATGCAGTGCCAGCAGGCTTGACGGGCGTAACCTGGTCGGTGGCCACACAAGGAACAGCTTCAGTATTAACAGGCGCAAATGGTACAGGTAACAATGTACTGCTAACCGCTGATATTCCTGCAGGTGCCGCGAATGCGATTTTAGTAACCATTAACGGAAAAGTGCCAGCTTCGGCGGCGGCAGGTTCGCTCACAAATGTGGCTACTGCTACACCGTCGGAACCAGGTAATCCTCCGGTAACTTCAAATACCATTACCACTACAGTAGACCATAAGGTCAGTATCAGAGCCCTGAAATCTGCAGTAACCTCGGTTGCTGCCGGTGAAAACATCAACTATACCCTACAGGTTTATAATGATGGCCCAGGCGATGCCCTTAACCTGGCAATCAGTGATGTGGTTCCTGCAGGAATTACCAATGTAAGCTGGACTACCAATGCTGCTGGTACCGCAAGCATAGCTGCAAATGGTACGGGAAATGGAAATACAGTGAACCCAAGTGTGAACATTCCAGCAGGTGCAGGTAATTCAATAACTGTGTTGATTACAGGATTGGTAGACCCAGGTTATACCGGTGCAACACTGAAAAATAGCTTTATCGCTACCCCTGCAGAACCTGGAAATCCACCAGTACCTTCTGAAGAAGTAACCACAAGTGTGGTTAAAACTGCAGATCTGCAAATCACTAAAACAGGACCTGCCGCAGTTGTTGCAGGTTCAGACATCAGTTATACGATTAATGTGAAAAATGCAGGTCCAAGTAATGTGACTGCTGCAACGATTACCGACAATCTTCCAGTTGGTTTTACAGTACTGAACTGGACGGCGACCAGCCAAAATGGCGCGGTCATCAGTGGCCCAGCCAATGGAATTGGCAATGTAAGTGTAACCGCAGCAATCCCAGCCGGAACGGCAAACGTACAGATTGTGGTCAATGGAAAAGTGAATGCAAACTTTGCAGGAACCAGTCTGATCAATACCGCAACAGCAACGCCGGAAGCTGGAGTAACAGACCCAACACCAGGAAGCAGTACCGTAACAACTTCCATCAGTAAAATAGCAAATGTGAGAATCAGTAAATCAGGTCCTGCCGATATTGGAGTTGGAGAAATGATGACTTACAACTTACGCATCGTAAATGATGGTCCAAGTGATGCGATTGGCGTGCTGATCAATGATGTGATTCCGCCGAATCTGGAAGCTGGAGCAACCTGGACAAGTACACTTCAAGGTGGAGCAACGCTGAGCCAGGCTTCAGGAACAGGAGACCTTAGCCTCACTGGAAGTATTCCTTCAGGAACAGGTATCATCGAAATCAGTATCATCGGAAAAGTAAAAGCAAATAATTTAGATAAAACAGTGTTCACGAATACGGCAACCGCTAATTTCCCTTCGGGCAGCCTGATCATTGATCCAGACCTGAGTTCAAATACAAGTACGGTACCAACGATCATTAACAATGATCCGGTACTGAAAGTCTCGAAAAGCGGTCCGGCAACAGTAAATATTGGCGATCCAATTCAATATACAATTGTAGTTAGAAACGGTGGTGCAGGAGATATTTTAAATGCAATGATATCCGATCCGGTGCCTGCTGATGTAGCTGTAACGAGCTGGAGTGCTACGGTTACAGGTGGAGCAACACTAAATGGAGCAAGCTCAGGTACGACCAATTCGATCGTGACTTCCGCAAATATTCCTGCCGATGGCAATGTGAATACTACGGTGCTGATTACCGTAACGGGAACCGTAAAGACTACAGCCAATGCCGTGTTTACAAATACGGTTACTGTAACTGCCAACGGAGAACGCACAAGTTCTGTAGTGACTGCCGTGAATCAGTCAACAGATGTTAAGATCGAAAAATCTGGTCCACAGGCAGTGATCTCCGGGTCTGCAATTACGTATACCATTAAAGTAACGAATCAGGGACCAAGAGATGTAGTCGGATTGACCATCAAAGACAATGTTCCATTGCAAATCGGACAACTCAGCTGGACGGCACAAGCGGTGGGTAATGCCAGTGTGAATGGACCAACAACAGGTACCACGAATGCAGTATCAGTAAATGCGGATGTGCCAGTTGGTGCAGCTAATTATGTATTGATAACAGTGAATGGTACGGTGAACGCCAATGTACCTTCTGGAAATATCAGTAACATCGCTGCGGTAACTTTACCGGTAAATATGGTCGACTTTAACTTGGCGAACAATACCAGCGAAGTGAAAACAGTAATCAGTTCTGTTTCTGGATTAACAATCAGCAAAGCTGGTCCTCAGGATGGAATTTCCGGCTCCGCAATCACTTACACCATCAAAGTACGCAACAATGGATTGAGTAATGCAAGTCAGGCACAGATCATGGATGTAGTGCCGGCAGGTATTAAAGGGGTAAGCTGGACTGCTGCGGCAACAGGTAATGCAGTGATCAACTCCGGAGCCAGTGGAACAGGAAATACAGTAGCCGTAAATGCAGATGTTCCTGCAGGTGTAAACGCAGAGGTAACGATTACCATCAATGGTACAATCGATGCTGGTTTCAGTGGACCAATCCTCAACACAGCTACAGTAACGCCTTCAGAACCTGGTAATCCTCCAGTGACTTCCCCTCCGGTAACCACGAATGTCCTGAATAAATCGGCACTGAAAATCGTGAAAACAGGACCGAATAGCATTGAAGCTGGTAAAACGGTGAGTTATACACTGACGATTAATAACGCTGGTCCGGGTAATGCCCTAAATGCAGAGATTGCCGATGTGATCCCTGCTCAATTGACCAATGTAAGCTGGACAACAATTGTTTCAGGTGCTGCAGTCATCAATTCAGGTGCAACAGGACAAGGTAATAATGTACTAGTAACAGCAGATCTTCCAGCCGGAAATGGAACCGTTACTGTAAATATCAGCGGATTGGTTCCGGGAAGTACAGCAGTAGGAAATATCAGCAATACCGCTACAATTAAGCCATCAGAACCAGGTAATCCAACAGTTCCTTCTAATACAGTAACGACCGGTATTGTCAATAATGCAAGCTTAAGTCTGGTGAAAAGTGGGCCTGGTACTTTAAATTCAGGGGAAGCCATCAACTATACATTGACCATTAAAAATGACGGACCATCAGATGCCATAGGTGTTAAAGTTTCCGATGTAGTGGATCCTGCGGTAACGAATGTTGCCTGGACAACCAGTCTGATCAATGGATCGACCATCAGCTCAGGAGCTACGGGTAATGTGAATACAGTAGCACTAACAGCTAATGTTCCTGCAAATAGCAGCATCCTGGTCAACATCAGCGGTAAGGTAAATCCTACTTATGCCGGAACGCTGATTAATAAAGCCACATTAACGCCTGCAGATCCGAATAAACCAGTGATTAATGCACAAGTGAGTACAACGGTAACCAGCCTTTCGGCGCTTAAAATCACTAAAACAGGAGCTGCAACAGTGACTGCCGGTGGCCTGATGAATTACCAGATTACAGTAATCAACCACGGTCCGGGTACAGCACAAAATGCAGTCATCAGCGATGTGGTGCCTGCGCAATTAACCGGGGTAACCTGGACGGCTGTGACTAATGGAGCAGCAACCATCAGCAAAGGACTAACAGGAACAGGAAATGCGTTAAGCGTAACAGCAACGATTCCTGCAGGTGCCAGTGATGGTGTAGTGATCAATCTGAGCGGAAAAGTAGATGCCGCTTATCTGGGTACATTGAGTAATACAGCTACAGTAACGCCAATAGAACCGGGTAATCCGCCGGTAGTAACGCCGCCGGTAACCACGGTGACCGTTGCACAGCCATCAGTGACCATTAAGAAAACCGGTCCGGCTGCGATCACTGCAGGTGCAAATATTACCTATGTAATTGAAGTTGGAAATACAGGATTGAGTAATGCAAAAGGAACGTTGATCACCGATAACGTACCTGCAGATATTACCAATGTGAAATGGACAGCAACCACTGCTGGAACGGCCGCAGTAACCGCGGGTGCAACCGGAACAGGCAATGCGGTGGCAGTAACAGGAGATATCGCAACTGGTACCAATAATAAAATAACCATTACGGTAACTGGTACGGTGAATGCAGGTTTCGCAGGAACACTGAGTAATATCGCAACTGCAAAACCAATAGAACCGGGCATTCCGCCAGTAGTAACGCCACCAGCAGAAACTATAGTAACTAAAACGCCAATGCTGAGTATAAGTAAAACCGGTCCGGCACAACTGAAATCTGGTGAAACCATTACTTATGTGGTCACAGTAGTAAATCCTTCCCTAAGTAATGCGGATAATTTAACGATCACGGATTTAGTACCTTCAGCTATTCAAAATGTAAAATGGACATCAGAAGCAGTTGGTACTGGAAAGATTCTTTCCGGTGATACAGGTACAGGTAGTAATGTAACGCTGAAAGCAGATCTTCCGGCAGGAACAGCAAATAAAATTGTGCTGACAATTATAGGTACGGTATCGAAATCATTTACTGGACAACTGGAGAATACGGCAAGGGTGCTGTCTACTTCGGGAACTCCGGAAGTAAGTAGTAACACCGTATCCACAACTGTAGACAATGCCGATTTCATTATTCCGAATATCATTACGCCAAATGGTGATGGCAGCAATGATACTTTCAAAATCAAAGGACTGGAGAATTATCCGGGAACTCAGGTCACTATCTTTAACAGATGGGGAAATGAGGTGTACCGCTCCGACAACTATAACAACGATTGGAATGGTAGTCAGTTAAATGAGGGTACTTACTATTACCTGATTTTGAGAAGAGAGAAATCGGGTACGACAACACCGTTTAAAGGTTGGTTATTTATTAAAAGGTAGAACATTTTAAGCAGACGCTTCAATGAGAGATTTAAAGAAATATGGTTTAGTATCACTGCTCGTACTTGGTATGAGCAGTGCATACGCACAGCAGACGATCCAGTTTAGTCAGTATGTTTTTAATGGCTTAGCAGTCAACCCCGCTTATGCAGGTTACAAAGAAGAATGGACCGCTAATTTTAGCTTCCGTTCGCAATGGGTAGGTATTGATGGTGCGCCGCGTACTGGAACAGCCTCTTTTGATGGTTTAACCGATCAGGAAGGTAAGAAGATGGGACTCGGATTTATTGCTTCCACCGATCGCCTGGGACCGCAGAATACCTCTGCCTTTTATGTGAATTATGCTTACCGTTTACAGCTGGATGCGGAAGACACCAAAAGATTGAGCTTTGGTATCGGAGCAGGGGCCACTCAGTATAATTTGGATGGTTCAAAATTCATCTCTACAGACTTGGGAGATGGAGTGATTCCGATAGGAAATGAAAGTAAATTGAGACCGGATGTACGGGTAGGTGTCTACTTCTATACGCCTAAATTTTATATCGGTGCCTCGGTGCTGGATTTACTATCCGGATTGAGAACGGATGACATCGCTACCGAAGGAGATTATAAAGTACTGCGCCAGGTACGGCACCTGTATGTGACCGGTGGAGTCATGATTCCTTTATCAGAATCATTAGACCTAAAGCCTAGCTTTATGCTGAAAGAAGATTTTAAAGGACCTACAAATTTAGATTTAAACGCCTACCTGCTGATCAGTAAAGTGGTTTGGCTGGGTGCTTCCTACCGCACAGGAGTCGCCCTATGGGATAAGAAAAACCTGCAACAGGGATTGAGTCATAGTGATGCCATTGCCGGGATTGTGGAGCTGCAGATGAGCAGCCGCTTCCGCCTGGGGTATTCTTATGACTACACCACCAGCAAGCTTTCCAGTTACCAAAGCGGATCACATGAGTTTTCATTGAGTATGAGTTTCCCTGGCAAAAAAGCAAGGGTATTAAGTCCACGTTATTTTTAAGCGGTACAGAATTATATGAGTACAACAGCATTTAAAAGTCCAGATCGTTCCATAACGAGGTTATTGATCATCGGAATAATGGCGCTATTTTTAGGAAATGAGGCAATGGCCCAGGAACAGCTGAGCAGGAAGCAACAGGCGGATGTATTTTTCAACCGCTATGAGTATTATCCGGCATCCAGGTTGTATCTGCCATTGGCAGAGCGGAAGAATCCTGATGTGAAACTATTGGAGAAACTTGCAGCCTGCTATCGGATGATGAATGATTATGAAGCTTCCGAAAATTGGTACGCGAAAACAGTCGCCAATCCGAAAGCCAGCCCTTTAAGTCATTACTACTATGCAGAAGCGCTGCAAAGAAATGAAAAGTTTGACCTCGCTAAGGCTGAATATGAAAAGTATGGTCAGATTACTGGCCAGCCAAAAGAAGTAACTCTAAAGATCGCTTCCTGTGATAGTGCTGCCAAATGGATCAAAATGCCAAAAGACATCAAGATTAAAAATATGGAGTCGCTGAATACCAAAGCCGCGGACTGGGGCTTGAGTACGGATGGCAATAACGGTTTTGTATTCACCTCTGAACGTCCCTTAGCCAGAGAAACCAAAGGCAGCGACTTGTATAAATGGAATGGAAATCCCTGGTTAAAACTTTTCAGCGCAACCGCTGATGGCCAGTTAAAGGGAGAACTGCCAATCGTGACGGAAGCCAATATGCCTGCCAAAGCAGAATACCATGTAGGGCCAGTCGTATTTAATCACACTGGCGATGCAGCTTTTGTCACCATTGCCACCCGAGCACCTGCGGCAGATATCCCCTTAGATAAAACAAAAGGCGGAGATCGTTTATATACCCGTCGATTGGAATTGTTAACAGCCCGCAAAAACGGTGATAAATGGGAGCTGAAATCTTTTCCTTACAATGATGTAAAAACATATTCCCTGGGACATGCTGCCATTTCTAATGATGGAAAGCTAATCTATTTCGCTTCAGATATGCCAGGTGGATTCGGTAAGTCAGACATCTGGTTCAGTGAGCAGCAGTCAGACGGCAACTGGGCCAAACCCGTAAATTGCGGTCCAGAAATTAATACAGAAGAAGAAGAAGCTTTCCCAACCATAGGTCCCGATGGAACATTGTTCTTCGCCTCTAAAGGGAAAATCGGAATGGGAGGATATGATATCTATAAAAGCACGGGTGAGAAAACGAGATGGAGTAAATCGGAAAACTTGAAGTATCCGTTGAACTCCACCAGCGATGATTTTTACCTGTATACCAAGGATGGTAAATTTGGTTATCTTTCTTCTAACAGAAAGGGAGGAGCTGGAGACGATGATATTTACAGCTTCTCTGATCAAACCCCTCCGCTGATGATACTGGCATTGTCAGGAACCGTATTTGACCAGCAAAGTAAAGCACGCCTGAATGAGGTATTGGTGACCTTAACCGATGGCAATGGCATACAGGTAGCCAGTAAAGCAACCGCTCAGGATGGAAATTTCTTCTTCAATTTAACCAAAGATCAGGACTATAAAGTGGCCTTTAGTAAACCAGGATATTCAGAAGACCTGAAAAGTATAAGCACCAAAGGATTGACTAAATCTGATACGCTAAGCATACAGGCTTTCCTGGATAAAGATAAGTTTGAACCCGGTAAAACCTATGTGCTGAAAAACATCTATTATGATTTCGATAAATCGAACATTAGGCCAGATGCAGCAAGAGAGCTGGATAAACTGCTGGCCATTCTAAAGGAAAATCCAGGAATTTCAATTGAACTTGGATCGCATACCGACAGTAGGGGAGCAGATCAATACAACCAATGGTTATCTCAAAAAAGGGCAAATGCTGCGGCACAATACCTCATTGACCATGGGATCGACCATTCCCGCATCATTGCCAAAGGATACGGAGAAACGATGTTACTCAATAAATGTGGAAATGGTGTGAAATGCAGCCATGCGGAACACCAGCTCAACAGAAGAACTGAATTTAAAATTATCAAGAAATAACTTTTCTAAAACCAATGGCACAGCCTGTCTTCTTTTAAAAGAATACAGGCTGTTTTGTTTAAAGACCTTCTTTAGATCGAGCTTGTATGGCTCTAAAATCGGGCCGGTATCGCTTTTATAATTGCGGTTCAGAAAGCAAATGCTTAAAATTGAAAATTAGTAGCCAGCAAAATCAATTATCTCGTTTTGAATTACTGCTAAAACTATTTAATAACAATTAGATAATCTAAAAGTAATTATTTAATTTGCTGAGATTTTAAAAAATAGAGAACGAGTACAATGAATTCAAATTCAATAAAACTGCCTTATATAGGTGTGGATATAGGAGGTTCGCACATTACTGCTGCCCATGTTGATGCCACAACTTTTAAGGTAATTGAAAATACCCTGAAAAGGGAAAGAGTAGCAGCGATGGATACTTTAGAAGTGATCATTCAATCCTGGTTGAATGTCCTTTCTGCATTGATTGTCCGCAATAACGGAGAAAGTACTAAAATAGGTATTGCTATGCCAGGACCTTTTGATTATGAAAAAGGGATCTCCATGATGCAGAACCAGGAAAAATATGATGCACTGTACGGAGTAAATGTAAAGGAAATCCTTGCGGAGCGTCTGGAAATTCCAGCGTCCGATATCGTATTCATAAATGATGCTGAGGCTTTTTTAAGAGGTGAACTGGCCTCAGGAGCAGCCGCAGATAAAGAAAGAGCAATCGGGATTACCTTAGGTACCGGATTGGGTTCTACAAGCAATGGCAGCGGGATCACCCGTGATATGAACTGGGCCTTCCGTCCATTTAAAGATAGCATCGCTGAAGAGTATATTTCTACAAGATGGTTCCTGAAAAAATATAAGGAGATCACCGGCAAGGAAGTTAAAAACGTAGAAGTCCTGCTGGAAGTAGCCGATCAAGCGGTGAAAAATGAAATATTTGAAGAATTTTCAGACAATCTAGGTATCTTTCTGAATGATTTTATTGCACAGGAACAACCACAAGTGGTCGTGATCGGTGGTAATATCGCAAAGACATGGGATCATTTTATTGAGCTGCTAACAGCCAAGATTAAAGATAAAACTGTAGCAATCAGACAAAGTGAGATGTGGGAAGATGCGGCACTAGTAGGTGCAGCCAATGCATTAGCTTAATCAAACAGATGAAAAAATACTTTTTTATTGCAAGCTTACTAGCCCTGCTCAGTCCTGTTGCCGCGAAAGCAGCAAAAGTAGATACGTTGCAGACGTATAGCACTGCAATGAAAAAGAACATTAAAGCAGTAGTGATCCTGCCAGAAGGTTACGATCAGCAAAAAAGTTATCCAAGCGTTTACCTGCTGCATGGTTATGATGATACTTATAATGCCTGGGTCAATTATGTACCGGATATTAAAAAGTATGCAGACGAGTTTCAAATGATTCTGGTGTGTCCCGATGGAAATTATGCAAGCTGGTATTTTGACAGCCCGATAGATCCCAAATGGAAATATGAGACTTATGTGAGTCTGGAGTTACCTGGACAGATCGATGCCAAATATAAAACGATAAAAGATCGTAAAGCTCGCGCCATTACCGGACTGAGTATGGGCGGTCACGGAGCACTATACCTTGCTTTTAAACATCAGGATGTATTTGGTGCTGCGGGAAGCATGAGTGGAGGAGTAGACATGACCCCTTTCCCCCTTAAATGGGAGATCGCCAAAAGATTAGGCAGCTACGCCGAATATCCAGAGCGATGGAAACAGAATAGCATCGTAAATATGACCCATCTGCTGATACCAAATCAACTGGCTTTAATCATCGACTGTGGGAAGGATGATTTCTTTCTTGGGGTTAATAGTAAGCTCCATGAAGATTTAACCTACCATAATATTCCACACGATTATATCGTCAGACCCGGCGCACATAATTTTGATTATTGGAAAAATGCCATCGTTTATCAGTTGCTATACTTCCATAATTTCTTTAACAAGGCATAGAAATTCCGACCATGAGCCGATTAACTAAATTAATCGGCTCATGATATACAATTGGGAACTGCCAGATTGGCCAAATTTCAAATATCAGCTGCAAAACTTAGAACCAATATGGTACGAATTTGCTGTAGAAACCGGAGAGGTAAATGGCATGCTAAATGAATTACCTGATCCCATGCAGCAGGAAACATTATTGCAGTTGATGTTAACTGAAGCCATTAAAAGTTCCGAAATAGAAGGAGAATATTTAAATCGTACAGATGTAATGTCCTCTATAAGGAATAATTTAGGCCTTAATCCCATCCCTGAAGTATTATCGGATTAAAGGCCTATAAAATAATAAGGCCCCTACTTTCAACAGCAGGGGCCTTATCATCTATTTTACTTGAACAAAGTATTATTCAATACTTCCTTCTTCTTTTTTCTTTTTCTTACCTGGGCTTTTGTTTTCTACTACAATCTGATCATCTTCTTTATTGTAGTCAATTTCCAGCGTATCGCCATCATTGATTTCACCTTTTAAGATTTCTTCTGCAATAGGATCTTCCAGATATTTCTGAATAGCACGTTTTAATGGTCTTGCACCAAAGTTGATGTCGAAACCTTTATCCGCGATGAAGTCTTTTGCTCTTTCGGTTAATTTCACTTCATAACCTAAGTTATGAACACGACCGAACAATGATTTCAATTCAATGTCAATGATTTTGAAGATTTCATCTTTACCTAAAGTATTGAAAACAACTACGTCATCCACACGATTCAGGAACTCAGGAGCGAAAGCACGTTTTAAAGCATTTTCAATCACGCCTCTTGAATGCGCATCTACCTGGTTTGTTTTAGCCGTAGTAGAGAAACCAACACCTTGTCCGAAATCTTTCAATTGACGTGCGCCAATATTAGAAGTCATAATGATGATCGTATTTCTAAAATCTACTTTGCGACCAAGACTGTCCGTCAACTGACCCTCGTCCAATACTTGCAATAAGATATTGAATACATCCGGATGTGCTTTTTCAATCTCATCCAATAGAATCACCGCATAAGGTTTACGACGTACTTTTTCTGTCAGCTGTCCACCTTCTTCATAACCTACATATCCCGGAGGCGCACCCACTAAACGGGATACTGCAAATTTCTCCATATACTCACTCATGTCGATTTGAATCAGCGAATCATCACTGTCGAACATGAAGCGCGCAAGTTCTTTTGCCAATTCAGTCTTACCAACACCAGTAGGGCCTAAGAAGATGAAGGAACCAATTGGTTTCTTCGGATCTTTCAATCCTGCTCTGGTACGTTGAATCGCTTTGGTTAACTTTTTAATCGCTTCATCCTGACCGATAATTTTCGTGGCTACAGTATCATACATATTCAACAGTTTAGCACTGTCTGTTTGTCCAACACGCTGCAATGGGATACCTGTCATCATAGAAACTACCTCTGCGACGTTATCTTCCGTTACGGTATAACGTTTGGTTTTAGTATCCGCTTCCCATTCTGCTTTCGCACGATCCAGCTCCTCTAAAAGATTCTTTTCTGTATCTCTCAATTTAGCAGCCTCTTCGTATTTCTGGCTTTTTACGACTTTATTCTTTTCAAGCTTGATTTCTTCAATCTTGTTTTCAATCTCAATGATGTTCTCAGGAACATGAATGTTAGTCAAATGTACCCTTGATCCAGCCTCATCTAAAGCATCAATCGCTTTATCCGGCAAAAACCTATCAGTAATGTACCTTGAAGTTAAGGCCACACAAGCATTAATCGCCTCATCCGTATAAGTTACCCCATGGTGATCCTCATATTTTTCTTTAATACGATTCAGGATCTCAATGGTCTCATCCGGTGTAGCAGGTTCAATCATTACTTTTTGGAAACGACGGTCTAATGCCCCATCTTTCTCAATATACTGACGGTACTCATCTAAAGTAGTCGCCCCAATACATTGAATTTCGCCCCTTGCCAATGCAGGTTTGAACATGTTAGACGCATCTAATGAGCCTGAAGCACCACCGGCACCAACAATCGTATGGATCTCATCAATAAACAGGATCACATCTGTAGATTTTTCCAGCTCATTCATCACCGCTTTCATACGCTCCTCAAACTGACCACGGTATTTAGTTCCTGCCACTAAAGAGGCAAGATCTAAGGTTACCACACGCTTGTTGAACAATACTCTGGACACTTTTCGTTGAACAATACGTAAAGCAAGACCTTCTGCAATCGCAGATTTACCTACTCCAGGTTCACCAATTAAAATTGGATTGTTCTTTTTACGACGTGACAAGATCTGTGATACACGCTCAATTTCTTTTTCACGACCTACGATAGGGTCCAGACGGTTTTCCTCTGCTGCTTTCGTTAAATCTCTTCCGAAATTGTCTAATACCGGAGTCTTAGATTTAATGTCAGACACCTTTTTAGGACTGCTGAAGCTCTCCTCCTCACGATAATCATCATCACCACCAGTTGAAGCACTGTTTTGAGTCTCATCTCTGAAACCGTTTTTATTCACTTCAACTTCCTGTTTGAAAATCTCGTAATTGATGCTGTACTGCAATAAGATCTGAGAAGCAATATTATCATCATCACGTAAGATGGACAGCAACAGATGTTCTGTTCCAATCAGATCGCTCTTGAAGATTTTAGCCTCCAGATACGTGATCTTTAAAACTTTTTCGGCTTGCTTAGTCAATGGGATATTTCCCAGATTGACCGTCACACTGGACGTACCTCTAACAGAGTCCTCTATTGAGCGACGCAGCTTTGAAGTGTCTACACCCAGCGATTTTAATATCTTTATGGCCATACCATCGCCTTCGCGAATAAGGCCCAACAAAAGATGTTCTGCGCCTATGTAATCGTGACCTAATCTCAGGGCTTCTTCCCTGCTAAAAGATATCACGTCTTTTACTTGTGGAGAAAATTTAGCTTCCATATATACCTTTCTAAATCGGGAATGCTCTAAACTATAAAATTTGTTTTATAATCAGGCAGCCCCCGATTCTTTTATTTTATCAACAATTACGCCATTGGGAAGGAAACGGATGTTGGAACTGCCGATATTTCATGAATCTTACCAATTACTGACTTAATTGGTTACTTTCCCTAACCCACAAGCAAATATGTCAGCATAAATATACAAAATCCTGGATTCATATCATGGCCTTCTTTTTTAGATTCCAACGTTTGTAAACTTAATTGTGTGCTAAAACTTCCTCAAATACAACTTCGTTATTGTAGTTGCTAATCAGGTGATTAGCTGATTTAAAAAGATATATAGATATCTATATGTATCAATATCTGACCTGCCCGCCAAGGAATCGAATGTATATATGCTAAACAAATTTTTTAATGGGCTTTACATCCTTATCTTTGCAGTCATTGGCCCCGGCTAAACAACATCAGGTTGAGGTTTTCCATTACCATATCCAATAATTAAAGTAACCGCCTTTTTTATAGGCATGAAATATAATAAGTAACTATGTCAGACGAAAAAATAATATTTTCAATGGCGGGGGTAAATAAGATTTATCCACCCCAAAAGCAAGTTCTAAAGAACATTTACCTTTCCTTTTTTTACGGTGCCAAAATTGGTGTCATCGGTTTGAACGGATCTGGTAAGTCCTCTCTTTTGAAAATTATCGCCGGTTTGGACAAATCATTTCAGGGAGAAGTCGTTTTCTCTGCCGGATATACCGTAGGTTACCTGGCGCAGGAACCTATCCTGGATGAAAATAAAACCGTTAGAGAAGTAGTAGAAGAAGGAGTAGCAGAAATTACTGCCATCCTGAAAGAATACGAATCTATCAATGAGCAGTTTGGATTACCTGAAGTTTATGAAGATGCAGATGCAATGGATAAACTGATGACCAAACAAGGGGAGTTACAAGATAAAATCGATGCTTGTAATGCCTGGGAACTGGATAATAAACTGGAACGTGCCATGGATGCACTGCGCTGCCCGGACCCGGATGCTAAAATTGGTGTATTGTCAGGAGGTGAACGCCGTCGTGTAGCGATGTGCCGTTTATTACTTCAGGAACCAGATGTATTACTATTGGATGAGCCTACGAATCACTTGGATGCGGAAAGTATCGATTGGTTAGAGCAATTCTTAAAAGACTACAAAGGAACTGTAATTGCAGTAACCCACGATAGATACTTCCTGGATAATGTGGCAGGATGGATTCTGGAACTAGATAGAGGTGAAGGTATTCCTTGGAAAGGAAACTATTCTTCCTGGTTAGATCAGAAAGCAAAACGCCTGGCGCAGGAAGAGAAAACAGAAAGCAAACGTCAGAAAACATTGGAGCGTGAGTTGGAATGGGTACGTATGGCACCAAAAGCCAGACATGCTAAATCTAAAGCGCGTTTATCAAACTATGATAAATTAGCCTCTGAAGATTCTAGAGAAAGAGAAGATAAACTGGAACTGTTTATTCCTGCGGGACCAAGATTGGGTAACGTAGTGATTGAAGCGAATAACATTACTAAAGCGTATGGCGATAAGCTGTTGTTCGAAAACTTAAGCTTCTCCCTGCCTCCAGCAGGTATTGTTGGAATTATCGGCCCCAATGGTGCAGGTAAAACCACCTTGTTCCGATTGATCACACAGCAGGAAACACCAGATACCGGAACTTTCCGCGTAGGTGAAACCGTAGCCTTAGGTTATGTGGATCAAATGCACAACGACCTTGATCCGGATAAAACAGTATATGAAAATATTACTGATGGTTTAGATAACATTCAGCTGGGTAATAAAGCAGTAAGCGGAAGAGCTTATGTGTCTAAATTCAACTTTAATGGTGGCGACCAGCAGAAAAAAGTAGGCGTACTCTCCGGTGGAGAACGCAACAGGGTTCACCTGGCCATTACTTTGAAAAAAGGTGCCAACGTATTATTACTGGATGAGCCAACCAATGATATTGACGTAAATACGTTGAGAGCATTGGAAGAAGCATTAGAGAATTTTGGTGGTTGTGCAGTAGTGATTAGTCACGATCGTTGGTTCTTAGACCGCATCTGTACACATATTCTTGCTTTTGAAGGTGATTCTCAGGTTTACTTCTTTGAAGGTAACTATAGTGATTACGAAGAAAACCGTAAGAAAAGACTAGGTGATGTCACACCACACCGTCTGAAATATAAAAAACTAGTATAAATATCTGGTTAACTATAAAAATGAAAAGCGGCTGCTCCGAAAGGAAAAGCCGCTTTTTTGTAGGCTAAAATATTAAAATTTAAGTTCTAGAACTTACGCCTGATTTTCTCTAATAACTCCTTAGTCTTTTTAACTCCTTCATCTTCCGATAGTACACTGCCTTCATATTCTATCCCAACAATTCCAGACCATTTGGCGGCTTTGATGATTTCAAACATCCTGTTATAGTCAATATCTTTTTCTTCTCCATCAGGAAGGAAATCATGCGTTTTTGCACTTACCCCTTTCGCATAAGGCATCAGCTCCTGCACACCCAGGTATTTGTCATACTCCTTATCCGCACTGATCCTGAAATTCCCAAGGTCAGGCAGGGTACCACAGTAGGGATTGTTTACCCCCTTAATGACTGCAGATAACCATTTTCCATCAGAAGAATAACCACCATGATTTTCTACAATCACATTGATCTTCTGTTTCTTTCCGTATTCACTTAATTTTCCTAAACCATCAATTGCCGCAGTTTTAACCTCATCAGCTGTGCCTTTACCTGCTGCATTCACACGAATGGTTTTACAACCTAGATATTTCGCCGCATCAATCCATTTATAATGGTTTTCAACTGCAGTTAACCTCGCTTTATCATCAGAATCACCCAAACTACCTTCTCCATCAATCATGATCAGGTGATTTTGAATGCCCTCACTGTCCGTACGGTCTTTAAGCTCATTTAAATAAGCTTTGTCGGTCTCTTTCTTATTGAAGAAAGGACTGACATATTCTACAATATTAATCCCGAACTCTTTTTTAGCTTTTAATGGAAAATCCATATTGGTCAGCTTTCCAGCAAATAGCGCCCTGTGAAAGGACCACTCCGCCAAGGAAATCTGAAAAAACTCTTTCTTTTCAAAAGCAAAAGTATCCAAAGGGATAACGGAAGTCAGACCTGCAGCTGCAGACAATAAGCCTAGGTCCTTAAGAAATTTTCTACGGTCGTTTGTTTTCATTTGTGTTTGGTTTAGGGGTTGATCTTACAAGGTATTAATTTCTTATTGTAAAAAAAACACTTTCTAAAAAAGACGTATAAACACCTGTTGGAGCATGAATTCACAGTAACTTAGTGTGTACTTCACACATTTTCTTAATTAAAGCGAGCTCAGATTTTTTTTTCTAGGTAAATGCTTCTATTTTAGGGAAGGAATAGGTTAGGTTAAAATATCAATTGTATCAAAATCTTATAAATGAAACTCAACAAATTATTAGCAGTTCCGCTATTGGTAGCTGCTTTTTCTGCCTCCGCTCAGGAGAAACATCAACCTTATAACCAACAGATTGATGGCACAAAGTTAAACTTCGAAATGCAGGCCATCCCCGGAGGAGAATTCCAGATGGGCAGCAAAAAAGGAAAAGCTGATGAATTGCCTCAGCATAAAGTTACTATCGATCCTTTCTGGATGAGTACTTTTGAAGTGACCTGGGATATTTATGAGCCCTTCTTATATAAAGATTACGAAACTACCCATAGTACCGGCGCCGTTCCAGCTAATGTAGATGCCGTAACCCGTCCAACTAAACCTTATCTCGATATGACTTTTGGAATGGGAAAAGAAAACCACCCCGCCTTAGCCATGACAAATTACAATGCCATCCAGTATTGTAAATGGCTTTATGCCAGAACAGGGGTATTTTATCGCCTGCCAACAGAAGCAGAATGGGAATATGCCAGTAGAGCAGGTAGTACAACCGACTATGCTTTTGGTAATGAAGCTTCCAAACTGGGAGAATATGCCTGGTATAAAGAAAATAGCGGTGGCAAAACCCATGAAGTAGGAAAGAAAAAACCGAATCAATGGGGACTTTACGATATGTATGGCAATGTTGGCGAATGGACTTACGACCAATATCGCCCGGATTTCTACGCCAGCGTAAAAGGAGAAAATAGTAAAAACCCGGTAGCAATACCAGATCAGCTGTATGCACATGTGATCCGCGGCGGATCCTATGATGATGGCGCAAAAGAATTACGTTCTGCTGCCAGACTAGCCTCAGATCCGATATGGAAACAATTGGATCCGCAGATTCCAAAAAGTAACTGGTGGTTTCCCGAAGCGCCTTTTATAGGAATGCGTCTGGTTAGACCTGTTACACTACCCTCAAAAGCAGAAATCGAAGCCTATTACAATAAGCCGGTGATCTCTGATTTTTAAAAAAGAACTCACATATTAACAACCAAATATAAACCAAACCAAATTATGAACAATGAAGATTTACGCGACAAGCGCCGTGACTTTTTAAAAACATCCGCCCTGGTGGCAGGGGGCGTTATGCTCAACCAATTCGCCTTTGCAGGAGGCCATTCCTCTACCGATGATACGATTAAAATCGCATTGATTGGATGTGGTGATCGTGGAACTGGTGCCGCTTTTCAGGCATTAAGCACAAAACAAAATATTAAATTAGTAGCCATGGCTGATGCTTTTCAGGATCGCATGGACAACAGTTATAAAGTGCTTTCTGAGAAATTTAAAGAGAAAGTTGATGTACCGGTAGAACGTAGGTTTGTTGGTTTCGATGGCTATCAGAAAGCAATTGCGCTGGCAGACGTAGTATTATTAGTGACGCCTCCAGGATTTAGACCTACCCATTTTGAGGAAGCAGTGAAACAAGGAAAACATGTATTTATGGAAAAACCAGTAGCAGTAGATGCACCAGGTGTCCGTAAAGTCCTTGCAGCAGCAGAATTGGCTAAAAAGAAAAAATTAAACGTAGTCGTAGGACTGCAGCGCAGGTACCAGGCGAATTACAGAGAAACCTTAAAACGTATCCAGGATGGTGCAATAGGGGAAGTAATGAGTGGACAGGTATACTGGAATAGCGGTGGTGTTTGGGTAAAAAAACGTCAGCCACAGCAAACAGAAATGGAATACCAAATGAGAAACTGGTATTACTTCAACTGGTTATGCGGAGACCATATCGTAGAACAGCACGTACACAATATTGATATTGCCAACTGGGTGAAAAATGCTTATCCGGTTTCTGTTCAGGGAACGGGTAGCCGCGCCTGGAGAACAGGCAAAGACTACGGCGAGATTTATGACAACCATGCAGTAGAATTAACCTATGCCGATGGTGCTGTCATCTACAGCCAATGCCGCCATTTTGAAGGTATTGCCAACCGTGTGGATGAAACATTTCAGGGGACAAAAGGGCGTACCTATTTATCGGCAGGAAACAATGGCGTAATTTGGGACCTGAAAGGAAAAGAATTGTTTAGCCACCCAACAAAAGGAAATGCAAATCCTTACCAGACAGAACATGATGAGTTATTTGCAGCGATCGCAAAAGGAGACTATAAATTTGCTGATGCAGAACGTGGTGCGAAAAGCTGTTTCACAGCCATCGTAGGTAGATATGCTACTTATTCCGGACAAACGATTAAATGGGATGAAGCTTTACAGGCCAACAATAGCCTGATGCCGGATGAATTGAGCTGGACTGCAAATCCAAAACTAATGCCGGATGCAAATGGGCTATACCCAATCCCAACTCCGGGGAAATCTAAAATAATTTAAGTCGGAACTGCTGGTGGCAGGAATTCATAAATCGGCTTTGCTATTATTACCGCTGCTGGTCTCGCTGCTTACAAAGAAAGCAGATCAGCAGCAGTATAGTATTCATGGCTATGCTCAGGGAACAGATTATTCCGTTAAATATTTCGCGACTGATAGCATCGTCACAAAAGCTTCAATTGACAGCATCCTGATCAAGATCGACTCTTCTATGTCGCTCTATAAACCCTATTCCCAGATCAGCCAGTTTAACAGGAGCAAGACTGGGATGCGCATAGATGATCATTTTGCTGCGGTAATGCGAAAATCATTTGAAGTCTACCGGGAAACAAATGGAAAATTTGACGTAACCGTCGCACCATTGGTGCAAGCCTGGGGCTTTGGCCCAAAACCCGTGACCAGTTTTCCGGATTCTGCCCGGATAAAACAGCTACTGCAAAATGTAGGCATGCACCACCTGAGCCTAAAAGGAAACTACCTGAAAAAGAAAAAGCCAGCCATGACCATAGACCTGAACGGCATCGCCCAGGGATACAGTGTGGATGTGGTGGCAGACTATCTTCTGAAAAAAGGAATCCGCTCTTTTATTGTAGAAATTGGTGGAGAACTTAGGGTAGAAGGGCCAAAACCTGATGGATCGGTCATGAGGATAGGTATTGAAGGACCAGCAGCATCCAGTATCGATGAGCCGGAAATCAGACATGTACTCAGTTTTAGTACCGGAGCCATCACTACCTCAGGAAACTATAGAAAATACCTGCAGCGTGGAAAAGGGAAAATTGCCCACCTGATCAATCCTAAAACAGGTTATCCCCTGGATAATCAATTGATCAGTGCCACAATTTTCGCAAAAGATGCCATTACCGCCGATGGATATGACAATGCAGTAATGGCCATGAGCGTAGAAGAAGCCCTAGCTTTTGTAGCCCGTAAGAAAGGAATGGAAGCTTACCTGATTTACCATCGTAAAGATGGAAGTGTAGCCGATACCCTGACTAATGGCTTCAGAAAAATGATTTTAATTAAATAACTATTCAATACCTTATTAAAATACTAATCATGAACAGAGTAGAATTTTTAAGAAATACTGCTATAGCTACCGGAGCATTGTTAACCGGATCAGCTGTGAATGCAGTGGCAGATCCTGCTGCAGCCAATTCATTTAATGGAGCAGCAGGGAAAACATTTAACCTGGACTATGCACCGCATGAAGGGATGTTTGCCAATAATGCAGGTAAGAATTTTCTGGACCAGATTCGTTTTATGCATGATCAGGGATTCAGATCAATAGAAGATAACGGTTACCTTGGAAGATCTTTAGAGGAACAAACCAAAATTGCTGAACTATTGGCCAAATTGGGAATGACCATGGGCGTCTTTGTAGTAGATGGTGGCGACAATTGGAAAACTTCCCTGACGACCGGCAAAAAGGAATTTAAAGATAAATTCATCGATACCTGCAAGCGTTCTGTGGAAGCAGCAAAACGCTGTAATGCCAAATGGCTCACGGTTGTTCCCGGTTTTTATGAACGTAGACTGCCTTATGGAAATCAAATGGCCAATGTCGTAGACGCGATGAGGGCAGGAGCAGAGATCTTTGAACCACACGGTCTGATCATGGTATTGGAAACCTTAAGTGATACTCCGGAACTTTTCCTGCAGCAAACACACGAAACTTTTAACGTTTGTAAAGCCGTTAACAGTCCGTCCTGCAAAATCCTTTACGACATTTATCACATGCAGAAAACAGAAGGTAACCTGATCGTAAATATGGATCGCTGCTGGGACGAAATTGCTTACATCCAGATTGGAGACAATCCAGGAAGAAAAGAACCCACTACCGGAGAGATCAACTACAAGAATTTATTCAAACACATTCATGGAAAAGGTTATAAAGGAGTTATGGGAATGGAACATGGCAATTCCAGACCAGGCAAAGAAGGAGAACTGCGCGTGATCCAGGCTTACCGTGAAGTAGATAATTTTTTGGCTTAAAATAAAGCGCTAGCCTAAAACAAACTAAACTGGGTTCCGGGAACTTTAAATAAACCGGAGTCCAGTTTAAAACGCTCTTCGTTTAAATGGTTCAGTCGACAATGAAGCTTAAAATTGTCATTGATCAGCTTGGCAATATGACCATCACCTTTCATTCTTTCCCCAAACCTGCTGTCATTCACATTCCCTCCATGACAAGACTGGATCAGATGCCATACTTTTTCAAACCGATCCGGGTAATTTTTACGAAGCCAATCTTCAAAAATACCACCAATAGCCCCATTGAGTCTAACCACTGTATAACCTGCCGAACGTGCACCAGCATTGGCAATCGTTTTCAAGATGGTTGGAATCTCATGGTCGCTCAAACCAGGAACAAGTGGCGCAACCATCACACCCATCGGAATCCCCATTTTACTCAGCTCTTCCACTACTTTTAATCTTTGTTTGGCAGTAGTTGTTCTGGGCTCCATCTTTTGTCTTAATTGCTCATTTAAGCTGTTGATCGATACATAAACCATACAGAGGTTTAGCTTTGCCATCTCCGACAAAATATCCATATCGCGAAGGATAAGAGAATTTTTCGTGATCATCCCAATCGGCTGACGGTATTCCAGCGCAATTTCTAACAACTGTCTGGTAATTTTAAATTGGCGTTCTGCCGGTTGATAACAATCCGTATTGCCAGAAAGAGAAATAACGGAAGCATCCCAGCCTTTACGCTCCAGAAACTTTTTAAAGAGCATCGGTGCATCTTTCTTCACCACAATCTTACGCTCGAAATCAAGTCCAGCGCTGAAGCCCCAATACTCATGTGCATTACGGGCATAACAATAAGTACAGCCATGTTCACATCCCTGGTAAGGATTCAGAGAATAAGCCATCCCAACATCTGGACTGTCCACTTTGTTGACAATAGATTTGCTCTGACCAAAGATAAAAGTAGTTTTATGGTCTGTTTCTTCCCATTCGTCTATTCCCTCCTGATGTTCTTTGACATAACTATCCTTTGCAAACCTGTTGTGAGGGTTGAATTGTGCACCTCTACCCTTAAAATAGCTTTCTCCGGCCTCTTCCTCTAATATCATTAGTTAAAATTACTAATAATATTAGTAATTAGCAAATCGCTATTTAGCCGTTGTTGTAGAGATGTAATTCCGGGGTACAGTATCTGCCATCTTTTCATAAGCCCAAAAACCACTGAAAAGTGAGGATTGTGCATTGTACGTGCCACCATCCATATAAAATTTAATAGGAGGTTGAAGCAATACAATAGTGGAAATTTGATAATTTGGAATATCTAATGGACGATTGATCGCATGGTTAGACGTTTCAGTATACTCCTTGGTTTCCCTTTCATTGGTATAGATCACATAAAGTTCATCACTGAAATTAATCGTTTTCAAATCATTATTTATTGTTTTCACCAAAGTGTCAGACCGGATTTCCGCCCGGTTTAATATTTCTATTGTTTTTGGTACAGCTTGCTGTTTACGCCAATAAGCAATAGAATCATTTAAAGGAGAGTTCCCGGGTTTGGCAAAAACAAGGTCTAACCTGGTGATGGGGTTTCCAGGCTTGAAAAGTTGCCTCAGTTTTGCATCAATCAGACTATCCGGATAACGGTTTTTATTGGGGACTCTTGCCAGTTTATAAATGATAAAACCATCAGCAGTAGTGCTGTTCTGATACAAGGAACGGAAAAAGTGCTGGGAAGAACCTAAATAAGCAATCTCCCTTTTATTAGCCCAGTTCTTCTTTTGATTTCTTGATCCGGGTAGATCTTCATAAGTAGGGAAGCCAGAATAGTAAACAATATTGCGTTTAAAGTCCCGCTCAAAGTTATTCAGCAGGTATTTAATGCGGTAACCCAGTGATTTGTTCTCAATAATCAGGAACTCATTTGCAGTAACCGTCAATACATTTTCAACTTTATTATAATCTGTTTGGAGGACTTGAGGGTTCAATAACTTGCACTGTGCGGAATTTGGGGTCATTCCTATAAATTGCTGCAGGAATATTTTAATGTATCGATCCCGATTCGGATCGGCCTTAATCACGACCTCCCGGAGTTGAATGGTATTCTCCTGCAGTATCACCGCAATTTTGGCAGACTTGTTGGAGATGACTACATTTTTGCTGAGCGGAAGGTAACCCATCATCTCAATTAACACGTCGTAGTTGCCCGGATTCAGACCTGGGAGCACAAATTCACCCTCATTATTCGTGACCGTCGCCATTTTATAACTACTCAGGTAAACGCCGGCACCAGGAATAGGTTTCCCTTCCTTGTCGCGGATAATTCCCGAGATGTTAAAACTGTTTTGGCCGTAACTACTCAGCCCTATGAATAAGAATAAACTACAAAAGCGCAACCATTTCGTCATAGACTAATGTAGCTAAAGCTTGATAAACTAGAAAGAAAAATCAAATAATTTCCCTGAATTTAATACCCCAGAAGTTCCTTCGCATTGGCGATGGCCGGAAGACCAGGATCTTTGCCGCTCAGCATCTCTGCAATCACATGAATGCGCTCTTCCGGAGCCAGTCTGCGGATTCCTGTAGTAGGACGCACCCCTTTCTCATTTTTGTAAACAAAATAATGTGCCTCTCCTTTAGCTGCAATTTGCGGCAAATGGGTGATACACATCACCTGCATATTTTTCTCCAGATCACCGATCACATCACCTACACGTAAAGCGGTCTCGCCTGAAATCCCTGTATCAATTTCGTCGAAAATTAAAGTAGGCAATGCCGTATGTTTGGCCATAATTGATTTCAAGGCCAGCATCAATCTGGAAAGTTCCCCGCCAGATGCCACTTTGCCTACCGGAGCTGGCGGCTGACCGCTATTTGCAGAAAACAACAGGACCACATTGTCTTTCCCATCCTTATTCAGCTCCTCTAAAGGTGTCTTTACAATTTTAATTTTTGCATTTGGCATCCCTACCAATTGCAATACAGCAGCCACTTGATTTTCGGTCGCAATGATAGATTGACCGCGATCTGCTGATAAAGTCGCTGCCATTTGCTCCAATTGCTCCTTCAACTGAGCAATTTCCTGGTTTAAACGATCAATTTCTTCATCGCTGCTTAGTAAATTGTTTAAATTATCGGAAAGCTTCTGATGAATGCCCATCAGCTCTTCAATACTATTGACTTTATGTTTTTGTTCTAAAGTATAAATCACATCAAGCCTGTTATTGATCTCTTCAATTCTGGAAGGATTAAAAACGGTGCTTTCTTCGAGGTTTAAAGTTTCTGCAGCGATGTCTTTCAATTCAATCAATGCAGAACGAAGACGTTCATTGAGCAAGGCATAGTCTGGATTAAAACGTTCTATCGCCTGGATCTGAACAATGACTTCTTTTAAAACCGGTAATGCCGATACTTCCTGATCAGAAAGTAAACTATAGGCATTGACCAAACTCCTCTTAATACTCTCCGCATTGTTGAGCGTTTGTAATTCTATTTCCATCAAACTCTGCTCATCAGCTTTCAGATTTGCATTTTCCAGTTCATTAAATAGAAACTGTTCATAATCCTGCCTGCTTTTCGCTTCATCAGCTGCGGTTTGCAAAGCGGCAAGATGCTGTAAATGCTTTTTGTATTGTTTGTACCCTTTGCGATATTGTGCCAATAGCGACTGATGATCTGCCAATGTATCTACCACCGACAATTGAAAACCTGGATCATTGATTTCTAAAGTCGCGTGTTGCGAGTGAATGTCTATCAATTTCTCTCCAACTTGTTTCATTACGCCAAGTGTAACCGGCGTATCATTGATGAATGCCCTGGATTTACCATCCGTAGAAATCTCTCTCCTTAAAATAGTTTCTTCATAAAAATCAATGTCGTTCTCTTCAAATAAAGAATGCAGGGTATCATCAGTCAGTAGAAACTGACCTTCTATGATACATTTTTTCTCCTGATTAAAGAAATACTTGGTTTCTGCGCGTTGTCCCAAAATGAGGGAGAGGGCACCCAGCATAATGGATTTACCAGCACCAGTTTCCCCGGTGATGATGTTTAAACCTTTGTCGAGTTTTAACTCAACACTGTCTATTAAAGCGTAGTTACGGATCGAAAGTTTCTGTAGCATATTACGCTGCTAAAATAAGAAATCTTAAGCAATGCCGGTGGTTTCTTTCATATAATAACCATGCTTTCTTTCACATGATAAAGGCAGAAGAAAAATCTTCTGCCTTTAATCTATGGTTTGGTCTAGGTTGCTGAATTACCAGGTTTTCTTCGATTCAGCTTCTTTTTTCTTTTTTAAAGCTTCTACTTCCTGCTCATATTTTTTGCGAAGTTCCTTGTATTCTGCAGAACTTTGAAATGCTTTTTCGGCGGCTACTTTCGCCTTAAATTCAGAGGAATTGTAATAAGCAGCAGCTTTTTCAGCTTGCTTGCCGATTTCTTCCTGCTGTTTTCTCCATTCCGGCGTGTCGAATTTTTTAGCCATCTCCTGGGCATTTTTAGCGATTTCCTCTTGCTGCTGTTTCCATTCCGGAGAATCAAAATGCTTTCTCAGTTCTTCCGATGTTTTCAGCATGTCTTCCTGCTGCTGCTTCCATTGAGGTGAATCAAATTTCTTTCTCATGGCCTCTGCATTAGCAATCAGCGCTTGCTGCTGTTTTTTCCATGCTGGAGAATCAAACTGTTTTCTGATGTTCTCAGCATTCTTTTGAATATTAAGTTGTTGTTTCTTCCAATCTACAGTACTAAAGCGCTTTTTGATTTCTTCTGCATTGAGCATGATTTCTGCCTGTTGTTTCTTCCACTCCGGAGAAGATAAGAAAGCTAGACTTGCCTTGGTGGCACTATCTGCCATATAAATGGTGTTCCCTGAACTGTCAGGATAATAATAGGTTTGATGGCCATCGGTGTTCTGCTTAATCACCACACGCTGCGTTTTTTTCTTTTTGGTCGTGTCAGCTGGCCAGCTTGTTTTTTCCTGAGCAGCTTTCAAAGCTTGAATTTCCTGTTTTTTGAATTTCAACCCCACACCGGCGATTTCCATTTCATGGGTAGCATTGCTGGTCGTCGTACTTACCGCTTCTGCCTTAGAAGGCTTCACCCATGCCAAAGAAATTACGGTAACAATTGTTAGTGTGATGGCAAAGAACTGCTGCTTTGCATTCATATAGTTCGTTTTCATGTCTGTAATTCTTTTTATACGTTGATACAAATGTTGATTTTTGCCTGTCGCTGCCATAGAAAGGGCAGGGGCAGACTTGTCTTTCAGAATCTCCAGCTTAAGCAAGGCATGGGCATAGGTTACCGGCGTCCCGGTCAGCTGTACCACCAGGTCATCACAGGCATGCTCTCTCTCGATGTTGATGAACCTGCCGCTAAGCCAGATGAAAGGATTAAAAAATAAAATGGTTTCTATACCGGTTTTAATAAGGTTTAAGAGGTAATCATTTCTGCGGATATGGGAAAGCTCATGGATTAAAATGGCTTCCACTTGTTTCAGGTCCAATTGTGTGGCCAGGGAAATTGGAAACAAAACAATAGGTTTAAAATACCCCAATACCAAGGGCACATTTACCTGCTCAGAAAGGTAAAACCCAATCGTTTGTTTCAGGTTTAACTTCCCGCGCATCTCCTCAAATGCGGTGTTCCAGGCTGCTGGAACAGCCAGATGAACGGAGTTTTTTAGCTGCTGCATTTTCTGATAACCAGCTAAAAGAATAAACAGCTGAAAAAGCAGTCCGACACCATAAATACTCACCAGATAAGGAAAAAGCTGTTCTGCCTTACTGCTGATATTTTGAGGAATGTTATTTAGATATTCATAATAGGCAGCGCTGATTTGAAGTTCTGCTCCCTGCTGAGTTCCATTGGCCTGAGGCAATTTGAATATGGAAAAAAAGGTGATGCAAAAGCAAACAAAGATCAGGCATAACGCAGCATAAGCCAGGTTGTGTTTCCTTGCCGAACTCAGCTTTGGAAAGGAAATGACGATGAGGAATAACAGGCCATAAATGATGGCTCCTTGCCATAAAGAGTGAAAGATGCTCCAGCCGGTTGCTTTGATCAGGTTATTTACAATTGCTTCCATAATGTTATTTGTCGCTTAGGTTGTCCAGGTATTTTTTAATAGAATCGATTTCATCTTTACTCGCAGAATGGTTTCCTAAAGCCTGCATGACCAAACGTGCGGCGGAGCCATTAAAAACATTGTCGATCATTTTACTCACCAGATGCTGCTGGGTTTTCTCCTGATTCACCAATGCCCGATAGATATGTGTTTTTGAAGAGGTGTCACGAATCACTAAACCCTTTTCCGCCATGATCTGCATGAGCTTTAAAGTGGTCGTGTATCCCGCTTCTTTGTTCTGCTCCAATATCTCATGTACCTCTCTTACGGTACAATGGCCTTTTTCCCACAATATCTGTAAGATCTCTAATTCGCTTTCGGTAGGTTTAAGGGGGGTAGATGGGTTCATATCTTTTGATGTACGAATTGTTTCGTAATCAAATGTACGAATCTATTCGTAGAAACAAAATAATTCTATAAAAAAAATGAGAAATTGTACTAAATACCTGTTGAGTAGGCTATTAACTGCGTTATTGTAAGCGCTGTTAGCTCCTTTGTATAGGTGTTATAGGCCTTGTTTAGCCGGCTTTAAGCCCTCGTATTTGTTGAGGTTTGCAGGATCGATTTCTGAGAGCAGCTGATAAGCAGCGATTCTTTCCTGAGGATTGCCAAGGGAAAGGACGCTCACCAACTCATCTGCCTTAGTAGAAAAATAAACGTTTGGAAAGATGGACCCTATTTTTTGACGGTCCATTTTTGTGAGGCTGGAAAGATAGGTAATGATCTTTTTTGTGCCCTTGTCCTGGTCTTGCTGCAGCCTGTCCAGGCCATTAAAATGATAGTTAAAGATAAAACCCCTCAGCTCTTCAAAACTATTGTCGAGTAGGTTCTGGTTTAGCCAGTAACGGTTTCTTAAGCCATCTGAGGCCTTCCATCCATTGTTGCCGGATGCTTGTGCCAGATTTAAGGTGTTTTGTGCCTTAATAAAATAGGGGCTGCCACCTAGGTAGCTAAAACTATCTTTATCAAGTCCAATAATGGTATGCGCATAGAAACCTAATAAAGAACTTAAGTTGGAAATGAAGTTCAGGTCTGAGTAATCAAGTGCCGACCCTTCATTATAATTGAAATCAAAATCTTTATCGCTGATGTTTAGAATGGTGCTGTTGTAAGCGCTGCCATAAACCGGTCTGCTGGATTGGATTTGTGCTTCTGCTTTATAGCCGGAGCCGCCATCCCAGGCCGTTACTGTAATCACGAAATTAGTCTCTATCCGCTCATTTGGCAGGTAAGTCTCATTCGTCCACTTATTATTGTTTAAAAAGTCTCTGATGGTATTTTGGAGGATCTCTACGTTCCGCTTATTCACATTCGGAACAGTAGGAGCAGTCACCGTAACCCGTACATTCAGCTCCTGAGCATGAACTGCAGCCTGACTAAAAAGAAAAACAATAAAGAAGAGGAGAGAACGCTTTTTCATTAATGAACCAGTTTTAGTATTTCATTGCAAATATCCTTTGCCACTTCCGTCTTCGATTTGGTTTCAAAAACGGTTTTTTCACCTGCTTTATTAAATATAGTGATTTTATTGGTATTCACTTTAAATCCAGCACCTTTGTCGTTCAGGGAATTGAGGACAATCAGGTCCAGGTTTTTCTTGCTGAGTTTTCCTTTGGCATAAGCCTCTTCGTTCTCAGTCTCTAAGGCGAAGCCTACTAAAATCTGATCTGCAGATTTGACTTGTCCGAGAGTAGCCAGAATATCTGTGGTCTTTTTAAGCTCCAGACTAAATTCTGCACTATTTTTCTTGATCTTCTGATCTGCGGCAGTCACCGGAGTATAATCTGCTACAGCGGCGCTCATCACCATAATATCCGTTTGAGGAAAAGCATTTTTGCAGGCCGACAGCATATCAGCCGCACTCACCACATCTATCCTTTTTAAGGTACTGTTGGTTTTTTCAGCAGTAGGCCCGGTGATCAGTGTAACAGTCGCACCCAAAGAAGCAAATACATCCGCAATGGCAAATCCCATTTTCCCGGAAGAATGGTTGCCAATAAAACGAACCGGATCAATGGCTTCATAAGTAGGACCGGCAGTAACCAGCACTTTTTTACCCAATAAAGGAAGTCCTTTTTTCGCAGCCTCATTTAAAAAGGAAAGAATATCTTCTGGTTCAGCCATTCTACCAGCGCCATATAAGCCGCTTGCCAGTTCCCCATCACCAGGAGGGATCACCTGATTTCCATAAGAAAGCAGCTTTCCTATATTCTGCTGCGTACTTTCATGTTTCCACATATCCAGATCCATTGCCGGAGCAACAAAAACAGGGCATTTGGCAGATAAGTATACGGCAGATAAAAGGTTGTCACAGATTCCTGTAGCCATTTTAGCCAAAGTATTCGCACTTGCTGGTGCAACTATCATGAAATCAGCCCAAAGGCCCAACTCCACATGGTTGCTCCATACACCGGTTTCGGCATCGAAGTATTGCGTATATACAGGGTTTTTTGAAAGGGTAGCCAGGGTGAGCGGAGTAATGAAATTCGCCGCATCGGCTGTAAGGATAACTTTAACGTTTGCGCCAGCCTTTACCAGTAACCTGACCAGTATCGCTGATTTATATGCTGCAATGCTGCCGCAAACGCCAAGAATTATATTTTTATTTTCTAGCATAGTTTTTTAATGCATGAATGCAGTGGAATACCTATGCCTGATCTTATTGCTGCTCTTTAGCAGGGTTTCTGTAGTAAATTTTGTCATTAAGAAACTCATCAATAGCAATTAAGCTAGGCTTAGGCATACGCTCATAATGCTTACTGATTTCGATTTGTTCCCTGTTTTCAAAGATCTCTTCCAGGTTGTCATTTGAAGAAGCAAACTCAGCTAATTTACCGTGTAACTCTTCTTTAATGTTGTTAGAAATCTGATTAGCCCTTTTAGAAATAATTACTAAAGACTCATAGATATTCTCAGTTTTCTGATCTAAATCATTAACATTTCTAGTAACCGTAGTATTCGGTACAGCAGGTTTATTCGTGTTCATTATTTGATGGGGGTTTTAATTGTATTATTGGTACTATCCGCCTTAGCTTCTTTCGCCAACATGGCTTTATATTTTTCCTGATTCTTTTGGAATTCAGCAATAACGCGTTTTGCGTGCTCGATACCAGCCTCACTGTCTTCTTTTAAAGACTTGGCTGCATCTAGTAATTTACTCTCTGGATGCGATTCTATAAACTCATTTGCATAAGTAATCGCTTCATTGTAACGGTCTTCCTGACGGATTTCAATACTGTTTTTTGCATAGTTGTATTGAGATTTTACGATCAATAAGTCCATTTCCTCTGCATATTTAATATCAGGATAATCAATCTGCGCATTCTTTAATGCGATCACCGCTGATTTATAGTTGCTGATGTCATAGCCGCCTAAATCAAAATATAATCTGGCATTGTCATAAGCTTTCGTCTCTAACTTTCCACGTAAAATGGCAATGTATTTTGTCGCATCCGCTACACGCTCACTTCTTGGATAAAAGTTGATGAACAGCTGTAAAGCGTCAATTGCTGCCCTCGTATTTGCCTGATCTAAAGAAGATTTTGGCGACTCCAAGTAGTAACAGTAAGCGCCCAGATACCTGCATTCTTCTGCATATTTACTGGTCGGATAAGTATCCGCAAATGATTTAAATTGGTATCTTGCAGTGGTGTAATCTCTTAATTTGTAAAGGGTTAGGGCGTAGTAGTAGTTCAAGTCCTCTGCTTCCGCTCTACCTCTGTATTTCTGTGAAAGGTCTTCAAAAAGAATAATCGCTTTCGAATAATTCTTCTTGTTGTAGAGCTTCATGGCCTCCTGATATTTTTTGGCTACATCATTGCTCAATCTGATCTTTTCAAACTGGCTTTTGCAACCCGCGATAGTCAGGGCTATAATGGTGAAACTTAATAGTAATACGTGTTTAATTTTAAACATTCTGCAAAGATAAGTTAATAATACGATAACGTCAATTAAAAATAATAGGACGCTAAGCTATGTAAAGCGATTCATCCTGTCAAACCCTTAACATAATTTAACAAATGAGATTCCTTAAAAGCATCCGCCAATGCGGTAAAGCGGATTAAATATACGTATTTCTCCTGATTTTTAACAGTTAATCAGGATCATGATCCAAAAAATATTACCGCAATTGGAACCTCACCTTTCCGGAGGGAATAAAAACAAGTAAATGAGACAAATGCTGGTTTCCTCTGGTTTCTGTATTGCCAATATAGTTGATCGTTTAGCCAGTAACAAATCGATTAATTCTGCTAATTTAGTCGGATTTACAACCAAGTATAGCCCTTGCCAATGATGATGAAAAAGACGCTGATTGTTGCCGCTGCACTCTTGTCCTTACAGAGTGTGTCCTATGCCCAACATCAAAACATTTACAGGAAAAACTGGATTGACTTTAATAAAAACGGGAAGAAGGACATCTTCGAAGACCCTGCTCAGGATATTGAAAAGCGGGTGGCCGACCTGCTTTCCCAAATGAATGTGGAAGAGAAAACCTGTCAGATGGCCACACTATATGGCTATGGAAGGGTATTAAAAGATGAAATGCCAACTGCCGAATGGAAAACAAAGGTCTGGAAAGACGGCATAGCTAATATTGACGAAGCTTTAAACAGTCTCGCCTATAATAAAAAGGCCGAAACGAAATATTCTTACCCCTTTAGCAGGCATGCAGATGCGATAAATACCCTTCAAAAATGGTTTATCGAAGAAACCAGGATGGGGATTCCAGTAGATTTTACCAATGAAGCCATCCATGGATTATGCCATGATCGGGCCACCCCATTACCCGCACCCATCAATATCGGGAGTACCTGGAATAAAGCCATGGTGCGACAAGCCGGTTCAATTGTAGGAAGAGAAGCAAAAGCGCTGGGATACACCAATGTCTATGCGCCGATTCTGGATCCGGCAAGAGACCAGCGATGGGGTAGAGTGGTAGAATGCTATGGTGAAAATCCTTATCATATCGCCGAACTCGGTAAACAAATGGTGTTAGGAATCCAGGAAAATGGCGTGGCTGCTACTTTAAAGCACTTTGCAGTCTACAGTATCCCTAAAGGTGGCAGAGATGGACATGCGCGTACCGATCCTCATGTGGCACTTCGTGAATTACACCAGATTCATCTATATCCATTCAGAAGAGTCCTGCAGGAAGCCGCCCCAATGGGGGTAATGAGCAGCTATAACGATTATGATGGTGTTCCCATTACCGGAAGTCATTATTTCCTGACGGAATTACTGAGAGAAAAATATGGTTTTAAAGGGTATATCGTTTCTGATAGCGAAGCCGTAGAATACATTTATTCTAAGCATCACGTGGTGGACGATTATAAAGGTGCCGTAAAGCAAGCAGTAGAAGCAGGTCTGGATGTGCGGACCAATTTTACCATGCCTGAAGAATACATCATGCCTTTAAGAGCATTGATCAAAGAAGGTCGTGTGTCCATGAAAACGATCGACGAGCGGGTAGGAAATGTGCTGCGCGTTAAATTCAGATTAGGTCTTTTTGACCAGCCTTATGTGCAGGATACCAAAGGCTCAGACAAATTGGTACATACCGTAGAAGATGAAGCGTTTTCCGCACAGCTGAGCAGGGAATCATTGGTTCTACTAAAAAATGAAGGAAACCTATTGCCTTTAACATTGAAAAATGTGAAGAAAATCATGGTAACTGGACCGTTAGCCGCAGAACAAAATTATACGACCAGCAGATATGGTCCTTCAAATAATCCGATTACCTCTGTGCTTGACGGGCTGAAAAAATATGTGGGTACTGCAGCAAGGGTGAATTATGTGAAAGGCTGCGAAATTATCGACCCAACCTGGCCGGAAAGTGAGATCATTCCAACGCCATTAACTGCCGAAGAACAAGCAGGTATAGATGCCGCAGTGGCAGAAGCGAAGTTATCGGATGTGATCATTGCAGTAGTAGGAGAAGATGAAAAGCGTGTGGGAGAAAGTCTGAGCCGTACCGGATTGAACCTTCCCGGCAGACAATTACAGTTGTTAATGGCCCTGCATGCCACCGGTAAACCAGTCGTGATGGTGATGATCAATGGACAGCCACTCACCATCAATTGGGAAAATAAAAATCTGCCCGCCATATTGGAAGCCTGGTTTCCTGGTCCGCAAAGTGGAAATATCATTGCAGAAACTTTGTTCGGCGACTATAATCCGGGAGGTAAATTGCCCATTACTTTTCCTAAATCCATTGGCCAGCTGGAATACAACTTTCCTTTTAAACCTGCATCTCAAGCCGGACAACCGAGCAGTGGTAATAATGGATACGGTAAAACCAGCGTTAATGGTGCTTTGTATCCTTTTGGTTATGGCTTAAGCTATACCAATTTCGAATATACTAACCTTAAAGTGAAGCAAAGCACGCAGCAAGCGGGATCTGTAATTGAAGTAACAGTAGATGTAAAAAACATAGGAAGACGTAAAGGTGATGATGTCGTACAGCTGTACCTGAAAGATATGGTGAGCAGTGTAACTACTTATGACTCCGATTTGCGGGGTTTTGAAAGAATAGGATTGCTGCCAGGAGAACAAAAAATCGTCCGTTTTGTGCTCAATCCAGACGACTTGTCTATTCTTGATAAGGACATGAACTGGAGGGTAGAACCCGGTAAATTCCGCGTGATGATCGGCCATTCCTCCGAAGACATTAAATTAAAAGAAGAATTTAATATCCTTCCTTAGGGGAGCTTATCTCCCTTTTTCATAAGCCATTTTTAGGAAAGTTCGAACTTCTTCATTCAGATCTTCCAATTGATATATCCGCAGGTGATGATTGTAATCATCACCTGCAGGTACCTTTTTGATTTTTCGGAAGCAATAATTATCCTCATAGCCTTGCTTAAATGGGAGCACCACATCTATAAAGTCTTTGCCTATTTGAATGACATAAGCAAAGTTTACCCGGTTAGAAATGGAAATCATCGTTTTGGCAGCATGTAGATTTACATCGCCAATCTCCTGAAATGAGCCAAGCAACCCTTCGAATAGCGCAATACTATGTGCTGACTTATTTTGTAAAAATGAGGAAATTCCGCTGTTTTTGTTGGTCATAGGTTTAATAATTTGTGCCCTTTTGTTTGAAATCAAGTTAAATATACCTAAATGCCCGGTTTTCATCACCGTAAAAATTTTTTCACATAAATAATTTGAATAACTCAAATTATTCTCTAGATTTACAGTGTACTAGTTAGCTAGTACACTAAACTTTAACGCTATGATAGAAATCTCTAACCTGACTTTTGGATACAGCAAAAAGAAACTGTTATTTAAAAATCTCAATCTAAAACTTCAAATGGGCCATATCTACGGGCTCCTTGGAAAAAACGGAGCAGGTAAATCCACATTGCTTAAAAACCTTGCTGGTTTGGTATTCCCACAGGAAGGACTTTGTAAACTTAAAGGCTATCGCGCAGCAGACCGTTTACCAGGTTTTCTTCAGGAACTGTTTTTTATTCCTGAAGAAATTTATCTGCCAGGAACCACAGCAATTCAATTTGCCCAAAGTACAGGCCATTTCTACCCTAAATTTGATGAAGCCTATTATTACCGGATGCTGTCCGAATTTGATGTGCCACATAGCAGTGTATTGAACAAGCTTTCTTTTGGCCAACAGAAAAAAGTAATGATTGCTTTTGGTCTGGCAACAAATACCACGCTGCTAATTATGGATGAGCCAACCAATGGTTTAGACATTCCTTCTAAAACGAAATTCAGGAAGATCATTGCAGCAGCATTATCAGAGGAACGCTGTATCATCATTTCTACCCATCAGATCAGAGATTTGGATAGCCTGATTGATAGCCTATTGATCGTTCATGAACAAGAGATTGTATTGAACAGAAGCCTCGATGAAATTGCTGAAAAAATTCATTTTAGCAGTACAGCGCCAGTAGACAAGGAGACGATTATCTATGAAGAAGCACACAGAATAGGTTTGAATACCATGAGCATCAATGTGAAAGAAGCTTTCAGTAAAGTGGATATGGAACTCCTTTTTAGTGCAATCATTAGTGATCATAAATCAGTTACAAACCATTTAAACTAAAATACGCCTCATGAACAATATATTTAGTCTCCGGAGATTTTCACAGCTTTTCATTAAGCATAGTCAGGAATATTTTAAAACTTATCTTTTATCTGTAACGGTACTATTGGCCTTATTGGCCACCGTACTAGGTTTCACTTCTTATTTAAGTGGTGGTAACCTGGGCATTAAAAGTCAGTATGCCATTTTCTTCTTTTTCATTATAGGCGCTGGATCGATCTTTACGAGTATGGTTTTCTCGGACCTGGGCAATAGCAGGAAGTCAATTGCAATGATGACCTTACCAGCATCGCATTTCGAGAAGTATTTGGTGGCCTGGCTGTACTCTTTTGTAATTTACCAATTGATTTTTTTACTGAGTTTCTATGCGGTAGATCTTGTGGTTTTGAACTTGCAGAATTCTGGAATGACTGGGAAAATAACCTTGCTGGACTTACAAAACCCCGATACTCCTTATGGCATGGCGCTGGTTACTTTCTCCATGATTCATAGTATGGCTTTTCTTGGTGCGGTATCTTTTGAAAAATTACACTTTATAAAAACAGCAAGCTTGGTTTCGCTCATCTGTCTGCTGCTTATTCTGATCAACCATCCTTTAGCAACTACAATTTTAGGAGTGGATTTAGATAAGGTTGTACCTTTAGGCGAATTGCGCATTAAAGAAGGAGAAAGCTATTTTAACATTCAGGCACAATCATCTGTTAGACCGATTATTCAGGGAATGGCTTACACATTTACCCTGATCTTATGGATAGGAACTTATTTTAAATTGAAAGAAAAACAGGTGTAAAATGGAATTTAGGGAGAATGAAGCGATATATCTGCAGATTGCAGCTTATGTCGGAGAACACATCGTGCTGGGTAAATGGCCTTTGGATCAGAAGATTCCATCGGTCAGGGATTTGGCAGTAGAACTACAGGTTAATCCCAATACAGTGCTCAGGGCTTATGAATTTCTGCAGAATAAAGAAGTGATTGTCAACAAACGTGGAATCGGTTTCTTTATCGCTGCAGATGCAGAAATGAAAATAAAGGAATATAGTAAAGAACGTTTTCTTGGGAATGCACTTCCTGAATTTTTCAAAAACATTTATCTGCTGGACATCAGTATGAAGGAGATTGAAGAAAGGTTCGAGCAGTTTAAAGCAGCACATTACCAACAGGATTAATAGAACTGAGACCATCAACCATAAAATTATACATACATGAAAACAAGTAACATGTTGATCATTGCCGCTATTATCGTCACTTTAGGGATGTTAACTACCTATAACTTCTCTTTAAAGGCCGCTTATCAAGCTGGTGAATATAAAAACCGCTTTCATGAAAGCGAGTTTACAGAAATTAAGAATATTGAAACATTGAAGGTAACTGCAGCCAATTTAATGGCAATTGTAGTAGAACCTGGACAGAAAGAAGGAATCTGGATTAGGAATAGAATCAAAGACCGGCTGGTATTAAAACAAGAGGGAAATGATTTAACGATTGGTCTGACAGATGAAGCCAGAAAAACCTCCAGGAGCATTGGTGAAGATGATATTGTCTTGGTGGTAAATAACTTAACCAAGTTGAATACGAAGGCTTTCTTCTTAGATAAAACTGAGGTGACAGATGGAAAAAGATATGGAGGAGGTGTGAATTTGAAAGGTATTAAAGCTGGAAGTCTTGAGCTGGAGATAGGCTCAGGAACAGCGGTATCCATGAATAAAGTAGTGCTCAACACCTTAAAAGCGATGGTAGGCCTGGGAGGTGATCTTGCTGTGCTCGACCTGGATTCGGCTAATCAGATTGAATTTGCAGATTTTGAAATACCAGGAGCAAGCAGACTGGTGTTGAACAATCCTAAAATCGTAAAGACGAGGTATAATTTGTCAGATGTAGCAACTGTGACTTTAAATGGTGCTGCATTACAGGTCATCAAAAATCAATAAACCAGGGATATTAATTTAAGGATTTCTATTTAAGGGTTCATGCGAAGCGCATGAACCCTTTTTTATTAGATGTTAGATTCTTGCAGTGTAAAAGTGCTGGAAAACTGGTGAGAGTGCTTGTAGATAATAGGGTTTTGAGCTGGTTTTGAATCGGAGTTGATGGGGCCTCCGCCGGTCTTATGCCCGGTCTATGCCTTTTCAAAGTTTACTCATCCTTTTTGATATAACCACAGTTCCCAATGAATTTCCTACCAATCTGTTTTAGCTTATTATCTCCAGGCTCGTTCAATTCCATTGAGTTGCAAGGTGTAATTCTTCCTATTTGATGTCACACCTTTCTCCTGCTCATCTGTCTATGCTTTTTTTGGATAACTGTCTGCGGTGTTTTTTAGCTTAAAACGACCTTTAAAGTAGTTGTATGCCTGTGTTTTACGTAATTCTTGAATTGTTTGTAGTTTGTTGTTTTCTCGGACTATTATGTCCAATTTGCCTGGAGTAAAAAACTTAAATTTTAAAATTATGGCAATTTCAAGAAATGGCATACATGGCTGGCCAAGCGGTAAGCTAGGTAGAGTGGTGTATTATATGTTAAGAGGTCAACCTGTTCAGAGATCCATCGGTAAACCAGGGAAACCTAGTCTGAAACAAAAGGCTAACCACGAGTCTATGGCGGTAGTGACGCATTTTCTGGGACATTTTAAAGAATATCTGAACAATGGTTTTGAACTGGAAGCGCGTGGAACGATTAGAAATCAACATAATCTTGCCATTTCCTACAATAAGAAAAATGCATTGAAGGGGGAATATCCGAACGTCAGCATTGATTATGCTAAAGTACAACTCAGTAAGGGCAGTCTAACGAACCCTGAAAGTGTAGGTATGAAAAAGGTAGAAGGAGGTTTACAAATCAGTTGGAATCCTTTGGTCCAATATGAAAAGGGAGAACTATATGACGATTGTTTACAGTTGGCAGTATATCTTCCAGAAAGGAAAGCCCAAATAATCGAATTGAATTTTTCTAAAAGGGGAATTGGGACTGCTTTCTTACCTGTAAACGAGGATAAGCTGGAGTCATCTATGGAAGTATATCTGTTTTTAAGTGCTGCAAATCATACTTCAGTGTCGGATACCTTATATGTGGGCAACCTGAATGGTACCTGGGAGAAGCCTGGTAGTAGAAAATGTGAAGAAAATCCTGTAGAGGATCTGGGAACAAATCTTCGATTTGAGCAAGTAAAAGAACAATACGGGCTGCAAATGAAGTTAAAGCCTGAAGACAGATTGCCGCGGAAAGCTTTCAACAGTTTGGAAAAGGAATACCTGGTGCTTATGAACAGGTACGAGTCTATTTCCAGGGACCGAAAAAATAAGCCTGTCTAAGATTCTGTAGTATATATATAGTGTGCGCATCCTTAATGCCGTATAGTACTATATGATGGTATGTATTGTGATGTAGCAGCGATGTTGGAGCAGCAGCGAGGAAGGGTATGCTTTTGCTTGATGCTGGAGGAGTTTTAGGAATGAATTTACCTGGATTCGCTAAGTTTAGCTCTTATCTTATCAAGATCGACTGGCCTGGAATAAGGTTATAGATGCTTTTTCTTTTAGTTTAGGAAGATGTGGAAGGATATTTGATTTTTTTTAATGCCTTTAACTCTGTAATTCATGTAGTTAGCTTTGCGATACAATTATAAGGGTAATATTGTTTGCAGAGCCGGTTAATTTTCCTACTTTTGCATCCCGCTTCGGAGGAAGGGTTTGAGTGAAAGAGATACAGAGAGAAGATTTGAAAGATTGCAGTAGGAGTTCGTTAAAGTCGGTTTTGCCGGTTTAACCACCAGAAAAACAAAAAGATTTATTTTTCAAATAAAGCTTGACAATAACAAAAAGATTTCTACCTTTGCAGTCCCAACAAAAACGGGGGGTTACCAAACGGAGTTTGATAACAAAACAAAAAAGACTGAAACAATCGAAATTCGATTGCAACATATAAAGAAGATCCGTGAGGTGATTCGAGAAGTTCATTAAAGAGATGTCATTTATAAACGTAGCGAGGTACAGATAGTACAGTTTCAAAGTACATGAAAACCAAAGCTATTATTTCGAGTCAGAAACTGACAGACAATACAAAAAAGAATAAAGACTATTATTAACAAGTTAAGAATGGTCAGCGTTCAAACAAAACATTTTACAATGGAGAGTTTGATCCTGGCTCAGGATGAACGCTAGCGGCAGGCCTAATACATGCAAGTCGAACGATACCGAGAGGCTTGCTTCTCGGGAAAGTGGCGCACGGGTGCGTAACGCGTATGCAACCTACCTCAATCAGGGGGATAGCCCGAAGAAATTCGGATTAACACCGCATAAAATCACAGGATAGCATTATCTAATGATCAAATATTTATAGGATTGAGATGGGCATGCGTGTCATTAGTTAGTTGGCGAGGTAACGGCTCACCAAGACCACGATGACTAGGGGATCTGAGAGGATGACCCCCCACACTGGTACTGAGACACGGACCAGACTCCTACGGGAGGCAGCAGTAAGGAATATTGGTCAATGGAGGCAACTCTGAACCAGCCATGCCGCGTGCAGGAAGACAGCCCTCTGGGTCGTAAACTGCTTTTATTCGGGAATAAACCTACTTACGTGTAAGTAGCTGAATGTACCGAAGGAATAAGGATCGGCTAACTCCGTGCCAGCAGCCGCGGTAATACGGAGGATCCAAGCGTTATCCGGATTTATTGGGTTTAAAGGGTGCGTAGGCGGCTTATTAAGTCAGGGGTGAAAGACGGTGGCTCAACCATCGCAGTGCCCTTGATACTGATGAGCTTGAATACACTAGAGGTAGGCGGAATGTGACAAGTAGCGGTGAAATGCATAGATATGTCACAGAACACCGATTGCGAAGGCAGCTTACTATGGTGTCATTGACGCTGAGGCACGAAAGCGTGGGGATCAAACAGGATTAGATACCCTGGTAGTCCACGCCCTAAACGATGAATACTCGCTGTTAGCGATACACAGTTAGCGGCTAAGCGAAAGCGTTAAGTATTCCACCTGGGGAGTACGGTCGCAAGATTGAAACTCAAAGGAATTGACGGGGGCCCGCACAAGCGGAGGAGCATGTGGTTTAATTCGATGATACGCGAGGAACCTTACCCGGGCTTGAAAGTTAGTGAATCATTTAGAGATAGATGAGTGAGCAATCACACGAAACTAGGTGCTGCATGGCTGTCGTCAGCTCGTGCCGTGAGGTGTTGGGTTAAGTCCCGCAACGAGCGCAACCCCTATGTTTAGTTGCCAGCACGTTAAGGTGGGGACTCTAAACAGACTGCCTGTGCAAACAGAGAGGAAGGAGGGGACGACGTCAAGTCATCATGGCCCTTACGTCCGGGGCTACACACGTGCTACAATGGATGGTACAGAGGGCAGCAAGCTGGCAACAGCAAGCAAATCTCAAAAAGCCATTCACAGTTCGGATAGAGGTCTGCAACTCGACCTCTTGAAGTTGGATTCGCTAGTAATCGCGTATCAGCAATGACGCGGTGAATACGTTCCCGGGCCTTGTACACACCGCCCGTCAAGCCATGGAAGTTGGGGGTACCTAAAGTATGTAACCGCAAGGAGCGTCCTAGGGTAAAACCGATAACTGGGGCTAAGTCGTAACAAGGTAGCCGTACCGGAAGGTGCGGCTGGAATACCTCCTTTCTGGAGTAGTTCAGACTACTCGCTACGTAAATGATATAAATGACAATAAAATCTCAAAAGAAAAACCCATAGAATGAAGCATCATAAGTGTTTCTGACTAAGCGAGGGAGTGGATGAGGCTACAGGGATTGTGAATGAGACACCTCAGAACAATTACCGAAGCTGAATTTAACCTAGTCCCGTAGCTCAGTTGGTTAGAGCACTACACTGATAATGTAGGGGTCAGCAGTTCAAATCTGCTCGGGACTACAAATATATTCTAAGGGGGATTAGCTCAGCTGGCTAGAGCGCCTGCCTTGCACGCAGGAGGTCAACGGTTCGACTCCGTTATTCTCCACATTACCCGGTCTAAATACGAGAGGCCATAAATATAGTTGCCAGTAGGCAATTAGGGGAACTAAAGTTCTTTGACATATTGGAAGAAGTTAATAAAGAAGAGCAAACAACAATAGAGACGTTGTTAGCTTTTAGGGATAGAGTAAGTAATTACGACAAACCGATAAGATAACGACAATCAAAAAAAGCATTTCCATAGGCGCAAAAGGCTATGGAGAGAAGAAAGTAAATAAGAGCACACAGGGGATGCCTTGGCTCTCAGAGGCGATGAAGGACGTGATAAGCTGCGATAAGCTTCGGGTATTAGCAAATATGAATTAATCCGGAGATTTCCGAATGGGGAAACCTGGCTAGTTGAAGACTAGTCGTACAATGTACGCAAACCTGCCGAACTGAAACATCTAAGTAAGCAGAGGAAGAGAAAATAATAATGATTTCCTAAGTAGTGGCGAGCGAACGGGAAAGAGCCCAAACCAGTTATGTTACGGCATAGCTGGGGTTGTAGGACTACGATATGGCATTAATGAAATGAAGTGGAACAGGATGGGAAGCCTGGCAATATAGAGTGAGAGCCTCGTACACGTAAGTAACATTAGTCTAGTAGTATCCTGAGTACCGCGAGGTCGGAGACGCCTTGTGGGAATCTGCCGGCACCATCCGGTAAGGCTAAATACTCCTGAGAGACCGATAGTGAACCAGTACCGTGAGGGAAAGGTGAAAAGAACCCCGAACAGGGGAGTGAAATAGAACCTGAAACTGTGTGCTTACAAGCGGTCGGAGCGTCCAGGTGGCGTGACGGCGTGCCTTTTGCATAATGAGCCTACGAGTTACTCTTCTCTGGCAAGGTTAAGTGTTTAAGACACGCAGCCGCAGCGAAAGCGAGTCTGAATAGGGCGTATAGTCAGGGGAGGTAGACGCGAAACCTTGTGATCTACCCATGGACAGGTTGAAGGTGCGGTAACACGTACTGGAGGACCGAACCGATAAACGTTGAAAAGTTTCCGGATGATCTGTGGGTAGGGGTGAAAGGCTAATCAAACTGGGAAATAGCTCGTACTCCCCGAAATGTTTTTAGGAACAGCGTGGTGGTTAAGTTATATAGAGGTAGAGCTACTGATTGGGTGCGGGGGAGTCAAATCCTACCAAATCCAGACAAACTCCGAATGCTATATAATATACACTGCAGTGAGGCCCGGGGTGCTAAGGTCACGGGCCGAGAGGGAAAGAACCCAGACCATCAGCTAAGGTCCCCAAGTTATAGTTAAGTTGAACTAACGAGGTCCGATTGCATAGACAGCTAGGATGTTGGCTTGGAAGCAGCCATTCATTTAAAGAGTGCGTAACAGCTCACTAGTCGAGCGATCGGGCATGGATAATAAACGGGCATTAAACTATACACCGAAGCTATGGGTAATATTAAATATTACGGTAGGGGAGCATTCCAGCGGCAGCGAAGTTATGACGTAAGTTGTGGTGGAGCTTCTGGAAAAGCAAATGTAGGCATAAGTAACGATAAGGCGGGAGAGAAACCCGCCCACCGAAAGGATAAGGTTTCCTGATCAACGCTAATCGGATCAGGGTTAGTCGGGGCCTAAGGAGAACCCGAAGGGGAAATTCGATGGACAACTGGTTAATATTCCAGTACTTTTTATAACTGCGATGTGGGGACGGAGTAGTGACACTGCCGCGATCTGACGGAATAGATCGTTAAAGGGCGTAGGTATTAGGACTGTAGGCAAATCCGCAGACCTAGCTGAAACCCGATAGTACTGCAAACCTTCGGGGGCGTAGATAGCGCAGGTAATCAGACTTCCAAGAAAAACCGCTAAGCTTCAGGTTATAAAAACCCGTACCGCAAACCGACACAGGTATCCGGGAAGAGAATTCTAAGGTGCTCGAGTGAATCATGGCTAAGGAACTCGGCAAAATGGCCCTGTAACTTCGGGAGAAGGGGCGCTGGTAGCAATATCAGCCGCAGTGAAAAGGCCCAGGCGACTGTTTAACAAAAACACATGGCTTTGCAAAATCGAAAGATGAAGTATAAGGCCTGACACCTGCCCGGTGCTGGAAGGTTAAGAGGGGATGTCATCTGTTAAAGGAGAAGCATTGAATCGAAGCCCCAGTAAACGGCGGCCGTAACTATAACGGTCCTAAGGTAGCGAAATTCCTTGTCGGGTAAGTTCCGACCTGCACGAATGGTGTAACGATCTGGGCGCTGTCTCAGCCATGAGCTCGGTGAAATTGTGGTCCCGGTGAAGACGCCGGGTACCCGCAACGGGACGGAAAGACCCCATGCACCTTCACTACAATTTAACATTGACATTGGATACAAGATGTGTAGGATAGGTGGGAGACTGTGAAGCGGCATCGCTAGGTGTTGTGGAGTCAACGTTGAAATACCACCCTTTTTGTATTCGGTGTCTAACCCCTTTCGGGGGGACATTGTTTGATGGGTAGTTTGACTGGGGTGGTCGCCTCCAAAAAGGTAACGGAGGCTTTCAAAGGTAAGCTCAATACGCTTGGTAACCGTATGAGGAGTGCAATAGCATAAGCTTGCTTGACTGTGAGGCAGACAAGCCGAGCAGGGTCGAAAGACGGATATAGTGATCCGGTGGTTCTGCATGGAAGGGCCATCGCTCAAAGGATAAAAGGTACGCTGGGGATAACAGGCTGATCTCCCCCAAGAGCTCATATCGACGGGGAGGTTTGGCACCTCGATGTCGGCTCGTCACATCCTGGGGCTGGAGAAGGTCCCAAGGGTTCGGCTGTTCGCCGATTAAAGTGGCACGCGAGCTGGGTTCAGAACGTCGCGAGACAGTTCGGTCCCTATCTGTTGTGGGCGTAGGAATTTTGAGTGGGGCTGACCTTAGTACGAGAGGACCGGGTTGGACTAACCTCTAGTGAATCTGTTGTTCCGCCAGGGGCATTGCAGAGTAGCTACGTTGGGAATAGATAAGCGCTGAAAGCATCTAAGTGCGAAACTAGCCACGAGATGAGAATTCCATATAGGACCGTAGCAGACTACTACGTTGATAGGTTACAGATGTAAAGGTGGTGACATCAAAGTCGAGTAATACTAATCATCCGAAGCTTTCAAGAGCAATAAACTGTTGTTTGTTCTTCATAATAACTTCTTTCAATAATATGTCACTGTTTGTGGGCCATAGAATATGGTTCGTGTATATGGGAATACCGATAGCTTTTGCTAAGGATACCTGATACGGAAAAGCAAACAATAAAAATATTTAGGTGCCTATATCGGCGGTGTCTACCTCTTCCCATTCCGAACAGAGAAGTCAAGCCCGCCAGAGCCGATGGTACTGCGGTAACACGTGGGAGAGTAGGTCGGTGCCAAATCTTAAAGGAAGCCTGTAGGAAACTACAGGCTTTTCTTGTATACCACCTTTTTTTCTGTTGATGAAGGTTCCATAGCTGTACAGCTGTAATTTCATAACTAAGCCAATCTCTGGCAGATACTTTAGCCCGATCGTCTAATCATTACATAGAATATAATAATATACGCTGCTGGCGATAGTTTTTTTTAATTACAGCCATTTGGGTTAATCACAAAAGTGATGCTCAATACGTTTCTAATAATCCGCTACATCATTTTAAGGCTAGAATTGGAGTTAACCTTAAAAAATCAAAAAGTTAAGGTTAGTTAAGTACCAAGACTTTTTTTTAAGGTCAATATCATAGTATACCTTAAAATATGTAAATTTTAAGGTATACTATGATATTTGTGTATATTTGAATATGGCCTATAAAATAAATGCTGATCGTAATAAACCCTGGAATGATTTACCAGATCTGCCAATAGACAAAAACCTATACGAAGATTTGGAGATTTATAAACAGCTTGGTGAGGCAAAGGCAGCGATAGGCAGGCTGCAGGGGCGGAGCATTGCTATACCTAATCAGGCTTTGCTAATAAATTCTATCAGTTTACAGGAAGCAAAAGCTTCAAGTGCAATTGAAAATATCTTTACTACAGATGATGAACTTTATAAAGCCTATAGTGAAGATGAAGCAAAACAATCAGATGGTCCTACAAAAGAAATTCTTAATTATAGGGAAGCATTATGGCTAGGCTATGATCATCTGAAAATCAGCGGGCAATTTGATAAAGCATATTTTATAAAAATGTACCAGGTAGTTAGCCAGTTTAGCGATGGAATTCGGACGCCCATAGCCCAAATTTACATAAAAGAATCAGGAACTGGGCCAAATGCTGGAAAGGCATCTTATACACCACCGAGAGGGAAGGGAGTTATAGAAGGAAAACTGGACAATCTGATTGATTTTTTAAATGATGATTTGAAATACCCTATTGACCCTCTGATCAAGATGGCAATTGCTCATTTTCAATTTGAGGCAATTCACCCTTTTAGGGATGGAAATGGACGTACTGGTAGAATCTTCAATATTCATTATCTGACAAATAAGAGGTTATTGGATTATCCGATTTTGTTTTTAAGTAGTTATATCATGAAGCATAAGGAAGATTATTATGCAGGATTGTCTGGAATTAGTCAGAGAGGGAACTGGAAAAATTGGCTATTGTATATGCTAAAAGCAATAGAGATCACCTCTGACCTGACTTATCATAAGATTAATGATATTATTTCTGCGCAAGAGGCTATTTTGTCTGCAGTTATTGAAGAAGGAAATATACTTAGACCTGAATCTTTGGTGTCTGCTTTGTTTAGTCAACCATATACCAGGGTAAAACATTTTACGTCGATGGGCTTATATGCTGAGAATACAGCGAGGAAGTATCTGGATCAGCTGACCGGTCTAGAGATTTTAGAGAAAAGAACCATACAGGGTGCTAATTATTACCTGAATTTAGAGCTCTACAGGATTCTTTCTGAGTAAAGAGGTAGGTCGGATCAGTTGTTTTGTGGATTAGCTTTAAGGTGATTCTTTTCTTTCTTCTCTAAATCTTTAGAAGATTTCTATTTTCTTTTACTACTAAACTACTATTTGCTATGGCTTATTGAATAACAGTGCCATTATATATTGGCTTTCAAAGCGGGATCCGAACGTTTGTTTCATTTTTCAAGCACTATGTTAACTTTTGTGTTAATTCTACGTTATTATTTCACTCTGTAATTCATGTAGTTAGCTTTGCGATACAATTATAAGGGTAATATTGTTTGCAGAGCCGGTTAATTTTCCTACTTTTGCATCCCGCTTCGGAGGAAGGGTTTGAGTGAAAGAGATACAGAGAGAAGATTTGAAAGATTGCAGTAGGAGTTCGTTAAAGTCGGTTTTGCCGGTTTAACCACCAGAAAAACAAAAAGATTTATTTTTCAAATAAAACTTGACAATAACAAAAAGATTTCTACCTTTGCAGTCCCAACAAAAACGGGGGGTTACCAAACGGAGTTTGATAACAAAACAAAAAAGACTGAAACAATCGAAATTCGATTGCAACATATAAAGAAGATCCGTGAGGTGATTCGAGAAGTTCATTAAAGAGATGTCATTTATAAACGTAGCGAGGTACAGATAGTACAGTTTCAAAGTACATGAAAACCAAAGCTATTATTTCGAGTCAGAAACTGACAGACAATACAAAAAAGAATAAAGACTATTATTAACAAGTTAAGAATGGTCAGCGTTCAAACAAAACATTTTACAATGGAGAGTTTGATCCTGGCTCAGGATGAACGCTAGCGGCAGGCCTAATACATGCAAGTCGAACGATACCGAGAGGCTTGCTTCTCGGGAAAGTGGCGCACGGGTGCGTAACGCGTATGCAACCTACCTCAATCAGGGGGATAGCCCGAAGAAATTCGGATTAACACCGCATAAAATCACAGGATAGCATTATCTAATGATCAAATATTTATAGGATTGAGATGGGCATGCGTGTCATTAGTTAGTTGGCGAGGTAACGGCTCACCAAGACCACGATGACTAGGGGATCTGAGAGGATGACCCCCCACACTGGTACTGAGACACGGACCAGACTCCTACGGGAGGCAGCAGTAAGGAATATTGGTCAATGGAGGCAACTCTGAACCAGCCATGCCGCGTGCAGGAAGACAGCCCTCTGGGTCGTAAACTGCTTTTATTCGGGAATAAACCTACTTACGTGTAAGTAGCTGAATGTACCGAAGGAATAAGGATCGGCTAACTCCGTGCCAGCAGCCGCGGTAATACGGAGGATCCAAGCGTTATCCGGATTTATTGGGTTTAAAGGGTGCGTAGGCGGCTTATTAAGTCAGGGGTGAAAGACGGTGGCTCAACCATCGCAGTGCCCTTGATACTGATGAGCTTGAATACACTAGAGGTAGGCGGAATGTGACAAGTAGCGGTGAAATGCATAGATATGTCACAGAACACCGATTGCGAAGGCAGCTTACTATGGTGTCATTGACGCTGAGGCACGAAAGCGTGGGGATCAAACAGGATTAGATACCCTGGTAGTCCACGCCCTAAACGATGAATACTCGCTGTTAGCGATACACAGTTAGCGGCTAAGCGAAAGCGTTAAGTATTCCACCTGGGGAGTACGGTCGCAAGATTGAAACTCAAAGGAATTGACGGGGGCCCGCACAAGCGGAGGAGCATGTGGTTTAATTCGATGATACGCGAGGAACCTTACCCGGGCTTGAAAGTTAGTGAATCATTTAGAGATAGATGAGTGAGCAATCACACGAAACTAGGTGCTGCATGGCTGTCGTCAGCTCGTGCCGTGAGGTGTTGGGTTAAGTCCCGCAACGAGCGCAACCCCTATGTTTAGTTGCCAGCACGTTAAGGTGGGGACTCTAAACAGACTGCCTGTGCAAACAGAGAGGAAGGAGGGGACGACGTCAAGTCATCATGGCCCTTACGTCCGGGGCTACACACGTGCTACAATGGATGGTACAGAGGGCAGCAAGCTGGCAACAGCAAGCAAATCTCAAAAAGCCATTCACAGTTCGGATAGAGGTCTGCAACTCGACCTCTTGAAGTTGGATTCGCTAGTAATCGCGTATCAGCAATGACGCGGTGAATACGTTCCCGGGCCTTGTACACACCGCCCGTCAAGCCATGGAAGTTGGGGGTACCTAAAGTATGTAACCGCAAGGAGCGTCCTAGGGTAAAACCGATAACTGGGGCTAAGTCGTAACAAGGTAGCCGTACCGGAAGGTGCGGCTGGAATACCTCCTTTCTGGAGTAGTTCAGACTACTCGCTACGTAAATGATATAAATGACAATAAAATCTCAAAAGAAAAACCCATAGAATGAAGCATCATAAGTGTTTCTGACTAAGCGAGGGAGTGGATGAGGCTACAGGGATTGTGAATGAGACACCTCAGAACAATTACCGAAGCTGAATTTAACCTAGTCCCGTAGCTCAGTTGGTTAGAGCACTACACTGATAATGTAGGGGTCAGCAGTTCAAATCTGCTCGGGACTACAAATATATTCTAAGGGGGATTAGCTCAGCTGGCTAGAGCGCCTGCCTTGCACGCAGGAGGTCAACGGTTCGACTCCGTTATTCTCCACATTACCCGGTCTAAATACGAGAGGCCATAAATATAGTTGCCAGTAGGCAATTAGGGGAACTAAAGTTCTTTGACATATTGGAAGAAGTTAATAAAGAAGAGCAAACAACAATAGAGACGTTGTTAGCTTTTAGGGATAGAGTAAGTAATTACGACAAACCGATAAGATAACGACAATCAAAAAAAGCATTTCCATAGGCGCAAAAGGCTATGGAGAGAAGAAAGTAAATAAGAGCACACAGGGGATGCCTTGGCTCTCAGAGGCGATGAAGGACGTGATAAGCTGCGATAAGCTTCGGGTATTAGCAAATATGAATTAATCCGGAGATTTCCGAATGGGGAAACCTGGCTAGTTGAAGACTAGTCGTACAATGTACGCAAACCTGCCGAACTGAAACATCTAAGTAAGCAGAGGAAGAGAAAATAATAATGATTTCCTAAGTAGTGGCGAGCGAACGGGAAAGAGCCCAAACCAGTTATGTTACGGCATAGCTGGGGTTGTAGGACTACGATATGGCATTAATGAAATGAAGTGGAACAGGATGGGAAGCCTGGCAATATAGAGTGAGAGCCTCGTACACGTAAGTAACATTAGTCTAGTAGTATCCTGAGTACCGCGAGGTCGGAGACGCCTTGTGGGAATCTGCCGGCACCATCCGGTAAGGCTAAATACTCCTGAGAGACCGATAGTGAACCAGTACCGTGAGGGAAAGGTGAAAAGAACCCCGAACAGGGGAGTGAAATAGAACCTGAAACTGTGTGCTTACAAGCGGTCGGAGCGTCCAGGTGGCGTGACGGCGTGCCTTTTGCATAATGAGCCTACGAGTTACTCTTCTCTGGCAAGGTTAAGTGTTTAAGACACGCAGCCGCAGCGAAAGCGAGTCTGAATAGGGCGTATAGTCAGGGGAGGTAGACGCGAAACCTTGTGATCTACCCATGGACAGGTTGAAGGTGCGGTAACACGTACTGGAGGACCGAACCGATAAACGTTGAAAAGTTTCCGGATGATCTGTGGGTAGGGGTGAAAGGCTAATCAAACTGGGAAATAGCTCGTACTCCCCGAAATGTTTTTAGGAACAGCGTGGTGGTTAAGTTATATAGAGGTAGAGCTACTGATTGGGTGCGGGGGAGTCAAATCCTACCAAATCCAGACAAACTCCGAATGCTATATAATATACACTGCAGTGAGGCCCGGGGTGCTAAGGTCACGGGCCGAGAGGGAAAGAACCCAGACCATCAGCTAAGGTCCCCAAGTTATAGTTAAGTTGAACTAACGAGGTCCGATTGCATAGACAGCTAGGATGTTGGCTTGGAAGCAGCCATTCATTTAAAGAGTGCGTAACAGCTCACTAGTCGAGCGATCGGGCATGGATAATAAACGGGCATTAAACTATACACCGAAGCTATGGGTAATATTAAATATTACGGTAGGGGAGCATTCCAGCGGCAGCGAAGTTATGACGTAAGTTGTGGTGGAGCTTCTGGAAAAGCAAATGTAGGCATAAGTAACGATAAGGCGGGAGAGAAACCCGCCCACCGAAAGGATAAGGTTTCCTGATCAACGCTAATCGGATCAGGGTTAGTCGGGGCCTAAGGAGAACCCGAAGGGGAAATTCGATGGACAACTGGTTAATATTCCAGTACTTTTTATAACTGCGATGTGGGGACGGAGTAGTGACACTGCCGCGATCTGACGGAATAGATCGTTAAAGGGCGTAGGTATTAGGACTGTAGGCAAATCCGCAGACCTAGCTGAAACCCGATAGTACTGCAAACCTTCGGGGGCGTAGATAGCGCAGGTAATCAGACTTCCAAGAAAAACCGCTAAGCTTCAGGTTATAAAAACCCGTACCGCAAACCGACACAGGTATCCGGGAAGAGAATTCTAAGGTGCTCGAGTGAATCATGGCTAAGGAACTCGGCAAAATGGCCCTGTAACTTCGGGAGAAGGGGCGCTGGTAGCAATATCAGCCGCAGTGAAAAGGCCCAGGCGACTGTTTAACAAAAACACATGGCTTTGCAAAATCGAAAGATGAAGTATAAGGCCTGACACCTGCCCGGTGCTGGAAGGTTAAGAGGGGATGTCATCTGTTAAAGGAGAAGCATTGAATCGAAGCCCCAGTAAACGGCGGCCGTAACTATAACGGTCCTAAGGTAGCGAAATTCCTTGTCGGGTAAGTTCCGACCTGCACGAATGGTGTAACGATCTGGGCGCTGTCTCAGCCATGAGCTCGGTGAAATTGTGGTCCCGGTGAAGACGCCGGGTACCCGCAACGGGACGGAAAGACCCCATGCACCTTCACTACAATTTAACATTGACATTGGATACAAGATGTGTAGGATAGGTGGGAGACTGTGAAGCGGCATCGCTAGGTGTTGTGGAGTCAACGTTGAAATACCACCCTTTTTGTATTCGGTGTCTAACCCCTTTCGGGGGGACATTGTTTGATGGGTAGTTTGACTGGGGTGGTCGCCTCCAAAAAGGTAACGGAGGCTTTCAAAGGTAAGCTCAATACGCTTGGTAACCGTATGAGGAGTGCAATAGCATAAGCTTGCTTGACTGTGAGGCAGACAAGCCGAGCAGGGTCGAAAGACGGATATAGTGATCCGGTGGTTCTGCATGGAAGGGCCATCGCTCAAAGGATAAAAGGTACGCTGGGGATAACAGGCTGATCTCCCCCAAGAGCTCATATCGACGGGGAGGTTTGGCACCTCGATGTCGGCTCGTCACATCCTGGGGCTGGAGAAGGTCCCAAGGGTTCGGCTGTTCGCCGATTAAAGTGGCACGCGAGCTGGGTTCAGAACGTCGCGAGACAGTTCGGTCCCTATCTGTTGTGGGCGTAGGAATTTTGAGTGGGGCTGACCTTAGTACGAGAGGACCGGGTTGGACTAACCTCTAGTGAATCTGTTGTTCCGCCAGGGGCATTGCAGAGTAGCTACGTTGGGAATAGATAAGCGCTGAAAGCATCTAAGTGCGAAACTAGCCACGAGATGAGAATTCCATATAGGACCGTAGCAGACTACTACGTTGATAGGTTACAGATGTAAAGGTGGTGACATCAAAGTCGAGTAATACTAATCATCCGAAGCTTTCAAGAGCAATAAACTGTTGTTTGTTCTTCATAATAACTTCTTTCAATAATATGTCACTGTTTGTGGGCCATAGAATATGGTTCGTGTATATGGGAATACCGATAGCTTTTGCTAAGGATACCTGATACGGAAAAGCAAACAATAAAAATATTTAGGTGCCTATATCGGCGGTGTCTACCTCTTCCCATTCCGAACAGAGAAGTCAAGCCCGCCAGAGCCGATGGTACTGCGGTAACACGTGGGAGAGTAGGTCGGTGCCAAATCTTAAAGGAAGCCTGTAGGAAACTACAGGCTTTTCTTGTATACCGCCTTTTTTATTCTCGGATAATTCTGCTGCTCAGCTGATCAAGATTAGGCTTAATTTCATCAGTTTTTAAGCTTAAGCCAGCTAATCCTTAGGTAGACAGGACAGCACAGGTTGCTGATTTCAGTACCATTTCCTATTTTGCAAACTTTGAGTTTTACTTTGCAAATCCACAATTTCTTTGTTATGATCCCAAATATTAACAAGCGTATTTACGGCTGTCTTTTTTTGTTTTTTAGTTTGTCATCGTTCCCATCTTTTAGTCAGCAGCAAATTCATGCGGAGCAGCTTCAATGTGAGCATATGATTAGTCCTATAGGTATTGATGCACTTCAGCCCCGGCTAGCATGGAAGCTAAAAGATGATAGGCGTGCTGCTGTCCAAAGTGCCTATCGGATTACCGTAAGCACGGATTCTTTAGCATTAATGAAAAAGGAGGGAAGTCGCGTTTGGGACTCTGGAAAGATAGGAAGCTCAGCTCAGCTGACCAATTATTCCGGAAAAGGACTGGATCCTTTTACGAAGTACTACTGGCAGGTACAAATCTGGGATAAAGATGGAAAGCCAGCTGCTTTTATACCCATAAGTAGCTTTGAAACTGGAATGCTTAAAATGAGCAATTGGAAAGGTACCTGGATCAGCGACAATAAGGATATTAACAAACTACCAGCTCCGTATTTCCGTAAGGAATTTAAGGCGGATAAAAAGATCAAATCAGCTCGTGCGTATATGGCAGCCGCAGGGCTTTATGAGTTGTATCTCAATGGCGAGAAGGTAGGTAACCATCGGCTTGATCCAATGTATACCAGGTTTGACAGAAGAAACTTATATGTGAGTTATGATGTAACGGCTCAACTCAAAAACGGTGAAAATGCAGTGGGCGTTTTATTGGGGAATGGATGGTACAACCATCAATCGTTAGCGGTATGGGATTTTGATAAAGCGCCATGGCGGGCAAGGCCAACTTTTTGCTTGGATCTAAGGATAACTTACACCGATGGATCAACTGATGTTGTGCTGAGCGATGATAGTTGGAAAACTGACGATAGTCCTATTGTTTTTAATAGCATTTATACTGCGGAACATTATGATGCGCGGAAGGAACAGAAAGGTTGGAATACTGCCGGTTTTGATGACCGTAAATGGAAGGGAATTGCACTTCGTGCTGCCCCCTCCAAGCAGATTGTTAGCCAGGTTATGCATCCTATTCGGAATGTAGAAGAAATACCTGTGAAGTCTGTTCGGAAATTTAACGATACTACTTATGTGTTTGACTTGGGAAGAAATATAGCAGGTGTAAGTGAAATTAAATTGAAAGGAGATCGGGGCACTCGTTTGAGCATCAAACATGGAGAAAGGTTATTAGCTAATGGGAGATTGGATTTGTCTAATATTGATGTCTATTATAGACCCAAAGATCAGAATGATCCTTTCCAAACCGATATCTTTATCCTTAACGGACAAGGAACAGAAGCGTTTATGGCTAAGTTCAATTATAAGGGATTTCAGTATATAGAAGTAACCAGTAGCAAACCTATAAATCTGAATAATGAAAGTATCATTGGGCATTTTATGCATAGTGATGTGCCTGTTGCAGGGAAGATACATACCTCAAGTGAGATGGTTAATAAATTATGGGCGGCGACTAACAATTCGTATTTATCTAATTTATTTGGCTATCCAACTGATTGTCCACAAAGGGAAAAAAATGGCTGGACCGGTGATGGGCACTTTGCTGTTGAAACTGGATTGTATAATTTTGATGGCATCACCGTTTATGAAAAATGGTTAGCTGATCATCAGGATGAACAGCAACCTAATGGGGTGTTGCCAGATATTATTCCGACAGGAGGTTGGGGCTATGGAAAATCGAATGGTACAGATTGGACGAGTACAATCGCAATTATTCCCTGGAACATTTACCTATTTTATGGGGACCCCCATTTGTTGCGGAGTTGCTATCCAAATATAAAATCTTATGTAGATTATGTGACTCAGATTAGTCCTGATGGATTGACGACATGGGGACGGGGAGATTGGGTACCTGTTAAGTCTGAATCTCCACTGGAATACACTTCTTCAGTATATTATTTTACTGATGCCATAATATTGGCAAAAGCGGCTAAACTCTTCGGAAAGGTGGAAGATTATAAACACTATAGTGCATTAGCCGAGAAGATTAAAAAAGCAATTAATGATAAATATTTGAATCGCAACGAAGGAATTTATGGTACTGGTTTGCAGACAGAACTCAGCGTTGCACTATTATGGGGAATTGTACCAGAAGACTTGAGAATAAAGGTTGCACAAAAGCTTGCCGATCGGGTAAAAGCGGACAATATGCATTTGGATGTTGGTGTGCTTGGTGCCAAAGCTATACTGAATGCGTTGAGTGAGAATGGGCAGGCGGATATTGCCTATAAATTGGCAGTGCAGGATACTTATCCTTCCTGGGGTTGGTGGATAGCCAATGGTGCAACTACCTTATATGAAAATTGGAATATTCAGGCAGGAAGAGATATTTCTTTAAATCACATGATGTTTGGAGAAATAGGTGGTTGGTTCTTTAAAGGGCTTGGTGGTATTATGACAGATGAAAAGGCACCAGGTTTTAAAAATATTCGGTTGATGCCGCATTTCGTTACTGGCTTGAATGAATTTGAATCTATACATGAAGGACCATTTGGGACCATTCAATCTTCATGGAAGAGAAACGGCCAGAAGATCATTTATGAAGTGCATATACCAGCAAATTCTTCTGCAACAATTCACTTTCCACTCGAAGCCGGACAGTCTGCCAGGATGGCTGGAACAATGCTTCCTGAAGTATATCAGGCAAGTGCTGGTAAGTATACTTTCGAAATCCAATAAATTAACTATTTAGCATAAAAAGGCGGTTATTTACTTAACCGCCTTTTTATGCTAATTTTTTTTCATTAAAGTACAGAATTACAGGATAGTACAGGTTGCCGCTTTTATGGCCTTGGTCTATTTTAGTAAAACCAAATATATATGACAATGGATAAAAGGATACTAAGATTCATTTCTGTAGTGATTTGCATAATAGTGTTCGTTTTCAGCAATAATGCACTCGCATATTCACAGCGGATGATCGCACGAGGAAAGGAAGAACTGGTTGAAAAAACTACGTTTCCTGCCGGTGCTTATCTGGTGGCAGATAATAAATTATTACTTCCGATTCATCAAAAAGAGGTAAATCTTGACGCCTTAGTTCAAAACCCACAATAATAGCACCTATGAATAGATTTAAACAAGATTTTCAATCCTTAAAGTACAAGTATATGATGATGAAAAACATGCACAAGAATGGGCTTCCTGTTTGGAAGGTCAGTTCTATGGTAATCGTATTATGTGGCTTGCTGAGTACTGGTGTATGGGCTCAAAAAATTCAGGTTCAGGAACTGAAGACGGAATATCAGAAAAATCCTATGGGTATAGATGCAGATGCACCAAGATTAAGCTGGAAAATCAGCACCAATCAGCGGAATGTTAAGCAAGATAGTTATCAGATTCGTGTTGGCAAGGATTCTCTGCACGTAAAGGCAGGAAAGGGATTACTATGGGACAGTGGTCTGCAGAAAAGTGAGGTCTCCGTATTGTTGCCATATGCTGGGCCACTGGAATCTTCTACTAGGTATTATTGGCAAGTAAAAGTTAAAGATAACCACGGCAATGAATCTCCCTGGAGTGAAATGAATTTTTGGCAAACGGGTTTATTGAAGAAATCTGATTGGACAGCGCAGTGGATCGGTGCAGAGGCTACGGATACACTTGCAGGACCAAGCCCAATTTTTAGAAAAGCTTTTGCGCTGGATGGAAAGATCCGTTTAGCAACTTTACATATTACTGCCCATGGTATATATGAGGCGATGATTAACGGTAAAAGGGTGGGTAAGGATTATATGACACCTGGATGGACCAGTTATAATGACCGTTTATTGTACCAGAATTACGAAGTTACAAACCTGGTAAATAGTGGGCAAAATGTAATTGGTTTTACCTTAGGTGATGGTTGGTATCGCGGACGCATTGGCTTCGGCGGGCAGCGTAGCTTTTATGGTAAACGATTAGCCGGTCTTGTACAATTAGAAATTATTTATCAGGATGGTAGTCGTAAAGTAATTCAAAGTGATGGCAGCTGGAAATTCACAAAGGGCCCTATCCAATATTCAGACCTTTATGATGGAGAAGTTTATGACGCCAGATTAGAGAAATGCGGATGGTCTTCTGTAGGTTATAATGACCAGAATTGGACGCCTGTTAGTATCGTTCCGGCAAGTTCCGCGGCCTTGGTTAGCAGTATATCTCCACTAGCCCGTAAACACGAAGAATTCAAAGTACTTAAAGTGATTAAAACACCAAAAGGTGAAACAGTACTAGATTTTGGTCAAAATCTGGTGGGATGGGTACAATTTAAATTGGCAGGGAAGGCTGGTTCTACTATAAAGTTCGAACATGGTGAGGTATTGGATAAAGAAGGGAATTTTTATGACGCAAATCTGCGCAGTGCGAAACAACATATCCAATATACATTTAAAGGAGTGGGACAAGAAAGGTATGAGCCAAACTTTACTTATATGGGTTTTAGGTACGTGAAAATAACCGGTTATACGGGAGAAATTGATCCTGTAGCATTTAAAGGGATCGCACTTTATGCGGATATGGCACCAACTGGAACGTTTAATACTTCAAACCCTTTGTTAAATCAGTTACAGCATAATATTCAATGGGGACAGAAAGGTAATTTTCTGGATGTGCCTACGGATTGTCCGCAAAGAGATGAACGTTTGGGCTGGACAGGAGATGCGCAAGTGTTTTTCCGGACTGCAGCTTTTAATATGGATGTGGCTGGGTTTTTTACTAAATGGATGAAAGATGTGGCTGGTGATCAGTTGCCTAACGGAAGCGTACCCTTTGTAGTACCGAATGTGTTGGATGAAAATTCAGCGGGTTCAGCCGGTTGGGGAGATGTCGCTACAATAGTGCCCTGGAATATGTACCTGGCTTATGGGGACAAAGGTATTTTGAAAAATCAGTATGCGAGTATGAAGGCCTGGGTAGATTTTATGCAGAATACGAGTAAGAATGATCTTTGGAGTACAGGATTTCATTTCGGAGACTGGCTTTATTTCCATTTACAAGACGATACTGACGGGAGGTCAGCAGTAACAGATAAATATTTGATTGCACAATCTTTTTATGCCCACTCTACACAATTACTGATAAATGCTGCCCGCGTTCTGGGAAATCAGGAAGATGAAAGAAAGTACAGTGATTTGTTGAAACGAATTAAAGCGGCTTATGTGAAAGAATATATGTCTCCAAATGGAAGATTGGTATCCGGAACACAAACAGCTTATGTATTGGCATTAAATTTTGATATGTTACCAGAAGATGCACGTGCTCAGGCCGTTGATCGGTTGGTTAGTAACATTAACAGTTATGGAAATCATTTAACAACAGGCTTTTTGGGGACACCATATTTATGCGAGGTATTGACGCGTTTTGGACGTAATGACATTGCTTATGAATTATTGCTTCAGGAAACTTATCCATCCTGGCTGTATCCGGTGAAAATGGGTGCTACCACTATTTGGGAACGTTGGGATGGGATTAAACCTGATGGGAGTTTTCAAACAACGGGTATGAATTCATTCAACCACTATGCATATGGTGCAATTGGAGATTGGATGTATCGTATTATGGCTGGTTTAGATACTGATGAAAGTGGTCCGGGTTATAAGAAAATTACCATTAAACCTAAACCTGGCGGTAAAATTACACACGCTGAAGCAACGCTGAACAGTCAGTATGGGATCACGGGTAGTGATTGGACGATAGAAAATGGTAGATTTAAGTTGAAGGTGACTATTCCGCCAAATACTTCTGCAGCTATCCTTTTACCCGGAGCAGCCAATGTAGAGGTGACGGAAAACAAACAATCATTAAGTAAGATTAAAGAATTAAGTGGAATCAACAAGAAAGGTAACGATCTTGAAGTATATGCCGGTTCAGGTACTTATACATTTGAATACGCGATTAAATTGTAGATATTATAGCCGCTAAAACAGATGGGCATATACCTACCTGTTCTACTAACCAAAGATTTCTGATGAACAAAGGGAGAAGAATTATATATTCTGCGATTTCAATAATTGCATTCGTGGCTGCCTGTAGCAGTCAGCGGAAAACAATTTCACCACATCAGGATCATGTGCTAGCCGACCTGAAAAATAGCTTTTTAAAGGTGCCAGATACCATTCAGACTTCAGTGTATTGGTATTGGATGTCTGATAATATCTCCAAAGAAGGCGTGGTTAAGGATCTTTATGCCATGAAAAAAATAGGCATAAACCGTGCCTTTATCGGAAACATTGGCTTACAAAGTACGGCTTATGGTAAGGTGAAGCTCTTATCTGAAGAATGGTGGTCAATTCTTGACACCGCTTTATTAACCGCCACTAAGCTAAATATTGAAATAGGTATTTTTAATAGTCCAGGTTGGAGCCAGTCGGGCGGACCATGGATTAAGCCTGAACAATCGATGCGCTACCTGACTTTTTCAGAACAACGTCTGAAGGGTGGTCAGAAAATCAGTACGCAACTCGTTAAACCTGATCCGCAATTTCAAGATGTAAAAGTAATTGCTTTCAAAGCCCCTCTTGATTATGGAATATACTTATCGGCATTAAAGCCAACTGTAAAAACGAGTATTCCGATTTCAGCAGCAACAGCTCTGGTTGATGGAGATCGTTCAAATCCTGTAAAAATTCCTGCTCAACAAAGCATTCATATTGATGTGGCGGTGGAGCATAACTTCCTTGCCAGAAGTCTGGTGATTTACCCCGCGCACTTTGCATTGAAAGCACATGCTGAATTACAGGTAAAGGACGGGGCGCATTACAGAACGCTAAAAACTTTCGAGATGGATAGAAGTAATCCAAGCTTAAACGTAGGATTTGATCCTTATGGGCCTATATCCGTTTCTTTTCCGGAAGTTTCCGCTAAAGAATTCAGGTTGGTTTTAAGCCAGGCTTCTACAGATTTTGCTTTGACGGAAATAGAATTGTCTGCCTCACCAGTTGTAGAAGACTTTATAGGTAAAACACTGGCTAAGATGTTTCAATCACCCTTGCCTTATTGGAAAGAGTATCAATGGAAGCCACAGGCAGAGGCGAGTTCGAAAAACTTAGTGATTGACCCAGCTGGCGTGATAGATGTTTCTTCCGGTTTGTCGGTTGATGGCATTTTAACTTGGGATTTTCCGACAGGCGATTGGATTGTAATGCGTACGGGAATGGTACCTACAAAAGTAACCAATAGCCCCGCTTCTGTGGAAGGTACCGGTTTGGAGGTCGATAAAATGAGTAAAGCCCATATTTTAAGTCATTTTGATAGCTTTTTAGGAGAAATAATACGCAGAATTCCTGCTAAGCATAGAAAGACCTGGCGCGTAGCTGTACAAGATAGTTATGAAACTGGTGGACAAAATTGGACGGATAAGATAATGGAGCAGTTCCAGGCGACTTATGGATATGACCCTCTGCCTTATTTGCCAGTGATGAGAGGCCGTGTAGTGGGGAGTCAGGAAATGTCTGATCGCTTTCTATGGGATTTGAGAAGGCTAATTGCTGATCGGGTTGCCTATGATTATGTAGGTGGATTACGAGCAGTTAGTAATAGTCATGGTTTACGAACCTGGCTTGAGAATTATGGACACTGGGGTTTTCCAGGAGAATTCTTGCAATATGGAGGCCAATCCGATGAAATTGGGGGGGAATTTTGGAGTGAAGGGGAGCTAGGAAATATTGAAAATAGAGCAGCCTCATCTGCAGCACACATCTATGGAAAAACCAAAGTCTCCGCTGAATCCTTTACCGCTGGTGGAAAACCTTATGCACGTTATCCGGCATTGATGAAACAGCGGGGAGATCGCTTTTTTGCAGAAGGGATAAATAATACATTGCTTCATGTATTTATACAACAGCCTACAGACAATTTAGTCCCAGGTATCAATGCTGATTTTGGAAATGAGTTTAACAGACACAATACTTGGTTCAATTACCTGGATCTGTTCACTTCTTATTTGAAAAGAACTAACTTTCTGCTGCAACAAGGCAATTATGTCGCAGACGTAGCCTACTTCATTGGTGAAGATGCACCAAAAATGACAGGGGTGACAGATCCCGCTTTGCCGGCTGGATATTCATTCGACTATATTAATGGAGAAGTGCTTCGCGATCGGGTAAAAGTGAAAGATGGTAAATTGGTCTTACCGGATGGAATGAGTTATAGCTTACTCGTTTTACCCAAATTGGAAACTATGAGGCCAGAATTACTGGCTAAAATTAAAGAGTTGGTGGAACAGGGGGCTACCATATTGGGGTCGGCACCACTGCGATCACCTAGTTTACAGGGATATCCTGCTGCAGACCGGGAAGTAGATCGTTTAGCCACCCTACTTTGGGGTGAAAAAAGAGAGGTAGTTTCTAGTTCCCGTTCTTTGGGTAAAGGACGCGTGTTACAAGGAATGGATATGCAAACTGCATTGAATATTTTAAAGATTGTTCCAGATTTCAAAACGAATACAGCCAGTCCGGTTTTATATATCCATCGTAAACTGGCTAATCAGGATATTTACTTTGTGAGTAACCAAACAGAGCAGGAGCTTACTATTAATCCTGATTTTCGCATCACTGGCAGAGCTGCACAACTATGGGATCCAATAACGGGTAATACACGTGTCTTGCCAGCATACACAGAAACAAGTACGGCAACAGCTATTCCGTTAAAATTGGCTCCTCTGCAAAGTGTTTTTATTGTCTTTACAGATCCACGTAAAGTAGGACGATCCACTGAAGAGAACTTTCCAAGGCAAAATCTGCTGAAAGAGATTGAGGGAAGATGGGAGCTGAAATTTACGGATCAGTTTAGGGGACCTAAGGAGTCTATTTTCTTTGATAAATTAACTGACTGGACCTTGAGCCCGGAAGAGAAAATCAAATATTATAGTGGCACTGTGAATTACAACAACACTTTTATGTTGAAAAGACCAGCTAAGGGTGAACTCATTATGTTAAATCTCGGGAAGGTAAATGTAATGGCGAAAGTTAAAATTAATGGTAAGGATGTTGGGGGGCTATGGACTGCTCCCTGGGAGCTAGATATTACCTCTGCTTTGCAGGACGGAGAAAATAAAATTGAGATCAGTGTGGTGAATACCTGGGACAATAGACTGATCGGGGATAGTAAGTTGCCTGCTACTGAAAGGACAACCTGGACCAGCGTAAATCATTTTAAACCAGAAAGCCCATTATCGCCGGCGGGCTTAATTGGCCCGGTGAGGTTATTTAGTTACCCTGTCAATCAAACCCATTAAAAAATAGAAAGCATGATGCGTGTTAAATTTGGATTATTTATTTTCTTAATTTTTTTAGGTGTCGTTCCTGGGTTGTTTGCACAACTGCCCCCCGTTTATGATGGGCTTCACAATGCTAATGAGGCTCGAAAAGACCCTAGGATAAGGATGTACCTTATTCCACAGCGGATTTTGTGGCAGTCAGACCGAAGTGGCAAGTACATTAAAGATGCGCAATATTTGTTAAATTCGGGAAATGGTCAGGCTGAATTGGTCAATAAAGCACTCATTACATTAAAAAGTGATGGGCAGACTGAACCTGGGATTTTGTTGGACTTTGGGAAGGAGTTACAGGGAGGGATTCAGCTCGTAACTGGTTTGATGCAAAATCAGAAACCGCTGAAAGTACGCATTCGTTTTGGGGAATCAGCGTCCGAGGCAATGTCCTCAATTGACACTATAAGTGGGGCTACAAATGATCATGCGATCCGCGATATGATTGTAGAATTACCTTGGTTAGGGGCGATGGAGTTTGGTAATACCGGCTTTCGCTTTGTCCGCATTGACCTGGTAGATCCTAATCGGGAACTGTTGTTAAAAGAAGTACGTGCTGTTTTTAGTTACAGAGATACTCCATATATAGGCTCATTCCACAGCAGTGATGCACGGCTCAATGAAATTTGGGCAACCGGTGCTTACACCGTTCATCTGAATATGCAACAGTATTTATGGGATGGTGTAAAACGTGACCGATTGGTTTGGGTAGGGGATATGCATCCGGAAATTATGACCATCAACAGCGTTTTTGGTTATAATGATGTGGTTCCTAAAAGCCTCGATCTAATTAAGGAGGTCAATCCACTGCCTTCCTGGATGAATGGGATCAGCTCGTATTCTATGTGGTGGATCCGGATTCAGCGAGATTGGTATAGATATCAGGGCCGTAAGGATTATCTGGAAGCACAGCGTACTTATCTGGTGGATTTACTTCACCATCTAATGACTAAAATTAAAGGTAATGAAGAACACTTGGATGGTATGCGTTTCCTGGATTGGTCTTCTTCAGAAAACCAACCAGCGATTCATGCGGGGTTACAGGCAATGATGGTAATGACTTTTCAAGATGGGGCAGAGTTATGCCGTATTTTGGGAGATGAGGCAACCGCAAAAAAATGTGATGAGGCAATTGGACGGCTTAAAAAACATGTGCCTGACCCAGCTAATAGTAAACAAGCTGCTTCTTTGATGGCCCTTGCAGGGTTAATGCCAGCGGAAAAAGCGAATCGGGATTTTATAGCGGTTGGCGGTACCAAGAACTTCTCTACCTTTTATGGATACTATATGTTGCAGGCAAAAGCAAAGGCTGGTGATTATCAAGGAGGATTGGACAATATCAGGGATTATTGGGGAGGGATGTTGGATTTGGGGGCGACTACCTTTTGGGAGGACTTTGATTTGGATTGGATGAAAAATGCTGGGCGTATAGATGAACTGGTTCCTGAGGGTAAAATTGATGTTCATGCAACCTATGGAAACTACTGTTATAAAAATTTCAGGCATAGTCTGGCACATGGCTGGGCATCCGGGCCAACTGCCTGGCTGACGGAGCATGTGTTGGGGGTGCAGGTATTGGAACCAGGATGTAAGGTTATACAGGTCAAACCACACTTGGGGGATCTGAAATTTGTAGAAGGAACTTTTCCTACACCTTATGGTGTAGTGAAAATCAAGCATACTAAATTAGACAACGGAAAAATAAAATCTGAGATTAGTGGACCAGCAGAGGTTCGGGTGATCCAATAAATATATATGATGAAAACAGCCGATTACTTTAAGTTTATTCATATTGATGAATATTCAGTCACACCTAAATACCTGCAGCTCAGCGATTCTATTATCGAAGCCATGGAAGAGGGGCTACTTGTTAAGAATGACATACTTCCTTCTATCAATGAATTGAGCTGTGTATTGGAAATTTCCAGAGATACCGCAGAAAAAGGATATAAATATTTGAAAAATAAGGGGGTAATACTCTCGGTTCCTGGTAAGGGCTATTATATACACAATACCGAGTTCAAAAAGAAAATCAAGATATTTTTGTTGTTTAATAAGCTGTCCGTTCATAAAAAAATTATTTATGATTCATTTGTGGAGGCATTAGGAGACGATGCGCTGATTGATTTTTATATCTATAATAATGATTTTTCGATTTTCAAAAAGTTGATCCAAAACAAGCGGACGGAGTATTCACATTATGTGATTTTGCCCCATTTTGTAGAAGGTGGAGAAGATGCTCATCAGATCATTAATACCATCCCTACGGATAAACTAATTTTGCTGGACAAAAAAGTTAATGGGATCTGCGGATCCTATTCCGCCGTATACGAGGACTTTGAGAAGGATATTTTTGGTGCGCTGACGGAGGCAAAAGAAGCATTGACAAAATACGATACCATTAAATTGATTTTTCCTAAAAAGAGTTATTTTCCAAGTGAAATCATCAATGGTTTTAGAAGGTTTTGTCAGCAATACGCTTTCAGTCACTTTATTATTCATGATTTGAAGCAGGAACAAATAGAATCCGGGACAGTATACATCAACCTTATGGAAGATGATTTGGTGTTGTTGATGGAAATAATCAGTAATTCGGATTTAATCTTAGGGATAGATGTAGGCATAATTTCTTACAACGAGACTCCATTAAAAAAGTTTTTGTTGAATGGCATAACCACCATCTCCACTGATTTTAAAATGATGGGTACCATGGCTGCTGAAATTATTTTGAGCAATAGAAAGCAAAATCATCAGGCACCGTTCAGGCTTACGCTCAGGCCCTCCTTGTAAATTTTTGGCTGATCAAAGCACAGGGTTGTTTTACTTAAAAGCGAATTCCTTAAATGGAGCAGGACAGTAAATGACAGTTATGCAATTCTAAAGAATTAATATCGCTTATTATTATAACCAAATATAAAATTCACGTATGCAGGTCATTCTTGGTGTGTTTTTCCATCTTATTGGAGGCTTCGCTTCCGGTAGTTTTTATATTCCTTATACCAAAGTCAAAGGCTGGGCATGGGAAAGTTACTGGATTGTTGGCGGGCTATTTTCCTGGCTCCTTATTCCGCCTTTAGCGGCATGGTTGACCATACCCGATTTTACTCAAATCATCACACACACTTCAGAATCTATTTTATGGATTACTTACTTCTTCGGTCTTTTATGGGGGATAGGTGGCTTAACTTATGGGTTGGGCGTTAGATATTTGGGTGTTTCTCTTGGAAGCTCCATTATTTTAGGGTTGAGTTCTGTATTCGGCGCACTATTGCCTTCCATATACTACGACTTTTTTCCAAAAGCAGGAAAGGATAGTTTTTCAAGTATGATTCACAGTTCCTGGGGGCAAATGGTCATCCTTGGTTTGTTTATCTGTATCATAGGGATTATTATTTGTGGGAAAGCAGGCATGGACAAAGAGAAAGACCTGGCCAAATTAAAAGAAAGTCAAAAGAAAGAAACCCAGCAAAGTACAGAATTCAAGATTGGTCTGGGCTTGATTGTCGCAGTGATTTCTGGGATATTAAGTTCTTGTTTTGCTTTTGGAATTGATTCCGGCAAAGATATGGCCCATGAAGCTAACCAACTTTGGAAAACACTCCATCCCGGTGATGGCGAGTTTTTGTATCAAAACAACGTCACCTATATTATTATCCTTTGGGGAGGTTTAACGACCAATTTATTCTGGTGTATGGTGCTGAATTTCAGAAACAAGTCATTTAAAGATTATAGCAACACCAAAACGCCATTGTTGTCAAATTATATCTTTTGCGCCCTGGCCGGTACTACCTGGTTTTTACAGTTCTTTTTTTATGGTATGGCCGAAAGTAAGTTGGGGAATGGGGCGAGTTCCTGGATTTTGCATATGGCCTTTATTATTCTGGTAGCGAATGTTTGGGGATTGGTATTGAAAGAGTGGTCTGCAGTCAGCAAAAAAACACTAATGACGGTGTTAACAGGTATAGCATTTATAATTCTGTCCATCCTTATTGTAGGATATGGAAATTCAATTAAATAAAAATATAAATCAAATTTTATGTCTGACGAAAAAGACCGTTTCAAGTACGTCAATTATTTATGGGATAAAGACAAAGCCGATAAGCTCGAAGGTGATGAAGTTGGGTTGTTAATTTACCGATCTAACCTGTTGGGTGCAGATCTGCGTTTAACAAATTACGGTGGTGGGAATACCTCTTGTAAAGCGAATGCAATAGATCCCCTGACTAGGGAGCACGTTGAAGTCATGTGGATTAAAGGCTCTGGTGGTGATATTGGCACACTTAAACGAAATGGATTGGCCGCCTTATATGTCGACAAGCTCCATAGCCTTCAAAAAATCTATACAGGTATTGAGCAAGAAGATGCGATGGTGGAATTATTTAACCACTGCATTTACGATTTGGATTCTAAAGCGCCATCGATAGATACACCACTTCATGGTTTCTTACCATTCAAGCACATTGATCATTTGCATCCAGATGCGGCGATTGCAATTGCTGCTGCAAAAGATGGTAAACGTATTACAGAAGAGTTATTTGAGGGGGCAATCGGTTGGGTAGATTGGCAGAAGCCTGGTTTTGACCTGGGCTTACAATTACAACATTGTTTGGCAGAAAACCCTGGAATTCGCGGCATTATGCTGGGGTCTCACGGGTTATTCACTTGGGGAGATACGGCTTATGATTGTTATCTTAACACCCTGGAAGTGGTAGAAAAATGTGCGGCCTATCTTGAAGCAAGTTATGGGCAGAAAGGACCGGTGTTTGGCGGCCAACGTATTAATACTATAGTAGCTGATCAGAGGGTCAAACAAGCCGCGCTGCTAGCTCCATTTTTACGTGGATTTTGTTCCACCGAGCGGAGTATGATCGGACATTTTAGTGACGATGCCCGTGTACTTGAATTTATTAATTCTAATGATCTGGATCGCCTTGCACCATTAGGAACGAGTTGTCCTGATCATTTTTTGCGCACTAAGATCAGTCCGCTGGTATTGGAATTGAATCCTGATGAAGATTTAACGGATTCTGAACTCCTTAAAGCAAAGCTTGCCCCGGCGTTTAAAGCATATCGAGAAATGTATCAAGCCTATTATGAGGCATGTAAGCATGCTAACAGTCCGGCTATCCGAGATGCTAATCCTGTAATTATTTTATATCCTGGAATTGGTTTATTTTCCTTCGCAAAAGATAAGCAGACCGCACGCGTAGCCGCGGAATTTTATACCAATGCTATTAATGTAATGAAAGGTGCAGAAGCAGTTTCAACCTACACTTCGCTTCCTCGACAAGAGGCTTTCAATATTGAATACTGGTTATTGGAGGAGGCTAAATTGCAACGGATGCCTAAGTCTAAATCTCTTTCCGGGAAAATAGCATTGGTAACTGGAAGTGCAGGGGGGATTGGTAAGGCTATAGCCAAAAAGTTTTTAGAAGAAGGTGCAGTTGTATTGTTGAATGACAATGACGCTCAAAGGCTGGATCATGCAGGGAAAGAATTCAAAAAGCTATTTGGGGATGATACTTTTTCCTCTGTATTATTAGATGTAACAAATAAAGAAGCTATTGATGAAGCATTTAATCAAGCAGCTTTGTCATTTGGAGGGATAGATATTGTAGTCAATTGTGCGGGATTATCTATTTCAAAACCACTGGAGGCACACACCGTACAGGACTGGGATTTATTGTATGATGTGTTGGTTAAAGGCCAGTTTAGAATTACACAGGAGGCCGTTAATATGATGCGAAAACAAGGTGTCGGTGGCGATGTCATCAATATTGTTAGCAAAAATGCGTTGGTTTCCGGACCCAACAATGCAGGATACGGCTCTGCTAAAGCCGCTCAGCTCCACTTGAGTCGCTTAAATGCAGCAGAATTAGGGAGTGATCAGATTAGAGTAAATGTTGTTAACCCAGATGCAGTCATCTCAGATAGTAAAATATGGGAAGGCGATTGGGCAGCCGGAAGAGCTAAGGCCTATGGTATTAAAGTAGAAGAGCTGCCAGAATTTTATGCAAAAAGAACCTTGTTAAATCAGATTATCCTTCCCGAAGATATTGCCAATGCTTGTATGGTATATGTGGGTGGCTTGCTAAATAAGTCCACAGGAAATGTATTGAATGTTGATGGCGGAGTAGCAATGGCATTTGTACGCTAAACAAAATGGAGTTAGTAATAAAGAAGACAAAATGGAAATAGTAAAAGATAGAATAGCAGCACATAATGAACAACATATAAAGTCTCATCAGCATGAGTTTGAATATACGGCCTCGATGAATGATCGGACCGAGGAGGTAGTCACTAAATTGATGAAATTCCAAATTGCCATCCCAAGTTGGGCGTTAGGCACCGGAGGCACTCGTTTTGGGCGTTTCTCTGGGGGGGTGAGCCGAGGAGTTTAGAAGAAAAAATAACGGATGTTGGTTTAATTCATTGTTTAAATCAGTCTAGTGGCGCAATTTCATTGCATATCCCTTGGGATGTGCCTCAGGATTATCAATCGATTAAGGAATTAGCGCACCATCATGGATTAAAGTTTGATGCGATGAATTCCAATACTTTTCAAGATCTGCCGGGCCAAAGCTATAGTTATAAATTTGGCTCTCTGCAGCATGTAGACAAAGCCGTTAGACAACAGGCAATTGCCCATAATATAGAAGTTATTGAACATGGAAAGGCACTAGGATCGGATGTTTTATCGGTTTGGCTTGCTGACGGTTCTTGCTTTCCAGGTCAGCTAAATTTTAGAAAAGCTTTTCAAAATACATTGGAAAGTCTGCAGGAAATCTATGCAGCTTTACCTGAGCACTGGAAAGTTTTTGTAGAGTACAAGGCCTTTGAGCCTAATTTTTATTCTACGACAGTTGGAGATTGGGGGCAGTCATTGCTACTGGCAAATAAGTTAGGGTCTAAGGCCTTCAGCTTAGTAGATTTAGGTCACCATTTGCCTAATGCCAATATTGAACAGATTGTCTCCTTGTTATTGATGGAAGGGAAGCTTGGTGGCTTTCATTTTAATGACTCTAAATATGGTGATGATGACCTCACTGCTGGTAGCATAAAACCTTATCAGTTGTTCTTAATTTTCAATGAATTGATTGAAGGGATGGACGCAAAAGGAATAGACCATGCTACTGGTTTAGGTTGGATGATTGATGCTTCTCATAATGTCAAAGATCCCTTAGAAGATTTGCTACAATCGGTAGAGGCCATTATGTTGTCTTATACACAGGCTTTGCTCGTGGATCGTGTCGCGTTAGCCAATGCACAGGGGAACAATGATGTGGCTTTGTGTCAGGAAATTTTACAGAATGCATTCCGAACCGATGTTCGTTCGATTGTTCGAGAAGCTAGAATACGAGTAGGAGGGGCGGCCAATCCATTGGTCTTGTATAGGAAATTGCAGGTCAGAGAAAACTTGATTAAGGAGAGAGGATTAAAAACTATAGCTACAGGATTATAATGGAGGCCATTCCAGTTGTCGTTGTATTTGATGTGGGTAAAACCAACAAGAAAATTTTTTTGTTCGACGAAAATTATCAGATTGTATTTGAGCGTTCCGCCAGGTTTATAGAAACCTGTGATGAGGCTGGTGATGCTTGTGAAAATTTGGAAAGTTTGCGTCTTTCTATTTTTGATTCTTTGCGGGAGATAATGAGGCGCAAAGAGTTTATCATTAAAGCCGTTAATTTTTCTACTTACGGAGCAAGTCTCGTGTATATTGATGAGTATGGGAAACCATTGGCACCACTCTATAATTATCTGAAGCCTTATCCCGAAGCGTTAAAAGATGAATTTTATAATAAGTACGGAGGGGAGGAAAAGATTGCTTCTGAAACGGCTTCTCCAATATTAGGGAGTTTAAATTCCGGTATGCAGTTGTATCGTATTAAAAAGGAAAAACCGGAATTGTTTCGCCAGATTCATTATGCACTACATCTTCCACAATATTTGAGTTATCTGGTTTCTGGTATAGAATGTTCCGACTTAACCAGTATTGGTTGTCATACGCAATTATGGGATTTTACCCGTAAAAATTACCATGACTGGGTGCTGAAGGAAGGGCTGGATAAAAAATTGGCACCAATACATCAGGCGGATGAGGTTTTTCCTGCTGAATTTCCAGGAAATCTATATAAGGTAGGAATAGGATTGCATGATAGCTCTGCGGCCTTAATTCCTTATCTGATCAATTTCCATGAACCTTTTGTCTTGATTTCCACTGGAACTTGGTGCATTACTATGAATCCCTTTAATGTTGATCCGCTTAGTGCGGAAGAATTGGAGCAAGATTGTTTGTGTTACCTGCAGTTTAAAGGTAAGCCGGTAAAGGCATCCCGCATATTTTCTGGTTATGAGCATGAGCAACAAGTGAAGCGAATAGGCCTGTATTTTGGACAAGGGGTAAGCCGTTATCGGAATATGCGCTATAATGCTATAATTGCAGACCAATTGCTGGCCTCACTTAAAGAAGAAAAAGTGAAGATTCCAAAAGGTAAGGTCTGGGAATTTGGATCAAGAGATCTCTCTGTTTTTGCAACGGATGAAGAGGCCTACCACCAATTTATGCTGGATATAGTTATACAACAGCATACTTCTTCTAGTCTCGTTATGAATGGGGACAGTGTGAAACGCATTTTTGTGGACGGAGGATTTAGTAAAAATGCAATATATATGAACCTATTGGCTCGCCTATTTCCAAAAATTGAAGTTTTTGCAGCCTCAATGGCACAGGCAACAGCAATAGGGACGGCATTAGCTATACATGAACATTGGAATAGTAAACCTATGCCAAATGACATTATTGAATTAAAGTACTATGCCACTAATAATGATAAGGTATTATAATACCATAACCTTGTTAGGGTTGATCATCCTGATTTGCTTCTATTTCAATTAAAGCAGATCAGGATTTTTTATGTACTAGACTCAATAGAGAAATAGATGCTATGGTATTATATATAGTAGTATATATAATAGGATATAGATGGCCGTTGGGAATGTCAAATTACAATTGTTGCGCGCTCTAAATATTTAGCCAATGAAAAATGATTCATTTCGTTTGCTCAAGATGGTTTGAAGCTTTGTTTAATTGCTTAGATACCTTCTATAGGAGGCGAACTATATAGATTGATTGGCTCCTCAGATTTTAATTTTCGATTTTCTCGCTGTAGTTCATGTAGTTAGCTTTGTGATACAATTATAAAATTAATATTGTTTGCATGTTGTGTTAATTTTCCTACTTTTGCATCCCGCTTCGGAGGAAGGGTTTGTGCGAAAGATACAGAGAGAGAAGATTTGAAAGATTGCAGTAGGAGTTTGTTAAAGTCGGTTTTACCGGTTTAACCACCAGAAAGACAAAAAGATTTATTTTCAAATAAAGCTTGACAATAACAAAAAGATTTCTACCTTTGCAGTCCCAACAAAAACGGGGGTTACCAAACGGAGTTTGATAACAAAACAAAAAGACTGAAACAATCGAAATTCGATTGCAACATATAAAGAAGATCCGCGAGGTGATTCGAGAAGTTCATTAAAGAGATGTCATTTATAAACGTAGCGAGGTACAGATAGTACAGTTTCAAAGTACATGAAAACCAAAGCTATTATTTCGAGTCAGAAACTGACAGACAATACAAAAAAGAATAAAGACTATTATTAACAAGTTAAGAATGGTCAGCGTTCAAACACAACATTTTACAATGGAGAGTTTGATCCTGGCTCAGGATGAACGCTAGCGGCAGGCCTAATACATGCAAGTCGAACGATACCGAGAGGCTTGCTTCTCGGGAAAGTGGCGCACGGGTGCGTAACGCGTATGCAACCTACCTCAATCAGGGGGATAGCCCGAAGAAATTCGGATTAACACCGCATAAAATCACAGGATAGCATTATCCAATGATCAAATATTTATAGGATTGAGATGGGCATGCGTGTCATTAGTTAGTTGGCGAGGTAACGGCTCACCAAGACCACGATGACTAGGGGATCTGAGAGGATGACCCCCCACACTGGTACTGAGACACGGACCAGACTCCTACGGGAGGCAGCAGTAAGGAATATTGGTCAATGGAGGCAACTCTGAACCAGCCATGCCGCGTGCAGGAAGACAGCCCTCTGGGTCGTAAACTGCTTTTATTCGGGAATAAACCTACTTACGTGTAAGTAGCTGAATGTACCGAAGGAATAAGGATCGGCTAACTCCGTGCCAGCAGCCGCGGTAATACGGAGGATCCAAGCGTTATCCGGATTTATTGGGTTTAAAGGGTGCGTAGGCGGCTTATTAAGTCAGGGGTGAAAGACGGTGGCTCAACCATCGCAGTGCCCTTGATACTGATGAGCTTGAATACACTAGAGGTAGGCGGAATGTGACAAGTAGCGGTGAAATGCATAGATATGTCACAGAACACCGATTGCGAAGGCAGCTTACTATGGTGTTATTGACGCTGAGGCACGAAAGCGTGGGGATCAAACAGGATTAGATACCCTGGTAGTCCACGCCCTAAACGATGAATACTCGCTGTTAGCGATACACAGTTAGCGGCTAAGCGAAAGCGTTAAGTATTCCACCTGGGGAGTACGGTCGCAAGATTGAAACTCAAAGGAATTGACGGGGGCCCGCACAAGCGGAGGAGCATGTGGTTTAATTCGATGATACGCGAGGAACCTTACCCGGGCTTGAAAGTTAGTGAATCATTTAGAGATAGATGAGTGAGCAATCACACGAAACTAGGTGCTGCATGGCTGTCGTCAGCTCGTGCCGTGAGGTGTTGGGTTAAGTCCCGCAACGAGCGCAACCCCTATGTTTAGTTGCCAGCACGTTAAGGTGGGGACTCTAAACAGACTGCCTGTGCAAACAGAGAGGAAGGAGGGGACGACGTCAAGTCATCATGGCCCTTACGTCCGGGGCTACACACGTGCTACAATGGATGGTACAGAGGGCAGCAAGCTGGCAACAGCAAGCAAATCTCAAAAAGCCATTCACAGTTCGGATAGAGGTCTGCAACTCGACCTCTTGAAGTTGGATTCGCTAGTAATCGCGTATCAGCAATGACGCGGTGAATACGTTCCCGGGCCTTGTACACACCGCCCGTCAAGCCATGGAAGTTGGGGGTACCTAAAGTATGTAACCGCAAGGAGCGTCCTAGGGTAAAACCGATAACTGGGGCTAAGTCGTAACAAGGTAGCCGTACCGGAAGGTGCGGCTGGAATACCTCCTTTCTGGAGTAGTTCAGACTACTCGCTACGTAAATGATATAAATGACAATAAAATCTCAAAAGAAAAACCCATAGAATGAAGCATCATAAAGTGTTTCTGACTAAGCGAGGGAGTGGATGAGGCTACAGGGATTGTGAATGAGACACCTCAGAACAATTACCAAAGCTGAATTTAACCTAGTCCCGTAGCTCAGTTGGTTAGAGCACTACACTGATAATGTAGGGGTCAGCAGTTCAAATCTGCTCGGGACTACATATATACTCTAAGGGGGATTAGCTCAGCTGGCTAGAGCGCCTGCCTTGCACGCAGGAGGTCAACGGTTCGACTCCGTTATTCTCCACATTACCCGGTCTAAATACGAGAGGCCATAAATATAGTTGCCAGCAGGCAATTAGGGGAACTAAAGTTCTTTGACATATTGGAAGAAGTTAATAAAGAAGAGCAAACAACAATAGAGACGTTGTTAGCTTTTAGGGATAGAGTAAGTAATTACGACAAACCGATAAGATAACGACAATCAAAAAAAGCATTTCCATAGGCGCAAAAGGCTATGGAGAGAAGAAAGTAAATAAGAGCACACAGGGGATGCCTTGGCTCTCAGAGGCGATGAAGGACGTGATAAGCTGCGATAAGCTTCGGGTATTAGCAAATATGAATTAATCCGGAGATTTCCGAATGGGGAAACCTGGCTAGTTGAAGACTAGTCGTACAATGTACGCAAACCTGCCGAACTGAAACATCTAAGTAAGCAGAGGAAGAGAAAATAATAATGATTTCCTAAGTAGTGGCGAGCGAACGGGAAAGAGCCCAAACCAGTTATGTTACGGCATAGCTGGGGTTGTAGGACTACGATATGGCATTAATGAAATGAAGTGGAACAGGATGGGAAGCCTGGCAATATAGAGTGAGAGCCTCGTACACGTAAGTAACATTAGTCTAGTAGTATCCTGAGTACCGCGAGGTCGGAGACGCCTTGTGGGAATCTGCCGGCACCATCCGGTAAGGCTAAATACTCCTGAGAGACCGATAGTGAACCAGTACCGTGAGGGAAAGGTGAAAAGAACCCCGAACAGGGGAGTGAAATAGAACCTGAAACTGTGTGCTTACAAGCGGTCGGAGCGTCCAGGTGGCGTGACGGCGTGCCTTTTGCATAATGAGCCTACGAGTTACTCTTCTCTGGCAAGGTTAAGTGTTTAAGACACGCAGCCGCAGCGAAAGCGAGTCTGAATAGGGCGTATAGTCAGGGGAGGTAGACGCGAAACCTTGTGATCTACCCATGGACAGGTTGAAGGTGCGGTAACACGTACTGGAGGACCGAACCGATAAACGTTGAAAAGTTTCCGGATGATCTGTGGGTAGGGGTGAAAGGCTAATCAAACTGGGAAATAGCTCGTACTCCCCGAAATGTTTTTAGGAACAGCGTGGTGGTTAAGTTATATAGAGGTAGAGCTACTGATTGGGTGCGGGGGAGTCAAATCCTACCAAATCCAGACAAACTCCGAATGCTATATAATATACACTGCAGTGAGGCCCGGGGTGCTAAGGTCACGGGCCGAGAGGGAAAGAACCCAGACCATCAGCTAAGGTCCCCAAGTTATAGTTAAGTTGAACTAACGAGGTCCGATTGCATAGACAGCTAGGATGTTGGCTTGGAAGCAGCCATTCATTTAAAGAGTGCGTAACAGCTCACTAGTCGAGCGATCGGGCATGGATAATAAACGGGCATTAAACTATACACCGAAGCTATGGGTAATATTAAATATTACGGTAGGGGAGCATTCCAGCGGCAGCGAAGTTATGACGTAAGTTGTGGTGGAGCTTCTGGAAAAGCAAATGTAGGCATAAGTAACGATAAGGCGGGAGAGAAACCCGCCCACCGAAAGGATAAGGTTTCCTGATCAACGCTAATCGGATCAGGGTTAGTCGGGGCCTAAGGAGAACCCGAAGGGGAAATTCGATGGACAACTGGTTAATATTCCAGTACTTTTTATAACTGCGATGTGGGGACGGAGTAGTGACACTGCCGCGATCTGACGGAATAGATCGTTAAAGGGCGTAGGTATTAGGACTGTAGGCAAATCCGCAGACCTAGCTGAAACCCGATAGTACTGCAAACCTTCGGGGGCGTAGATAGCGCAGGTAATCAGACTTCCAAGAAAAACCGCTAAGCTTCAGGTTATAAAAACCCGTACCGCAAACCGACACAGGTATCCGGGAAGAGAATTCTAAGGTGCTCGAGTGAATCATGGCTAAGGAACTCGGCAAAATGGCCCTGTAACTTCGGGAGAAGGGGCGCTGGTAGCAATATCAGCCGCAGTGAAAAGGCCCAGGCGACTGTTTAACAAAAACACATGGCTTTGCAAAATCGAAAGATGAAGTATAAGGCCTGACACCTGCCCGGTGCTGGAAGGTTAAGAGGGGATGTCATCTGTTAAAGGAGAAGCATTGAATCGAAGCCCCAGTAAACGGCGGCCGTAACTATAACGGTCCTAAGGTAGCGAAATTCCTTGTCGGGTAAGTTCCGACCTGCACGAATGGTGTAACGATCTGGGCGCTGTCTCAGCCATGAGCTCGGTGAAATTGTGGTCCCGGTGAAGACGCCGGGTACCCGCAACGGGACGGAAAGACCCCATGCACCTTCACTACAATTTAACATTGACATTGGATACAAGATGTGTAGGATAGGTGGGAGACTGTGAAGCGGCATCGCTAGGTGTTGTGGAGTCAACGTTGAAATACCACCCTTTTTGTATTCGGTGTCTAACCCCTTTCGGGGGGGACATTGTTTGATGGGTAGTTTGACTGGGGTGGTCGCCTCCAAAAAGGTAACGGAGGCTTTCAAAGGTAAGCTCAATACGCTTGGTAACCGTATGAGGAGTGCAATAGCATAAGCTTGCTTGACTGTGAGGCAGACAAGCCGAGCAGGGTCGAAAGACGGATATAGTGATCCGGTGGTTCTGCATGGAAGGGCCATCGCTCAAAGGATAAAAGGTACGCTGGGGATAACAGGCTGATCTCCCCCAAGAGCTCATATCGACGGGGAGGTTTGGCACCTCGATGTCGGCTCGTCACATCCTGGGGCTGGAGAAGGTCCCAAGGGTTCGGCTGTTCGCCGATTAAAGTGGCACGCGAGCTGGGTTCAGAACGTCGCGAGACAGTTCGGTCCCTATCTGTTGTGGGCGTAGGAATTTTGAGTGGGGCTGACCTTAGTACGAGAGGACCGGGTTGGACTAACCTCTAGTGAATCTGTTGTTCCGCCAGGGGCATTGCAGAGTAGCTACGTTGGGAATAGATAAGCGCTGAAAGCATCTAAGTGCGAAACTAGCCACGAGATGAGAATTCCATATAGGACCGTAGCAGACTACTACGTTGATAGGTTACAGATGTAAAGGTGGTGACATCAAAGTCGAGTAATACTAATCATCCGAAGCTTTCAAGAGCAATAAACTGTTGTTTGTTCTTCATAATAACTTCTTTCAATAATATGTCACTGTTTGTGGGCCATAGAATATGGTTCGTGTATATGGGAATACCGATAGCTTTTGCTAAGGGTACCTGATACGGAAAAGCAAACAATAAAAATATTTAGGTGCCTATATCGGCGGTGTCTACCTCTTCCCATTCCGAACAGAGAAGTCAAGCCCGCCAGAGCCGATGGTACTGCGGTAACACGTGGGAGAGTAGGTCGGTGCCAAATCTTAAAGGAAGCCTGTAGGAAACTACAGGCTTTTCTTGTATACCGCCTTTTTTTCTGTTGATGAAGGTTCCATAGCTGTACAGCTGTAATTTCATAACTAAGCCAATCTCTGAAAGGATAGGTGATCCCGATCGCTTACCATTTGAGGTTTTTATAACTCTTCGATTTCTATAAACTTATTCTTGCTAAAAGCCTTCTTGTATGAGACAGTAAAGGTTTAAATGTATTTGAGAATGCCTTAATTGAAAACTTAATCTTTTGTAGGATGTTGTAAGGTAGAGGTGCCAAATTTAATGTCGGGAATGCTGGTTTTTAAGGCGCTTAATTGCGAATAAAATATTGGTGTAACGACAAAATATGCAATTTTTGGTTATCTTTGAAACTAATTTAAAACATAAAAAACAATGAGTTTTTTCGCAGAAAAAAGACGAGAAGTGATGTTACATATCGAAAGCTATATGCTAGAGATGATGGACACCTACTTGAAACCGATTGACACTAATTGGCAGCCTTCTGATTTCTTGCCGGATTCAACCAGCGATACGTTTTTTCAGGATATAAAGCAATTACGTGAGAATGCAGACGGGTTATCTTATGACCTTGTTGCTGTCTTAATCGGTGATACCATTACAGAAGAGGCATTGCCTACTTATGAATCATGGTTAACGATGGTAGACGGAATCACTAAAGATGAACAAGGTGGCTGGATGAAATGGGTGCGTCATTGGACTGCAGAGGAGAATAGACACGGAGACTTACTAAATAGATATCTTTACCTTTCCGGTCGCGTAGATATGCGACAAATGGAAATTTCTACTCAATATCTGATTGCTGACGGTTTTGATATAGGTACCGGACATGATCCATACAGAAACTTTGTATATACTAGTTTCCAGGAGTTAGCTACTAATATTTCGCATAGAAGAGTAGCTTCGATGGCTAAGAAGGATGGTGATGTTTTACTTTCCAGAATGTGTGGTGTAATTGCTTCTGATGAAGCTCGTCATGCTAAAGCCTATAAAGACTTCATGGCTAAAATATTTGAAGTAGATCCAAACGAAGCCATGGTTGCTTTTGAGGATATGATGCGTAAGAAGATTGTAATGCCTGCTCACTTCCTTCGTGAAATGGGACTTAAAATCGGACAAACGTTTGGTCATTTTACAGATGCTGCACAGCGTTTAGGCGTATATACTGCGGTAGATTATGTAGAGATCATGCAGCAGTTGATTGAAGAGTGGAAATTAGAGAGCATGCGCGATCTAAATGAAACGGGAGAAAAAGCCCGTGATTATATCATGGCTTTACCAGATCGATTGTTACGCGTAGCAGATAGAATGAAAAACCCTACAATGGATTATAAATTTAGCTGGATACATTCATAAGCTACACCAATAGAATAAAACAAGAAAGCCTGAATAATTTTATTCAGGCTTTCTTGTTTTATCTCAAATTAATAGGGTCTTGGTAATTCACAAGATGATATTTACATATTTCTTCTGTATTGTCCACCAACTTCATAAAGGGCATTCGAAATTTGTCCCAATGAGCAGACCTTACATACTTCCATCAGCTCTTCAAAGATGTTTTCGCCGGCTATAGCCGACTTTTGTAGTTTTTTGAGGATAGTGGCTGTATGTGCTGCGTTTCTGTCCTGGAAGGTTTTTAAAGCAGTAATTTGATATTGTTTCTCTTCTTCTGTAGCTCTAATGATTTCTCCAGGAACAACAGTAGGGGAACCATTCTTATTTAGGAAAGTATTTACACCTACGATTGGGTATTCCCCGTTGTGTTTTAAGGTTTCATAATAAAGACTTTCTTCCTGGATTTTTCCGCGTTGGTACATGGTTTCCATCGCACCCAATACGCCACCTCTGTCATTGATGCGCTTGAATTCCTGTAGGACTGCTTCTTCTACCAAATCCGTCAGGTCTTCAATGATAAATGCACCTTGTAAAGGATTTTCATTTTTTGCTAAACCCAATTCCCGATTAATAATCAGCTGTATGGCCATCGCCCTGCGTACGGATTCTTCTGTGGGCGTAGTAATGGCTTCATCATACGCATTGGTATGGAGGGAATTGCAATTGTCGTAGATCGCGTACAATGCCTGTAATGTTGTCCTGATATCATTGAAATCAATTTCTTGTGCATGTAAAGACCTGCCAGAAGTCTGAATATGATATTTTAACTTTTGGGATCGGTCATTGCCTTTGTATTTATTTTTAATGGCCTTTGCCCAGATTCGTCTGGCTACTCTTCCAATTACAGAATACTCCGGATCAATCCCATTAGAGAAGAAAAATGATAGGTTAGGAGCAAAATCATCGATATTCATTCCTCTGCTCAAATAGTATTCTACAAAGGTGAAACCATTACTTAAGGTAAAGGCAAGTTGAGATATTGGATTTGCTCCAGCCTCTGCGATATGATAGCCAGAGATGGATACAGAATAAAAATTACGTACTTTTTCAGTAATGAAATAACTTTGAATATCTCCCATCATCCTCAGTGCAAACTCTGTAGAGAAAATGCAGGTATTTTGAGCCTGATCTTCTTTAAGAATATCTGCCTGAACTGTGCCCCTCACTGTGCTGATGGCATAAGCTCTGATTTTTGCATACACATCAGCTGGTAATACTTCATCTCCGGTTACACCAAGCAACATCAAACCTAAACCATTATTTCCTTCGGGCAGTGCTCCGCTGTAACTCGGTCTTTGAATGCCTTTTGATTTATACAAGACATTTATTTTCTTTTCTACCTCAACTTGAAGTCCTTGTTCGATAATGTATTTTTCACATTGCTGGTCAATGGCTGCGTTCATAAAGAAACCTAACAACATAGGAGCAGGACCATTAATTGTCATGGATACAGAAGTAGATGTGGCACAAAGGTCAAAGCCGGAGTATAGTTTCTTGGCATCGTCTAAGGTGGCAATACTTACTCCAGAGTTGCCGATTTTGCCATAGATGTCAGGTCTGATGTGTGGATCTTCACCGTATAAAGTAACGGAGTCAAATGCGGTAGACAGCCGATGCGCAGGTTGACCTAAAGATACATAATGGAACCTTTTATTGGTTCGTTCCGGTCCGCCTTCACCAGCAAACATACGGGTCGGATCTTCTCCATCACGTTTTAGAGGGAAAACACCAGCAGCGTACGGAAACTCGCCAGGTACATTTTCTGTCAGTAACCAGCGGAGTACATCTCCCCAATCTTCATAGCGGGGAAGAGAGACTTTGGGGATTTTTAATTTGGATAAAGACTCATAAAATAAAGGTTGTTTAATTTCCTTATCTCTGACTTTATAAACAAAGAACTCTTGTTTGTATTTGATTTTTGTATCTGGCCATTGGCGAAGTAATCTTTTGCATTCGCCGTCCAATTGCTCTTCCAGGTGTTCATATACATCTTGTAAGCTGTCATTTATGCCGGCTATGCCTGGAAAGTCTTTGTTTAATTTTTCCTCTTTAGAAAGCTGAATTACACCTTGAAGCTGATATAACTTTCTGGCAATGGCACTTTGTTTTTCCACCCATTCATTATAAGTCTGACTGGCTTCTGCGATTTCTGCAAGGTACCTGATCCGGTCTGGGGGAATGATATAAATTTTTTCTGATTGTTCGGAGCTCAGTTCCAGATGGGCATTAAAATTAACCTTTGTTTTCTCTTTAATCTTGTCCATAAGAGCCGAGAAGAGATTATTCATTCCAGGATCGTTGAACTGAGACGCCATGGTACCGAACACCGGAATATTTTCATCCTTCGCATCGAAGAGGTTATGGTTACGTTTGTATTGTTTACGAACATCGCGTAAAGCATCCAGTGCACCACGTTTATCAAATTTATTGATCGCTACAAGATCGGCAAAATCAAGCATGTCAATTTTTTCCAATTGGGTAGCAGCACCGAACTCTGGTGTCATTACATAAAGAGAAACATCACAATGTTCTGTGATTTCTGTGTCGGACTGGCCGATTCCTGAAGTTTCCACAATGATCAGGTCATAACCAGCAGCTTTACAGATATCGATACTCTCTTGTACATTTCTGGATAATGCTAAATTCGCTTGTCTGGTAGCCAGTGAACGCATATAAATCCTTGGATTATTGATGGCATTCATGCGAATCCTATCTCCAAGTAGGGCGCCTCCTGTTTTACGTTTGGAAGGGTCTACAGAGATAATGGCCATGGTTTTGTCTTTCACTTCCATTAAGAAGCGTCTCACCAATTCATCTACGAGAGAAGATTTTCCCGAGCCACCAGTTCCTGTAATCCCAAGTACTGGGGCTTGATTTTTTAGGGTTAGTTTTTTTAGTTCGTCTACAAAGGCTTGCGCTCCTTCAGGATCGTTCTCTGCAACGGTAATTGCCGAGGCGATGCTTTTTACATCTTTTTGAGGGATGGATTTAAGCTCTCCATTCAGGCTGGTCACGGTAATATAATCTGTTTGTTCGAGCATGTTATTGATCATGCCCTGCAAACCCATTTTTCGGCCATCATCAGGAGAATAAATCCTTGTGATTCCATAAGCTTGTAACTCGGCAATTTCTGATGGAAGGATCACACCGCCACCGCCGGCAAATATTTTGATATGAGAAGAACCGCGTTCCTGCAGCAGGTCGTACATGTATTTAAAATATTCAATATGACCACCCTGATAGGAGGTCATAGCGATTCCTTGAACGTCTTCCTGAATAGCACAGTTCACTACTTCTTCTACGGATCTATTATGACCAAGATGTATCACTTCCGCTCCAGAAGATTGAAGGATTCGGCGCATGATGTTGATCGTTGCGTCATGCCCGTCGAATAAAGCAGCTGCAGTTACAAAACGTATTTTATTTTTAGGTTTATAGATCTCGATTTGCTCCATAGATAGGTTTTATAGTTGGTCAACAAATGTAACAAAAACTGGGCTTAGGTGGTGAGCATAGCTAAATCAATACAAAAGTAGTGGGCATAAAAAAAGGCGGCCGGGAATAATCTTCCCGGCCGCCTTTTTAAGTATATGAAAACGGTGTATCTTATTGATGCGTTAGTTCTGTGATGGGTTCACCAACACAGCCGCTAGGCATTTGTATGTGGAGCATGGCTGCTAAGGTAGCTGCAATGTCTGTCATATAATGTGTTTTATTGGTTTTTCCAGGTTTTACATTCCAGCCCATAAATACGCATGGAATATGGGAATCATAAGGATTCCATGAACCATGGGTCGTACCTGTTTTGCTGCTGCTGTCGAAGTAGTTTGATTTCAGCAGAAAATAGATGTCGCCGCTTCTTCTGGCATTGTAGCCGTTTGCTATCCTTGTTTTGATCGGCTCAGGTAGACTGCTTGCACCAACTTTGTTCAAATCAACGGCATCCATAAAACCAGTTTGAGTTTTTAAGAACTCGATGCTGAAAGCTTTGATCGCATCAAAATCAGCTTTTGCATTATTGATCAGTTTATGGTCAAAATAGATCTGGTTGTTCATCGATTTAATAATGGCTTTTTTAACCCCAAATTTCTCTTCTAAACGTCCATTTAATTCTTTCATAACTGGGCCATCGTCTACTGTTCCACCTGGCAATTTGTTTTCAGCCATGAAACCTGGTACGTGTGCTGCTCCATGATCTGCTGATAAGAAAAATAAGTAATTTCCTTTACCTACTGTTTTATCCAGATAATCGAAAAAGTCTGCAAGATCTTTGTCTAATCTTAGGTAAGTATCTTCTGCTTCGATAGAGTTTGGACCATATTGGTGACCCACATAATCCGTAGAAGAGCAGCTTACGGCAAGGAAATCGGTGATGTTATCTTTTCCAAGGTCTTCCGAAGCGATTGCTAGTTTAGCCAGGTCTAAGGTCATGGTATTTCCATAAGGCGTGCTTTTGATCATCTCATAATTCTTGCCCATGTATAATTTTAATGGATGAGGGAAAGTTGGACTTTGTTCGCCTCTGGCTTTTCCTTCATAGCTTTTATCGTCTGCTGTACTTTGAGTATAGGTTTCGATTGGATATAAGGTTGGCCAGTTCTTTTCATAAAACTTATTAGCCAATTTCATTTTATTGTAATCCTGCATCCATGATGGAAGGTTAGCCATGTAGTAGGTACTGGTAATCCAGTCGCCGGTTTGGCCATCGAACCAATAGGCTGCATTCGCTGAATGTCCGGCAGGAAGGATAGAACCACGATCTTTCAGTGAAATACCGATCACTTTTCCCTGGAAGTTAGTAGCCAGGCGAAGCTCGTCAGTAATGGTAGTAGTCAGCATGTTGTTGGGAGACATTACACCTGCCATTGTGGTACTGCCAACACTGGTTACACTGGTATCTTCTGCGCAATATACATTACGACCTAATTGTGGATCGTACCAGTCGTTACCAATAATTCCATTGATGGCTGGAACAGAACCGGTATAGATACTTGCATGACCGCAGGCCGTGTAAGTAGGCGTGTATGGGATAAAAGTATTCTCTGCTGAGAAACCTTCATTGATCAGTCTTTTAAAACCTCCGGCAGAGTATCTGCTGTAGTAACGGTAAAGATAATCCCATCTCATTTGATCGATCACCAAACCAACCACCAGTTTCGGTCTGTCGACTGACGCCGGGAAATCTTTTTTAGAAACAGTAACTGTTTTCTTTTGGGCCATGGATACACTGCAGGTAATCAGCAGTGCAGAAAATAACAGGTAAACTCTTTTCATTGTGTATTATTTTAAAAGCAAAGATTCGTTTATTATGGAATAAACGAATCATATTTTGTGTTAATGAATTTTTAAAGGTAGGTAATCGAAATAGGTATTGAGATTACTATTGTGTAAAGATTTTATAGTACTTCAGCAACCACAAAAGTGCTGCCACCTATGAAAATCAGGTCATTAGCGTTTGCATTGTCTTTCGCTGCATGAAAGGCCAATTGAACACTTGGAAAGACATCACCAACTAAATAATAATTCTTGGCCTGCTCTGCCAGTTCTAACACAGGTAATGCGCGTTCTAAATCAGGCTGACAGAAGTAATAATGTGCGTCTGTTGGCAGCAACTGTAAAACACCAGTGATGTCTTTATCTTTCACCATCCCAATTACGATGTGTAACTGATCATGTGGGGTATCATTGATATTTTGTACAACCTCTGTGATCCCTGCAATGTTATGACCGGTATCGCAGATTACTAACGGGTTTTCGCTTAAGGTCTGCCATCTTCCTTGCAAGCCAGTAAGTCCTTTTACATTTTTTAGTGCATCATAAACTGCTTTTTCTTCGATTTTAAAACCTTGTTGCTTTAATATTTGAATGGCTTCAATGACTGTCAGCACGTTTTTACGCTGATAAGCTCCATTGAGGTCTAAGTCCAGGTCAGGATATATTAGCTTATTTCCACTGTAAACTGCTACATTCAAATATTTACCTGTTTTTTTTAGCTGCTGCAAACGCAGTTCCTGATCTGCAAAATAGATGGGGCTATTGGTTTCTTCAGCTTTCTGAAGGAATATATTTTCAGTTTCTTGCTGGGTTTCTCCGATCACTACCGGCAGGTCTTTTTTAATGATCCCTGCTTTTTCGGTTGCAATTTCCGGCAGGGTAGTCCCCAGTATATTAGTATGGTCTAAGCTGATATTGGTAATTACGGAAAGCTCCGGAGTGATGATATTGGTAGAGTCGATTCTTCCACCAAGTCCAACTTCGATGATGGCGATGTCTACTTCTGCCTTAGCGAAATGAGAAAAAGCCATGGCTACAGTCACTTCGAAAAATGAAGGCTGCAGGAACTCCATGATGTCTTGCTGTTCTTCCACAAAATCAATTACAAAAGCTTCGGGGATCATCTCCCCGTTAATTCTAATGCGTTCTCTGAAATCTTTAAGGTGCGGGGAGGTGTACAAACCTGTTTTGTATCCTGCCTGTTGAAGGATGGCAGCAAGCATATGTGAAGTGGAACCTTTGCCATTAGTTCCACCTACATGTATGGTTTTGAATTTATCCTGTGGATTTCCCAGTTGTTCGCACATGGCGATGGTGTTGTGTAAGTCTTTTCTATAGGCTACAGCGCCAACACGAGTAAACATGGGTAGTTTACTGTACAAGTAATCGAGGGTTTGTTTATAGTTCATTTTGGAGTTCTAAAAAGAATACCAGGGTTTTATTTTACCTTAAAATTGAATACTACTACACCGATTTGAACATCAGGAGCATTATCTGCCTGTGTTAAACGGGCGCCCATTACGGCTTCTCTACATTTTTGCCACAGTTCTCTATCGTTCAGGGTGGTTCCTTTGACACCAGGAGTTGCATCGATGACTACACCACTTTTATTGATTTTGATCCTTACCGCAATTTTTCCGGTTTTCTGACCATCATCCTGCGGGGTAACTAAATTGGTGAATTTTCTAAGTGCAATCGGGGTTTCGCCAAACCCAGATCCACCTTCGCCGTAATTATTGGCTAATGGATCACCGTCTTTATCGCCTTGATTTCCTGGAGTTGTTCCCGTTCCATCACCACCACCTGTACCTTTATTGGCTTTACCTTTATAAAGGGCATTTTGGTTGATGACCGGTTTTGCGGGTTTACTTTCTACCGTTGCTGTTGGAGCCGTGTTTTTTTGGCTGCTTTTAGTATTTACGGCCACCGCATCTTCTGTACTTTGAGTCACAATTTCTTTGGTACTGTTCTGCTGCGTTGGCGTCTCCTTGGTAGGCTCTGTTGGCACTACCTTATCCGGTGCTTTCTGATTGGCATTCGGATCTGCAGAAGGTTCTTCAATACTGGTATAATCCGATCCCATTCCTTCGACAGAGGTTCCGTAGTTGACCACCATTCCACCCATACCTGCTTCCACAGGAGGTTGGAATGACCCAATCACAATGAAGAAACTCAATGCGATGAGGGCAATCATAATACCAGTAGAGATGGCTACTGCTTTAGGATAATTATTTTCTTCCTTTGGGTACGTCATTATTTCTTAGGTTCTACGGCGAGTACAACTTTAAGCTTTAATTTATTCGCCACGTCGAATACTGCCATGGTATTTTCAATAGAAACTCCTCTGGCTACATAGAGTACGATAGTCAGGTCGGGAGAAGCTTTTTGATATACTTCAATTGCCGGCTGAATACCTTCCAGAGAGGTACGTTCTTTATCTACGTAATAATTTAATTTTTCATCTATAGATACGGTCACTGTTTTCTGCGCCGCAGATTGCTGTCCGGATTCCGATCTTGGTAATAGCAGTTTGACCACTTGCGGATTCACTGCAGCAGATGCCAGCAGGAAAAACAGCATGAGGAAGAACATGATATCATTCAATGCGGAAGTATGAACCTCTACAGTTCCTTTATTTCTTTTGCGTAGATTCATTATTTTCCTGGCTCCTCTAATAAATCGATGAACTCAATAGCGTCAGTTTCCATTCTTAAGATGATGCGTTCTACCATCATGTTCAGGATATGGTACAATACGTAAGCGATAATACCGATAATCAACCCTGTTGCAGAAGTAATCATTTTAGTATAAAGACCACCAGAGATGGTTCCGATTTCAATAGCTCCTTTGATGGATACATCATGGAAAATGGTAATTACCCCAATGATTGTTCCTACGAAACCAAGCATAGGTGCGATACCGGCGATGATACCCAGGATACCAATATTTTTCTCCAGTTTAGATACTTCGAGTTTTCCATTGTTTTCAATTGCCGCTTCAATGTCTTTGATTGGACGGCCGATTCTTTTCAAACCTTTTTCCAGCATTCTGGCTAATGGAGAACTATTGTTTCTACATAGGGTGATGGCATTGTCTAATCTACCTTCATGAATATATTGTTTGATGTGCAGCATCAGGTTAGACTCTGTTTTAGAGGCCTTTCTGATGGTGATGTACCTTTCAACGAAAATTACCAAACCTGCAAATGCAAGGAAGGCCAGGGGAATCATTACCCAGCCACCTTTAAAGAGCAGGTCGATGAAATGTAGTTCGGGAGCTGCTGCAGTTACGGCTTGACTGGCGTTATTCGCGGTATCAACAATTTTGTTAAGGCTATCATTAGCACCCTGTATTAATGCGATCATAATTTATAATGGTTTGTTTGTGTGTATATATAAATCTTTAATGCCTAACTTTTTTTGCAGTGCAGGTATTTGTGCATCGGCGCTGTTGTAGTCATTAAACGTTGCAATGCTGATTTTTATTTTCTTTTTCCCAGGAATAGGAGCGATGGCTTTTGCATTTAATCCCAATGTTTTCATTTGGGCAATAAAACGATCGGCTTCTTTTTGATTGGCAACTGAAGCACCAATCACTTCATAAGTAATTCCTGTTTGCGGCGCAGGAGCATTGACCTGAGCAGTTTGAGCATCATTCGTTACGGTTGTTGATGCAGGTTTTGCATTCACAACTGAATCTTTTTTTAGGGTATCATTTAATGGTAAAGTATTTTGTAAGCTACCTGAATTCGCAAGGGAGTCTATAACTGGTACAGTAGGTTGTGTAGCTACAGGAGTCTCGATCGGATTTTTACCCATTTTTAAGATAGGATCGAAAAGATCAGGTCTGATAAAATATCCTGCTGCCAATCCAATCAGCACCAATAAAAGGGCGATCAGAATCTTCAGATAGATCGGGATTCCAGGTCTTTCTTCAGGCTCATCATTAGAATTATAGAAACCAGTATTATTACTGATCTGATCTGCTGCAGGTATTGGAGTGCTGACTACAATAGGCGTCTCAGCCAGTTTGCTGGCTACTGCATAACTATCGTTAATGCTTGGACGCGTAGTTGCAGCAGGTTCTTCAAATATCGCTTTTGGCTGCTCTTCTATGTTTCCAATACTTTCAATCTCCGGTTGAGCCAGCGGCTGTTTTGGTGTTTCAACTTCTGTTATTTCTTCAAAAACAGGTTGTTCATCCTGCTCAGGAATTGATTCTTTTTCATTGGATTCAACTATTTGTTGATCATTGATGTACTCAACTTCTTCGTTCAGTAATTGTGTTTCTTCTTTTATCTCTTCAATAACTGGAGCTGCAACAGGACTGGACTCATCTCTAAGATCAGCATTGCTATTTTCAAGTTCCAGCTGTTCTTCAGTTGGCTGCTGTTCTTCGCTCAATTGATGGGCTTTAGGAGCTTCATGTATTTCGGCCAGTTCATTTGCTTCCTGTTCTGTAGTAGGAATGACTTCTTCAGTCCTTAGTTCTGTTGCCGCTGGTACTGAATGTTCCTCTTTGACAGGTGGTAAACCATAAAAATCAAAACCGAAGTTTTGATCATTTAAGGGCTTAAAGATAAGCGTTCCTGAAGATTGAAATAAAGTACCCAGGGGCGTTAAACTGGCCTCCTGGTGTTCTTCCAATTGTTTCTTTATTTCTTCAACAAATTTTTCTATAAAATAACTGGCGGAGTCTGGACTTATATTTCTTTGCTTACAGATATGGTCAATGAGCAAGGAATGCTCCAGCACTTCCGCATTGAAATCCAGCACGAAACTGGGCGGCAAAAAGGAGTGTGTTGCTGCATCATACCTTCCCGGTGATTTCTTTTTATAGATCGTTCCAAGTCCGGGGATTCCAACCTCTTTACGGGTTTTAATAAGCACTGTAAGGTATGATAACATGTCCATTCTGGTAAAATTAAATTTTAATTCTATATCCACCAATTATTAAATCGAAAACCGCTTAGAAGGAATACGTTAATCCTCCAAAGATGTTGGTTCCGATAGTTGGGTAATAAAGGTATCTGCTGTAAGAAGAGTTGAACAGGTTATTTGCTCTTGCAAAAGCAGAAAACTTGTTATTGATCTTATAGCTGGCACCAACGCCAAGATCTACAAAACCTTTTACACTTACAACAGTCTCATTTGATGGATCAGGAATGATGTATGGACTTGCAGGGGCAACTGTGTATAATTTCGCTTTGCTGGCATCCTGAATTGCTACCGCTGCATTTAAGGTAATTTTATCGGTTACGTTAAACATTAAGTCAGAGCTGATTCTCATTTGAGGTTTGTACCAGCTATTTGATTCTTGAGCAGGTTGGTAATCTTCAAAGTTTAATTTACCGGTCCATTTCAATGAATTACTGATCTGAACAGAGATTTCGCCTTCTAAACCTGTCATGGTTGTATTTCCAAAATCATAGATGACATCAAAGCGGGTAGGGTTGGCAAAGTTATTTACGAACAAGGCCATATCCGAAATTTTCTTGCGGTATACTCTGGCTTTGTAACCAAATCCTGGTCCGCCGGTTCCTTTAATTCCTGCACTGAATGACAATTTCTCTACAGAGTTTTTGATGTCTATATTGGGATTTAAGAACGGGTTTTCATCTGTAAACTGTTTTAATGAATTACGGTTTACATCCCCTTTTACTTCTGCAAACAATTGCAGGTAATCAGGAATCAGGGTTAGATCGGCAGTAACGGAAGGGAAGATTCTACTTTTCGAGAAAGCACCAAATTCCTGCACGAAATTAATTCCTGCATTGATCTTCACGCCATTTGCTTCTAATTTAATGTAAGGATTTAATTTAAAAAGGTTGTTACTTACACTAGTCAACGCATCTTTAGTATTTCCAAGTTCTGTGGAAGCGGCCAGGCCTAAGTTAAAGCTGCTGATTCTTTTGTTCACATAACCATTTAAAATAATCGAGTTTTCTTTTGCTGCATACCTATCATTCCAAAGATATCCGTTTAATTTAACCGCATAGCTTAATGCATCCGGATCATCTGTGAATTTGTTTACAATTTCACCTTCTGCTTCGATAAAATTTAACGTTTGTTTATCTGGATTTAAGTTTAACTCCGGTTTTTCAGGGTTAAATCCATAGAAAAACAAACCGTTTCTCTGGTAGTTTACGCGACCACTCATGGTCACAACATCGCCAATACTTCTACCAAAAACACCGAGTTGCTGTTGGTTTACCTCTTGTCCTGCCAGCTTACCTTTTTGTCCGAAATGCTTGAAGAAAGCACCGGCTTGCAAAGCTTCATCTCTACCCAGGTTGATGTATGCTTCGCCAAGTACGGTAGTACGGATTCCGAAGCCACCTTTCAGGTAGTTATTGATCAATTCTGTTTCTCTTTCTTTAGCTACTTGCTGCGCCTGCAGTTTATTAATGTCAGAATTCAATTCCAGTTTTCTATCCGTCAGGCTATAATTAAATTTAGCTTTATAGGTCTTTACTGTATTTAAATCCGGGCTTCTTCTCAATTTTACTGCTTCTGCCAGTACAGGTTTGTAAGGTCTTACGACTTCAATTTCTTCCGTTACGGCTTTTTCTTCAGTTTTCTTATCAGTAGTTTTTGTATCCTGTGCCAATGTGCTTAGAGATCCGGCAGTCACAAAAAGTAGGGTGCTATATATTAATTTCGTCAATCTCATCGTGCTTGTCTTATTTAATTTTCTTTAATTTTTCCTTAGCAGTGGGTACAATATCATCTTTACCGTCATAGTTGTCTATTAGGCTAAGCAGTGTACTTTTTGCTTGTAAATTATCTTTTAATGCGACATAGTTGTCTGCCAGCAAGATGAAAGCTTTAGCCACCCAATAATCGTAGGAAGACATATTATTGATCAGGTCAAAACAAGTCTTTGTAGAAGTTTTGTACTCTCTTTTTGCATATTGAATCGCAGCAAGATTATATTTTGCTTCAGCAGCGGCTAGTGTTTTAGTTTTTTCCACTACATTACTGAAAGCTTTTACGGCCTGTGTCGTATCTGCTTTTGCTAAATAAGCCTTGCCTGCGAACAGGTCAGAACTGCTTTTCTCTTCTTGTGAAGATTTATCAGATTCTTTGATCAGGGCTACATATTTGATCACATCATCTGGCATATTCAATGCACTGTATGCTTTCAGCAAGTTGTTAATGGCATAAGTATAATGCACTTTATAATCTGCGGTTGTTTCCAGTCTTTTCAGATAAACAATAGCTTCATTATATTTCTTTTGATCCAGGAATAACTTAGAGATACTCACTAGTGAGCGCTCCGTATAATCACTGGTCCAGTCGTTCAGGATATACTCATAATCAGGGATGGCCTCATCAGGACGTCCTAATTTAACCAATGATTCAGCTCTGATAAACTTGGCTTCCTTATCATGAATTGCTTTAGGGAACTTATCAAAATAAGCATTTACTGCTTCGAAAGCACCTTTAGCATCTCCTTTCAGGTAGCGGTTGTTGGCGCCCTGAAATACAATGTTATCTTGTTCAGCGATAGAGAAATCTCCGATAGGGGTAGTCTTGGCATAACCGATGAAACCTTCTGAGTCACCTTTATCTACATAAATATTTTTAATAGATTCCAATGCTTGTTTGGCTTCTTCACTGCTGGCATAATCAGCAATTACTTTTTTGAAGGTCAGCAATGCAGCATCATCCTGATCCTGGTTGTATTGAACTAAACCAATGGTCACTAATGCGCGAGGCACATAGCTGCTGTGCGGGTACTGGCTGATTAAAGCAATAAGGTCAGTTTTTGACTTGTCAAGATCTCCTTTATTGAAATAAGTATAAGCAGTTTCAAATCCGGCATCATCGGCATAGTTTGAAGTTGGAAATTGCTTCAGCAAACTTTGCATCGTGGTGATCTTTGCATCATTCTGGCCATCCAGGCCTTGAATCATACCACGTTGAAACAGTGCATAATCTTCACCTGTTGCTTTGGCAGCGATGATTTTATTGTAGTTGACCAAGGCATTGCCATAGCTCTTATTAACAAAATAAGAATCGGCTAACCTGATTGTTGCATCATTTACTGTTTTCGCATCTTTATCATTTCCTCTCAGGAAGCGCTCAAAATAGGAAGCAGCTTTTCCATAACGTTCATCTTCGAAGGCGGCATAAGCCAATGCATAATTTGCAAAGTTATACACCTCAGTCTTATCGGCTCCTGGCATTTCCAGGAACTTTTCGAAAGTGGCTACTGCTTCTCCGAATTTTCTCAATTCGTAGCTGGCTTCTGCTTTCCAATAAGTATTCAGTGCATGAATTTCCTGATCCTCAGGGAACTTTTCAGAGCGCAGGAACATAGATAGTGCATTTGGGAATGCACGTTCATTATAGAACTCTAAACCTCTGAAATAAGTTACTTTTTGATAAGCTTCTTTGGCTTCCGGAGATTTATCTGGAATAGGCTCCAGAATATCAATTGCTGCCTGGTAGTTTTTGCTGGTCAATAAAATTTCCCCTAATAACGTTTTCGCTTCATTCGCTTTGCGCGATTTCGGGAATTGTTTTAAGAAGCTTTGTGTAGATTCCAATGCCTGCTGATTGAAATCAAGCTCATAACTCAGGCGGGCATAATTGATCCATGCCTCTTCCTGTATGAACTTATCAAAGTCAAGTCTGGAAGATCTAAAGAAGGCGCTACGTGCTTTTTCTTTATTTTTCAATTGAATGAAAGAGCGACCCAGCGTATACATCCCGCTTTGCAGGTACACATCATCTGTATCTAGTTTTTCAAGAATCGCTACGGCTTCCTGATATCTTTTCAACTGGAACAGAGAGTAGCCATATTGATAGATGAACAAGTTGTTTTTAACTTCCGATTTACTCTTCGCATAATATTCCTGGAAATATTTTTCTGCATTGGTATAATCAGATTTAGCGAAGTAAGAGGCTGCAATCAGGCTGAGCATTTCTGCTTCATACTGTTGTTTAGTGGTCTTTAAGATGGGAACCGCATAACTGATGACATCGTCGTAGCGTTCATCCAGGTAATACATCGAAGTGATGTAATAAGGATAGCTGGCTTCGTACGTAGGAGAACCTTTCAACTTTTCAAAGTTGGCCAATGCAGTTTTATATTCTTTATTCAGGTAATTGATATAGGCAAAATAGTAAGTTGCGCTTTCCTGATAAGCTGATTTTTCTTTTTTAACAGCTTCAAACAATGGCTCTGCTTTTTCAATGTTCTGCAACATGAAATAGGCGTATCCTTGTTTGAATTGATATTCCACACGTTGTTTCTGAGAAAGGGTAGAAGGGTCGGTTTTTTCGAACCAATCTAATGCTTTTTGATAGTTTTCCTGAGCGAAATACGATTTACCAACGTGAAAATAAGCAAGCTTGGTATTTGCATTTAGGGGATAATCCTTAATAAATTTCTGAAAAAGACTTTCTGCATCGTTATTTCCAAGTTCTAAGGCACAAACGGCGGCGTAGAATTTTGCATTTTCTTTGAGTAACGATAATTCAGCATTACTTTCCTGCTGAGCATCTGCTTTCTGGCGGGCTCTATCGACCAACCTAAATTGTTCTGCTGCTGCAACGTATTTTTCATTGTCTAGTAACTCCAGACCTGTTCGATAATTTTCATTGAGGTGAACTAGTATGCTAGACTGCGCATAGCCAGTTGTAAAGCTACCTGCTAAGAATAGCGGAATAAAAAGGTATTTTTTCTGCATCTGATTTCAAATATGGTTGCTACGAATATAAAAATAGTATTAGGTCTTGTTAGCATAAGAAACTAACAACTGTTGATAACACTGGTTTTAACGAAAAGAAAACAAGAATGTTATAAAAAAAATCGCGAAGTTTTAATCTCTTTGAGAAGCAAGGAGATAAAGTACTGCCATTCTTACTGCAACACCGTTTTCCACCTGTTCAAGGATGATAGATTGTTTGCTATCTGCCACATCACTGGTGATCTCTACACCACGGTTGATCGGGCCAGGGTGCATCACAATAATTTCCTTATCCAGGTTATCCAGGATTTGCTTATTTAAGCCATACATCATGGCATATTCCCTTTGGGAAGGGAAGTATTTGATATCTTGTCTTTCCAGCTGGATGCGCAGCATATTGGCTACATCACACCAGTTTAAAGCTTTGATTAAGTTGTGTTCTACTTTTACCCCTAAACTTTCAATGTGTTTGGGAATCAGTGTAGTTGGTCCGCATACCATTACTTCTGCACCTAGTTTCTGCAGGCAAAGGATGTTGGAAATAGCTACTCTGGAGTGTAAAATATCACCTACAATTACTACTTTTTTACCTTGAATATCACCTAGTTTCTGGCGGATAGAGAAAGCATCTAAAAGTGCTTGTGTAGGATGTTCATGTGCGCCGTCGCCAGCGTTTACGATTTGTGCGTTGACGTGTCTGCTCAGGAACTGGCCAGCGCCCGCGTAGGGGTGTCTCATCACTACCAGGTCCACTTTCATGGCCAGGATATTATTTACCGTATCAATCAGCGTTTCTCCTTTACTTACAGAAGAAGAGGAGGCGGCAAAGTTGATGGTATCTGCAGAAAGCCTCTTTTCTGCTAGCTCAAAAGAGAGTTTGGTACGTGTAGAGTTTTCAAAGAAGATATTCGCAATGGTGATATCTCTCAATGCAGGAACCTTTTTAATCGGCCTGTTGATTACAGCTTTAAAATTATCTGCAGTTTGTAAGATCAATTCGATATCATTTCGGTTAATATCTTTGATACCTAAAAGATGTCGGGTTGATAATTTTTCTTCTGCCATGTTATTTATTGCTTTCTGATATTAAGATTACTTTGTCTTCTCCTTCTGTTTCTTTCCAGCTCACTTTCACATGCTGTGAATTTAAGCTGTCTACCTGCTGACCGATATAATCGGGTTCAATCGGTAGGTGCCTTGAAAAACGCCTGTCAATCAAGACCATGAGTTCTACCCGTGCTGGTCGGCCGTAAGCCAATAATGCATCCATGGCAGAACGTATGGTACGTCCGGTCCACAATACATCATCGATCAGGATTACGTTCATCCCTTCAATAATAAAATCTATGGTGTTCGCGTTGGCGGCAAGCATGCCGTCTTTCCTTCTAAAATCATCGCGAAAGAAGGTAATGTCTAAATTGCCTTTCTTAATTGTGGTTTTTTTAAGGATTTGGGACAGTTCATTTTGCACTCTATCGGCAAAATAACTGCCTCTTGGCTGAATGCCAATTAAAACAGTATTTGAAAAATCGTTATGGTTCTCAATTAATTGATGACAAAGTCTCTTAATTGTGATCTGGAATTTCTGACCGTCTAGCAGGGTTCTTTTTTGCATTGACTAAAGGATTGGTCAAATATAGTAAAATGTTCTAACTCTGTAAAGTTGAAAAGGAAATTTTGTGCCAGTTTTAAGGAAATTTAAAGGATTTTAAATGTAAAATCCTTTAAGTGTCTTATTTATAAAACTATAGATCATGCCCTGAATTTAAAATATATATTTGTCTAATTGCAGTATCGGAACAATGTTTGAACATGGATATAGTATAAGGGAGAGGCAGACAAATGAATGAGAATAGAGAGCATGGAATGATATTTTTTGACGGAATTTGTAATCTATGCAATCATGCTGTGCAGTTCATTATAAAAAGAGATCAGCAAGATTACTTTCGTTTTGCCGCTTTGCAGACCGAGGTCGCGAAAGCGCAATTGGCTGTCTTAAACATTGAAGAGAAAAGAGCTGCTTCATCCAAAAATCAGCAGGCATCATTAACCGCTCATGAGCAACAATTAAATACCATCATCTTGTTGGAAAACGGAAAAATGTATGATCGTTCTACAGCAGCACTGCGTATTGCGAGAAGGCTCAGCGGCGTTTGGCCATTGCTTTATATTTTCATTATTATCCCTCCATTTATAAGGGATTTCCTCTATGAGCTGATTTCAAAAAAGAGGTACCGCATCTGGGGTAAACAGGAAAGCTGTATGGTACCTTCAGCAGCACTTAAATCTAAATTTTTATGAAAGATATCATTCAGTAAAAGCAATTTAGGGCTTCAAATACCTTTTACTATAATTAACACCCATCATATCATACCTCCGAAACTGCTCTTTAAGTCGTTCCTGAAAACTCGCAAAATTACGCTTAGGCTTCGGACTCCAAAGAACTTCACTTAAGGCATCCAATCTAGGGAAAAGCATATATTCCACTTTAGCTGGATTGGTGATGTATTCCGACCATAAGTTACCTTGTCCACCCCAAATGTATTTGGCTTCAGCAGGAGTCAACACAGTGGGTATAGGCTCATAATTGTAGACATCTGCTAAAGGTAAATACCTGGCTGCAGTTAAGGAATCATCCTTTAAAAATTGTGAGTGGTTAAAGTACATGAAGTTTTCCGGTGTCATGATCACTTTATGTTTTTGTTTGGCAGCGGCGATGCCTCCTTTTTCTCCACGCCAGCTCATTACGATCGCATTAGGGGCAAGGCCACCGTCTAGAATCTCATCCCAGCCGATGATGGTTTTTCCTTTACTGTTCACAAACTTTTCAATCCTATGGATGAAATAGCTTTGCAGTCCATTTTCATCTTTTAGTCCTTTCTCTTTAATCAGCTGCTGAGAAAAAGCAGATTGTTTCCACCAGATCTTTGAACACTCATCTCCACCAATATGAATATAAGGAGAGGGGAATAGTGCCATCACTTCTGTGAGTACTTCCTCCAGAAAATTAAAGGTTTGCTCAGAAGGGAGTAATACATTATTGAACTTATTGAAGATACCCCAGGTTTCTGCTACTTTCTTCGGTTGTTTTGGCGTGGTACTCAGTTCCGGATAAGCGGCAAGGACGGCCATACTGTGACCTGGCATTTCGATCTCCGGGATAATGTTAATGTACCTTTCTGCGGCATACTTGATCACTTCTTTTACTTCTGCTTGCGTGTAATAACCGCCATGTCTGATGCCGTCATTTCCTTTTCCAGGATATAGGCCAATGATAGAACCATCCCTCCAGGCACCAATAGCAGTTAAGCGGGGATGTTTTTTAATTTCTATACGCCAGCCATGATCATCAGTCAGGTGCCAATGAAAATAATTCAGCTTGTGCATGGCGAGGAAATCGATGTATTTTTTGACAAAGATGATGTCGAAAAAGTGCCTGCTCACATCCAGGTGCATTCCGCGATAAGCGAAGCGGGGATAGTCTTTTATACTCACTGCTTTTACTTGTAAAGGAAGTGGTTTTGGGGATGGGGGTAAAAGCTGGATCAGCGTTTGAATTCCATAAAATGCACCTGCAGGTGCATTGGAGCGTATAGTTACAGATTTCGCCAATACTTCAAGACTATATTGCTCTGGATTTTCAATGTCGACTTTGGCTGAGGATACTTTTGTCAATTCCTGGCCTGGCACTTTATTTAAGTTCTGCTGTGCTGGATAATCTTTAATCAGATTGATCACATTCTTCCTATTCGGATCTGCGGTAGTGGTCAGTGTTAAGTTCAGCAAGTAATATTTTTTAATGAAGCTGATGAAGAATTCGGCGGAAGGTTTCAAACTGCCATCACTGATAAATACCTGTGTACTATTATTGTCGATGATAAAGTTATCGGTGGCTTTTCCTATTTTCATTTCCACAGGCTGTGGGATTAACGCAGGGGCAGGATATTGAGCAAAGCTGCTCAGCTGAAGGCAAAGCAAAGCGCTCAGTATGGATATAAAGATTTTCATAAAGTTCAATACTAAAAACGGGTATTCACTTTGGCAAAATAGCAAAAAAAAGGCATCCCGGATTGGGATGCCTTTTATATATTAGCTTAAAAGATTATTTAGCTTTGTTTTTGCTTTCTTCACCTTCCATTTGCTCTTTTAATTGAGCAAGTACGCCTAGATCGCCAAGAGTTGATTTCTCAACTGAATCTTTAACTTTCTTAACTGCAGTGTTTGAAGCTTTAGCTTCTTTTTTCTTAGTAGCTCTTTCTTCAGCAACAGCTTCAGCTTTAGCCTCTTCCCAGATACGGGCATGAGAAACAACGATACGTTTAGCATCTTTGTTAAACTCAATGATTTTGAAGTCATTAGTTTCTTCAGCTTTGATAGTTGTTCCGTCTTCTTTAGCCATGTGTTTAGTTGGTACGAAACCTTCTACACCGTATGGTAAAGCAATAACAGCACCTTTATCAGTTACTTTAACAACAGTACCTTGGTGAATTGAATCTAACGTGAAGATAGTTTCAAAAGTATCCCATGGGTTTTCTTCTAGTTGTTTGTGACCTAAGCTCAATTTACGGCTTTCTACATCTAATTCAAGAACAACTACGTCTAATGTATCACCTACTTTAGTGAATTCGTTAGGGTGGTTAACTTTTTTAGACCAAGAAAGATCAGAGATATGAATTAAACCATCAATACCTTCTTCAATTTCTACGAATACACCGAAGTTAGTCATGTTTTTAACTACAGCAGTATGTTTGCTTCCGATAGGATATCTTTCAGCAACATTTTGCCAAGGATCTTGAGTTAATTGCTTAATACCTAAGCTCATTTTGCGTTCGTCTCTGTCTAAAGTTAATACTTCAGCTTCGATTTCATCGCCAACTTTCAAGAATTCTTGTGGGCTGCGTAGGTTTTGTGACCAAGACATTTCTGATACGTGGATTAAACCTTCAACACCAGGAATGATTTCTAAGAAAGCTCCGTAATCAGCAACAGTAACAATTTTACCTTTAACTTTAGAACCAACAGCTAAGTTAGTATCTAAAGATTCCCAAGGGTGTGGAGTCAATTGTTTTAAACCTAATGCAATACGTTTTTTCTCGTCATCAAAGTCAAGAACTACAACGTTGATTTTCTCATCTAAGCTTAATACTTCTTTTGGATGCTCTATGCGGCCCCAAGAAATATCAGTGATGTGAAGTAAACCATCAACACCACCTAAATCGATGAATACACCGAAGTCAGTAATGTTTTTAACAGTTCCTTCTAATACCTGTCCTTTTTCAAGTTTAGATACGATTTCAACTTTTTGGCTTTCTAAATCGTCTTCGATTAAGATTTTATGAGAAACTACTACGTTTTTAAACTCATGGTTGATCTTAACAACTTTGAATTCCATTGTTTTACCCACGTATACATCGTAATCGCGGATAGGTTTGATGTCGATTTGTGAACCTGGTAAGAAAGCTTCAACACCCATGATGTCAACGATAAGACCACCTTTAGTACGGCTTTTAACAAATCCGTTGATGATTCTGTCATTGTCAAGAGCCTCATTAATAGACTCCCATGATCTTTGGGTTTTAGCTCTTTTACGAGATAAAATCAATTGACCGTTTGCGTCTTCTGGAGCTTCCACGAATACGTCAACGGTATCACCAATTTTCAAATCAGGTGTATCACGGAACTCAGATGTAGATACTAATCCGTCAGATTTAAATCCTACGTTTAATACTACGTCTTTATTGTTGATAGACACAACAATACCGCTGATGATTTCACCTTGGTTGATTTGATTGAAAGTATCGGTATACATGTCTTCAAACTTTTTACGGTCTTCATCAGAGTATTTTCCGAAAACTTTATCATCTGCATCCCAATCAAAATCTTGATCTGGTGTTGCTAATGATGATTTGATCTGTTCGATCGACACTGAATCAGCTTCTGACTCAATGGTTTCTTTCTCAGTGAGACGAGCGTCTGCACCTTGTAATTCGGCTTTTTTAGCCTCTAGTTCTTTTTCTGCTACTTGTTTTTTAGCCATTAAAATTTAATCTCCTTTTCCCGTGAGGGACTGCAAAGGTATAAATAAAATAATTTAAAGAAAAGAATTTCTTGATAAATGTTGTTGATTTAGAAGAGATTGGACGGAAAACTTCCTTTTTTCACTATGCAGTGAAGAAAACCAGACACAATTCCGGATCAAAAAGCAAGAGGAACATCTTGATTTTATTGGGAAGGTAGCCGAAGTACTTTTTGAAGGCACTAGTGAAATGGGTTGCATGTTTATAACCCATTTTTTCCGACACCTCTGATACCCTGGAATCCCCTTGAAGTAACATAGCTTTAGCCTGTTCCATCTTATATTGGTTTAGATATCCATAAACAGTAGTCCCATACGCCGCCTTGAATTGCTTCTTCAGGTTAAACTCATTCGTACCTACCATGTGGGCTAAAGTCCTTAAAGAGAAAGGAGCGTCAATGTTCTGAATCAGAATTTCTCGCGCTTCCTGCATTTTATCCATTTCATCCTGCTTTAAACGTGGGATCGGCTGCTGCTGCTGCTCGAGCTGTGATATTTTGATAGCCAGCAGTTCAATTACTTTAGATTCCAGAAATAACCGTTCGCAAAAACCGGTATGTGCTGAGTTTTCCAGACCATTTAAAATGGCATTGATTTCCGGGGTAATGTGTAGATGCTGCTCAGAGAAAAAGATGACGTTTTGAATAGCAGGGCTGAGAGCGAGCTCAGGAACAGGGCGTGCTTGCAGATGAATCGCTGCTGGATGATCTTCCGGCAGGTATCTCGATAAAAATCCGGCACTGATCTCTACAAAAATAACCTCATTTGATTCCTTGGATAAACTCTCATAAAGGTTGAGATTACCATTGGTCCAGATCAGATTGTACTGCTGACTTTCCAGTAAAGGCAAGGTCTCGCTAGCTGTATCACTACTAAAAGACAGTTTTCCTTTGAGCACGAAGATCAATTGATAACCAATGGGGTTGACGGGCTGATCGAAGCGCTTGGTATCCTGCCCCGCATTTAACAAAGCGATTTTCTTTGAATAACCAATAGTAAGTTCCTTAGATCCGTAAAATGAACGGTCTTGTTTTTCTCCTTTTAGCGTCATCTGTTCTCCCTTTTGCGTCATCGGCTACTGATATCTTTGCGGCGAAGTTAAAGTTATTAAGATTAAATCTTAATAAAATATCAAAATAATATTTAGATGAACAAAAAAGCTACCCTAATTATTTTACTATTGACGATCTCAACAGGTCTCTTTGCTCAGGTAAGGATGATCAGTGGAAAAGTAATAGATCAAAAGACTGGAGTAACCCTTCCAGGCGCAACCGTGATCCGCAAAGCGAATAAAGAGGTGGTGAGCACCGATGCCAACGGAAAATATTCCATTAACGCAGAAACCGGCGACCTGCTTTCCTTCTCTTATACAGGTTACATTACTGTAGAATTGAAAGTGACTGCTGATAAAAACACGGTGAATGCTTACCTGGATGGTTCAGTAAACCAATTGTCGGAAGTTGAAGTCACTGGTGCTTTAGGCATTAAACGTCAGGCAAGAGAATTGGGAACCTCCGCAACATTGATCAGTAACGAAAGTCTGAACCAGGGTAAAGTAGTGAACCCATTACAAGGCCTGGCCAGTAAAGTTGCCGGATTAAGAATCAACATGAACGATGCCACTACTGGTAAAACAGATCAGCTGGTACAAATCAGGCTGCGTGGTTCCAGATCTTTCAATGATGCGAAAAACAATCCTATATATGTAGTAGATGGCGTCCCTGTTCCAGACATCGGCCGCTTAAACCCGAACGACATTGAAAACATCACCATACTTAAAGGTGCAAATGCTGCTGCATTATACGGCTCAGAAGGTGTAAATGGTGCTTTAATGATCACTACTAAGAAAGGACAAAGAGGTAGGGGAACTGTGAATTACTCCAATACCACTACTTTTTCAAATGTTTACCTATTGCCACCTGCACAAACGCAATTCGGGCAAGGGCAAAATGGCGTATATTCTCCAACAGAATATGAATCCTGGGGACCTGCATTTGATGGCAGTACCAAAGACCTGGGCTTAAAACTGCCAAACGGTGTACAACCTACTGCATTATTCGCAGCGCCTTCAAAAGATAATCGCCTGGATATGTTCCAAACTGGTAGAACTCTACAGAACGACCTTTCTTTTTCTGGTGGCGATGAAAATTCTACTTACTTTTTTTCTGTTCAAAACGTGAATATAAAAGGGGTAATTCCTGGCGATAAAAGCTCCAGAACAGGAGCGAGGTTTAACGGTTCCAGAACTTTCGGTAAACTGAATACTTCTTATAACGTCAATTATATTTCGGCCAATAGAAATACCACACCGGATGGTCCATGGTACAGCACTTATGTGCAGCCTGCAAACCTTGACCTTAAAAGTTTAAAAAACTGGAGAGATCCAAACTCAGCAGCAAATCCGCTGAACTATTACACAGATGCAACAGCGGCAAAGAATCCGTTTTTCTTAATGGATAACAATAGAAACACTTCTGATCAGCAAACTATTAATGGAAAGATCCAATTGGATTATGATTTTACACCATGGTTTTCTGCAATTTATCGCATTGGATTGTACAGTACTTCAGAAGAAAGCAGGGCAACGACCAATAAACTGGCTGCTCCTTCAGGAAACAGGAACGTGAATGGTGCTGTAAATGATGGCAGCAATGATTTCCGTAGAATAAACAGTGATTTAATCCTGAACTTTAAGAAAGATTTCGGAAAATTTACGAACCGTTTATTGGTTGGGCAAAATATCCGTATGGATGATTCCAAGCTGATTTCTGTAGGAAGTGCCAACTTACTATTCCCAGACCTTTTCAATCCTGGAAGCCGTGCAGGTGAGTTAGATGGTGCTGCTTCGATCACTAAATACAGAGCATTGGGTACGTATTTCGAGTATACTGCTGGATATAACAACTATCTGTTCTTAACCTTAACCGGTAGAAACGACATGGTTTCTGTGTTGAGTAAAGAAAATCGCTCTTATTTTTACCCTGGTGTCAGTACTTCCTTTGTATTTACAGAAGGGATAAAAGCTATAAAGGACAGTAAAGTACTCTCCTTCGGAAAGGTCTTTGCTTCTTATAACAAAACAGGGAACGTCACTTTAGACCCTTACAACTTAAACAACGCTTATTCGCAGATCAATGGTTTTCCTTTTGGCGGTTTAGTAGGTTTTACGCCGAATTTAACCAGCCCGAATCCTAATATTAAACCCGAATTCGTCAAATCATACGAAGTGGGTACACAGTTGGGCTTCTTCAATGACCGCTTAAACTTTGAAGCGGCTTATGTGTACTCAGATTCTGACGGTCAGATTTTTGATGCGCCGATTTCCAGCTCAACAGGCTATAATACCACCATTGTTAACGCAGGGCGATTGACCAATAAAATCATTGAATTGACGGTAAGCGGTGATGTGATCCGTACCGACAACTTCAGATGGAACCTTGGTTTTAACTTCACACATATTAATAATAAGGTGAAAACTATTTTCGGCGGACAGGAAGAATTCAGAATGTTCAGACAAGCTTATGCGGTAGTCGGACAAAGCTATCCGCTATTAAAAGTGAGTGATTACCTAAGAGATGAGCAAGGAAGAGTAGTGGTGGATTCGAAAGGAAATACGACTACAGTAGCTGATAGCGCACCTCTTGGCACTATGGTTCCTCCTTATCAAATGGGTTTAAGCACAATGATTAACTTCAAAGGTATCAGCATTGGTGCTCAGTTTGACGCCCGTCTTGGTGGCTGGCTGTATTCTGAGGTGGTACCAAGAATGTATACTGCTGGTACGCATCCGGCTACGGCTGAATATGGTCGTCAGCCATTCATTTTCCCTAATTCTGTGATCAATACCGGAACTGCAGATCAGCCGGTATATGTAGAAAACACAACGGTGATGTCTAAAGGCGATAAAGCATTTTGGGATACACAAGGAAAAGTACAAAGAAACACGGCGGCGAAATCAGACTTTTTTAAACTAAGAGAACTGAATATCAATTACGCTTTGCCTAAAGCATTATTGGCAAAACAGAAAGTAATCCGTGAAGCTAGCTTCGGACTGGTAGGAACCAATTTATTCATCATCAGACATAAGAGCAATACTTATGGCGATCCTGAATCCTTGTACAATCAGACAGATGGTTACCTGAGTTTCAGACAGATTCCTCCAACCAGAATGTTTGGTTTTAACCTGAACGTTACGTTCTAATTGACATACACGAGTTTATTTAAGATATACACGCTGAAGAATAACATATAATGAAGAAAAGTATAAAAATATTCGTTTTCGCTGCCGGCTTATTCAGTCTGACTTCCTGCGAAAAATTCCTGGATGTGAATGACAATCCGAATGGTCCAACAGAGCAATACCTGATCCTAAGCGCCCGTTTACCGGGTGCTTTAGTCAGCACGATAAATCAGGAAACAGTACAAATCAATCAGCTGGCGGCTTTCTGGGCAGGCTATTGGGGCACCACCAGTGAAGCAACCAATAAGTTTTATAAAGAGAAGACCTATAATGGGGTAGCCATTCGCGGAACCAGAGATGGAATCCAAATCTGGGAAGGGACTTACAACACCTTATTATACTATCAATTGATCAAGGAGCAGGCGCAAAAAGAAAATGCACCGTTTTATTCGGGAATTGCGAAGATTATGCAGGGATGGCACTTTTTGCATTTAGTAGATATTTATAACAATGTTCCTTTTGATGAAGCTTTGAACAGAACATTGTACCTGCAGCCTAAATATGAAGATGGAAAGACCGTATATGAAAAGTCTGTTTCGCTGATTACTGAGGGAATGGCAGAAATTAAAGGTGCAGCAGCAGATCAAAGTCCGGGAAAAGCCGATATTATCTTTAGTGGCGATAAACAGCTTTGGGCTAGATTTGCAAATACCATTAAGTTAAGAGCATTGATCCGCCAGTCGCAGGCAAATAATGATGCCTACATCACTGCAGAGATCGATAAGATCAAAGTGGAAGGAAGTGGCTTTTTAGGTTTAGGACAAAATGCAGCAACCAAACCAGGTTACATTAACTCTAAAGGAAAAATGAATCCTTTCTGGGAAACGAATTACAGAGGTGTAAATGCCTCGGCTACCAATCATGTGGATTTACGTCCAACACAATACATCATTGACAAATATAAAGGATTGAATGATCCTCGTCTGGCTAGCTTATATGTGAGTATTGGCGGTACTTTTAAAGGTGTACTTTTTGGCAATCCGAATGTGGACACTCAATATGCAGCAAAAAGCACTTCTGCTTTTAAAGGGCCAACTGAAAACGATGGAAAACCTACCGGGCTTTTCAAAAGCTTTGATCAGGCACTGATTTTAATGGGTTCTTTTGAAAGTTTATTCCTGCAGGCGGAAGCGGCAAACCGAGGATGGATTGCCGGTTCAGATCAGACTTTCTACGAACAGGGAATTGTAGAATCATTCAAATATATGGAAGTAGATGCAGCAGCGTTTACAGCCTATAATGGGCAAGAGACGGTGAAGTTAAGTGGAGCAGCACCAGCTGATCGCTTAAAGAGGATTATCGAACAAAAATGGTTGGCCCTGAACAGCATCAGCAGTCTGGAAGCTTGGAGTGATTACAGAAGATTGGGATTCCCTGAAATTCCTAATTCTTTACTGGCCCCTGCGCCAACAGCAAGACCGTTAAGGTTGATGTATCCGGAATCAGAACGCCAGACCAATGCTGTAGAAAGCGGGAAACAAGGCAATGATGAAGTTACTGTAGGTAAGGTCTGGTGGAATAAATAACAACAATTATCAAGTTTATCTGGCAAGTCCGCAAGTATTAAGAATTAGTCTAAATAATTGCGGATTTGTTTTATATTTGTAAAAAATAGCCTTAATGAAACCAAACACACCTAAAAGCGCCTGGCAAAAAACACGTAAACTTTTTAACGACATCCATTTGTGGATCGGATTAGCGAGCGGGATCATTGTGATCCTGGTTTGTTTAAGTGGAACTCTGTATGTTTTTAATACGGAATTGAAGGAGATGGCCAATCCTGAATTGTATAAAGTAACTGCTCCGGCAGGTGCAAATCCGATGCCGATTGAATCTTTAATCAAGCAAGTGAAGGAAAGTACAGGAGGAAAAGTAGTTTCCGTAAAAATTCCTGCAGATCCGAACCGTACTTACCAATTTATGGTAAGGATGAAGGAAGGTGATAAAGAAGGAAAAGGGGAAAGAGGAGAAGGAAAAGCTGCAGAGGGAAAACATGGGCCTAAAGATCAGGCGTTGACAATGGCTGCTGCAGCAACTGCGCCTGCAATTGTAGGAGTAGGAAATGAGCAATCCGGAAAAGATAAAGAAAGCGCAGATAAAGGTCGCGAAGGGCATAAAGCTGCTGAAGAAAATAAAGTTGGAAAAGGAAAAGGCGGAGAAGGAAGAGGGAAAGAAAAAGGCGGAAAACCTGAACAAGGAAAACGTCCTTCTGCTTTTGCGGTAAACCAATATACCGGCCAAGTGATTGGCAATATTTCTGAAGTGAAAGGAGCTACTGCTTCCTTCATGAAAACTATGTTTAGCCTGCACAGGTGGTTGCTATTAGATAAAGTAGAAAAACCGATCTTCGGTGAACTGGAGAACAGAAAACTGGGAAGTTACATTACCGGTGCGGCTACTATCTTATTTACATTGGGCGTTATTACGGGCATGGTGATCTGGTTTCCTCAAAGGGTTAAATCCTGGAGACAAGGGCTAAAGGTAAAATGGTCTGGAAGTTGGAAAAGAACAAATCATGATTTACACAACAGCCTGGGTTTCTACGCTTGTATCTTTCTATTTCTGATGGGAATTACTGGTCCTCAATGGTCTTTCCCTTGGTATAGAGAGGCTTTAAGGAAATCTTTGGGCACGTATCAACCTGAAGGATTTGAGCCGCCTAAAGATCCTGTTTCGACAGTTATAGCAGGTGCTGCTCCACTAAATCTGAGCGATTACCTGAAAAAAGCAGATGCGGCATTACCTTATACTGGCGATTATAGCATCAGTTTACCAAAAGATTCTGCTTCAGCCATTACGGTCATGAAGAACAAAATAGGATTTTTCGCACCTGCTGCAGGTGATAAAGTTCTTTTAGATCAATATACGGGTACTGTACTTCAGAAAGAAGTGTTTAGTGATAAACCTTTCAACGAACGTGTATCCGGTTCTATCAAAGCGCTGCATCTGGGTGATGTATATGGTATGTTTACCAAGATCATTTATTTCCTGGCCTGTTTGATTGCAACTAGTCTGCCGGTTACAGGTACGCTGATCTGGCTGAACAAGCTAAAAAAGAAAAGAAAGAAAAAGGTAAATAAAAGGCCAGCTATGCGGCTTTCGGCTTAAACTTATCCCTATAATCTTTAGGTGTCATTCCGGAGTTTTTCTTAAAAAGCTGTCTGAACGTTTTCAGATCGTTATAGCCGGAACCTAACATGACTTCCAGAATACTGAGGTTGGTTTGCTCTAAAAGCTTTTTAGCCGCCTCAATTCTGGTTTTTTGTAAATATTCAATCAGGGTATTTCCCGTAGCCTGCTTAAATCTACGCACAATGTTTCGTCTGCTAGAGGGAATCTGCTGCAGAATATCTTCAATCGTTACCGATTCTTTATAAGCATTTTCGATGCAAAGCTGTGTTTTGGCAACCAGTTCATCACCATGATCTCTTACCGGATGAAAAGTCCCGAAATGGCTTTGCTGTTCTCGGTTCATGTCAATGGAGAATATTTTGGCAATGTGTATGGCGGTATCGCGGCTGCAGTAGTTGTGGATCAGCATCAGCATCAAATGAAAACTACTTGTTGAGCCACCGCTGGTATAAATACCCTGGTCGGCGGTAACCACCTTTTCCGGTGTAAAATAAACATCGGGAAAACAGCTGGCAAAGGCGGGACTAGCATTTACGTGGGTGGTGGCAATTTTTCCGTTGAGCAAACCTGTGGCAGCCAATAAAAAGGCTCCTGTACAAAAACTGGCCAGTTCCGCACCTTTCTTATATTGCTGCTGTAACCAGGGCAGGAATTCCAGATTTTCCTGGATGGCAGTATTGAGGTCTGATGTACCAAATGCTGGAATTAAGATGAGGTTTTGCGGTCCGGATTCGGATAAGCTGAGCGCATTGTATTTTTCAAAAGTAGTTCCTTCCTTGGAAATGGTCGTATTCCTGATCAGGTTAATCTGAAAAAGAGGCGCTCTGCCGATTTCCTCATAATGATGATTTACTGTATCAAATACATCAAGTATTGCGGCTACGCTTAGTAAACGATAATTATTGGGGAGTAATAAGGCTACCTGTACCATCTGATTTACGTTTTATGCACTGCAATTTAAGTATTTATATTTCATTATCCCGAAGATATAGGAATAGCAATAATGACCGAGCTCAAATCAATAAGTAATTTCAGAAAAAGACAATCATACGCTTCTGGCTGGCCAGTGGTTAAGGCTGGGTATAAGGTGTAGTTGTGGTCGGGGAGAGACCGCTTGGCCTTTAGCCGGAGGCAGGGGTTCAGTTAGTATCTGGATAGCAGAGACTATGCCAACCCTAGATGGACCCTACGCGAACCCCTTCCGCTCCCTATTATAAGGCCCTTCTCTTCCCGAACACTTTCCGACCACTACCAGGGAAATTCCTGCAATTGTATTTACCTGAAATTACTTGTTGATTTGTCTGTTATTGAATTGTTGAAGAATGCGCTTAAACTGAAATTACTTGATGTTTTAACAATTGGGAAAAAGGAATGTTTTAATAGGGATGGACCTAGATATAAGCGCTTAGATCTTGTAGCTGGTATCTCTTTTCTCTTCAGAAAGCACCAGGAAACTTTGTACACTGCCTACATTTGGCAATTTTGACAACTGGCCGCGTAAAAAATCGTTGTAACCTTTCATATCAGGAGAGACGATTTTCAGGATAAAATCGAAATTACCAGTGATATAATAACACTCTCTCACATCTTCAAACTGTACCACTTCTTTTTGAAAAGCACTTAAAGCTTCTTCAGAATGGTCATTCATCTGGATATGTGTAAAGGAAATGATGCTATTGCTGCTTTTCTGCAGGTCTACCAAGGCAGTATAGCCTTTAATATAGCCGTTTTGCTCCAGCCATTTTACGCGCTCAAAAATCGGAGAAACACTTTTCCTTAATCTTCTCGCCAGTTCTTTATGCGTCATTCGGGCATCTTCCTGTAAAAGACGCAAAATTCCAAGATGGGTAGGATCTAGTTTAGACATTTTTCAGAAGATAGATTTCTAGCTTAGTGTAGATGTTTTGCAACGTAATTAAGGTCAAATATAGTATTATTTATTTTTTATGAAACATTTACGGTCTTTCTGCGAAAGGATAGTGTAAAACTTACCTTAACCCCTTAAAAAATAAGGAAGTAGGGAAATTAAATTTTGCAGCAGCCTAGCATTAGAATTGGTACCCAAAAATTGTATGGTATAAAGTAGTCAAAACAGAAAAATTTGCTGAATGTAAGTGGAAAATGAGATATCCGTTTTGACGTTCCGAACTTTGGAGCTATCAACCAGAACCTATAAAACAATGATCAAACATAATTTTGGTGCAGGACCATGTATTTTACCTGCTAAAGTTTTAGATCAGGCAGCAGATGCAGTTAGGAATTTTAATGGCATTGGCCTTAGTATTTTAGAGATCTCCCACCGTACTCCGGAGTTCGAAGCTGTCATCAATGAAACACAGGATTTAGTGAAAGAATTGTTGGGAGTACCTTTAGGTTACAGCATTATATTTTTGCAAGGCGGTGCCAGCACCCAGTTTTCTATGCTGGCGATGAATTTCCTGCAGCAGGATAAAAAAGCAGCTTACCTGGATACTGGATTCTTCTCTTTGAAAGCCATCAAAGAAGCTTTGTTCTTTGGACAGGTGGAGATCGTGGCTTCTTCCAAAGACAAAGACTATTACTATGTTCCTGCTGGCTACAAAATTCCAGCCGATGCCGCTTATTTTCATTATTGCTCCAACAATACGATTGAAGGAACAGAAGTATTCAGCGTGCCGGCCAGCAATATCCCGGTAATCTGCGATATGTCTTCTGATATCTTCAGCAGACCTATTGATGTCGCAGATTTTGACCTGATCTATGCAGGTGCACAGAAAAATATGGGCCCTGCTGGTATGACACTTGTCGTGATCAAGAATAGTTTACTGGAAAAAATTCAGCGTGAAGTACCTTCTATGTCTGACTACCAGATCTACATAGACAACAATTCTATGTTTAACACCCCTCCGGTATTTTCAATTTATGTAGCCATGTTGAATTTAAGGTGGCTAAAGGAAAAAGGAGGTATAGCACAGCAGGAAGTAGAAAACGTCGCCAAATCAGGATTGTTATATAAAGAAATAGATAGAAATACCTTGTTTTATGGCCTGGCAAATCCCGCAGACAGGTCAAGAATGAATGTGACTTTCAAAACAAAGCATCCTGCATTAGAGGCGGAATTCCTTGATTTTGCAAGCACAAAAGGTATCGTAGGGATCAAAGGATATCCTTCCGCAGGCGGTTTCAGAGTTTCTTTATACAATGCATTGCCTATATCGAGTGTGGAAGTACTCGTGAAAGCTATGCAGGATTTTGAAACTTACATCTTAAATAAGCAGGTATCATTAAAAAATGAAGTTACGGTATGAGACAGTTAAAGATTGCACCATCCATTACCAATCGGGACTCCGAATCTATTGATAAATACCTGACCGATATCGGAAGAATCGATCTGGTAAATGTAGAGGAAGAGTTGAATCTGGCCAGAAGAATTAAAAAAGGAGATAAAGCAGCCCTGGATAAACTGGTGAAAACCAATTTGCGCTTTGTTGTTTCTGTAGCCAAAAAATACCAGAATAGAGGTTTGCAGTTGGCTGACCTGATCAGCGAAGGCAACCTGGGTTTAATTAAAGCTGCGGAGCGGTTTGACGATACCAAAGGCTTCAAATTTATCTCTTTTGCCGTATGGTGGATTCGCCAGAGCATTATGCAGGCATTGGCCGATCAAAAGAGAATGATCCGCCTCCCAGGAAATCAGGTGTTGGGTATCATCAAAATTAATAAAGCATCAGATTTATTGGAGCAGAAGCTGGAACGCTTGCCTACTTATGAGGAAATTTCTCATGAAACAGAACTTTCTGCAGATAAGGTTTCCGATTATTTATCCAGTGCCCCTTTGTCTTTTTCGCTGGATATGACAACCAATGAAGAAAGTGGTTTTAGTCTGTTAGACAGTCTGGTCAATACGAATGTACCGAATACAGATGCACAAATGATGACAGAATCATTGAGCGAGGATTTACAGCGTACTTTAGGTGTACTTCCGGAAAGGGAAAAATGGATCATCACCTTGTTCTTTGGCCTGGATAATCATACCGCATTGACATTGGATGATATGGTGGAAGTTTTTAACCTGAGTAAGGAACGCATCAGACAATTAAAAGATAGGGCGCTGAAAACTTTAAGACAGCATTGCAGAACGCCATATTTAGCAGAATATTTTTAAATAATAAAAGGCGACGTTTGTACTCAGGTCGCCTTTATTTTTAATTTTTCGGATGCGATAGATCTAAACCCTGTTCTGGCTGGTATTTATCATATTCCATTTGCTTTGCAATGGCTTCAGCGGCGGCTTTACCTCTCAATTTTGCAACCAGATGCAATGCACCATCTATTCCAGCTGATATTCCTGCTGTAGTGATGACCCTGCCATTGTCCACATAGCGAACATTCTGAAGTACTTTAGCTTTTGGTACCGCTTTTTGAAGATTGGCGATGCTTTTATGAAAAGTGGTCACGGTCAGCTGATCCAGCAAGCCTGCTTTTCCAAGAATAAACGCGCCAGTGCAGACAGAAAAATAGCTTTTAGTACTGCTATCCCGCGATTTTATCCAGGAAATAACTTCAGGGTCGTCCGCTGCCACTTCATCTGAACCACCAAATACGGCGAAAATATCTGCTTGCGGAGCATCTTTAATGCTGTAATCCGGAATGATCTTAAGGATTCCCTGTGACAAAAGAGGACTTTTGGTTTTTGCAACAGTGATGACTTTGAAGCCTGCATAGGAAAATACCTCCATCGGCCCTGCAAAATCAAGCACTTCTACTCCATCATATAAATAAAAGCAAACCATTGTTTTTTTATCTTCCGACAACTGTTGCTTTTTCTCGACTAATGTCATTCCACAATGCTTACAAACACCGGGTTGCTGGTAAGTTGCCGAATCACATGGATGGTTGCAAGGCGGACAAACATAGGTATTTCCATATCCTTGCGTAAAGGCAAAACAAGGAATTAAAAGTATGAACAGTAATAATCGTTTCATCAGTATATTATTTAACTGTAAAATTAAGACAACTCAGCTCATAAATCAGGACAGTTATCATCACAATCCGGCCATTCGACCTTAGGTCAATGTTTTAATCGTTTGCTTCTTTGACAGATTTTCTCAATTGAGCAGTACTGCTATAGCCACATTCTTTCGCTATCCAGGCCATTTTGTGTTTGGTTTTTAGCAAATGTTTGGCTTTTTCCTGTCTTAGCAATTGGATATATTGCCCTATGGTGACTCCCGTGGCAGATTTGAATAAGCGTGTCAAACTTCTCGGACTGATAAAGATTAAATTGGCCAGTTCTTCTATGGTTATTTTATGGTGTAAATGCTTGGTGATATAATCTTGTACCTGATGTATATATTGGTTAATGTGTTGCCTATTTTGTAGATAGATGCTGTTTTGAGCATCTGCTCCATCTCTTCTTATGTAAACTACCATATCTTGTGCTACCAGACAGGCAAAAGCTACTCCATGCTGTTGTTCAATAAGATAAAGCGCAAGGTCGATGCCTGTCGCAATTCCCGCACTGGTGAAAATCCGGCCGCTTTGTACGAATAGCTTATTCTCGATGACCTTAATTAAAGGGTATCTTTTCTGTAGAGTTGTAGTCCATGCCCAATGAGTAGTGCAGTTTTGACCATTTAGCAGACCTGCTGCAGCAAGCGCAAAGGCTGCGGTGCAAACCGAAGCGACGATCGCAGCACTTTTAGCAGCCGCTTGTAACCAGGGGATCCAGAGCTGATCATCTGCCCTGTTCCATTTGTCAATTTCCATCCCAGCCACAATAACGATATCATTCTGATGAACGGTTACTGAACTGAGTGGCTCCACATTTGTAAATCCAAGACCAGAGGAGGTTTCCGGATGGTGATATGGCGACACATAACGCATGTCGTACTTTTTTCCACAGCAACCGGACTCATAGAAAACAGTTACTGCCCCTGCCAGATCCAGCAAATGAACGCTATCAAATAAGAAAAATATAACACGATTGGGCTTCATTTTTCAAAGTTAATAGTTAGGAGCTGAAAATACGAGCTGGCCTCAGGTTCAATCTATGATCTTTTGATGCTTATTTTTATTTAACTTCCTTTTGATCAATAATGTTAAGCCTGGTTTTCAGTACAGGAAAGTTCCTGGGCAAGCTTCAGAAGTTCCGTATCTGCTGGACGTTCATTTTGTAATGCGTTTAAATCATTAATACACGAGAAATTAGCATTTTATTGCATTATTATACGTCTTATCTTTGCTGCCTGACCTTGCTGTAACTTCCATTGGACTGTATTTAGGCTGTAGGTTTTTAACACATAAAATAATTTAGAAATGGAATACCAGACAGTTGTAAAGACATTCAGAGATTTGAGCCCTGATGAACTTTATAAAATTTTAAGACTTCGTAATGAAGTATTTGTGGTTGAGCAACAATGCAGCTATCAGGATGCCGATAACAAGGACCAGCATTGTAACCACCTGATGCTTTTAAAAAATGGAATTTTGGTAGCCTATGCAAGATTAGTTCCTGCTGGTCTGTCTTTTTCGGAGGTATCAATCGGCAGGGTTCTTACTGCTTCTGAAGTGCGGGGCACTGGGGCTGGTAAAATATTAATGCAGCTGGCTATTGAAAAATGTCATGAACTTTTTGGCGAGGTGGCCATTCGTATTGGCGCCCAAACTTATGCAAAGGATTTTTATGCGGCACTTGGTTTTAAGGAAACAGGGATAACGTATTTGGAGGACGATATACCTCATATGGAAATGGTTATAGATCCCAATTAAGGCAGACTTTTAAAATGGCATCACAACTTAATTGCGGGAGAAATGTAATGAGCCTGGGTGCTAAAGTTAAGGATAACTGATCATCACGGGTTTAATTTCTAATTCAACCCTTCTAAACAAAAAAAGACGACGTCTGGAGCAACGTCGCCTTAATTTAAGAGATAAATCTCTTGTACACCCAATAGGATTCGAACCTATGACCTACGGTTTAGAAAACCGTTGCTCTATCCAGCTGAGCTATGGATGCATATCCAAATTTTGGAGTCGCAAAGGTATAAGTAAAAATGGACATCTACAACAGTTTGCAGAAACAAATAATTAAAGGAAAACCAGACCTATTTGCCTTTGGTTTTTTCTTTTAAAGCCGATAGGTCTTTTAGTTCTACTTTTCGGAAGTCAATAGGCTGTCCTTCACTTTGTAAGGCGATGTAGCCACTGCTCAATAACTTGCCGTCAATTTTGATTTTAGGATCATAGTTATTGGCAGTTCCACCACCGATTTGTGGTTTGGAATATTGAAGTACGGTATCGCCATTGATGATATGAGTGATCAGGGAATCTCCCAAAACAATCAATTCTGCACGAACCCATTGGTCGCCATGATAAGTTTTTGAAGTCGAGTTGAGACAGTGGGATGCGGCGATTTTGCCCTGATACACTACATTAGTACCTGGTGAACACATATTTCCTGTAGGTCTGGGTTTGCCGTCACCCAAGCCTCCTAAAAACTGCATCTCTACAGAAATCGGCCAATCTTGTTCTTTAGGCATTGTTCTTGGATCCTGGGAATGAAACATCACTCCGCTGTTTCTTAACGTATAGTCAGGAGCGCCTTTTTGGTGTTCACCTACAAAACGATATTCTACTACCAGATGGTAATACGAGTAAGGTACTTTATAATATAAATGGCCAAACTGGTCGTTGAAATCACCATACTGGTCGTATCTTACTTTAACCATGCCATCTTCCACGCGAAAGGTATTGCCATAATTTTCCCCAACTTCATGATGAGCAATCTTCACAAACCAATCGTCAATATTCTTTTTGTTAAAAAGTGAGATCCAGCCTTTTTTATTAGGGAATGGTGCGAGGGTGTTCTGGCTTAGCGTATCTGAAATTTGTGGATTTTTTTTCGTGGATAAAGTTTGCTGTTTTATCGGAAAGTCTGCAGTTGGTTTCTTTATGGTATTAAAGCTCAGAAAAAGCCCCGCGCAAGCGATGGGAACAAGGAAGAATTTTCTCATAATTTGGTTCAGGTTGGTGTGTGGTTGAAGCCAAAATACAAAAAAAAGAGGATATCCATATCTGGATATCCCCTTAGGCTATAGTTCTTAACGAGGTGGTTAAGACTTATTTTTGTTTTGCTACAGGTTTAACAGCTGCTTTAGTCATAGGTGCTGCAGTAGTTTTAGCTGCAGTTACTGGTGCTGTTTTAGTTACTTCAGTTTTTGTTGCTACCGCTTTAGCGTGTGCTTTGTGAGCTACTGGTTTTGCAGTTGCAGCAGGAGTTTGTGCGAATGCGCCGAAAGTTGTTGCAACTAATGCAAGCGCTAAAATTGTTCTTTTCATGTTTTTAATTGTTTTATGTGATTTGTTAGATCAAAGTTGCTCATCAAACATGAAGATTTTATGAAGATTGATCAGGTATGGTTATTTTTTTTGAAAGATTAAAATTACCCGGGTTCCTTTACCGATTTCCGACTCAATTTCGAGGTCTAGTTCATGGAAAATAGCAATACTTTTCACAATGGAAAGCCCCAGGCCGTAACTGTCTTCTTTTTCGGATTGGAATTTTTCAAAGCGTTGAAACGCATGTGAAACCTGGTTTACGGCCATTCCCTGACCGGTATCTTCAATAATCAGTGCATATTTATCCTCTATAAAAGTGTCAGAAATATGAACACTGCCGGAGGGAAGGTTGTATTTAATTGCATTGTTTACAATATTCATTAATAAGGTATGGAATAAAGAACGATTCCCTTTAAAAATGTAATCTTCGGATAAATTGATGGTAAAAGTTAAATCCATCATTGCCAGTCGATGTTCTAATTCTTCATAAACTTCATGAATCATTTCTTTCAGGACGATCGAATCTGGTTTTTTATACTGGTTGTTTTCTACTTTCGAGATGAGCAGGAGGCTATTGATAATTGATTTGAGGCGGTTGAGTGTTTTTAAGCAGGCAAAAATCTTATTCTCTCCTTCTACACTTAACTTTTCATCATTCAGCACATTTTCCAATCGGGTATTTAAAATGGAGATGGGGGTTAACAGCTCATGAGAAACATTGGCAATGAATTCTTTCTCGGTCAGGAAAAGATCAGTGATTTTATTCATCAAGCTGCTGATACTTTGATCCAGGATCCTGAAATCTTCTGTAGTCGTCTTTACGGGTTCATAATTGAAGCTGATCGGATCATTTACTTTGTTGAGTTTCTGATCAATGATCTGATAGAATGGGGCCAATAAAAACTTACTGAAAGCAAGGTCGGTGAGGAGGGTTAGGATTACTGCGGCGAGTAAGATTAAGAAGGTAAAGACGGAAATCGTGTTTTCCAATTGTCCTACCGTCGACATCGTTTCTCCAAGTTCCAGCAGGTATCTTTTGCCGCGGTATTCAAATTCGGCGCTCAGGATCTCATATTCTTCCTGACTGCCTTCAATTTCCCGGGTCTCCCGACTAAAATATTGCTTTAATTTTTGCTTGCGGTTGTTTTTTACCTCTTTCAGAATGATGTATTCCTCTTTGAGTAAGTTGTAATCTGTAAAAGTCTTTTGCTGTGTCAGCAAATCATTGATCGCAGTACTGGAAAGGTTAGTCACCAGTTTATTCTTTTTCTGAATCAGTCGCTGGTGAATGTGGTTCACCGAAATCCTGTTGATAGAAACCAGGATGAAAATTCCCATCAGGGTGATGATGGCCACCTTAGTGAGGGTATTGTATAACGCAAGCTTGAGTTGCAGTTTCATCTTTAAGGCAGTTTTTACAGGTCTTTATGAATATTCAAAAGTATTTACAGGTTGGAATTTATCCGGTAACCGATACTTCTTACCGTTTCAAACCAGTCAATTGGCGCATGTGCAGACAGCTTTTTCCTTAAATTTTTAACATGAACATCCACAAAATTCGAGTCCGAGTTGATCTCCAGAATATCACCCCATACATGTTCTGTCAGGTTGATCCTCGAAATCACTCTGTTTTTATTCAATACCAGGTAATTGAAAATCTCAAACTCCTTTCCAGTCAGGTTGATTTTTTGTCCTTCAAAACTGAGCTTATGGTTTTTAATGTCTAAGATAAAATGATGGATATTCACCTCATTCATTTCCAGTTTATGTTTCCTTCGGATGATGGCATGCATTCTGGCCAGTAGCTCCGTTAAGGAAAAGGGCTTTGGCAGGTAATCATCTGCTCCAGATTCCAGGCCTTTCACCCGGTCTTCCACATCGCCTCTGGCAGTCAGGATAATCACTGCATCCTCCCGGTCTTTTAATTGTTTAAACTGATGAAGCAATTCAAAACCATCGCCGTCAGGAAGGCCAAGATCCAGCAGAATAAAGTCGTATGTATTCACAAATATTTTTTCTGCTGCGGAGGATTTCTTCCAGGCATGCTCTATCGTATAACCTTCTTTTCCCAGAAATGTGGCCATTTCCAGTGCCAGGTTTTTTTCGTCTTCCACAATCAGGATATTCATAAGGCCAATATTACATAAAAAAACAATTAATATTCTGGATTTGATCGTAGTAAAAAACAACCAAATCTGGTGCTGAATCAGCTGGATTATAATTTTAAATATCCTGAAACAATATTGATACATAGGTTGTTGTCAAATCATAAACCTCTACAATATCAGCAGGATTAATTAACGTTTTATGATAAACACCACGATAATATCCCTTGAGAAGTTCTCTTCATCTGGTTAAATCAATAGCATCAAATGAACAATGTGTATCGGTAGGCGACGGCGATAAAAAAGATTAAAAAGGGGAACTGGTATTCATTTTTTAGAAAGGAACACAAACTATGATGATTTTATAAATACTTCATTTCCTACCTTATGAAACTACACAAATCGATCTTAACGTTTCTCTTGATCCTGCCGGTTACCTGGTGCTCGGTTGCTTTTGGACAAACGGAACAGAACACCAAAGAACTTAAAAACGTAACACTTCCTGACTTGATTGCTTATGCACTGCTGAATAAACCTGGAGTGAAACAATCATTAATAGATGAAGAAATAGGGGAACGTGATATCAAATCAGCGCTTTCAGGTTGGTTCCCTCAGATCAATGGAACAGCCACTTATAACAATAACCTGAAACAGCAAGTCCAGCAGCTGACGATGAATGGGGAAACCTCCTTGTTGACGTTTGGTTCCAAAAACACTTCCGCATTTACGTTGCAAGCCGATCAGAAATTTCTGGATGCAGGCTTAATTCAGGCTTCTAAAGCTGCCAAATACTATAGACAGCAGTACTTGCAAAATACAGAAAATACGAAAATCAATACCGTAGTGAGTGTAAGTAAGGCTTATTTTGATGTGCTCACCAGTATAGAACAAATTAAGATCATTAATGAAAACAATGCGAGATTAGAAAAACAACTCAAAGATTCAAAAGCACAGTATGATTTTGGACTCGTTGATAAAACCGATTATCAGCGTGCACAGATCAGTCTCAGTAATTCCAGAGCGGATAAAAAGCGGGCAGAGGAACTGATCAAATACAAATATGCCTACCTTAAAGAGTTGGTTGGTTATAATAGTGAAAAGGAATTCAGTCTGAATTTTGATGCAGTAAAGATGGAAAACCAAATTCTGATCGATACCAATCAAAGAGAAACTTATGAGAATAGGGTGGAATACCGCTTACTGCAAACGCAAAAGCAATTGCAGCACCTGAATACCAGTTATAATAAATGGGCTTTCTTACCCAATATCTCCGGATTTATCAATTATAACTGGAATTACCTGAATAACAATTTCAGCAACCTCTATGATAAGAATTATCCAAGTTCATTGTTTGGGTTATCATTGAAGCTGCCGATCTTCCAGGGTACAAAAAGGATTCAGGAACTCAGGAAGTCGCAGCTGCAGGAGCAAAGGATAGACCTCGACCTGGTCAATACCAAAAATCAAATCAAGACGCAATATGAGCAGGCCATGGCCACTTATAAGGCCAATTTGAACGATTGGAAAACAGCGGGTGCAAATGTGGAAATTTCGCGGCAGGTTTACCAAACCATCAAATTGCAATACGATGAAGGCATAAAAGCCTATCTGGATCTGATGACTTCGGAAACAGACCTGCGTACCGCACAACTCAATTATTTAAACTCTCTGTATAGTCTGCTTTCTTCCAGACTGGACGTAGAACAAGCATTAGGCACAATTACCGTAAACCAATAAGTACTCAAATGAAGACGATTAATCACGTAAAACTAGGCATTGTTATTTTGGGGTCCATTTCTTTAGCATCATGCGGTAATGGAAATAAAGCTGCACAGCAGCAGGGTGGTCCACCTCCGGCAACTCCCGTATCTGTTTATAAGGTAGCTGCTCAGCCGGTTACTACCGTGGATTCCTATCCAGGGGTAGTAGTGGCTTTAGATGAAGTCGAAATCCGTGCACAAGTGGGTGGTTTTGTGACCGCCATCTTTGTAAAGGATGGACAGAAAGTAACCAGGGGTCAGAAGCTCTATGAAATTGACCGCACAAAGTACCTGGCTGCCTACAATTCTGCTAAAGCAAATGTGCAGATGGCACAGGCCAATCGTGATAAGGCTAAAAAAGACGCAGATCGCTATAAAAACCTAGCCGCTCAGGATGCAATCGCTAAACAGCGGGTTGATTATGCGCTAACGGATCTGGCCAATGCTGAATCGCAGGTCGCTGCAGCAAAAGCAACGCTTTCTTCTGCAAATAATGACCTTCAAAATGCAGTGATTGTATCTCCATTAACCGGAACAATAGGTATTTCCCAAGTGAAACCAGGTGCGTTGGTAACGGCAGGCTCTACGCTTTTAAATACGGTTTCAACCGGAAATCCGATTGCGGTAGATATCACCGTAAACCAGGCAGATATTCCGCATTTCCAGAAACTGAAAAGTAATCCGGCGGCGGTCAAAGATTCTCTTTTTACCGTCCAGCTGCAAGATGGCAGTTTGTATAAACGTCAGGGTAAAATTATTACCATAGACCGTGCAGTAGATCCGGCCACAGGAACGATCAAGGTGAGGATCAGTTATCCGAATGAATCTGGAAAGCTGATTGCCGGGATGACGGTGAATATGAAAGTATTGAATAAATCTGAAGACAACGAATTGGTGATTCCATATAAATCGGTGATAGAGCAATTGGGCTCATTTAATGTGTATGTAGTGGCCGATAGTAACAAGGCAGAACAACGCATCATCCAGCTGGGAAAACAATTTGATAAAAATGTAGTCGTGAAAGATGGATTGAAAGCGGGCGAATTGATTGTTTCAGATGGTGCACAAAATGTAAGGCCTGGTGCCGTGGTAAAATTTTAAAAGAATTTCAAGCTTATGATCTCAGAAGTATTTATCAGGCGCCCGGTCACGGCCATCGTCATCTCCATTTTAATTGTACTGATTGGAACTATTGTCATCACTACCTTGCCCATCAGTCAGTACCCAAGTATTGCGCCGCCAACGGTTACTGTTTCTGCAGCTTATACCGGGGCTGATGCGCAGACCGTGGAGCAAACAGTGACTACTCCCATAGAAAGTCAGATCAATGGTACCCCGGGTATGAAATATTTATCATCCAACAGTACCTCCGATGGACGCTCTTCGATTACCGTCACCTTTGATGTAGGTACAAATATTGACATCGCCGCCCTGGATGTACAAAATAGGGTAGGTATTGCAGAACCCTCCTTGCCAGAGGCCGTGACCCGTTTAGGAGTGACCACGAAAAAAGCCAACAATGATATTTTGATGGTGGTTGGTTTGTATTCTCCGAACGGAACTTATGATGACAAATTTATTTCCAATTATATCAATCTGTATGTAAAAGACGCATTATTGCGGGTGAAAGGGGTAGGAGATGTACAGGCTTTTGGTCAGCCATTTAGTATGCGGATCTGGCTGGATGCAAATAAACTGGCCAATTATGGTTTAACACCAGCAGCAGTTTCTACTGCGGTACAGGAGCAAAATACGAGGATTCCAGGGGGGAGTGTGGGTGCACCTCCACAAGCAAACCACCAGACATTTGAGTTTTCTGTGATTCTGGATGGCGACCTGAATACTGTAGATCAGTTTAATAATATAGTGATCAAAACAGGTGCAGATGGTTCCGTTGTTTTTCTGAAAGATGTAGCAAGAGTGGAGTTAGGTGCCTTTAGTTATGCCAATAGCTCTAAAGTAAATGGAAAAGTGGCCTCCCTGATGATGATCAACCAGACGCCGGGAGGGAATGCGGTACAAACCGCAGATGGGATTCAAAAAGCTTTGGATCAATTGAAAAAGTCTTTTCCAAAGGACCTGGATTATACGGTTCCTTATGAAACTGTTACCGTCGTAAAGGTGTCGATCAGTGAGGTAGTGAGTACCTTAATTGAGGCCCTGGTACTGGTAACATTGGTGGTATTCTTCTTCCTGCAAAGCTGGAGAGCAACCCTGATTCCCGTACTGGCCATCCCCGTTTCCATCATTGGTACGTTTATCTTCTTTACTTTCTTTGGTTTCTCCATCAATACCCTGACGATGTTTGGTTTTGTACTCGCGATCGGGATTGTGGTGGATGATGCGATTGTGGTGGTAGAGGCAGTACAGCATTATATGGACCATGATGGTTTATCAGCTCCAGATGCAACACGCAGGGCGATGAACGACATCACTGCGCCGGTAATTGCCATTGCCCTGATTTTAGCTGCGGTATTTATTCCAGTAGGATTCATTCCGGGAATGGTTGGACAGCTGTATCAGCAGTTTGCAATTACCATTGCCGTTTCTGTATTGATTTCTGCTTTTATTGCACTTTCTCTAACGCCGGCATTGTGTTCTCTTTTGTTAGTTCCAATGAATTTAACAGCAGATTCCAAAGGGCTGAATAAGTTCTTCTACAAGTTTAACAGGTGGTTTGCTGGTGTAACCCATAATTATTCTATGGGGGTTAAAAAGGCCTTAAAGTCAATTCCTCTGGTACTGATCATCCTGCTTTGTATTTACCTGGGAACGGGTGGTTTATTTGTTAAAAAGCCAACAGGTTTCATCCCTTCTGAGGATGCCGGGATTTTCTTAATCGGGGCAAGTTTGCCCGAAGGTGCTTCTTCCGTACGTACAGATGCATTTATCAAAAGAATCACAGATAGTATCCGCAAAAATAATCCTGAAGTAGACAACATTACTTCCATCAGTGGAATCAATATCCTGAACAGGTCTTTCAAATCGAATGCAGGTACTTTCTTTGTGCAGCTTAAAAATTGGGACCTTCGTAAAAGGGATGTGAATGCAATTATGGCCAGCGTAACGAAAAGTTTTGCCGGTGATAAGGATGGAAGTGTTCTGGTGGTCTCGCCGCCGGCAATTCCAGGATTGGGAATCAGTGGTGGTTTCAGCTTACAGATTCAGGAGAAACAGAGTGGAGACATCAAAGAGTTTGAAGCCAATGTGGGGAAATTCCTCGCAGCAGCAAATCAGCGACCTGAAATTGGAATGGCTTATACGCTGTTCAACTCCAGAACACCAAACTATAAAATACATGTAGATCGGGATCTGGCGAAAAAGATGGGGGTTTCTATTGGCGCCGTGTACAGTACTATTTCCACCTATCTGGGCAGCAGTTACATCAATGATTTTACGAAATATGGCAGGAACTTCCGCGTAGTGAGTCAGGCCGACACCAATTATAGAGCAAATATTGACAACCTGAAACACCTTCGGGTGATGAATGCACAGGGCGTTTCCGTGCCACTGAGTTCTTTGGTGAGTTATAAGGTGATAGAAAATGCCTCTATTATCAATCACTACAACCTTTTCCGGTCTATAGAGATTGGTGGCGCCGCAAAACCAGGCAGCAGTTCCGGTGATGCCCTGAAAGCTTTACAAGAAGTAGCCGCTCAAACTTTACCCGCCAATTATGCTTATGATTTCTCTGGTTTGAGTTTAGAGGAAACGGAAGCAGGAAACAGTACCACGCTAATCTTTTCATTGATTATCGTATTCGTGTTTCTTTTACTGGCCGCCTTGTATGAAAGCTGGTCCGTTCCGTTCTCTATTTTACTCTCCGTACCGCTAGGTTTATTTGGGGCAATTCTCGCTTTAAGCTTCCTGCCGAAATTAGACAACAACATTTATGCGCAGGTAGGATTGATTACCCTGATCGGTTTATCCGCTAAAAATGCGATTTTGATTGTGGAGTTTGCCAAGGAAAGGGTAGACTGGGGGATGGAGCTCATTGCGGCAACAATTGAGGCCGTGAGGTTAAGGCTCAGACCGATTATTATGACCTCGCTTGCCTTTGTACTGGGGGTAATTCCTTTGATCATCTCTACCGGAGCAGGTTCTGTTTCTCGTCAGACGATTGGATGGACAGTAGCTGCGGGGATGTTGTCAGCTACAATATTGGCGCTGTTTATTGTGCCAGTATTGTTTGTATTGATTACTAAACTTGCTTATGGTAAAAAGAAACTGGCCGAATTACAAGCCAGTTATAAACCGGAAGACCATAAAAACACTTTACATGCAGAGGATGATTAACTCCTTAATTTTTACAGGCCTATCAGGATTTCCTATTTTATAAAAACGCCCCCGAAAAGTTAATACTTTAAGGGGGCGTTTTATGATCAAGCTTTAGCGGGAATTATTTCCAGCCTCCACCCAATGCTCTGTATAAATTAACTACAGATTGTAGTTTTTGTAACCTGTCATTTACACCGCTCAGCTGTGCTGCAAGCAAACTTTGTTCTGAAGTCAGGACATCTGTATAGTTAGTAGCAGAGCTATATCTCAATAATTCCTGGGTATAATCTACTGCTTTTTGTAGGGCCGCAATTTGTTTTGCACGCGCTTCTTCTTTTTCTACTGCTGTTTGGTAAGTGTATAAAGCATCCGATACTTCGCGACCTGCTACCAGTAATGTTTTCTGGAAGCTGTTTACTGCTTGCTCCTGAACGGATTTTGCAGTAGTTAATCTGGCTTTATTTAAACCTTTGTTAAAGATCGGCTGTGTTAATCCACCCAGCAAATTGTAAAATACCGACTTGTCAAAAAAGTCTTTAAGATCCAGACTTGACAAACCACCTGTCGCCGTAATGGTGAAGGAAGGGTAGAAATAAGTACGGGCCAGATTGGTGTTCTCAAATGCGCTTCTGAAAGCAAATTCTGCAGCTTGTACATCTGGTCTGTTTTCAAGTAATTGCGTAGGAACACCGATTTTTAAATCGCTGGTAGGATTCTGATTTTGCAGTTTACCACGGTTAATAGGTCCTGGAGCCCTCGCTAATAGGATATTTAACGCGTTCTCCGTCTCTCTGATGGTTCTCTTCAAATCTGGAATCGTTACTTCTGTTGCATATCTGCTGGCTTCACTTTGAACTACCGCAGCGCCATTTACAACTGCACCTTCTTTCAAAGCTTTCATCGTTTCTACACCTGTAATTCTGCTTTTCAAAGTCTGCTGCGTAATTTCCAGCTGACTGTCTAATGCAAGTAGTGTATAGTAATTGGTCGCGATATCAGCAATCAGCTGAGTTTGTACGGCTCTTTTTGCAGCATCTGTTTGGAAGTAAGTCGCTAAGGCAGCTCTTTTCGAACTGCTCAGCTTACCCCAGATATCGGCTTCCCAACTGGTGCTCAGCTGCGCTTTGAAAGAATTGGTCAGCGTATTGATATTGATGCCCGGAGGAAAGTTCAATCCAGCTTGTGACTGCTTATTCCTTGATGCGTTCACATCAGCGGTTAGCGTAGGGAAAAAGGCTGCTTTACTTTGCTGTAAAGTGGCTTTCGACTGTACAATATTTTGAACCGCATTTTTCAAGTCCAGATTTTGATCCAGGCCTTCCTGAATTAAACCAGCCAATTGCGGATCAGCAAACACCGTTTGCCATGGCGTATTCGCCATGGTGGTGCTGTCTGTTGACGTTTGCTCACGAAATAATCCCATCGTTTTTAACTGCGGACTTTCGTAAGGTTTAGTCACCCTGCAAGAGGCAAAAACGGTAACCGCCAATGCAAGGGTGAACATCTGTTTTTTATAGGATAAAATCATTGTTTCTCTTAATTAATGGATTAATGCTGCGGCGCTTTTTTAGCTTTAGTCGGATCGATAGCGTCTTCGTCATCATCGTCGTAAGTCTTTAAGTGTAAAGGACCACTGATTTTTTCCTGTAACGTCTGGAAAATAATGAACAATACCGGGATCACAAATACCCCTAAAATTGTTCCGATCAACATACCACCTACAGCACCTGTACCAATAGATTTATTACCCACTGCACCGGCACCGGTAGAGAACATCAATGGAACCAATCCAAAGATGAAGGCGAATGAAGTCATTAGGATTGGTCTGAAACGTGCTACTGCACCTTGAATGGCCGATTGGACGATGTCCAGCCCCTGACGTCTTCTTTCCAGCGCAAACTCTACAATCAAAATACCGTTCTTGGCCAATAGACCAATCAGCATGATGAGGGAGATCTGCAGGTAAATATTACTGTTTAATTTAAAGATGATCGAGAATAAGTAAGCACCCGCTAGACCGAATGGAATAGAAAGGATTACCGCAAATGGAAGGATATAACTTTCATATTGCGCACTCAGAAGGAAGTAAACAAATACCAGACACAGGATAAAGATAAACACCGTCTGACTACCAGAAGCCAACTCTTCACGGGTAAGGCCTGAGAAATCATAGCCATAACCTGCCGGTAATGATTCTGCAGCTACTTCCTGAATTGCTTTAATCGCATCTCCAGAGCTATAACCTGCATTTGGTGCACCTGTAACGGCAATAGAGCTGAAAAGGTTGAACCTCGAAATCGACTCTGGACCGTATACTCTGGTCATGTTGATGAATTCCGTGATTGGCGCCATTTCGCCTTTGCTGTTTCTAACAAAGACTTTGTTTAATCCTTCTGGATTTTTACGGTAATTGGCATCTGCCTGAATCATGACGCGGTATTGCTTACCAAACTGGTTAAAGTTTGAAGCATACAATCCACCATAATAACCTTGTAAGGTGTTCAGTACAGAGTTTACTGTAATTCCTGCTTCTTTACATTTTTCCAGATTTACATCCAGCATATATTGTGGGAAGTTCGGGTTAAATGAAGTGGTTGCATATTGAATTTCCGGGCGTTTAGATAGGTTAGCCAGGAAATCAGAGTTTACTTTGAACAGCTCCTGAACGGTATGACCCCCTTTGTCCTGTACCTGGAACTCAAATCCACCACTCTGTCCGAATCCTTGAATCGTAGGAGGGGAGATGAAGAAAATACTCGCATCTCTGATCCCTGCAGTCTTAGCGAAAAGTTCGCCGATGACTTCCTGAATACCACGGTCGCGGTCGCTCCAGGTTTTCAGTTTCAGAATTACCATACTGTAAGCACTACCCTGACCAGCAGTAAAGTTTTGCCCCACAATACGTAAGGTGTTTTTTACTTCCGGAATGGTATGTGCCAAACTATCTACTTGCTTCGCGATAACCGTAGAGCGTTCCATAGATGCCGATGGCGGTAAGCTGATATTGGCAAAAATAGTACCCTGATCTTCCGCAGGAACAAAAGCAGATGGGGTAGTTTTCATCATGAAAACTAAAGCGCCACTGAACAGTACAATAGCTCCCAATACAATCCATTTCTTCACAGAAAGGAATTGGATTGATTTTTTGTATTTGTTGGTTACGTTATCAAATGATACGTTGAATGCGGTATAAAAACGTTGAATAAAGCTTTGATGCTTATGGTCGTCTGCATGTGGTTTTAATAATAAAGCACACAATGCCGGACTTAAGGTCAATGCATTTACTGCGGATAAGATAATTGCTACCGCAAGTGTAATGCCGAATTGCTTGTAGAATACCCCTGTAGAACCTGTAATAAAGGTTACGGGAATAAATACTGCTGCCATAACCAGGGTAATCGAAATGATCGCTCCTGAAATCTCACTCATGGCATCAATCGTCGCTTTTCTGGCGGATTTATAACCATGATCTAACTTGGCATGGACGGCCTCAACTACCACAATCGCATCATCCACCACAATACCAATGGCGAGGACGAGGGCAAATAAGGTCAGTAAGTTGATCGTAAAACCAAATAAGTTTAAGAAGAAGAAGGTACCCACAATCGCTACCGGTACTGCTATCGCAGGAATTAAGGTAGAGCGGAAATCCTGCAGGAAAATAAATACAACGATAAATACCAGGATAAAGGCTTCAATAAGGGTATGTACTACTTTCTCAATTGAAGCATCCAGGTTTTCATTGACATCTACCAGGTAAATATAATTTACACCTTTAGGGAAGTTTTTAGCCGACTGTTCAATGATCTTTTTCGATTCATTGATAACGTCTCTTGCATTTGATCCTGGAGTCTGGCTAATGGCCACACCCACTGATGGTTTACCATTGGTGGTGATGTTAGAGCTATAACTTAATGAGCCTAGTTCTACTCTGGCCACATCTTTTAAACGCAGCAGCTGGCCATTACCCGCTGATTTAACCACGATATTTTCAAATTCAGTTGCTTTCGTCAGCCTTCCTTTGTATTTAATTACATATTGAAAAGCTTCGTCGCCATTCTCTCCAAATTTCCCTGGAGCAGCCTCAATATTTTGCTCAGCCAAAGCCGCTGAGATATCAGCAGGAATCAAACTGTATTGTGCCATCATATCTGGTTTTAACCAAATACGCATCGAGTAATCTTTGGATCCGAAAATCGTCGCATTACCTACACCAGTTACCCTTTGAATAGCAGGAACCAGATTGATCTTCGCATAATTCTGTAAGAAAGTCTGGTCGTAAGCAGGATTATCACTGTAAAGTGAGAAAATCAATAGATTACTACTCTGACTTTTCGTTACGGTAACTCCGGCTTGTGTTACCTCCTGAGGCAATAAGCTGGTCGCTCTGGAAACCCTGTTCTGCACGTTTACGGCAGCTAAATCGGGATCTGTTCCTACCTTAAAGAAAATGTTAATACTGGCAGAACCATCATTGGTTGCAGTAGAGGTCATGTAAGTCATGTTCTCCACCCCGTTGATTTGCTCTTCCAGTGGTATGATGACGCTTTTAAGTACCACGTCGGCATTCGCACCTGTGTATGCTGCAGAAACCTGCACAGTAGGAGGGGCAATGTCTGGGTATTGTGAAATGGGCAGCGCGAGCAGCCCTAGTAGTCCCAGGATCACAATGATCACAGAGATCACTGTAGAAAGTACCGGGCGCTGTATGAATATCTTAAACATATATGGATCTTATTTTAAATCTGCGTAAACAACGTCCGCGCTTACTGGGGTTACTTTAATCTGAGTATCGTCTTTTAAGGTACCAACGCCTTCTAATACGATTTTATCACCTGCTTTCAAGCCTTCTTCTACCACGAAGTAAGTACCTGCAGTGTTTTTCAATACCGTAATTGCGGTGCTTTTCGTTTTACCATCTTTATCTACCACCACTGCAAAACGCTTATCCTGCAATTCAAAAGTAGCGCTCTGAGGAATTAGAATAGCATCTGTAATGGCATCTGGGATTCTTACTGTTGCACTGCTTCCGCTGCGGATCAGACCTTTAGGGTTTGGGAAACTCGCACGTACATTTGCCGAACCTGTAGTGGTATTGATTTGTCCGGTGATGGTTTGAATACGCCCTTTATGATCGTATAAACTACCATCAGATAAGATTAAAGAAACTTCAGGAAGCTTAGCCAGCTTTTGAGCAAGCGTCATTCCTTTATCGTCTTTAAAGAAGTGAAGTAACAGTTTTTCATTGAATGCAAAATAAGCATACACGTTTCCTGTGCTGGATACGGTAGTTAAAGGCTCTGCATTGTTACCGCTCACCAAACTTCCTAAACGGAAAGGAATCGCACCTACTACACCGTCTACCGGACTGGTTACCGTAGTATAACCTAAATTGGTTCTTGCATTTGATAAAGCTGCTTTCGCTTGTGCCAATGCTGCTAATTTCGCCTGGTAAGTATATTGTGCAGATTCTAACTCGTATTTACTCACGATATCTTTCTCTACCAATGGCTTTACTTTATTTACCGCCATGTTTGCTGAACTCACTTCTGCTTCTGCACTTTTAATGCTCGCAGTAGCGGTACGCACTTCCTGCTCATATTGAGGGGCATTGATTTTGAACAAGGGCTGTCCTTTTTTGACTATTGAGCCTTCATCTACAAATATCTTCTCCACATACCCATCCACTCTTGGTCTGATTTCTATATTTTGCTGACCCTGGATACTGGCAGGGTAGTCTGTGTTTAACGTTGCGCTGCGTGGCTGCAACTCTAGTACTTTGTATTCTTTGACCTGAGGGGCACCCGCTCCTGGACCGCCTGGTTTTGATCCGCTATTTCCGCATGAACTTAAAATCATTAATGCCGGAAGCAATAATAGTGATTGAATTGTGTATCTCATTTTTATGGGTATTGTTCGTTTTTTGTTTTTAAGAGAATATAATATAAAGGATGATTTTATGGGAAAATGGTTTCAAAGATCAGCTGTTTTCGATCCTCCATCAGACCGGCATATTCTTCATCATTCATGCCAAATAAAGCTTTGTTAAGTGGCGCAGTAATAAATGGGTGTGCCATTAAAGAGAATAGGTTCAGCATGAATTGTCTTGGATCCATTTTTTTTACGATGCCATTGTCCATTTCAGTCTGGACTTCTTGTAAAAAAACTTTCACTTTTTTAGCCCTAGCTTTTTTCGCATTGATCAACTCATTTCTATTCATTTCTGTGATGATGAAGAGCTGGCGAAAAGGGTATTGAGCAGTTTCTTTGATGAATACAGAGATCAGGTTTCTGATTTTTTCTTTAAAAGGCATTTTGGAGTCAAATACTTCATCCAGCGTGCAGACAAATCCTTCTTGTGCCTCATTGAACACCTGATCAAACAGGATGTCCCTGGAGCGAAAATAATAATTTACGAGTGTACGATTCACTCCGGCTGCATCCGCGATTTCCTGTGTGGTAGCATGTAATTTACCCTCCGAAAAAAACAGGTGCTTAGCCGTATCTTTTATTAATTGTTCCGTACCAGTTTCGCGAGTTGACATATACTTTTGAGTTTGACAAAATTGTTAAACAAAAGTATTAATCTGGTATATGAGTTAAAACATGGAATTGTAATGTTTAAGCTAAGAGGAGATTTGTAACTGATTATTGACAAAAAAAAGGGCCGAGGCCCTTCTGTATGTATTGATAATTACGGTATATAACATGCCATAGTTAGTTTATTTTGGTCATTTTTACTTATTGAGGGAAATGAAGCTTTACTTGCTCAATTGCAAAATCAAGTTGCTCTTGTGGAGTGATGTTAGTGTTATCGAGGATTACGGCATCTTCTGCACGTGTGAGCGGACTTTCAACGCGGGTAGTATCTGCATAGTCACGGTGAGCCAGATTTTCGAATACCTCTTCTAAAGTGGTAGAAGTGTCCCCTTTACTCTGCATTTCTTTGTAACGACGTTCTGCCCTGATTTTTGGATCGGCAGTCATGAAGAACTTGACCTGAGCATCCGGGAAAACAGTAGTGCCAATATCACGGCCATCCATCACAATGTTTTTTGATTTGCCCATGCGCTGCTGCTGTTTCACCATATCCTTGCGGACAAATTTATTGGCTGATACTTCGCTTACTGCTTCCGAAACCGGCATCAGTCTGATTTCTTCAGATACTTCTTCGCCATTTAAGGTAATGTGCGATTCGTAATCCCTGGAATGAAAGTTTAATTCGATATGCTGTAAAGCGTCTTTTACTGCTTCAGGATCATTCATGTCGATGTGATTGCGAAGGAAATAAAGCGTAACCGCCCGGTACATCGCTCCGCTATCAATATAAATGAAACCTAGTTTCTTTGCCAATGCTTTCGCTAATGTACTTTTTCCACATGATGAGTAGCCGTCGATAGCTACAACCAGATTTTTCCTCATATAGGGCAAAGTTAATGTTTTAGGGAATTGTTCCCCCAAATTTTTTTTAAATGGCCGATTTTCTTTAGCTACTTTTACTGCATGTTACCCAATAAAGAAGATATACTTAGAACAGCCACCTTTAAAACTTCCAGGAGCGGAGGTAAAGGCGGCCAGAATGTAAACAAGGTTTCCAGTAAAGTAGAACTGATCCTTCATTTGCCTTCTGCAGCTTTTTTGACGGAAGAAGAAAGGACCTTGCTGATGGAAAGATTGGACAATCGCCTGGATCAGGAAGGAAACCTGCACATCGTTTCGCAGGAAGACAGGAGTCAGCTGATGAACAAAGAGCAAACGATCCTAAAATTGATGGCCCTGCTGAAATCGGGCCTGCACATTCAAAAAAAGAGAAAGCCCACCAAGACACCGAAATCGGTGATCAGGAAGCGGCTACAGGACAAACAGAGCGTTTCCACAAAGAAAACCTTGCGGAAACGTCCTGCCCTGGACTAATTTACTGCTGAATTAGTTGAAGCGGTAGAACATACTAATATTGCCATACTGATGGGCTCTGGCGGTACTTTTCACTTCCTTAGTCTTAAATATCATCCCAAAATCGAAGGTAAAGCGCTGACTGCTGTAATTAAATCCCAATTGCTGCGCAAACACGACTGGTTTAACCCCAAAGGTAACCGGACTATCATTGTTAAACATACTGCCTTGTATGGTGGCATCATAAGCCACAAAATTAAGCTGAGGTTTTGCATAAAAAAACAGCTCACTTTTTACTAAATTCTTTGTTTTCGACTGGTTTCCAATTACTGAATTGGTATAAGCTGCATTGAAAAGCTGATTGATTCGACCTGCTCTGAATAAAATTCCTGCCCCGGCCCCACTAAAGGTCGTTCCAACATTCGCATAACCTTCAAAAGAGAAGTCTGCAGCCTGGTCTTTAAAACGGTGTAATAATCTGGTGTATTGCGCGGATAGATTTACCTGCATTTCTTCTTTAATCTGGTAATCCCAGCCCTCCAGTTGATAGAAGCCAACGGTTTTATGTAAGAGCTCCTGGCCTTTTTCTGCCAGTGATGCCGGTCCGGTTACCCCAATCTGTGCGCTGGTCTTCAAAATGCTTTCATTTTTATAAAACCAGTTCAATGCACCTTCCGCATACAGGTAGCCTGCAAATGGACGGTCTTGTTTTGCCGGATCGGGTGCGGCACCAGAATAAGGATTGTACATCTTTTGGCCAATAGCAATTTCATAAGTTTTCTTTTCCAGCTTTTCCGGGAGCCCGCTTTGATTCAAGGCATGGCGGAAATTGATAAATAAGCCATTGGTATAATAGCGGTCAGAGCCCTGCAGCAGGTAGGAATCATTGTCGCTTTTAAAACCAAACTCATTTTTGAAGCTTTGTGCTGAAACCGGACTGGTGGCCAGCAGGTAAATCAGGGATAAAGGGAGCAGTACTTTGCTTATAGCTTTCATTATTATTTTTCTAAAAAAAAACTCCGGCAGATTTGCCGGAGTTGAATATCGTATTTTTTATGTTAAAAAGTATAGCCAAGACTTAGACCACCATAATAAGGTAGGAAGAAGTCTCTGCTGAAGACTGGACTAAGTCCAATCCTGAAAGCGAAACCGCTATCCTCCGGTTGTACCCGGTAGAAAAAACTCATGGTACCAATTACATTGCTTTCATTCTTATTGAAAAGTACTTCCGCATCGCCGCTGGTAGAAATATAAGTAGCGCCTAATCCCAGTTCAAAGTACTTCCCGCTTTTTCCCAGCAGGTAATTCAAGGATAAAGGAATGGTAGTCACTTTATCGCCATCTACAGATAGGTATCCAATACCGGCTCTACCTCCGATGCCATCTCTCTTGTTAGAGAACCTGGAGTCGTAATTTGCTGTAAAAGTTAAACCCTGACCGCCCAGTTCAATAAATATGTTCTGTGCTCTTGACGTAGCAGGACTCGTATTGCTGCTTTCCTGTGCGAAAAGCTGCTGTGTACTGGTAAGGGCTAAAAATAAAGTAAAAGCCAGTGTTAATTTTCTCATTAAGGTTTGTTTGGTGCCGCAATAATAAGTAAAAACAGCCTATTTTGCAACCGGCTTGATTTTAACACTCAGGTCTTGCGCATCTTTCACTTTTTCCTTCATTAACGCCAGCTCAATCACTTCTTTCATCTCCGTTACATAATGGAAATTTAAGTCCTTAATATAGCTTTCCTTGATCTCTAAAATGTCTTTTCTATTCGATTTACAAAGAATGATATCTTTAATATTGGCACGTTTAGCGGCAAGGATTTTTTCCTTGATTCCACCAACCGGCAATACTTTTCCACGTAAGGTGATCTCTCCGGTCATGGCCAGGTTAGATTTTACTTTACGCTGTGTAAATGCAGAAGTCAATGCAGTTAGCATGGTAATACCAGCAGATGGACCATCTTTTGGCGTTGCGCCGGCAGGTACGTGTACATGGATATCCCATTGATCGAAAAGGGCATAGTCAATTCCGAAAATGGCTGCGTGTGAACGTAAGTAAGCCAATGCAATCACTGCAGACTCCTTCATCACTTCACCCAGATTACCCGTTAAGGTTAACTTCCCTTTACCTGGGCTTAAACTCGCCTCAATAAATAGAATGTCTCCACCAACCTGTGTCCAGGCTAAACCAGTCACTACTCCGGCAACTTCATTGCCTTCATAAAGATCCTTATCATATATAGGGGCACCTAAAATACGCTCTACATCGTCTAAGGTCAGGTTTGGCTCATACGTTTCTTCCATCGCGATTTTAGTCGCCACACCACGTACTAAGGAACCGATCTTTTTCTCCAGTCCACGAACACCAGATTCTCTTGTATAATCTTCGATTACTTTTTCAATCAGACTGTTCTTTAGAACGATGTCTTTTGTTTTGATCCCGTGCTGTTCTTTTTGCTTAGGTAAAAGGTATTTTTTAGCAATCTCAATCTTTTCTTCAATCGTATAACCATTCACTTCAATGATCTCCATACGATCCAGCAAAGCTGGCTGTATGCTGCTCAATGAGTTGGCAGTAGCGATAAACAGTACATTGGAAAGGTCATAATCAGCCTCTACATAGTGGTCGTTGAAAGCAGAGTTTTGCTCTGGATCCAATACTTCCAGTAATGCGGAAGAAGGGTCGCCTCTAAAATCAGCACCCACTTTATCAATCTCATCCAGAACAAATACAGGATTTGCAGCACCGGCTTTTTTAATGGATTGAATGATTCTGCCTGGCATAGCACCGATATAAGTTTTTCTATGGCCGCGGATTTCAGCTTCATCTCTGATGCCACCCAGTGCCATACGCACATATTTACGGTTTAATGCTTTCGCAATTGATTTTCCTAATGAGGTTTTACCTACTCCCGGAGGGCCTACTAAACAAATGATAGGGGCTTTCATGTCGCGTTTGAGCTTCAAAACAGCCAGGTATTCTATAATACGCTGTTTTACTTTTTCTAAACCGAAATGGTCTTTATCCAGTACGCGCTGTGCACGTTTAAGGTCAAAGTTGTCTTTCGTGAAATCATTCCATGGAAGGTCTAGTAAGAGCTCCAGGTAATTGATCTGTATAGAATAGTCAGGGGCTGCGGGATTCATTCTTCCCAGTTTATCCAGCTCCTTCGTAAAATGTTCTTTTATAGGTTCAGACCATTTCTTCTTCTTTGCGCGTACTTGCAAAGCCTCGTATTCGAGGTCGGAAGAAGAACCACCCAGTTCTTCCTGTATGGTCTTTAATTGTTGATTCAGGAAGTAATCCCTTTGCTGTTTGTCCAGGTCGGTGCGGACTTTCGATTGAATCTGGTTTTTTAACTCCAGCATTTGAAGTTCCAGGGTCAATAGTTCCATCACCATCATTGCGCGCTCACGCAGGTTGCCCATTTCCAGCATTTTTTGCTTATCAGAAACATCTGCATTCATATTTGAAGAGATGAAATTGATCAGGAAAGAAGTGCTTTCTATGTTTTTTAAGGCAATACCAGCTTCACTTGGAATGTTCGGCGACAATTGAATGATCTGCGAAGACATTTCCTTGATAGAGGCCACCATTGCTTTAAATTCTTTGTCGCTTTTGTGTTTCGACTCTTCGAATTTGCTGATGGTTACCTTAATGTAAGGCTCCGATTGAACTTCTTCAATCAGGCGGAAACGTTGTTTGCCCTGGATAATTACAGTTGTATTTCCATCTGGCATCTGCAGCATTTTTATGATCTGCGCCACCGTTCCTACACTATTCAGCTGCTCAAACGTAGGGTCTTCTATCGAAACATCCCGTTGGGATACTACTCCGATAATCCGGTTTCCTTTGTAAGCTTCCTTGATCAGCTTTATAGATTTATCCCTGCCAACAGTAATTGGAATGACTACTCCTGGAAAAAGTACGGTATTCCTTAAAGGAAGGATGGCCAGTACCTCAGGAGTCTCTTCATTGTTCATCTCGTCTTCGTCTTGTTGGGACATCAGCGGGAAAAACTCTGTATCTTCATTTATAATGGGTAGTGCGTTGCTAAAATCAAAATGATCTTGTTTACTCATTTATTAAGTCTTTCTAAAATAAAAACGACAATCTGACAGTATGCCGTCTACGAAATTATTAATTATATTGTATTATCTGTATTTTCAACTCCTGTGCCAAAAGAGGCATGGGCCCTTTTCCCTGTTAAAAAGTCAGGAATAAATGAAGAACAGCTAAAGCAATATGCGTAATTGTCTGACCTTTTTTGAAAAAAAATCAGAATAATTCTTCGGCTTATCATATTTTCATTTATTTAGCGTTTAAGAGAGGTATTTGTAACTGGTATGATAGTTGCCTTCAAATACTTTTATCATTCCCGGATCACGTAATCTTATTTAGGAGTTGGGAATCAAATCTAAATATATTTAATATTTTAAATAAAACTTAATGAACTATTTCAAGCAAACCATCTTATTATTATTTGTCTTTTCTGCTCAGGTCGGTATCGCTCAAAATAGCGGTTACGATAAATTGGGGCTGCAAGCCATGATGAAAGGGGATTATAAGGCTGCCGTTGGACAATTAGAGAAGGCGGATACCAAAACTCCGAACAATGCGAATGTGTTGAAGATGCTGGGATATTCTTATTTTCAATGTGGAGATTTTGAAAATTCAATCGCTGCTTATAGTCGATTGATTACAGTAAAGCCTTCAGATTATTCTGCCTATTATTATAGAGGAAAAGCAAGATTGAACATTGCAAATGATCCAAAAGAGTCACTGAGTCAAATGAGAGACAATTTTTATCTTTCCGCAATTAAAGATTTCAGTAAAGCAATTGAGCTGAATGGGGAAGAAGATACACAGTTATTGCAAAATAGAGGGCTGGCTTATAAAGATTACGCCATCTATAAATCGTATAAAGTGAAGAAAGGACCGGAAAAAGCTGCTGTCATCACTTTATTTAATAACTCTATTGCTGATTTTCAAAAGGTATTGGTGGTACAGCCTTTACGTAAGGATATCATCGGTTTAGTAGATTATGTGAAAGCACAGATTGCCAGTCTGAAATAAGGATTACTGACATCAAAAATGCCTGCTATTGTAACCGCAATAGCAGGCATTTTTTTTATACTTCTGCGCCATCAAATATCTCCACAAATTTGGAGCGACTCAGGGGTTTAGTTAAAAAGTCGGTCACCACAGGAATACGCTGAGAACGTTCCAGTTCTGATGGAGAGATCGAAGAAGAAACGATATAAATCTCGATTTTCTTGCTCATTTTAGGTTCCAGCAATGAATACTCTTCCAGGAATCCCCAGCCATCCAATACCGGCATATTTAAATCCAGAAAGATCACATCTGGTAATAACTCCGGCTGGTTGGCGCTCAACTCCAAATCTAATAAAGCTTTTTTTCCATCTTCAAAGACGGTCAGGTCGGTACTTAGATTGGCAACCTGTAACGTTTTTCTTGTTAAAAAAACGAAAATAGTGTCGTCATCTATCAGATAAAATTTTTTCATTGGATTATATTTATTCGTTGGTTATCATTTTGTTTATTTAGGTGTTTCGGAGGTTAATTCCGTTCATTCTGGTGGAAGCATCTGGTTATTATCTGCCTGGTATACTATCGAAGCAATAGATTCATTCAGTTGCTGGGTAGATTCTTTTAGCATATACAGTAAATCAATATGGTCGCCATGGGGATTTTGAAGCATCATCTCCGTTAAGCTCATGATATTCGTTAATGGTGCCCTCACTTTATGGCTTTGAATCCAGGCAATTTCCTTCAGGTCCTGGTTTTGTTTTTCAATCATTCTCACATAATTCATTCGCTTAGAGACGTCTGTCGCCAAAACCAGCCTGGCGTCGATCCCATCGATATTTACGATGGTAGTGTCAATTTCAACTGGAAACAATTGTCCACTTTTATTCATGTGTGTCAGAATTCCCGAATATTCCCTGGTTTTTATAGTGCTAAAAATGTCCATCAGCTTACTGATCTCTGAGGCCGGTCTGATTTTCGTGATGTTCATCGATAAAAACTCCTCCTGGGTATAACCATATTTCTTTATAGCCGCTTCGTTCACTTTCAGGAAATTACCGGTATTCAGTTCAAAAATGTACATAGGTACCGGATTCGCTTCAAAGATATTCCGGTAGTAACGTTCCGAAGCATCCAGTTTCTTGACCAATATGGCTTCTTTAAACCGGGTTTTTTCAAAACCATTCAGAATGGTACTGATCATAAAGACACTGATAAAGCTGACAAAAATGAAATTCCAGGAATAGGCAATCCATAAAGTGAGGTCATAGGTTTCAGACAATGCATTAGGGAAAAGCTTAAACTGTATAATTAAGCCAATCAGTATACAAATCACAATATTGACCATCAATGGAATGAAAGTGGCTTTTGTGGGAAAGATCATTGCCGTGAAAAACGTAATGATCAATAGGTACAATGCTCCAGGGCCATCAGAGCCAACAAAAAGCAGGTACAATATGGCAATCAGATAGAGAAGGGCCACCACCATGACCATCCTGTAATCCAGCTTTATTTTTCTATTTACTACAAAACCCATAAGAGAAATGATAACCAGCACCATAAATACAGGGAAAAACACTTTTCCTTTAACGAGCTCATTAACCAGGAACAAAAGAATCCCAATCATGCCTAATGGAAGGCAATACATGATGGTGTCTCTAAATAAATTCAGTTTCCATGAACTGATCCTGAAAAGCGTAAACTGATGATCAGCGGGAATAACATAAAGAAATGTTCTCCTGTATTTCTTCAAGTATGACGCTATTGTTGCCATTTTCCAAGGGATCAAAGTGTTAACTGAATTTATATCGCTGATATGAATACATTAAATGAGGAATTTATTTCCCGAAATCTGACTGCATACGCATCAGGTTGTATTTAAACCATTTAATCGCAGTTCATAAAAGAGACTTTCTTGCTCCTATCAGGCGTTTTGCTCGTTAAACTCCCCATATTTGCCACAGAAATAGGCCTATTATCATGCCACAGTATTGCCAGATATCAGGTATAGAAAATCCTGCGTAAGGATTGTTTTCCGTACGCAGGATTTTATGTGATAAAGATTTTGTGATGGATATAAAATAGGGGATCTCTATTTGAATTTTCCGGTGATCCGGTAATTCTTTTCCGCAAGTAACCTGATGTGCTGGTTCTTTTTTACGTCATATAGGCTATCTGGAAAATAGCTGAGCGTATCTGAGGAAGTATAGAGTGTATTGGCGTTGCAGATCAAAATTTGAAGGCCGTAAATCTGGCCATTTCTCTTGGTGACTTTCAATTCCTTCACCGGAACTTTCTTATTATCGGAGGTATAAAGCTCCATCGTATCTGTTTTTTTTACCCGAAACAAACCTTTCCAGGCCGATTTATTGAGGTCGGCATCAGAAAAGATGCTCAGTTCTTTGGGCCAGTCCTGAATCACCAGCTCTTTGCTTTCTATAGAGTCATTGACCAGCACTGTTTTATGAATCTTTGGTTTCTGGCGACTTAATCTTGCCGCTTCTCCCGCAAAGTATCCTTTAAGATCGAAGTAAGGATGTGTTTCCTTTTGCTGGGTTACGGCCCTGTCTCCACAGCCAAAACACAACAAAAGAAAAGCACATAATAATAAATGGTTTCTCATTATACCAGGCAGTTACCGGTCATGATCGCTGGTTTCTCAATACCCATAATCTTCAAGATGGTAGGGGCGATGTCGCCAAGTTTTCCATCAGCGATGGTTTTATAATCATTGTCAATTAAAATGCAGGGAACAAGGTTCGTGGTATGTGCAGTATTCACAGATCCATCCGCATTGCGCATGTATTCCGAATTTCCGTGATCTGCAAGGATGATGAAAGAGTAACCGTTTTCGATTCCTGTTTTTACCACTTGTTCTGCACAATGGTCGGCAGTTTCTACAGCTTTAATTACTGCTTCAAACACACCGGTATGACCTACCATGTCTGGATTGGCAAAATTCAGACATACAAAATCAGGCCATCCTGAAGCCAGCTCCTTGTTGATCGCTGCTGTAATTCCTGCGGCACTCATCTCTGGCTGCAAGTCGTAAGTAGCTACCTTTGGAGATGGAATAAGTATTCTCTTCTCATTTTCAAATGCCAGCTCTCTGCCACCAGAGAAAAAGAAAGTAACGTGTGGGTATTTTTCAGTCTCCGCAATACGGATCTGGTTTTTATGGTTTTTCTCTAATACTTCACCTAAAGTTTCCGAAAGATCATCTTTAGTGAAAACTACCTTTACATGCTCGAAGTTTTCATCATAAGTAGTCATCGTTACATAATATAATGGCAATTTATGCATGTCAAAATCAGGATAGTCATTTTGCGTCAGTGCTGCAGTAATTTCTCTGCCTCTGTCTGTTCTGTAATTGAAACAGATCACTACATCACCAGGCTGAATAGTAGCTACCGGGCTGCCATTTGGCTGAGTCACTACAATCGGAGCGGTAAACTCATCCGTAATGCCTTCGTGATAAGATTGCTCAATAGCAGCTACCGCATCGGTAGTTGGTTTCCCAATACCTTTAGTCATCACGTCATAAGCAAGTTTTACCCTTTCCCAGCGCGAATCCCTGTCCATCGCATAATAGCGGCCAACTAAACTGGCAATTTTACCCGTAGAACTTTCCAGGTGATGTTCCAGGTCTTTGATGAAAGTCAATCCAGAATTTGGATCGGTATCCCTGCCATCTAAGAAAGCATGGATAAATACGTCACTCAATCCTTGTTCGCCAGCAGCATCGCATAACGCTTTCAGATGATTGATATGGGCATGTACACCTCCATCAGATACCAATCCGATGAAATGAACAGCCTTGTTATTTTCTTTAGCATAATGAAAAGCATCTAGCAGCACCGGGTTCTGGTGCAGTGTTTTGTCTTCTATTGCTTTATTAATCCTGCCTAATTCCTGATAAACTACTCTGCCTGCACCTAAATTCATGTGTCCAACTTCCGAATTCCCCATTTGTCCGGCCGGTAATCCTACCGCTACACCCGAAGCTTCCAGTTTGGAGTTAGGATAATTTTTCAATAAAGAGTCAAAGAAAGGAGTGTTAGCTGCATAAGCGGCATCGGATTCGTCTTGCTTCCCGTAGCCCCAGCCGTCAAGAATAAGTAGAACTAATTTTTTATTATTCATCTTGAATTAATTTAGTAATTGTCGTACGATTGTCTGTCAATCTAACAAATATAAGCGTATTGTGTGTTTTTTTTGAGCCTAATTGTAATTCAACTGTAGTATCTTTGTTTTCCTGGCTGCAGCCAATCATGGCATAATTTATGTAAGATTGGTCTGTTAGCTATATAGAGAATATGAAGCCCTTACTTTTTTTTACGATTCTGTTTACCTCTTTTTCTTCTGCTGTTGCTATTCAAAGCGATATTATCGACAATCTTTCCGGTTATTTTAAAGCGGGCAATGCGAAAGAAGTAGCGGTAAATTTTTCTTCTTCCCTGGAGCTTATCGTCATTGATGAAGAAGATGTCTACTCTAAAGCACAGGCAGAACAGATATTAAGGAACTTCTTTACCAAGTACCCACCTATAAAATCATCGGTTACACATACCATTAATGCCAATCCAAACTTTAGATTTGGCATCCTTTCTCTACAGACCAAGAATGGAAAATTCCGCGTTTCAATCACGATGAAAAAGTCTAATAATGCTTTTTTTATTACGGAATTGAGAATAGAGCCGGATAAATAATAGTAAAAATGCTATTTTTGGGTTTAATTTTAAGTTTTGGATAAGCAAATCATAGATCAATTCATAAAAAACGCTGTTGCCGAAGATTTAGGCGATGGGGATCATACTTCACTTTCTACCATTCCAGCCAATGCACAAGGCAAAGCAAAATTGCTCATTAAAGAAGATGGGGTGATTGCAGGCGTGGAGCTTGCGGTAGCAATTTTCAACTATATTGATGATCAATTGGTCGTATCGGTAAATATTCAGGATGGAGAAAAAGTCAAATATGGAGACATTGCACTGACGGTTTCCGGCAGTACACACGCTATTTTGCTGGCTGAGCGACTGGTTTTAAATTGTATGCAAAGGATGAGTGGTATTGCCACGAAAACCAATTATATTGTTGGCTTGCTGGCTGCATATCCTACTAAATTGTTAGATACGCGTAAAACCACACCTGGATTAAGGTATCTGGAGAAATGGGCAGTTGTGATCGGTGGGGGAGTAAATCACCGCATCGGCTTATACGACATGATTCTGATCAAGGATAATCACGTAGATTATGCTGGTGGAATCGCCAATGCGATCAAAGCAGCCAATCAATATTTAGCAGATCAAAATAAAGATTTACAGATAGAGATAGAAGTGAGAAACCTTTCGGAGTTAAATGATGTTTTAACGAATAGAGGGGTAGACCGGATTATGCTGGATAATTTCAGCTTTGCCGATTTAAGAGCAGCGGTGAAAGTAATCGATGGCAGATTTGTAACAGAGGCTTCTGGTGGAATCACTGAAGAAAATGTAGCAGAATACGCGGCGTGTGGGGTAGATTTTATATCTATGGGTGCTTTAACCCACTCTGTTAAAAGTTTAGACATGAGCTTAAAAGCATGCTAAACAACTTAATTCATCAGAATTTGATTCTGTTTTTTTACTATAATTGTAGTTAATGATTTCGGTCTATTCTATATCAGCAGTAATTTTAGCCTATTTATTTGGGTCTATACCAACAGCGGTATGGCTCGGACAAGCATTTTACGGTGTCGACGTGAGGGAGTATGGTAGTGGAAATGCCGGTGCAACCAATACTTTTAGGGTGTTGGGGAAACGTGCAGGACTTGCCGTGATGACGATAGATATCGCCAAAGGCTATACTGCAACTAAACTTGCCTACTTTATAGGGCTGTCCGTTACCGGTCCGCAGAACTCTTCCCAATTTATCAATTACGAACTTGCACTCGGAGTAACTGCTGTGATGGGACATTTGTTCCCAATATTTGCAGGTTTTAGAGGAGGTAAGGGAGTGGCCACACTTTTTGGAATGATTTTGGCAGTTAACTTCCCGGCAGCAATGCTTTGTGTTCTGGTCTTTGTAGTTGTGCTCTTAACCACTAAATATGTTTCCCTAAGCTCTATATGTGCAGGTTTTACCTTTCCATTGAGCATTATATTCATCCTGCATTCTTCTGTTAAATCAGAAGTATTATATGGAATGTGTGTGTGTATCCTCATTTTGGTGACACATCAGAAGAATTTAGAGCGACTCCTCATGGGCAAAGAATCCAAAGTTTACCTGTTTAAAAAGAAAACAACCTAAAACAACGAATTCATGAAAGCTTTAAATTTAATGGTCATTGCTGCGGCGATGCTTTCCATTTCCTCCTGTTCTACAGTGCCATTAACGGGGCGTAGCAGACTGAGTATTGTGAGTGAAAGTGAGATGCAGAATGTGGCCGCTCAAAGTTACACCTCTTTGTTAAGAGACCCTAAAACTAAGGTGCTCAACAATGCGGATGCTGCAAGAGTAAAAAGAGTAGGGCAGAAGATTCAGGCTGCGGTGACAAAGTATATGAATGCCAATGGTTATGCGAGCCAGATCCAAGGCTTCAACTGGGAATTTAACCTGATTGACAGCAAAGAAGTGAATGCCTGGTGTATGCCTGGTGGGAAAGTAGCCGTTTACAGCGGTATTTTGCCTATTGCAAAGGATGATGCAGGATTAGCCACAGTAATGGGTCATGAGATTGCACATGCCATTGCACAGCACTCTTCAGAAAGAGCATCTCAAGCTACTTTAGCGCAAGCTGGGGGTAGTTTATTGGGTGCGGCAACTGCAGGGAAATCGCAGACTGCACAAGCGATGATCAACCAGGCTTATGGATTGGGAGCGCAAGGTTTTGTATTGCTGCCTAATTCCAGAAAGCAGGAGTTGGAAGCAGATCAGTTGGGATTAATTTTTATGTCGATGGCAGGGTATGACCCTACAAATGCGATTTCCTTCTGGCAGCGAATGGCTGCAGCAAGTGGAGGTGCTCAAAAACCATCTGAGTTTTTAAGTACCCACCCCTCTGATGCTACACGTATTGCGCAAATTCAAAGACTTTTGCCAGAAGCTAAAAAATATTTCAACTCGACTACTGGCAAGCCAACTGGTTAAGTGAATAAGAAAATTTAATAGACAGGCTGTTACCCATAGGTAACGGCCTTTTTAATGGAATGAGATTTAGGGAGTTAAGGTTTGAATAATGGCTGATGCTTTTAACAAACATTCTTCGTATTCGTCATGGGCATCAGCGGCATAAGTAATAGCGCCGCCGACCTGAAAAGACAAGTGTTTGCTGCTTTCCTGGTAGAAGATACTGCGGATGATGACATTAAAATCGAACTCAGCATTAGGGCTTATATAGCCGAAAGAACCGGAATATGAGCCTCTTTTACTCAATTCATATTTTTCTATCAATTGCATTGCCCGGATTTTGGGCGCACCTGTCATTGAGCCCATTGGAAAAGTATTCCTGATCGCTTCTACAAAATGTAAGTCTGGTGCCAGCTCACAGCTGATCGTAGAGATCATTTGATGCACTTGTGGGAAAGTATAAATTCCAAAAAGTTCTTCCACCTTAACGCTTCCTTTTAAGGCGCTTTTAGTGAGGTCGTTGCGCACCAGGTCTACAATCATCACGTTTTCTGCCTGTTCTTTTATATTTTCACTTAAAGCCTGTTTGATCTGCTCATCGGTATTGGCTTCCTGACTCCGTTTCGCTGTCCCTTTAATGGGCTGAGAGATCAGTTTGCTCGCTCGTTTGCAAAGAAATCTTTCCGGACTGGCGGAAAGGATATATTGATCGTAGATCTTAAAATAGCCTGCAAATGGGGTAGGGGAAAGGGCGTTGAGCTGTTCGAATACATATAAAGGATCAATCTCAGCGTTTTCGGCAAAGAACTCCTGACAATAAGTAACCTCGTAAATATCACCCCTGCTGATGTGCTGGTGCAGCTGTTTGATTTTCTCCAGATAACTATCTTTATTCATCGAAGCCTGGATAGCTAAAGCCGGATAAGTTTTTACCTCTGGAATTTCAAAACTGGAAATGGTTTCTAACAGCTGGTCATCACCAAAAATCACTTGTGCCTGACCATCTTTCCAGGCAATCAGATATTGAGGAACAAAGAAAAATAAATCAGGGAATTGGTGGAAGTCTGGATGATTGGATTGCAGCTGCTCATCTTCGTTTTTCAGGTCATAGCTGAATAAACCGAACATCCAGGTTTTGTGCTGTTCATAAAAAGCTTGTAAGGCTTCAAATGCGCCGCCGGTTTCTTTAGAAAGCACTTCTGTAGCTCCAGCAGCAATGATGAAATCGAATTTCCCGTAGGGGTCAGCATAATTATTAGAATCTAAACAGCAGCAGATTTCAAAAGTATTGGCCCAATGCAGTGCTTTACTCTTAAGTAACGATAATTCCAGATGGCTCATTTCGCTACAAAGGTAAGGGAAAACAGCCTATAAAAAAAGGCGGCCATTGGCCGCCTTCCTGATATATCTGAAGATAATTTCTAGATCAATTCTAAAGTTTGAACTCTATCTGGTCCGACAGACAGATATTTTACTGGTACTTCCAATTCTTTCTCTAAGAAAGCAATATAAGCGGAAAGTTTTGCAGGGATATCTGCTACCTGATTTACTTTAGTTACATCAGTTTTCCAACCTTCGATTGCTTTTAAAACAGGCGTAGGTTTTACAGAAATGATGTCGTATGGCATATAATCAATAGTCTCACCATTGTGCTCATAATGTGTACAGGCATAAATAGTATCAAAACCATCCAATACATCTGCTTTCATCATGATCAGCTCAGTTACACCATTTAACATGATCGCATATTTTAATGCAGGGATATCAATCCATCCGCAGCGACGGGCACGACCAGTTGTTGCACCGAATTCATGACCCACCTGACGTAGGTTTTCACCAACTTCGTCATCCAGTTCCGTAGGGAATGGACCACCACCAACACGTGTACAGTAAGCTTTGAAGATACCGTATACATTACCAATTCTGTTTGGCGCAATACCTAAACCAGTACAAGCACCAGCAGTAGTGGTGTTAGAAGAAGTTACAAATGGATAAGAACCGAAGTCGATGTCCAATAATGTTCCTTGTGCACCTTCTGCCAATACTTTCTTTCCTTCTTTAAGGAAACCATTTACATAATGCTCACTGTCTACATGAGGAATGGTTTTGATAAACTCAATCGCTTCAAAGAATGCAGCTTCTTTTTCCGTTAAATCGTATTCGAATTCATAATGAGAAAGAATCTCTTTATGTTTCTCTACCAATTTGTTGTAACGTTCCTTGAAATCAGGAAGGGTAGTATCACCTACTCTTAATCCATTACGACCGGTTTTGTCCATATAAGTTGGGCCAATACCTTTAAGTGTAGAACCGATTTTGTCCTTACCCATTTTTTGCTCATTTGCAGCATCCAATAACTGGTGCGTTGGTAAAATCAAATGTGCTTTACGGGCAATTACCAATTTCCCTTTGGCTACTGGATCATGTCCTGCAGCTTTTAGGTTGTCTAACTCTCTTTTTAGAATGATCGGGTCAATAACCACACCATTACCAATAAGATTCATTGTTTTTTCATTGAAAATACCTGATGGAATAGTATTTAAAACGAACTTTTTGCCATCAAACTCTAAAGTATGTCCGGCATTCGGACCGCCTTGAAAACGAGCTATCAAATCATATTGAGGACTTAATACATCAACAATTTTTCCCTTGCCTTCATCGCCCCATTGCAGGCCCAGAAGCACGTCTACTTGCGTCATTATTTAAATTTGAATATTATAAATTGGATATGTTAACTTGCATGTTTTACTTCGCTATTCTGATTGTTCATTGCATTTTTTGCAGTGCAATCGAAACAAACGCCATAAAGGTTCAGTGAGTGGTGTTTAATTTCAAACTTTAGCAAATCTCCGACCATGCTTTGTATCTGATGAATACGCGGATCGCAGAACTCTACTACTTTCCCGCAGTCAATACAAATGATATGGTCGTGCTGATGGTAGCCATAAGATTTCTCAAACTGCGCCATGTTTTTACCAAACTGATGTTTAGTAACCAGATCACAGGAAACCAATAGCTCTAAAGTGTTGTATACAGTAGCTCTACTGACACGATATTTTTGGTTTTTCATGTGGATATAGAGCGTCTCTACATCGAAATGGTCATCTCTGGAATATATTTCTTCTAAGATGGCAAAACGTTCCGGTGTTTTTCTCAGACTCTTATTTTCGAGGTAAGCTTCGAATATTTTTCTTACTAACTCGCTGTTGTGGTTTGTAGACATAGTTTTTAAACTCCTTTCAAAGGTACCAATTTTTATATAAACCTGTATGTTTTATTCGTTTTTTTAGGCATCAAAACGGGTAACTGCCGTCACGCCTTTTACTTCCAATAGATTTTTAATCAGGTTGTCTAAGTGTTCTTTATCATTTACATAAACCATAATGGAACCATCAAAGATGCCATTATCTGTGTCGACAGTAATAGAACGCATATTTACCTTGAAATCTCCGGAAATCACCTTCGTGATATTATTGATCAAACCTACGTCATCTATTCCAATAATATGCAATCCGGTTAAGAACGTGAGTTCCTGCTGACGGTTCCATTTGGCTTTGATCACACGGTATCCATAATTGGCCATCAGCTGTGCCGCATTCGGACAATTGGTACGGTGGATTTTGATCCCTTCATTTACGGTTACAAAACCAAAAACGTCATCCCCAGGAATGGGATTACAGCAGGCGGCAAGCGTATAATCAATCTTCTGCAGGTCTTCGCCAATCAAAAGAATATCTGATTCCGGCCCTTTTACTTTATTCAGTAAAGCTTCGATCTTTTGATTGTCGCTCTTCTCAGAAGAACCTCTGTTTTCAATCTCTTTTTCACTAGCCAGGTAATCTTTCAAGTCTTTCAACTCAATCTTTCCTTTCGCAACGGCGATGAAAAGCTCCTGTGTTGAAGGTAGTTTGAAGAAGTAAGTTAGCTTGTTCAGGTTGTCTGTATTGTAAGTAATCTTTAAGGATTTCAACTTACGCTCCAACGTTTCTTTACCCTGATCCGCAATTTTTCTTTTCTCTTCTTTTAAGGACGACTTGATCTTCGATTTGGCCTTCGCTGTTACCACAATATTCAGCCAATCTTCTTTTGGCGTCTGTTTGCTGGAAGTGATAATTTCTACCTGATCGCCATTCTGTAATTTGTAAGATAAAGGCACCAGTTTATGGTTCACTTTTGCCCCAATACATTTGGCACCTACATCGGTATGGATTTCAAAGGCAAAGTCTAAGGCAGTAGCACCCAGTGGCAGTTGAAGTAAAGCTCCTTTAGGGGTAAAGATGAAAATCTCATCCGAGAAAAGGTTCATTTTGAAGTCGTCCAGGAAGTCCAAAGCATTGGCTTCCGGATTGTTCAGCATTTCTCTTACCTTCATGATCCATTGATCCAGGCCATTATCATTGCTGGATTCTTTATATTTCCAGTGTGCTGCAAAACCTTTTTCTGCAATCTCATTCATCCGCTGTGTACGGATCTGAACTTCTACCCATTGGCCTTTAGGACCCATTACGGTAGTATGCAGAGATTCATAACCGTTTCCTTTTGGAGACGAAACCCAGTCGCGCAGACGATCAGGATTTGGACGGTATAAGTCGGTTACAATGGAATAAGCTTTCCAGCAATCTGCTTTTTCATTTTCCGGTGCACTGTCCAGAATGATCCTGATGGCGAAAAGGTCATATACTTCCTCAAAAGGAATATTTTTACTTTTCATCTTATTCCAAATGGAATGGATGGATTTCGGGCGACCGTAGATATCGGCCGTCAGTCCTTGTTCTGCCAGGATCTCATTGATCGGCTCCACAAACCTTTTGATAAATAAAGTCCTCTCGGCCTTTTTCTCATTCAGTTGTGTGGCAATATATTTATATGTGTCTGGCTCCAGATATTTCATGGAAAGATCTTCCAGCTCAGATTTAATTGCATATAATCCCAGGCGGTGGGCCAGGGGAGCATAAAGGTAAATGGTTTCTGAAGCGATTTTCAACTGCTTATGTCTGGGCATAAAGTCCATCGTCCGCATGTTGTGTAAACGATCCGCCAGTTTGATCAGAATTACCCGCACATCATCCGCCAGTGTCAGCAGCATCTTACGGAAATTCTCCGCCTGTAAAGAGCTGTTGTAATCAAAAACTCCTGATATTTTGGTTAGACCATCAATGATTTTGGCTGTTTTCTTGCCAAATTCACGCTCAATATCTTCCAATGTGATGTCCGTATCTTCTACAACATCATGTAATAAAGCGCATACAATCGAAGTGGTTCCTAGTCCGATCTCTTCTGCAGCAATCTGCGCAACAGCAATAGGGTGATAAATATAAGGCTCACCTGATTTTCTGCGCATGTTTTTATGGCTTTCTAATGCCATATCAAATGCTTTTCTGATTTCCTTTTTATCCCCCCTTTGAAGTGTTGGCTTACAGGCACGCAAAAGCGCTCGGTATCGCTTCAATATCTCTTGCTTCTCTGCTTCTAAATCAATCACTAGTGTGTTCTTCATCAATCTATAAATTGTTTTTCGGTAATGTTATTGGTTATGGATCGCTGTTCAAATGGCAAATGAACCTAAAATTTTACTTAAATACTAGTTTATTGCCCCTATACTTTTGTTAATATAAGCTTTTTGTAAAGATCCTATAGTGATACACAATAATTCCTCCAATTTTAAGTTTCTCTAAGTTATTCCTCCTGCGTTCTTAATCGATGATTTTGAGAAATGATCATTGGCATTTCATTTGTATTATTTACGCCAGGATGATAAGCTTTCCCTATGAAAATTTTATCTTAGAATAGTAATCAATTAATATATTAAATTGGCCTTTATTGAAGAGGTATAAATTTATGAAATTTTATAGGTTGTTTTTTCTGTCAATTGTCATGATTACAGCGGCTTCTGCTAAAGGGCAGACCGGTGCTGTGGCCGTGAAATACCCTGTATTGGGGAAAAACGACACCATTCGTGTGGCCTCCACAAATGAAAATGGCGAGATGATTCCATGGATTCCGCTTTCAGAAGTGACGATCTATGGTTATCGGATTTTTAAAACTCCTGAAGATCGAGCGGCTTACAACCGACTGCGTTACAATGTGATGAAGGTGATGCCTTATGCTTTGTATGCAAAGCGCAGGTATGAGCAGCTGGAGAAAGATCTTGCATTGGCAACAGATAAAAAGACGCAAAAGGGCCTGGTTAAACAGTGTGACAAAGAGATTAAAGACATGTTTAACAGGGAAATTAAGGAACTGACCATTTCTCAGGGACAGATTTTAACGAAGCTGATCGACCGGGAAGTAGGACGTACCACTTATGAAATTGTAAAAGAAACGAAAGGGGGCGTTACCGCCTTTTTATATCAGTCAGTAGCCAGAGTAGTTGGCCATAACCTAAAAAGTAAATACAATCCAACGGAAGAGCGGGACATTGAAGCGATCATTCTTTCTTCCGGATTTTATCAATAAAATATGTCGGATCAGCCAAAAAGTATACACCAGTTTAAGGTGAAATTGATCAATGGAAAAGAGAAGAACCTTTCAGATTATAAAAATAAAAACTTATTGATTGTCAATATTGCTTCGGGCTGTGGTTTTGCACCTCAGCTGAAGGAGTTACAGGAATTAAGGGAAGAGCTGAAATCTCAGGATTTTGAAGTATTAGCTTTTCCTTCTAATGATTTCGGCAGACAGGAACCTTTAGAGGGGGCTGGAATTCAGGAATTCTGCGAAGTAAATTATGGGGTGGAATTTCCTGTGTTTGAAAAAACGATGGTTAGAGGGGCACATGCGCATCCTTTGTACAAATTCCTGGGAGATAAAAAACTCAATGGAAATTTGACGTCTACACCTAGATGGAACTTCCACAAATACCTGATCAATAAAAAAGGAGAAGTGGTGGATTATTTCTTTCCTTTCACCAAACCATTGTCCAACAAAGTAAAAAAGAAAATCCAGCGACTGGGATAATCATCTCCCAAAGAATTATTAAACGTATGAAGTTAGATATATTAGTACTTGCCGTTCACCCGGACGACGCAGAATTAGGTTGTTCAGGAACAATAGCAAAACACATTGCCCTTGGAAAAAAAGTAGGGATTGTTGATTTTACCAGAGGTGAACTCGGCACCAGAGGTTCCGCAGAAATCAGAGATGAGGAAGCCGCAGATTCAGCTAAAATTTTAGGCCTCCATGCCCGTGAAAACCTGCGTTTCCGAGATGGTTTCTTTACCAATGACGAAGCACATCAATTGGCTATCATCAGAATGATCCGTAAATATCAACCAGAGCTCATTCTAACCAATGCCCTCCACGATAGACACCCAGATCATGGCCGTGCGGGTGATTTGAGCAATGACGCCTGCTTTCTATCGGGTTTGCCAAAGATCCATACAGAGCTGGATGGGATAGCTCAGGAGGCCTGGAGACCGAGGTTGGTGCTGCAATACATTCAGGACCGGTATATTGAACCTGACATTATTATAGACATTACCCCTTTTATTCAAACCAAAATAGATTCCATCAAGGCATTCAAAACACAGTTTTTTAATCCGGATCATGAAGAGCAGGAGACTTATATTTCCTCACCGGAATTTTTCGACAGCGTGATTGGACGTGCCCGTGAGTTTGGTAAATCTATCGGTGCGACTTATGGCGAAGGCTTTACTTCCCGTAAATTGTTGGGTGTAAATAACCTATTTGATTTAAGGTAATGCTTAAAAAACGTCTGCTGCTGCTTTGTCCTGCTGCAGCATTCTGATCAAAACTAACAAAATCGCCTTTTTGCTGTTTTTAATAGAAACAGCAAAATATGGCGAATATCTTCTCTTCCCTTAAAAATGCCTACACGCTTTTCAAAAGTGTAGATTTCCAGAAACTGGAGGCACTCTCTAAAAAGGTCGACCTGACTAAAATTGTAGATTCCGTAGCCAATCTTGATGAAACACAATTGCAGGGCCTGATGAAAATGATCGGGACACCGCATAAACATCGGGAACTACCGCCGATTGAAGGAGATTTTTACCACTTGGGCGATGAAGCTTTAAAAGCGGAAGACCGCGCCTTACAGCTTAAAGTAAGAGATTTTCTGGAGCGGGAAGTAAAACCTGTTGTCAATAAATACTGGCTGAAGGCAGAATTTCCTTTTGAACTGATTCCTGGAATTGCAGAACTCAACATCTGCGGCCTGACCTATAAAGGATACGGCTGTCCGAATAAATCAAATTTAATGGAGGGTATTCTGGCGATGGAATTGGCTAGAGTAGATACCTCTATGTCCACTTTTTTTGGCGTACAAAGCGGACTTGCGATGGGCTCGATCTATTTGCTGGGGTCAGAAGCCCAGCGAGAAGAATGGCTGCCCGGAATGCAGCAAATGAAAACTATCGGTGCTTTCGGATTAACAGAACCAGAAGTAGGATCCGGAGCAGCAGGGGGCTTAACCACTACAGCAAAGCGTCAGGGGAGTAAATGGATCTTAAACGGACAGAAGAAATGGATTGGCAATGCGCCTTTTTCTGATGTTACGATCATCTGGGCCAGAGACCTGGACGATCAGCAGGTAAAAGGCTTTCTCGTTAGAAAAGGGACCAAAGGCTTTGCAGTAGAGAAAATGATGGATAAAATGGCCCTCAGGATCGTACAAAATGGTTTGATCACGCTAAGCAACTGTGAAGTAGATGAGGTAGATCGCCTTCAAAATGCCAATTCTTTTAAAGATACGGCTAAGGTATTAAAAATGACCAGGGCAGGAGTGGCATGGCAGGCAGTAGGCTGCGCCCGGGGAGCCTATGAAAGTGCCTTACACTATACCAGAACCAGGAAGCAGTTTGGTAAACCTATTGCTTCTTTTCAATTGATTCAAAACCACCTGGTAGAAATGCTGTCGAATTTAACCGCTATGCAAACCCTTTGTTTCCGGCTGTCGCAGCTGCAGGATCAAAACCTATTAACCGACGAACACGCTTCTTTAGCGAAGGTGTTTTGTTCTATGCGAACCAGAGATGTGGTGAGCCGGGCTAGGGAAGTGATGGGCGGAAATGGGATTTTACTGGAGTATGATGTAGCGCGTTTCGTTGCAGATGCCGAAGCGATTTATTCTTACGAAGGAACTAAAGAAATCAATACTTTAATCGTAGGCAGGGCCATCACTGGCTTTTCTGCCTTTGTGTAAATCTCCTTAAATCAGGGCGGCTTAAAGAATGACCTAAAAGGAGGGTGATTTGAAGGGGTATTTGGTTAAGCTTGTATTGCCCATTGCACTTTTTTCATAAAGGGCAATACAAGCACCATTATAAGAAGGATCAAAGTTTATTTTTCCCGGGCTTAATTGATTGGGTACGGCTGTTCCTTTTAGAAAGAAGTAAACCTTGGTATTTCCGCCTTTATGATGGGGTTTAAAATTACCATAAGTCTCCATTTCAGACCAGACCGTGTCTTTTACGGTTACCGTAAATACGTATTGTATGGGGCCGGTATTATTTTCATTCCGGTAATGTGCGACCTCGGTAAACGCTCCTTTCAGATCGTCAATCCCCGGCTGGGTAAAAGTGCCTTTCATCATCCATCCCACTAACACTAAAATCAGTACACTCAGAAAAATATTAAACTTTTTATGACGCATTATAAAGTTGGTAAAATTTTATTCATAACCTCCATTCCTTCATCGATGTGCTTTTTCTCTATACAAAGCGCAGGTCTGAAACGGATGGTCTGGTTTCCACAACCTAAAAACATCACATTGTTTTCCATTCCTTTTTGGACAAAAGCATTGCGCATTTCTTTGCTTGGGAAATCAAAAGCACAAAGTAAGCCTTTTCCTCTTACATTGGTCACCTTATCATATTTTTGAGCAAATTGAGCCAGGTTTTCTTGTAAATACTGACCAACAACGGTGGCATTATTACAAAGCTGATCTTCTTCAACGATTTGCAGGATCTGAGTAGAACGCACCATGTCTACCAGATTACCACCCCAGGTGGAGTTGATCCTTGAGGGTACATGGAACACATTGTTCTCTATCTGATCTACTTTATGGCCTACCAAAATCCCACAGATCTGCATTTTTTTACCGAAGACAAGGATATCCGGACGTGCCTTTTCAGTAAAATGCTGGTGACACCAGAATTTACCCGTTAGGCCTACACCTGTTTGTACTTCATCATAAATCAAAAAGGCATCATTTTCATCGGCAAGGGTTTTCAATTGAATCAAAAACTCTTCCCGCAAATGATTATCGCCACCCTCAGATTGAATCGGTTCCACGATGATGGCACAGATCTCATCTTTATTTTCTGCAAAAGCTTGCTTAATCTGGGCAATGGAAGCTTCTTCTGTCGAAATTGCTTTCTCCAGATTTTCATCCTGCAGAGGGAATTTAACGGTAGGCACAGCAACTCTTGGCCAGTCGAACTTCGCAAACCATTTGGTCTTGTCGGGCAGGGTATTGGTTAAACTCAGCGTATAACCCGTCCGGCCATGAAATGCTTTCTCAAAATGAAGCACTTTAAACCCTTTCTCTTCTTTATAACCCTTGGCAAAGTTCTTTTGAACTTTCCAGTCCATCGCTACTTTTATCGCATTTTCTACCGCTAAGCCACCACCGGCAATAAAAAAAGCATGAGGAAGATAGGAAGGAATACCAATTTTTGAGAATGTAGCTACAAATTGCGCATAGTGCTGTGTGTAAACATCAGAGTTGGAAGGATTGGCTAAAGCAGCCAGCAACAGGTTCTCCAGAAACACTTCATCATTGACCATTTTAGGATGGTTATATCCCAAGGGAACTGATGCAAAACAAGTAAAGAAATCTAATAATTTCCGATTGTATTTTGAATCGTAGATATAAGATCCATGGCTTTTTTCCATATCATAGGTGAGGTCTAAACCATCTGCTAAAATATGTTTGCTTAAAGTCTCTTTTACCTGACCTGGGCTTACCGTTAGTTCATACATAAATTCTATATTTTGGTGTAATCAAATTTAACAAAATGTGCCAAAGAAACAAGTGCAGGCGGTTTTTACTGCAAAAATGAAAAATCATACTTTAAACAGTTTAAAGTATGATTTTGGTATAGATCGACTTTTGGTCTAGTAAATATTGTTGTTTTAATCCTTCAATCCTTTTCCATTTATAATGCTCGGCATACACTTTTCTATTCTTGCTTCCCGGGTTTTAGATTGTTTTGGAGCAGCAAAATAAAGCAGGTAGGCCCGCTGCCTTCCAGGAGTCAGGTTGTTGAACGCCGTATTCAAGGCAGGGATTTCTTTTAATTTATGCTGAAATTCCTGCGCAATCGGAAATTCGGCAGTTTCTTTTAAATCTACTTTCAGTCCGGCCTTTTCTACTGCAATCGCCTCATGGATATAAGATTTTATGAGGGCTTGCTGCGCAATGATTTCAAGAGCGTTTGTGAAACGGATCTGGCGTGCGGCCTGTACATTTTTAGTTTGCTGGATGAGCAGGCCATGGTCATTGTTTAAAAGGGCTCCTTTGAAAAATAAAAGCGCACAATAGGCTTTAAATGTATGAATCAGCACGATGTTTTTTTCCTGGAAGCTATAGCAGGGACTGCCCCACTTCAATTCTTCCTGGAGACCGCAATCGAGAACAATCTTTCTCAATTGCAGCAGTGCTTCGGACCATTTATTGGCCTGATTAAAATAGAAGTCTGCCTGAGGATTCATAATGCATTTTCTTTTGTAGATTTAGACCCTTAACGAACCACGGAATGCTCTTGCAGCATAATAAGATTGCGCACCATTATGGTATATAAAAACGGTGTCGTAGCGGCGATCGCCAAAAATGGCACCACCAAGTGTTCTGATGCTGGCTGGTGTTTGCAGCCAGCTCGAAGTTTTCAGATCGAAATTCCCGAGTTGCTGCAGTTCCCGGTATTGTGCTTCCGTTAACAGTTCAATGCCCATTGCTGCTGCCATATCTACCACATTGTTTTCCGGTTTATGTTCTTTCCTGGACTCCAGTGCTTCATAATCGTAGCAAAGACTTCTACGGCCTTTTGGGGTTTCAGCAGCACAATCATAAAAGATGTACTCATCTGTCTGCGGGTCATAAGCGACTACATCCGGTTCACCACCTGTGCTTTCCATTTCATCCAGCGACCACAGTTTTTCCGGGCGGCTTTCCAGTTTTGCCTGTACTTTTGCCCAGTCTATACCTTGATGACGGTTTTTGTTTTTCTCAAAGCGAACACTCAATAAGTTCAATAGTGCTTCACGCTGAGTGATCGATAATTCCTTTTTAGGCTTGCTCATATCTATAGTTGCTTATACCTTTATAAATATACTGAATTAACTTTTCTATCATTTATTTGAGTTTGGCCAGGATTTCCTGAAGTCGGTTATGTGCAAAGTTCAGTCCTGGTGCAAAACCGATTTTTAGCATTTTGTCCCTTAATTCGACCGATTTATAGACGATGTGCATCGTCAGTTTACTGCTGTCCTCTCCAAGTTTTTCAAATGATAAGAATTCTAGCTGAACCTCAAATGGGCTGTTTTCCATTTCAAATGTCCGGGTGATTTTTTCGTTTGGAATCACCTCATGAATTGTTCCATTGGCTTGAAATACTACATTTCCTGAGGCATCGCTGGTTTCAAACCGATAGCTGCCATGTTTTTTATTGTCGAGCTTAACTACTTTCGTTCCCATCCATTGCGCTACAATTTCGGGTACATCGTAAGCTTTGAAAAGTAATGCCACTGGTAATTCAAACTCCCTGGTAATTACTAATTCCTGCTGGCCATCTTCGGCATGAACTTTCGTTTTTTGTTCCATGTTATTCGTTTTTATAGTTTTTCATGATGTTTTCCAATTTGTTGAAACGTTCTTCCCACATTTTGCGGAATGGCTCGATATAGTCGGCCACTTCTTTCATTTTTTCTGGATTAATGTGATAGTGAATTTCTCTGCCGGTCTGTTCTTGTTTGAGGAGTTCACAGGCCGTGAGTATTTGTAAATGCTTTGAAACCGTTGGTCTGGCGGTATCAAAATTAGCAGCTATCGCTCCGGCACTCATGGATTGTGTGGCAAGCAAGACCAGTATAGCTCTTCTTGTGGGGTCTGCTATGGCCTGAAATACATCTCGTCTTAAATTCATTGTGTAGTCATTTGACTACTAATTTAAGTGTAGTTATTTAACTACACAAGTGTTTGCTGATTTTATTTTGAAATTTTTTAATTATGTGTTTGTGATACAGTGTGATAGTGGTTGTTTTAGTTGTGGGCTCTGGAAACTATTCCTTCCGGTGCTTGTTTTTATCTCTAAGGTGACATAGCATACTTTAACTCAACTCTATAATTATGCAAATTGAAGTAAAAGAACCTGGAACAGGGGTTTTATTGCTCCTGGATGCTAAATCTGAAAACTATCAGGGAAAGCATGGAATGAGAATTAGATACCCGAACGGTGCTAGTTTTTTTATTGTTGCCCAATCAGGGGCCTGGCGGTCTGCCGATCATCACCATGTGGCTCCCAGGTTCCTCATCAATATAGGAATGGCCATTGAAGGAAGAAAATTAACTGAGCAATTGGTAGATCAATCAAATATATAACTGCTGAAGATGAGTCTTACTGAATACGAAAAGAAACGTTCATTTGCAGATACTCCTGAACCTCAGGGAGGGAAAGGAACTGGGAAAAGTCTGCGTTTTGTGATCCAGAAGCATGATGCTTCCCACCTTCATTATGATTTTCGCTTAGAAATGGATGGTGTGCTGAAAAGCTGGGCCGTTCCAAAAGGCCCGGCTATGGATCCGGAAATCAAGCGTTTGGCGATGATGGTGGAAGATCATCCTTATGATTACCGGAATTTCGAAGGCATTATTCCTAAAGGACAGTATGGCGGCGGAACGGTGATCGTATGGGATGAGGGAACATATGTGCCTTTTGAGCCGGAAACCGATGATCTAAAAAAACAGGAAAAGCAGCTGCTCCATCAATTGCATAGCGGTAAACTCAAATTTATTCTCAGCGGGGAAAAGCTGAAAGGGGCTTTTGCATTGATAAAAGCTTATGGTAAGGGTGAAAATACCTGGCTGCTGATGAAGTTGGAGGATAAATATGCGCAGACGGAAGATATACTGTTAAAAGATAAATCGGTGATTTCCAGGAAAAGCATTGCACAAATGGAAAAGCAGCCGGATCGGGTATACGGAAAAGCGAAACCTCCGAAAGCTAAGCCCTCGGATCCTAAACCTGAAAAAATAAGTAAAGCCTTAAATAAGGAAGCCAAAACCATCCTGTCTGCTGGAAAAAAACTGCTAAGCTTAGTAAAAAAGGGAACCAAAGCCCCTTTCTTTGATCATGTGCAGCCCATGCTGGCTACCCTGGTGGATGAAGCATTTGACGAGCCAGGCTGGCTTTATGAGATCAAATGGGATGGTTATCGTGCCCTCGCTTTCATGCAGGATTCCAAAATTGAGCTTAAATCCCGCAATGATAAACCTTATAACGAGCGGTTTTACCCCATATATGAGGCCTTGAAAGAATGGGGAGTAAATGCAGTGCTGGATGGCGAGGTCCTGGTGCTGAATGAAAAAGGTACGGCTAATTTTGGGGCCTTGCAAAATTGGCACAATGAAACAGATGGAGCTCTGAGGTATTACGTTTTCGATATCTTATGGTATGATGGTTATGATTTAAGAGGGCTTCCGCTGGTGGATCGAAAAGCAATTCTTGCAGAAATTATTCCCGCTTCATCGCTAATTTTATTGAGTAAAGATTTTGAAACTTCGGGCATCGATTTCCTGGAGGCTGCGAAACGCGCCGGTCTGGAGGGCATTATGGCGAAACGCATGGACAGCAAGTACCATACTGGAAATCGTACGCAGGATTGGCTAAAGATTAAAGCCAATCATCGACAGGAAGTCGTAATTGGCGGTTACACTAGAAATGAAGACAGTCCGAAACCCTTCAGTTCTTTACTTGTTGGGGTATTTGAAAAGGGAAAATTGAACTATATCGGGAAGATTGGAACTGGTTTCAGTGTAAAAACACAGCAGGAGATGCTGGCGCAGTTCGAGCCCCTGGTAATAGATAAGAGCCCCTTTGCGACCAAACCAGATGTCAATAAAACCAGTCCTTTCCGATACGATCCATTGAATGCAACAGCTACCTGGTTGAAGCCTAAACTGATTTGTGAAGTCAGCTTTGCTGAACTCACAGCAGATGGACTGATGAGGCACCCTTCTTTTGAAGGAATGCGATCCGACAAAGATCCGAAAGCGGTATTACTGGAAGCGGCAGCACATCCGGACACCCTGATTTATAAAAATATAATGGAAGCAGCTAAGAAAAATATAAGCAAAAAGAAAAGTAAAGAAAAAGATAAAAATTCCATTCTGGATACCCCTAAAGCTGAGGGCGCAAACATTTTACTGGCTGCTGAAGAAGAGACGCAGGTAAAAAAAATAAACGGACACAGTGTAAAGTTCAGTAACCTCAGCAAAATATATTGGCCAGTGGAAAAGATCACCAAGCGGGATATGATCAATTATTACCATGAAATGGCCACTTTCATATTGCCTTATCTGCTGGATCGGCCGCAATCTTTAAATCGTTATCCAAATGGGATTACAGGAGGAAGTTTTTACCAGAAGGATGTGACAGGAAAAGTTCCGGAATGGATAAAAACCTATTTGTACCATGCGGAAGGGGATGATACCGACAAACATTTTTTAGTGGGCAATGATGAGGCGACATTATTGTATATGGCTAGTTTAGGTTGTATTGAGCTGCATCCCTGGAGCAGTACGATAAAAAAGCCTGACCATCCAACCTGGTGCATCATCGATCTTGACCCTGGGAAAAATTCTTTTGAGCAGGTAATTGAGGCAGCGCAAGTTACTAAAGCTGTTTTAGACGGGATGGGAGTGCCCTCATACTGTAAAACCAGTGGATCTACAGGGCTGCACATATACATCCCCATGGCCAATAGGTACACCTATGAACAGAGTAAAGAATTTGCCAGAGTTATCGTTACACTCGTTAACCGCGAGTTGCCAAAATTCACCAGTCTGGAACGGGTAGTTGCCAATCGGAGGGGTAAAATGTACCTTGACTTCTTGCAAAACAGGCCACAGGCTACCATTGCAGCACCTTATTCCCTTCGTCCGAAACCTGGGGCAACCGTTTCCATGCCCTTACATTGGGAGGAAGTAAAAAAAGGCCTGCAGATGAAAGATTTTACCATTTTCAATGCGGTAGCCAGAGCAAATGAAATGGGCGATATTTTTAGGCCGGTACTGGGAAAAGGAATCGACCTAATGGCGGTTATTAAAAACAATAAAAGCGAAGACCTGTTATTGGAGTAATTGTAGGAACCGGTTTTTAATTGATTTTTTAAATAGAAAATTAACAGAATGGGAAAGATAGAAGAACCATGGGAACCCTTTGATATTCAGGTGTTGATCGAAGGGAAGTGGGAACGATTATTAGTGATTCCCGATCGGGAAGAACCAAAATATGAATTGTTTGATCAGCAAACTTCAGTAGGCCTGGTATGGCCAGAAAAAACTGCCCAGGGCAAGGTATGGTGTGCCGAGGGCTTGATCGCCAAAGCGCTGGTGGATCAGGCCGGAGAACAAATTGATCAGTATTATTTAAATAAACCCGAATAACATGAGGTCTATCTGGAAAGGTGCTATAGGATTTGGTCTGGTAAATATCCCGGTAAAATTATTCTCAGGAGTACAAAGCAGTACCCTGGATTTAGATATGCTGGACGAAAGGGATCATGCCAATATCAAGTTTAAGAGAGTAAATGAGAAAACGCAGAAGGAAGTCCCTTTCGAGCATATTGTGAAAGGTTATTACCTGAAAGACCAATACATTGTTTTGAATGAGCATGATTTTGAAGAAGTGAAACCGGAAAAAACGAAGGTCATAGAAATTGAAAATTTCGTTGATCTGGTGGATATTAATCCTGTTTATTATGAAACTTCCTATTATACTCAACCTGAAAGTCAAGGGAAAAAGGCCTATGCTTTACTTTTACAGGCACTAATAAAGTCAAAGAAGGCAGGCGTTGCGCGTTTTGTGCTGCGCAACAGTGAGCATCTTTGTGTCATTCATCCTATGGGCGGAATTATTGTCATCACCAAGATCCGTTTTCAGGAAGAAATTAGGGATACAAAGGATTTAAAGCCAAAAGAAGCGCCCAGCATTAATCCAAAAGAGTTATCGGTAGGAATGGCCTTAATTAAGCAATATGCTGCGCCATTTAACATAGATAGCTTTAAAAATGACTACTCAAAAGAGTTATTAAAGATTATAAAAGCGAAAGCCCAGGGCAAGCGCGCGACTGTTAAAAAAATGAAAACTAAAAAAGCAAGTAGCGACGATTTATATGAGCAATTGCTGGAAAGTTTGAAAGGAGCATAGTTCTTTTTGGCATTCTATTTTTATCTGGCTGTGTTTACCTTGAGTTCAGCTGAAGGTTACTCTTTAATTCAGGGTTAAACTAAATTTTGCTGTTTTTTATCGGATTTTTGGCCATATATGCCGGGGATTTAGCGGTGGTAGAGAACGCTATCTGTTTTGCTATTCTTTTGCTATGGTGTTGTTTTTCTTTTGCACTTCAATTGCCTGATTAAAACAGCAGCAGGCCAGTACTAAGGAAAAAACAGTTAAATAGTTGAATTACATATAATTTGTATGTTAAAGTTATCTACTTTTGGGTAGTTATTTTATCATTTAAATTATAATTATGGGACGTGTAACAGGAGGTGCCTTTGGTACTTTTATTGGAAAAGTTGGAGGGGTTGTCGGATACGTTAGGCTGGGGAATCCCTGGGTACGTAATGCACCTAAAAAATCTGAAAAACCCAGAACTGCGAAGCAGTTGGTGGTGAGTCACAGATTTAAAATGGCCAGGAAATTGATTTCCCATACCCGGGAGTTTGTCGATGTGGGCTATAAGAGCGCGGCTCTGGGAACAGGGAAAACCGCACAAAATGTAGCGAGTTCATGTATTCTTCAAGAGGCGATGGCTGGAGTCTATCCTGATTTTAAGCTGGATTACAGCAAAGTGCTGCTGAGCAAAGGAAATTTGCCCATGGCCATTCAACCAACAGTGGAATATGTACAGCCGAATCTGATTTTTGAATGGAGCGTAGATCCGGCACTGGAATATCGCTTCAACAGGGATCAGGTGATGATGCTGGCTTATCATCCACTACGGGGAAAAAGTTTTCATGTGTTAAGTGGAAACCGAAGAATTACCGGGACAGATGAAATGTCTTTATCGAACATGCCAGAATGGAAAAAAATCAATCCGGAGGATGATTTTGTAGAAACTTACATTGCATTCATCTCTGATGATCGGATGGCTGTTTCAGACAGCATGTACCTTGGTAGAATCTATTTGAAGTAAGATTCACCTGCAAGGTCTATAAAAATATAGACCTTGCATTTTTTAGAATTTGTCTTTCATACCCAGGATGCCCATCAGGCCACCCGTATGAATGGCGATGATTTTCTCTTCTTTTTTAAAGTAATTCCTTTTGGAAAGGTCATCAATGGCATACATCATTTTAGCGGTGTAGACCGGATCAATGAGTACCCCCTGACTGCTCACAAAGCTTTTTATGAAATCGATCAGCTCAGGTTTAGTTTTGGCATAGCCTCCAAAATGATAGTCTGTATGTAAGATCAACTGATGGGTGTGTCCGAGGTATTTAAAAATCTCATCTGCAATAAATTCTCCTCCTTTCAATGCTGGTACTACATGCAATATTGTTTTTAAACCTCGCTCATGAATTCCTTTCAGCAAACCTGCTGCGGTAGTTCCAGTTCCGGCAGCACAGAAGATATGGTCGGTAGCTTCAGGAAGTTCTGCTATAATCTCCGCACAGCCAGTCAGGGCCTCCATACCTGCCCCTCCTTCATCAATGAAAAAGGCATTGGGATCATCGCCAAAATGTTGTTCAAATAAGGAAGTTTTGTTTTTATAACTGGTTCTGTCCACAAATAGGAGGGTCATCCCAAAAAGCTGGCATAACATTAACATTTCGTTTTTTACGGTTTCTCCGCGGACAAAGGCTGTAGATTTTAGCCCTGCTCTGGATGCAGCAGCGGCTGTTGCAAGCAGATGATTGGAATAAGCACCGCCAAAAGTGACGAGGTGGTGCTTATTTTCTTTTTTGGCTTTCGATAATAAATACTTTAGTTTACGCCATTTATTCCCTGAAATATAGGGGTCAATCAAATCATCTCTTTTAATCCAGAGTTGCTGAAGGATGGGATGTTTTAATTGCTGAACTGGGCTATGGATATCTGTAAACATGTTTACAAAGATATAAGCCTTTTTTTAAGCGAATGGTTATGGCTTAAAATAGATCTTTCTTAACAAGTAAGGAAAGAAATTAAGAATGATCTTAACATTTTGAGTAAAGTTTTTCATAGTACTGGAGTTAAAGTTAATAACCTGGTTCATAACAAGTTTCTTAGCTGTTTTGTGTTTGTAAACACGTTTAAAACAGTAAAAATTTGCCGCGGGTAATTGCTATCCCTGTTATCAAAAAGCAGACCAAATTATTTTTTTTCAATTATGTAATTGTTAAAGATTAGTTTTGCAGTGGGGAACCATAGTTAAAGAAGGCTTTCCAAATCACAAACAGACATAGATTTCATGGAAAATAGCAGCGAGGTGCAGGAATTAGAAGAGCAGGATTTATACGAACATTTTAATATTGTTGTTGATAAAGGACAGTCTTTATTAAGGGTAGATAAGTTTTTAATGGGGCGTATGGAAAATGCTTCCCGTAACCGTATTCAGAACGCTATTGAGGCTGGAAATGTGTTAGTTAACAAAGCTACGGTTAAGGCGAGTTACAAGGTGAAACCGGAAGATGAGATTTCTATCGTGTTCCCTCATCCGCCAAGAGATACAGAAGTTTATCCGGAAAATATCCCATTAGATATTGTTTATGAAGATAATGATTTATTGGTGGTAAATAAACCTGCTGGAATGGTGGTACACCCAGGATTTAATAATTACACCGGAACATTGGTGAATGCGTTAGCCTACCATTTTGAAAATTTACCGCAGTTACCGGGGAATGAAGGAAGACCGGGCTTAGTACACCGTATTGATAAGGATACTTCCGGCCTGTTGCTGATCAGCAAAAACGAAATCACCATGACTAAATTGGCGAAACAATTTTTTGACCACAGCATCACACGTAAATATATCGCATTAGCATGGGGTGATATGGAGGAAAATGGTACCGTTACGGGATATATCGGGCGCAGCTTGAAGAATAGAATTGTAATGGATGTTTATGATGATGAAGAAAAAGGTAAGTGGTCTGTAACACATTATTCTGTTTTGGAACGTTTAGGTTATGTAACCTTAATTAGTTGTCAGCTGGAAACTGGCCGTACACACCAAATCAGAGCACACATGCAGCACATCGGACATCCTTTATTTAATGACGCCAATTATGGTGGTGATAAAATTGTTAAAGGAACAACTTTCAATAAATACAAACAGTTTGTACAGAATTGCTTTAATATGATTCCTCGTCAGGCTTTACATGCACAGACTTTAGGTTTCATACATCCTACAACTAAGGAATATATGGAATTTGAGGCGCCTCTGCCAGCTGATTTTGATTCGGTATTGAACAAATGGAGAAACTATATCGTGGAGCCTTCGTAAATGCAGCAAGAATATATTTTACATAATGGCGAGTTCGTAGCGGCAAACCAGCCTGTGATTGGGCTGGAAAACCGGGCATTTAGATATGGTGATGGCCTGTTTGAATCTATGCGCATGAACAATGGGAAGCTTAAATTTGCAGAGCTGCATGCTGATCGCTTAAAAGCGGGTATGAAAGCTTTAAAGATGGACGGGGCGGACCTGATGGATGAATATTTTTTGAAACAGAAAACCGTGGAACTCTGTAAAAGGAATAAACTGAAGGATAATGTACGTTTTCGATTGTCAGTTTACAGAGCTGGTGCTGGTTTATACACGCCAGATAGCAATAAATCCGGTTATGTGCTGGAAGCTACTGCGCTTCCTCAAAGTACCTATGAACTCAATAAAAAAGGATTAATTGTGGATGTTTATGATGAAATCACGAAGCCTGTAAATAAACTTTCTAACTATAAAACCACCAATTCCCTGTTATTTGTGATGGCTGGTTTGTATAAGAAACAATATAACCTGGATGAGGCTTTCATTTTAAACCAACAAGGTTTTCTTTGTGAAAGCATCAGCTCCAATATTTTTGTAGTGTATGACAAGCAGATTTATACCCCTGCATTGTCGGAAGGCTGTATTGCCGGCGTGATGCGCAGTGTAGTCATGGGTATGGCTAAAAGCAACAATATCCCATTAACCGAGGCTCAGATCAATCCGGAAGTGCTGAAGGAAGCCGAAGAGGTCTTCATCACCAATGCAACAGGAGGGATCAGATGGGTAATGGGATATGGCAGGAAACGTTATTTTAATGAAATCTCCAAGCACCTGAGTGCGCGTTTAAATGAAATGTAAAAGAAAAGCCTAAGGGGTTTACAAACGCATTCCCCTTAAAAATTCTTCTACTGTCATTCTCTTTTTCCCTTCATATTGAAGATCTGTAAGTTTAATATAGCCGTCTTTGGCGGCAAATTTCAAATACGTTTTTCCATCTGACAGGAATTTCCCTGGGGCAATATCTGGTGTTTCATTTTCCAACTCCGCTTTGAATACTTTCAATGTTTTTTCACCGAGTTTGGTAAATGCAGTAGGATATGGACTTAGTCCGCGGATCAAATTGTAAACCGTCTTTGCAGGCTGGTCCCAGTTGATCATGCAAAATTCTTTAAATATTTTCGGTGCATGTTTTAGCGAATCGCTTTGAATTTGCGGTTGTTCTGTATAATTTCCTTCTTCAATCGCTTTTACTGTCTTTACTAACAAGCCTGCGCCTACGTTCATGAGCTGATCATGGAGTTCTCCGGCAGTTTCGTTCTCGCCAATGGCAACGCGCTCAGAGAAGATCGTATCGCCTGTGTCGATTTCATGTTTCAGGAAAAAGGTAGTCACGCCACTCTCTTTCTCTCCATTGATAATGGCATGATTGATTGGAGCAGCACCACGATACTGCGGCAACAAAGAGGCATGAAGGTTAATCGTTCCTTTTGCAGGCATATTCCACACGATTTCTGGTAACATACGAAAAGCGACTACCACTTGTAAATCGGCTTGTAAAGCTTGTAATTCCTGAATAAATTCAGGGTCTTTCAGCTTTAAAGGTTGTAATACTTTTAATCCTTTGGCTACAGCATATTGTTTTACGGCACTTTCCTGAAGTTTCTGGCCTCTTCCGGCAGGTTTGTCGGCGGCGGTAACTACCCCTACTACGTTAAATCCTGCTTCTACTAAAGCATTTAAAGAAGCTACTGCAAAATCGGGCGTACCCATAAAAACTAATCTCATTGTCCATTGTTTTAGAGGACAAAAATAACAAATAATCTTAGGCTTATTTTATACAATTGTATGGTAGAGACTCTGGAAGAACTAAAATCAAGCGGTTTGGTATACGTAACAGACGCTAAACCTGGGATATACAGGAAAGGAAAACCCGGTAATTTTCATTATGTAGATAAAGAGGGAAAGCGGATTACGGCCTTGCCGGACCTGGAAAGGATTCAGCAATTGGTGCTACCTCCGGCATGGACATCTGTTTGGATCTCTCCACGTAAGACTGGGTATTTACAAGCTACAGGAATAGACCAGGCAGGTAGGAAGCAGTATCGTTACCATGCTGAATGGACTTCCAGGCGATCAGATCGCAAGTATTTTAGGTTGTTGGATTTTGGAAAAGCACTGCCCGCTGCCCGGAAAAAGATCAGCAGGGATTTGAAACGCAAGGAACTTGACGAAAGAAAGGTGCTGGCGATTTGTGTGCAGCTGATGCAAAAAACGCTGATCCGTGTGGGAAATGCCGCTTATCAGCAGCTATATGGCAGTTATGGCCTCAGTACTTTGAAGAATAAACATGTAAAGATCAATGGAAATCGATTGATGCTGAGTTTTATCGGTAAAAAAGGAGTGCAGCAGGAATTGACTTTGACGGATAAAACACTGGCCAGGATGGTGCAGAAATGCAAGGAAATCCCTGGCCAGGATTTGTTCCAATATTATACAGCAGGGAAAGAGCGGCAGGCGATCGATTCTGGGAAGGTAAATAATTACATCAAAGAAATCACCGGAGATGATTTTACGGCTAAGGATTTTCGAACTTGGGGAGGTACATTGGAGGCAATGCGTCAGCTGGCGATTTGCTGTGCCGATGACCTGGCTTCAGAAAAGCCTAAAAAGAAAATTATTTTAGAAGTGCTGGATTGTGTGGCTGCGAAGCTCGGGAATACACGGGCAGTATGTAAAAGTGCTTACGTTTATCCGCTTTTACTGGAAGCTTTTGAAAATGAGCAACTCGGAAAATATTTGAAAAAGATAAAGACAGTTCCGTTTGACACCGCCGAGGGTTTGGAATTGCAGGAAAAGGTATTGATGCAGTTTCTGAAAGCGATGAAAAAGAAACAGGCCCTGAATTGATCAGGGCCTGTATTGGTCTAGATGATTATCCTGTTTATGATTCTTTTGGGGCTTTCTTGACCGGATGAACAGGTTGCTCGCTTTCTTCTCTCTGCTGAGCAGGGTTTTTAAAATGAGCTTCTTCTTGTTGATAGTCCTTGTCTTCCGGCTTTTTTACTGCTTTATTACCTTCCGGCACTTTATCTTTTGGAACTTCTTCCTGATAATTACTGCTGGGTTTATCGCTTTTCTTTTTCGCTTCGCTGTTCATCATCTGGTTGTTTTGTAATTAGTATTTGTTAAGGATATAACAAATACTTCTTACGCATTGTTTTATAGCGCGTTAAGCCAGGTTCCCAGCTGTCCCGGATTTCCTTTTCGGATTTTCCGGCAATGATTTGTAACCTCATACTGCTATCACCAGCCAGTTTGTCAAAATTATTCATTTGATTGCTCAGCTTGTAGTTGAAGAAATCAGCTTTATTCGGATAAGCTTGATAGAGTTCGATCAGCCAATTTAAGTTTAAGACTTTATCCTGGCGGATTTTTTCCGTATCGTAGTTTCTGAGGTCCAGTCCATAGCATACTTTATTGACATGTAATGGTGTTTCGGCCATTCCTTTGATGCTTTTTGGGGTGAAACTAAAGCTGTATTTACCTTTTAATGCCGGAGCGCCAAGGATGGTAAAAGGAAATAAAGTGCCACGGCCATGGTTTAAATAGGTGCCTTCAAACAGGCAAGTGGTAGGATATAGTAAAATGGACTGTGCCGTATTTAGGTTTGGTGATGGTTTTACCGGCAGTTCATAAGGGAGGTCATGGTTGTAATTGGCCACCTTAATAATTTTGATTTTACATTTCAGCTTGTTCTTTAACCAACCTTCTCCGTTCAGCATCTGCGCATATTCGCCAACGGTTAATCCATGGACAATTGGAATGGGTTGTAAGCCGATTCCTGAGGCCAGTTTCGGATCAAGGATGGGGCCATCAATGTAGAAGCCATTGGGATTTGGACGATCCAGGATCAATACTTCTTTATTTTGTGCGGCACAGGCTTCCATCACGTGCTGCAGTGTATTTATGTAAGTATAAAAACGGACGCCTACATCCTGAATGTCAAAAACCATGACGTCTACATCTGCCAGTTCTTCTCTAGTAGGTGTAAGGTGTTTGCCATATAGAGAAACTGCTGGAATGCCGGTTTTGCTATCTATAGCGTCATTTATATGGATGCCAGCACTGGCATTTCCTCTAAAACCGTGTTCCGGTCCGAATATCTTTACAATGTTTACACCTAATTTCAGTAGACTGTCTACACTGGTTTCTTTACCAATAATAGAGGTTGGATTGACCACCATGCCTACACGTTTACCCTTCAGGTAAGGCAGGTATTGCTCTGTTTGCTCAGCTCCGGTGCGAATCTCCTTATCTTGAACTTTGTTTTTATTCCGCGGGTTTTCCAAAGCTTTCTTTTCTGTTGCTTTAACAGCAATAGGAGTACTACCATGGCCTGCTGCACAGGCGGATAAATGCAGGCTAAGACCTGTAAGTAAAAGTAAAGAGGAACGGGATATTTTCATTCAGCAAATTATTTGGTGATCATTTGATATAGAAGGATAAAGATAGGAAAATTGGAATAGTTTGAGAAGGGGGGAGGTATAGGTATTATGGTCATAAAGATTTAAAGGTGTTTTTATATTTATATGTCTTGATATTTAGATATCTTAATATCCAATAACACGGTTTAAAATGCTTTTGGCTGGATGTGTTGAGGTATTTATATCAAGATATCTTATGATTTTATGTTGCGATAATTGTTTATTTTGGGTCTTATAGCTTACATTGAGCAATCAATAGGCCTATCGTTTTGTAGGGTTAAAACCATATCCTCGCATCTCAAGATATTTTAAGTCGAGAAATTCACATAATATTTGCAACTTTATCGCTGTAAAAATGCCGTAGGCGTATTTTTGCTAAGTCACTATTTATAGCAAAAAGTTTGAACATAGAATATTTCATAGCGAGGCGTATAGCCATCAAATCTGAGCGTACTTTTTCGAAGCTGATCGTGCGCATTGCGATTGCAGGCGTAATGCTCAGTTTAGCTGTCATGATGCTTTCTGTAGCCATTATTAAAGGGTTTAAAACGGAAATTCAAGAGAAGGTGAGGGGATACATCGGTGATGTGCGCATTTTCAAATTTGATCTGAATAATTCCTTTGAGCAGACACCATTTGTTCCAGAAGCGGAAACACTTCAGCATTTAAAGGCAAATCCAAATGTGGCCTACTATCAGGCTTATGCGACAAAACCGGCCATCATCTCGGTAAATGATGAGGTGGAAGGAATCAATTTTAAGGGTGTCGATAAAGATTTCAACTGGAATTATATCAAAAGTCATTTGGTAACCGGAAGGGTAGTTAATTTTGCGGATAGTGCGCAGGCGATGAAAGAGATTATGATTTCTCAGTTTACGGCAAACCGACTGAAACTTAAAACCGGTGATGATTTTATTATGTATTTTGTACAGGATCCTCCAAGAAACCGGAAGTTTAAAATTGTAGGAATTTATGCCGTTGGTGTAGAGGAAATTGATAAAGGTTTTGTGCTCGGGGATATCAATGTGATTCGTCGACTGAACAACTGGAGTCCTAACGAGATTGGCGGACTGGAGATCAGAATTAAAGATTTTTCTAAATTAAAAGAAGTTTCTACGGGAATATATGAGAACCTGGAGGTCAACCTCAGGTCAGAATCTGTAGCTGAATTTTTTCCAGCCATTTTTACCTGGCTGTCTTTATTGGATGTCAACACCAGGGTGCTGCTCATCCTGATGATGATAGTAGGGGTGATCAATATGATTACCGCGCTGTTGATCATGATTCTGGAACGTACCAATATGATAGGTATGCTGAAAGCTTTTGGAATGACAGATTATAGTGTGATCAAAATTTTCCTTTACAATGCGGTATATCTTGTTGGTATAGGCTTGTTTTTGGGGAATATTCTTGGGTTAGGACTGGGCTTTATCCAAAAATACACCCATCTGTTTAAATTGGATCAGGGTTCTTATTATTTATCGTACGTGCCTGTAGAACTCCATTTTGTAGATGTATTGGTTTTAAATATTGGAATCGTAGTGATCTGTTTTGTGGTATTGATTATTCCTTCCTTATTGGTCAGCAAAATATCTCCGTTAAAAGCAATTCGGTTTAAATAATTTAATGAATGTTTGGTACTTTGTGTACTGCAAAAATATAGCTTTGTAGGGTCCTTTTAAGCCTTATAAATAGAGGGAATTGAAATATGAAAGCAACAGTAAAAGAGAAAAAATCTAGCGTTTTTAGTCTGCTGAAGCCCTATCGTGGAATGATCTATCTATTGATCTTCCTCGCTTTGCTGAGTAATGGGGTGAACTTATTGCTGCCAAAACTGATCGCAAATGGAATTGATGCCTATACTGCTGGTACCTTTCTGATTAAGCCGGTACTGATCGAGTTCTCAGGGGCGATTGTATTGATTTTTATCTTTACCTATTTACAAAGTGTGGTACAGACTTATGCTTCGGAAAAAGTGGCAAGAGACCTGAGAAGGCAACTTTCAGATCAGATTTCCCGCCAAAGTCATGCTTATATAGAAAAGGCAAATCCCTCAAAATTACTGACCAACCTAACTGCTGATGTAGACGCGATCAAGTCTTTTGTAGCACAGGCGATTGTTTCCATTGCTTCTTCCATCTTTCTGATTATAGGTGCAAGCATTTTGCTGCTGGGTTTAAACTGGCGATTGGCATTAGCAGTAATCGCTATTGTGCCTATTATTGGAACTGCTTTTTACCTGGTATTGAGTAAGGTTAAACCTTTATTTAAAAAGAGTAGAGAGGTGATAGACTGGTTAAATAAGGTGATCAACGAAAGTATTTTGGGTGCCGCATTGATCCGCGTGATCAATTCACAGCAATTGGAATATAGTAAGTTTCTATCCGCCAATGCGCAAGCCAGAGACCTTGGGTTGGCTATTTTGAAGCTATTCGCCGGTTTAATTCCACTGATTATATTTGTCGCCAATATGGCCGGTCTAACGATTTTGGCATTGGGTGGTCATTTTGTGATCCAGGGAACCATGTCTTTAGGAGAATTTGCCGCCTTTAACAGTTACTTGAGCATACTGATTTTTCCGATTTTAGTGATTGGTTTCATGAGTAACGTGATTGCTCAGGCAACTACTTCCTATAAACGTATTGAAGGGGTATTGAACTTACAGGAAAGTCCGGCAGAAGGGAAAATTACGGAACCATTGGCCGGAGCAATTACCCTAAAAGAAGTATCGGTGTCTTATGGTCAGAAACCGGCTTTAAAAAACATTTCTTTTTCTTTAGAAGCGGGCTCTAAAACAGCAATTATTGGCCCTACGGCTGCAGGAAAGTCACAATTACTCTATATCCTGACCGGATTAATTTTGCCGGATACAGGCGAAGTTCGTTTTGATGGCCATGATATTAAAGATTATAACCCGGAAGCTTTTCACCAGCAGGTAGGTTTTGTGTTTCAGGACAGTATTATATTTAATATGAGTATCCGTGAAAACATTGCCTTCAGTGATACGGTGACAGATCAATCTTTAGAAAAAGCAATTGCTACTGCAGAACTGCATGATTTTATCACTGCCTTACCGGAGCAATTAAATACGATTGTTTCTGAGCGGGGATCTAATCTCTCCGGTGGACAAAAGCAGCGAATTATGCTGGCAAGAGCATTGGCCGTCAATCCTAAGGTTTTGCTGTTAGATGATTTTACTTCCCGGGTGGATCACCATACTGAAAAGAGAATATTAGAAAACGTGCAGCAGAATTATCCTGGCATTACTTTATTGTCGGTCACACAAAAAATTGCCGCTGTCGCGCATTATGATAAGGTAATTGTTCTGATGCAAGGCGAAATCGTAGCACAAGGTAAACATGAGGACCTGATGAAAACCAGTCCGGAGTATATTCAAATTTTTAACTCACAACAGAGTACCAGCAATTATGAATTACAATCTTAACCAGAACAGTGGCCAGGAAGAAAAACAGTCTACTTTTCAGGCCTTAAAAAAACTGATTCAATTGATTTCTGATGAGAAGAAAAATCTGTGGATTGCCTCAGGGATTATCCTTTTGAACTCTGGTTTACTCTTATTGGGGCCGCTATTAATCGGACATACTATTGATGCCTATATCCGCACTAAAGATTATCACGGCGTTCTTGTCTTTTCAGGAATTATATTTGGTATGTATCTGCTGGCTTTCTGTACGGGATACTTTCAGACAAAACTGATGGGCGGGGTGGGGCAGCGTATGCTGTACACCTTGAGGAATGCTGTTTTCAATAAGCTTCAGGAGCTTCCTGTAGCCTTTTTTAATGAGAATAAGGCTGGAGATTTGATTTCCAGAGTGAACAATGATACGGATAAGATCAATCAGTTTTTTTCTCAGTCGCTGATGCAGTTTATTGGCAGTATTGTGACGATGACTGGTGCTGGTATTTTCTTATTGATGATTAATTTTGAGCTGGGTGCTGCGGCCCTGGTTCCAGCATTGCTGATCCTGATTTTTACCGCGCTGGTATCTCCTTGGGTAAAAAGAAGAAATGCCTCCAATCTGAAAAGTGTAGGTGGCCTGAGTGCCGAAATTCAGGAAAGTCTGAATAACTTTAAAGTGATCATTGCCTTCAACAGAAGAGATTATTTCCGGAAAAGGTTCGATGAGGCAAATCGCCACAATTATAAAACAGCAATAGGGGCAGGCCTGGCCAATAATATTTTAATGCCTGTTTATGGTTTGTTTTCCAGCATGGCACAGCTGATTGTCTTGCTGTTTGGAATTTACCTGATCTCTGAAGGGCAGTTTACGATTGGACTCTTGGTGAGTTATTTTTCTTATGCCACCAATTTCTATAATCCATTAAGACAATTGGCCGCTTTATGGGCAAATTTCCAGGTCGCCATGGCAGGATGGGATCGGATTTCGCAAATCTTATCCATGCAAAATGATTTGCAGCAGCTCAAAGAAAGTACAGAAACTTCTAATGCTTTACTGGAATTCAGAAATGTCCATTTCTCTTATACCAGCGGCAAAGAGATTTTGCACGACATCAGCTTTAGTCTGGAGAAAGGAAAAACTTATGCCCTGATTGGCCCTACAGGTGGTGGAAAAACAACTACCGCATCCTTGATTGCACGTTTATATGATGCCACGGAAGGAACAGTTTTATTGAGTGGTAAAGACATTCGTTCTTATTCCCATGAAGAACGGGCAGCTAAAATTGGCTTCATTTTGCAGGAACCTTTTTTGTTTACAGGGACGGTGAGGGATAATATTTTATATGGCAATGACCGATATAAGGATTATAGTAATGAACAGCTGGAAGAGGTGATCAGGGAAGCGAATCTGGATGCTTTGTTGGCCATTTTTGAAGATGGACTGGATACGGCAGTGACTTCTGGTTCTGATAACATTAGCTTGGGACAAAAGCAGCTGATTGCCTTTATGAGAGCGGTTTTACGAAATCCAGAGTTGTTAATCCTGGATGAGGCAACTGCTAACATTGATACAATTACGGAGCAGTTACTCAGCGCTATTCTAAAAAAATTACCTAAAGAAACCACCTTAGTGATCATTGCACACCGTTTAAATACGATTGAAAATGCAGATGAGATCTTCTTTGTGAACTCAGGAGAGGTGACGCGCGCTGGTACGCTTGACCATGCGATGGATCTTTTGTTAAAGGGTAAACGGAAGAGTTAAAAGACTTAGAAAATATAAGAAAGACGGGCACTGTTGCCCATCTTTCTTATCATCAGGCATAAAGGTTATCTGGTGTAACCAGGGCTGTATGTTATTTAAACTAACTCTGCAGCTGACGCTGCTCATTCTGCTGAGTAGCTGAAATTTTCTTTAATATCCTTTTTCCTGTAATTTCTTTGTGAATTCTTCGCCTAATTTCATGCCCCATTGCTGGCCAGCCTGCATAGAATCCTGCATGATAAAAGGTGTTTTTTCGGCTAGTTTTTTGCCGGAAGGGGTATGGTAAAATACAGTGATTGCTTTAAGGTCAGCTTCAGTCAGGTATTTTTGATAGATAGGAAGCAGTAATCCAAATAGTTCATCCTGAGCAGATTTAAGAAAAGTATCTTCAAAATCTTGCCAGATGGATTCAGGAACATCGGTTTTTTGTGATTTCAACATTTTTATAGTCTGTATAATTGCTACTTTGTAAGTTGCAGCAGAACCAGAAGCATCCATCATCTCTTTTAAGCTGGTTTTATAGGAATTACTATCCTGTCCAAAGGAAATTAAAGTACTGCTAAATAGTATAGCTGTAACTAAAAACAGCTTTTTAATGGTATTGGGTATGTTTTTCATACCTCAAATTAAAGAGAATAATCTGAGATTTCTAGTATAATCTTTCCCGAATTATAAAAGGCTACAGTCCTCAATTAAATATTACGTAAATTTGCAGAATAATAATATTAATAGAGAAACTGTGTCATTAGAGAAATTAAAACTAAGCAAGCAACTGGTAACGGCAATGACTGATGCCGGATATATATCTGCAAAAGAGATTCAGGCAAAAACAATGTCAAGAATTCTTGGCGGACAGGATATCATCGCTGTTGGTCCTGAAGGTTCAGGAAAAACGACGAACTATGTGCTTGGGGTTCTAATGCGCCTGAAATACAGCACAGATGAAGCGCCAAAAGTGCTGATCCTTGTTCCTTCAAAGGAAAAGGTATTAGAGGTGATTGAAGAATTTGAGAAACTAAATAAGAATAAAAACCTCCGTATTATGGGCTTATACGGGAATGGAGGAACAGAGCAGGATGTACTGGATCTGGTAGATGGGGTGGATATTGTGGTGGCTTTGCCAACCAGAGCACGCGCTATTTATCTGAAACTAGGTTTAAACCTGAGTAGATTGCAGATGTTTATCGTAGACGATGCGGAAGTAATTGTGAAACAGGGAATGCAGCTGCCGGTTTGTGAATTGGCCAGAAGTGCAGGTAAATGCCAGCACTTGGTCTTTACGACTGTTGTTCATGAAAAGCTGAACTATATGATTGATCAATTCCTGCATTTCCCAACTACCTTAGAAGTAGAAGATCTAGGCGAAAATCAGGCAAGTACTCATGAACTGATTTTATATCCTGTTCCTAATCATAAGACCAAAGTGAATTTACTCAATATGTTATTGAGAGATGATGAGGTTTTTGATAAGGTTGTTATTTTCGTAAATACACGTTTAACAGCTCAGAAACTTGGTAAAAGTTTGCATTCTGCAAAGCCGGGAGATGTATCTGTATTGAATCCTTTGTTCTTTGATGATGAGAATGGGTTTGACCATATCGAAGATTTTAAGGAAATTCCTGAAGCCAGGATCTTAATCGTTGCCAATGAAGGTACGGCTAGTCTGGATCTTTCTGGTATTCCTTTTATCTTCCATTTCGAAGTTCCTGAGCAAAAAGAAACTTTCCTCAGCAGAATCTTGAAAAATGGTGATGAAGAAGTCGTTGCAATTACTTTTGCGACAGATATGGAACTGGTAGAAGTGAAAAAGATTGAGCAGTCTATAGGTAAAAAGTTAACAGTAATGGATTTACCAGAAGGATTGGTGATAGATAAAGTTGCCAAAACCGGTGGTCTTGATAAAAGCAGGATTGTTAAAGAGAAAAATGTTCTTCCTAGCGGTGGCGGCGCTTTCCATGACAAGAAAGAAAGCAACACTAAAGATTATAACTATGGTATCGGCCAGAAGGCAAAGATGACTATGAAAAAGAAACACGGCTAATTTCCTAGCTGATCAGCACATCGGCTGTCAGAAATAAAGCCCTTAGCTCATTTGAATTAAGGGCTTTATTGTTTAAACTTTTTTGGCTTCATTCCAGTAAACATCCATTTCGGCAAGGGTCATATCTTGCAAAGCTTTACCATTTTCTTTGGCTTTACTTTCCAGGTACTGGAACCTTTTGATGAACTTCTTATTGGTTTTTTCCAATGCGTTTTCTGGATTTATATTAATGAAACGCGCATAATTGATCAATGAGAATAACAGGTCTCCAAATTCTTCTTCTGCTTTTTCTACATCTATGGCCTCATTATCTTTAGTATTGTATTCGTCTTTAAACTCCTGAAGTTCTTCTTCCACTTTTTCCCATACCTGAGTTTTATTATCCCAGTCGAAGCCTACACCTCTGGCTTTTTCCTGAATGCGGCTGGCTTTAACCAATGAGGGTAAACCTGCCGGAACACCTGCCAACACTGATTTGTTTCCTTCCTTCAGTTTAATCTGTTCCCAATTGCGTTTTACATCATTTTCATCTTTTACTTCCACATCACCATAAATGTGCGGATGACGATTAATCAGTTTATCACAAACGCTGTTTAGTACATCAACGATTGTAAAATCATTAGTTTCAGACGCGATTCTGGCATAAAATACCAGGTGCATCATTACATCACCAAGTTCTTTTTTTACTTCGTCCAGGTCACCTTCCAGAATGGCATCTGATAATTCATAAGTCTCTTCAATAGTGAGGTGACGAAGGGTTTCCATCGTTTGTTTTTTATCCCATGGGCAGTCGGTACGGAGGGTATCTAATACGGTTAACAACCTTTGAAATGCGGTTGCCGGATCGGCAGCCGTTATTGGGGCGATATGATTGGGCATTGTGTTGTGTTTTATTTAATGACGTTAAAGGTAATCATCATTGTGGTTAAAAAAAGAACGACAAGGCCCGATAAGAAGATAATGTCTGCTGCTTTTTCCAGTCGACGGCTGTTGCCTAAAGATTTCCCCATGGAAATGAAGGAGAGCATACAGCTAGCCATAAATAGTACAATAGCCAGTGCAGTAGTCTCATCAATCAAGGTTACATCCTGCATTTTGGATACCTTTATCGAGGTTAATACAATAAAACAAAGCCCTAAAAGGTTGGCAGAAGTATTTAAAATATGGGGTGAACGGTTCTCTCTCATGGTTAAAAATCTTGCAATATCACTATTCTTGCTCTTCTAATTTGATGTTTTTGCTGAGTCGATAAACCTTCCTTTTCTTATTCGGTTTATCTTCTCCACCAAGTAAGATTCCCCATGGTTTTAAAGAATCAATACGGTCGAAAATGATCTTTAGCATGGCCAGATAAGGGATGCATAAAAACATTCCGGAGATGCCCCAGACCATTTCTCCAACTACGATCCCAATAAAGGCGAAAAGTGCATTGATCTTTACTTTTGAGCCCACTACCAATGGCATTAATACGTTTCCATCTATCGTATGAACAGCGATAAAGGCAATGATGACCAGTAATACCTTAGCGGCGCCTGCAGTGGCAAAAGTGATCAGCACGCTGATTACGAGTGCACTAAATATCCCAATATAAGGGATGATGTTAAATATTCCGGTGATTAAGCCTAGCAAAACCGCATATTTAACACCCAATATCCAAAGTACCAGCATCATTAAACTGGTTACGATGAACATCTGCAGGAATAGTCCGGTGATGTATTTCTTGATGATGTATTGTATTTGTCTTACGATTTCACTTACTTTTTCCGTGTGCTGCTCTTCAAATACTGAGGTTAAAAAGCTGAACAATACCCTTCTGTAGTTTAAGAGGAAGAAGGTAAACAGCAATAAGAAAAAGAGAAATAATAAAGAGGTCGAAAGTGTAAGTAGGGTAGCACCTACAAATACGGCACTGGTGGACAATACTTTTGAGGCTCCTTCTTTCACGTATTCGATCTGTTTTTGGGCATTTACGCCAAAATTAGAGGAGATCCAATGCTGCAAGTCGTGGAAAGAGGTCTCTCCCTGTTGTTTCAGTAGGGGCCAGTCTTTCCAGAGGTCTGTGAGCTGGTTGGCCAGGAAAAATAATATGCTGCAAATCACGGCAATCATCAGGACTACAGAAATGATGGAAGCCATACTTCTTTTTAGCCGGCATTTCTGTTCCAGAAAGTTGGCCAGTGGTAAAAGTAAAATAGCCAGTAAAAATGAAGTGAGTAGCGGAGCAAGGATTGTTCGGCCTAGTATGGCCAGGTATCCTAAAGAAATAATTGAGAACAGCACTATCGCTAATTTTGCATTGAATGGTTGACTGAAACTGTTCTTCATATCTGATAAGGTGTTAGATAGGCGTAATTTAGTAATTTACACATAAAGACAAATGCCTTGCCAAATTTTATTCAGCAAGGCATTAATAGAGATGTCTTATCATTTTTACAAGTACAGGAAGATTATTCCCAATTGCTTGCCTCGTCTAAAATAGCAATATCTTCCATATTCAATTTCAGCATTGCTGCTTTTTTGAGGTCTTCTAACTGTGAAAGGCTCGTTACACTGGCAATGGGTGCTGTTATAGAAGGACGGGCAATCAGCCATGCCAGGGATACGCTTGCCGGTGTAGCATTGTATTGTTCGGATACTTCATCAAGTGCTTTCAATATTTTAAAACCACGGTCGTTCAGGTATTTTTGAATACCGGTACCCCGCTGACTTTTATTTAAGTCGGTTGCTGTACGGTATTTTCCGGTTAAGAAACCACTTGCTAAAGCATAGTAATTGATCACTGCGAGCTGGTGGTCTATGGCCACCTGCTCCAGGTCCTTTTCATATCCTTCACGGGAATATAAATTGTACTCTGGCTGGAAGGTCTGATACTTTGGCAGGCTCAGTTTTTGAGCCGTTTCCAATGCTTCTTTCATACGTGTTCCAGTATAGTTTGAAGCGCCAATCCAACGAATTTTTCCTGCTCTGATCAACTCGTCGTAAGCCTCTAGTGTTTCAGCGATCGGTGTATTTGGATCATCGTAATGACTCTGATAAAGGTCAATATAGTCTGTTTTAAGTCTTTTTAGGGAAGCATCTACCCCCTCCAGAATAGTCTTTTTAGATAGTGATTTTCCATGTCCCATATCTCCGCCTACTTTAGTTGCAATGATGACCTCATTCCGGTTTTTTCTTTGCTGCATCCAGTTACCGATAATCGTTTCAGATTCGCCACCAGAGTTGCCTGGCTTCCATCGCGAATACACATCTGCAGTATCGATGAAGTTGAAACCGGCTCCGGTGAAGCCATCTAATATTTCAAAGGATTCCGCCTCGTCTATGGTCCAGCCAAAAACATTCCCGCCAAAAGTGATCGGGTATACAAATAAATCGGAGTTGCCTAATTTTCTTTTTTCCATTGCCAGCTATCTATTGTTCTAATTGTTTCTTGAACGTCTTTAATAATTTTAAAGGGCGTATCTATTTAACAACAAAGCAGCGCTAATTGTTGTACCATCAAAATTGAGTCCTTGAAAATGACATTAGTCGCAGGAAAACCATGTTAAAAGAGGAGGGAATCGATTACATGCAGTAACTATAGCTTGGTTCCCCTTAGCATTTCTCTTTTTCCAGGTGCCCCGGGTAGTTTTTCAATGGTAAAGCCATTACTTTTTAGGGCACGTTTTAACTTCCCTGTGATGGCATAAGTCACAAATGTTCCGCCTGGTTTCAGGAAGCTGCAGGTATGTGCAATGATTTCATCAGACCACATTTCTGGTTGATGCTGTACGGAAAAGGCATCGTAGTAAACAAGGTCAAATGTAGCAGGGCTCTGAAATTGATCCAGTGTAATGTGTGGGATGGTTAGTTCCTGGCCTGGCAACAGGATTACTGGTGTGGTTAGTGCGTTTAAGTAATTGTTCTCTAAACTATTCCAGATGTTTTCAGGAACGTATTGCTGATAACCAGTAGATTTTAAGGCTTCCAGTTCTAAAGGAAAAGCCTCTAGTCCGGTATATTTTAGCTCCAGATTGTTGGCTGCCGCATATTCCAACGTCAGCAAAAAGTTTAGTCCGGTACCAAATCCAATTTCCAGGATGGAGATTTCCCGCTGATTGTCGGCTACGTGTTTTAATCCGGTATCAATAAACACATGTTTACTTTCTTGTAAAGCACCATGTTTGGAATGGTAATGTTCGCCAATCGTTTCGTTAAATAAGGTATTGGAGCCGTCGGCAGTTAAAGTTATGATATTCATTTTAGAGATGAGCCCTAAGCTTAATAGATGAACCGCAAGATAACAAAAAAGCGCGGCCTTCCTAAATAAGGAGGCCGCGCTTAAGCTTAAAGGCAGATTTGGATTACCACATCCTAATTCTGTCTTCTGGTTTTTTATATAATTTATCACCAGGTTTCACATCAAAAGCTTTGTACCAGGCATCCATATTTACTGGTGCACCGATGGTTCTGTATGGACCTGGAGAGTGTGGATCTGTTTTGATCAGCTGTGCTGCAGTTTCGTCCAGGATATTTCCTCTCCATACCTGAGCCCAGGATAAGAAGAAGCGTTGATCCGGAGTAAATCCATCAATTTTATCTTCCGACTGCCCTTGTTTGGTCATTTTAAATGCAGTGTATGCTGCGTTTAAACCCCCTAGGTCACCGATGTTTTCTCCCATCGTCAGTTTACCAATTACATGAATGGTATCTAAAACGGTATAAGCATCAAACTGTTCGCCAAGGGCCTTAGTTTTTGCTTCAAATTTAACTTTGTCTTCCGGTGTCCACCAGTTGCGTAAGTTTCCGTCTTTGTCATATTGACTTCCAGAATCATCAAATCCATGAGACATTTCATGACCAATAACTGCACCGATACCACCATAGTTTACGGCATCATCAGCATTAGGATCGAAGAATGGGAATTGTAGGATTCCGGCAGGGAAGACAATTTCATTCATGGTAGGACTATAATAAGCATTCACAGTAGGAGGCGTCATACCGAAACGGGTACGGTCTACCGGTTTGCCCAGCTGAGTCACCATTTCATTATATCCCCATGCGCCTGCGTTACGCAAGTTTTGAAGGTAAGTTGTACGGGTGATGGTTAGGCCTTCATAATCTTTCCATTTGTCTGGGTAACCAATTTTAGGAACAAAGGCGTTTAATTTTTCCAATGCTTTTCCTTTGGTCACATCACTCATCCAGTCCAGGTTATTGATTCTGATTTCAAAAGCTTTTCTAAGGTTCGCAATTAATTCTGTCATGCGGACTTTAGCATCTGGCTTGAAATATTGCGCCACGTACAATTGTCCCAGCAATTCACCAATGGTACCATCGGTTAGCTGCGACATGCGCTGCCATCTTGGAGTTTGTACTTTCTGACCAGTTTGTGCTTGTGTAAAGGCAAAGGAAGCATTTACAAATGGGCTGCTCAGGTTAGAAGCGGATGATTTTAATACATTCCATTCCAGGTAAGTCTTCCAGTCGGCTACAGGAACAGTTTTTAACATTCCGTCCAGGCTGACAAAGAATTTCGGCGAAGAAACCAGGATCGTATCCTGACCAGTTACCTTAAATTTAGGCAGCATCGTTACCCAGTTCAATTGCGGGGTAGTTTTGCTAAAGTCTGTTACTGTAAATTTATTATAGGTTTTATGTGGATCACGCATTTCCACTCTTGCCATTTGTGCTTCTGCCAATTGTTTTTCAATGGCCATCACGGTAGCGGCTTTTTTCTTAGCTTCAGCAGGGCTGTTTCCAGTTAAGGTAAACAGGGTAGTCATGTATTTATCATAAGCTTCTCTGATTTTTACACTTCTGCTGTCGTCTTTCAGGTAATAATCACGGTCAGGTAAGGTCGTTCCTCCCTGGCCTAGCTGTGCCATGTATTTATTTACATTTTTTCTGTCCTGGCCAACATAAAAGCTGAACATTGGTGCAGCCAGTCCGGTTGTTCTCAGGTAAGCAGCATGATCCAGAATTCCTTGCAGGTCTTTGATCTGTTTGATTTTCTCCAGGTCAGCTTTAATCGGTGTATAACCTAATTTTTCAATGGTTACACTATCCATTGCCGCTGCATAAAAATCACCTACACGTCTTTTTACAGAACCAGCAGGAGCTGATTTGTCTGCTGCAGCACCTTCTACCAGGCCCTTTACAGCATTGATGTTAAAGTCGCGAAGGGCGTTAAAGCTTCCCCAGCGTGTTTCTTTGGCGGGAACAGGGTTGTTTTTGATCCAGGTGCCACTGGCATACTGGTAGAAATCATCACCTGGTTTCACGGTAAGATCCATATTTGCAGGATCAATAAATTTCATCTGCGATTGCGCATTTGCAGTGTAGCTTGCAGCCACGATCCCCAAAGCAGCAAAATAGCTTTTCAGTTTAGTAGTCATAATAGTTAGTTAATAGTAGATAGATACAGCCCTCTTGATCCGAAAGGAAATGTTGGCTTAGCCATCAGAGGATCAATGTAGCAAATCCCTGGAAACAAATAATATATCTATTAAAAATATTACTTATTGAACCAGTAATATAGCTTGGTTAAGCCGAGTTTTCTAAAGATGACCCCTGTAAATAGAACTATCTTGATCGCTTTCATAACTTGGGTTTTTATATCTATTTAACATATTTTAACACAATTTATTGTGTGATGTTATGAAAAATATGATATAAACTTCGGCAAGCTGTATGATTATACTTGTTTTTTAATGCGCTGACGCTGACCGATATATAAGCCTAGGACTACCAGGAATGTTCCGCAGACGGTATACCAGGTGATGGGTTCATTCATCAGCCACCAGGCATAAAAGAAACCAAATAAAGGACATAAGAATAACCATAGGGAGGCTTTTACCGTATCTAGTTTCAGCAGAAAAAACCAGCAGATCAGTCCGATTACAGAAACGGCGAGACTCAGCCACAATACAGAATACCAGAAGGTAGCATCGGGTTGAAAAGATTTAAAATCACCAAATATAGCGGTAATAGGAAGCAGGAACAGCCCTCCGAGGGTAACTTGCCATCCATTGATCAGCAGATTTGGTAAGGTCCAGGTCACCCTTGCATAATATACACTTGCGAAAGAAACGACCACCATACTCAGCATGAGCAGTCCTATGCCCATCAAACTCGTACTTTGATTGCTCAATAAAGGGTAGGTGGCAAAAGCGATTCCGGTCATTCCAAGTACAATGCTTAGTATTTCTGCTCCTGAAGGCCTTCTACCAATCAGCCAGGAAGAAAATAGCACAATCAGTAGGGGATTAGTGGATACGGCTAAACTACCGATCCCGGCAGCAGTAAATTTCATGGCATAAACATACAGTCCCAAATACACCGCGGTATTTAGGAAGCCAAAAATAGCCAGCTGTTTCCATTCTATGGCATTGGGCAGGCGATAGATTTTATCTTTACTGATGCCATAACAATAACCCAGTAAGACAATTCCTGCCAGGAAAAAACGAACATTAGCGAGAATCAGTGGAGGGGATGAGCGCACACCAAATTTTGTAGCCACAGAGGCAGATGCCCAAAGCATGGAGAATAATACGCCGATCCCGATTGTCTTTATAGTCCCTTTTGTCATTTCGTTTTAAACCTAAGAAAATTGCTGATTTTATGGAAGCTTTAAACCTTAAGAAGGTGATAAAAAAACGCTAAGAATTGATAAATGAAGTTATCATCTGTTTTTATGTACAAGAACTTAATAAAAACTTAATGATAAAGGGGGGAGCTCTGCTTTTCTATTCCTTTACTTTTGTAATTAATTTATATATTGGATCACCAAATATAACAGCACCTAAGACCTCCATTTATTGAAACAGCTTACAGACCTGGCTTTGCTGGCCTTATTGAGAGAAGACAATGATGACGCGTTTAATGAAATTTATTCACGCTATTGGGATGTGGTATATGCGATTGCCTGCAAAAAGCTGAACAACAGAGAGGAGGCAAAAGATGTGGTTCACGATTTGTTTATGGTGATCTGGATAAAACGCCATACTTTAAAAATTACCACCACTTTTATTGGATTTATCTATACCATCTTAAAAAATAAGCTGACGGATCTCAACCGCCGGCAAACCTTACGCGTCAAACATGATGTGGAATATTTAAAGATTACCGAGGAAACAGAGCATTCCCTTTTTGAGCAATACACTACAAAGGAGATGGCCGGCCAGTTGAGTCTGGAAATACAGAACATGCCCGTTGGTATGCGTAAAATTTTTCAAATGAGCAGAGAAGAAGAACTTTCTGTGAATGAGATTGCCGGAAAATTATCTATTTCGTCTCAAACGGTAAAAAATCAAATTACCAGCGCATTGAAAAGACTTCGCGTAAAATGCCAATTGTATTAAAATTGGATAAAAAAGTATTTACTTACCCTACTCCTTTTGTTTAAGTTAGTTATGTATTTAGTATACGACAAGACAACAAAAAAAGCGCTTTTAAGGTGTGGTATTTTCGGATGCTTCCCCAATTGATGTCCTAAATTATTTAATGAAAATGCAGGTCAATAATGGCTTGTACAACGTGAACTCAAATTAAATGAATTATGAGGTGCAACAACCTACGATTAACTTTTTTGGCCATGTTAACGCTCGTCCTGGCCGGAAGCTGTAAAAGAAAACAATGGAAGACCTGGTTCCAGGTTCCGGAAAATTAAAAGCAAATCAGCTGGCTGTGGCAGCGGCTGGTGCAGCAGAAGTCACCATCAACTGGGAGCAAACTTATCAGCGTATTGATGGGTTTGGCGCTTTTGGCGGACGTATCGTGCCATTTTTTGAATCTCCAAAAAGAGATAGTATTATGTCTTATTTATGGGGGAATTCAGGTTTACAGTTAAATATGGTGCGAGGAAAAGTCCTGCATACCTATCCTTTTAACAAACAGACGGGAGTAGTGACCATCAAGCCAGCTGGGGTAGATATCGATGTAGATGTAAATAGTACCAGCTATACTTCACTTACGGCAGTTCAAAAGGAACATTTAGGACAGTTATGGATTTTGAAAAAGATTAAAGAACGTTATCAGGTACCCATTACGTTTGCCAGTACCTGGACACCTCCTTTGTCTATGAAAACAAATCCGAATGTTGAAAGTGCAAAGTGGTTTAATGGATTGAATTTCAGTACCAGCTCCAGTGATTTTGCAAAGTATCTGGCTGGATTTGCGAAATCTTACCAAAATGAAGGTGTGAATTTCTATGCAATTTCTCCTTCCAATGAACCTGAAAATGTGTTCTCAGACTGGGATGCTTCTTACTGGACTTCGGCACATCTTGGACAATTTGTAACCAATAATTTAAGACCGGCACTAAACCAGGCAGGGTTGAGTACCACCAAAATTCTCTCTTCTGAGAACGCGGCCTGGGGTACTGCGAATACTTTTCTTTCCGGTATGGACAGGAGTAATGTAGATATTCTTGCCGGACATGGTTATGTGGAAGTTGGCGAGTTAATTGGCGGAAAACGGGGCTTAAATCAGAATCCGGTGACCTGGAATTATGCTACTGCAAATAAACCGGTATGGATGACAGAAACTTCTGATGATAGCGGAAGTTATGACAATACCATTGTTGGTGGATTAAAACTGGCGACCAGTATGCATAAGTTCTTAGCAGAATGTAATGTCAACGCTTTTGTATACTGGCTTGGGATGCTGGCCATTCGTAATAATGAATCTCTGATCTGTACAAACAGCGATGGTTCCCTGGATTTTCCAAAAACTTACGACATAATGGGACAGTTTTCCAGATATATCCACGCCGGTTACTACAGGTTTGGCAGTACTGTAGCAAACAATTCTGTGTTAAAAGTTTCTGCTTATAAAGATCCGAATACAGGGAAGTTCAGTTTGGTGGTGATCAATCCTGGTACGGATGCGATCAGCACGACCTTACGCTTACAAGGTTTTTCGGCTGGAACATTGCTGAGTTTTCAGACTTCAGGAGGTAATACGGCACATTGGCAGCAAGGAAGTACTTTAAGTGCAGCCGCAGATGGCAGTTTTACGATTAGTGTTCCTGCTCAGAGTGTGACCACTTTTACCGGTCAAAAAAATTAAATAATGGGCAGCAGCTGTAGCATAGGCTAGAGCTGCTGCCTATTTTCAAAAAAAATAACTTTCTCATAGTACCTCTTTCTACCTCGTTCGTTATGTATTTAGTATATGAACGAAAAAGACAAAAACGACCTGTATAAAGAATTCGGAATCAATGGTCCTTCCGGTGTTTTTAAGGGTGAAAATGATAAAGAGGCCATACGTCAGGAAATCCTGGGACGTTTACAGGCTACCAAAAAAATCCAGCAGCAACAGCAGCATAGCGTCAAACTGAAAAGAAAGAAAGCAATGCTGAGTATGGCTGCAGCAATTAGTTTCCTCATACTTTCAGCAGGTCTGCTGTTTTACTATTCCTATAATAGCAATTACATCACGGTAACCGTTCCAAAAGGAGAGACCCGACAACTGGTCTTGCCAGATGGCTCTACGGTATGGTTAAATTCTGCCAGTACTTTTAAATACCCTAAAAAATTCGGAAAGAAAAGATTGGTCTATCTGGTAGATGGAGAGGGATTTTTTAACATCATTCATGATGATAAGGTTCCTTTCGTAGTAGAAGCTTCAGGAATTAAGACCAATGTGCTCGGAACTTCCTTCGTCGTAAAATCTTATCAGGCATTGTCTACAAGAAGTGTAGCCGTAGTAACAGGAAAGGTGGCGGTAACAGATGAACACGATCAAACCAGTGTTTTAATCAAAAATGAAGAGGTGGTTTACAACACAGATCACCGGAAACCCAAAGTATTAAAAGTAAAAGCAACTGAGCGTATGGCATGGAATGACGGCAATGTGATCCTGAATGCCGCTTATTTTGAAGACCTCGTGCTTGCCATAGAAAACACCTATCAGGTAAAGATCAAATACGATCAGCAGAAATTTAAAAATTGTCAGAACAGCATTCGCTTTAACACCCATCAAAGCTTAACAGAGGTACTGGACCTCATCAAGGAAATACAAGGAATTACTTACCAAATTAACAAAGAAAAGGAGGTGCTTATAACAGGTAGTGGATGTAACTAATCGGTCAATAGTATTAAAAAAGAAGATCAGTATCTGTTAGCGCAGATACTGATCAGAATGTACAGCATTTGGGTAACTCTTCGAAAAATTCTCCAGATGGCCGTGCTATGTTTCAATGAAATTTTAAAACGAATAAAAATATGAAAAAAAACATTACTACACTAATTCTTAAGATGATGAGAGTAGGATTAATAGTGTTTGCCACATTGCTGACTACCGCCGGAACCTTATTTGCGGAAACGGTATTTAGTCAGCGGCTAAAAAATGTTAAGGTGAGTGTTCACCTAAAAGGCGAATCCTTAGAAAAAGCAATAGAGAAAATCAGTAAAAGCAGCAATCTGGATTTTTCTTACAATAACAATGAGCTGAGAAAAGTGAAAGGAATCATGATGGACGTATCCGGTAAGCCCTTAAATGAGGTGCTGCTGGAGCTGTTACATGGCACTCCGTTTTCTTATCGGGAGTCCGAAAATAATGTCGTGATCTTTAGAAGACGTGATCAGGATGCCTTACCGGTTTTATCCTGGGTAAACGAAGCGATTTTGATTAAAGGGATGGTGACTGACGAAAAAGGACTGCCTATTCCAGGAGTTTCAGTTCGAATTATGGGAACGCCAAAAACTGCAACCACTGATGGAAATGGTAACTACCAGATTGAAGCAGGTTCGCCGGCAGATGTATTGGTGTTCAGCTATGTTGGTCTGACCGAGCAAAAAATCGTGATCGGTACGCGTAAACAGATCAATGTGATTTTACAAGACGACCAAAAATTTCTGAATGAGGTAGTTGTAGTTGGTTATGGTACACAGAAAAAGGTAAATCTGAGCGGTGCGGTAGACGGTGTTTCCGGTAAGGAAATCGCCAATAGGCCGATTACCAGTGTTGGTGCAGGTTTGCAAGGATTGATTCCCAACCTGAACATCAGCATTTCCAGTGGTCAGGTGAACAAAGCGCCAAAATTTAACATCCGTGGTTTTACCTCTCTAAATGGTGGTTCTCCTTATATTTTAGTGGACAACGTGCCTTTTACGAATGAGGAGCTGATGGCTTTAAATCCTGCAGATATTGAGAATGTAACGGTATTGAAAGATGCGGCATCGGCAGCGATCTATGGTGCAAGAGGTGCTTTTGGAGTGATCTTAATTACTACTAAATCAGCACAGAGTACCGATTTGAAGATTAGCGCTAATACGTATTATGCCATCAGACAATTAGGTAAAGTGCCGGAAGTGGTGACTGATCCGTTGACCGTAATGGAATATAAACATGATGCCGCTTATCCTTTATATAACTTATTCCCGGAAAGCGATAGGGAGTATGCCAGGAAACTTGCCGCAGATCCTTCTTTACCATCAGTTATTATTTCTCCAACAGATAAAAATGCCTGGATGTATTATGGCAGTACAAACTGGATGGACGAAGTTTATAATCCATCTGCCCCGACTTATAATGCCAATGTGAACATCTCCAAAAAAGATGATAAACTAAGCTATTATATGTCTACAGAATATTTTAGAAACGAAGGGATGTTTAAGTATGGAAACGATACTTACGACCGTTACAACCTTCGCGCTAAAGCAGATTATAATTTATCGAAATGGCTGACCATAGGAAATAATACTTCCTTTATGACCAGTACCTATGATGAGCCTTCCTATAATGGAGAGGGTTTCTTTCATAACGTAAACAGACAAAGTTCATTGGATGTGCCTACCAATCCGGATGGCAGCTGGACTTCTACTGGAGCCGCTTTATTGGGTAAAATGCAAAGTGGCGGCCGCAGAGTAACCAGAGGAAATAGCTTTCAGACCACTTTTACTGCAAAAGCATCTCTGGTAAAAGACATCTGGGATTTAAAAGCAGACGCCACAGTTAGAAAAATTGATAGTGCCGGAAGATCCTATGACCTCCCTATTCCTTATAAAACAGGACCAAATTCGGCGATTAGCTATAGCGGCGATCCAGCAGGATCGGCAAGGAATGTAGATAGACACATCAGACACAATATTTACAATATCTATACCGACTTCCACAAAACCTTTAATGAAAAGCATTACTTGCAAGTTCTTGCCGGTTTTAATCAGGAAACCAGAAACTGGAACTACAGCTCGGTATCTCGAAAAGGCTTAATCAGTGCAACATTGCCTTCTATCAATCTGGCTACAGGTGCATTTGAAGCAGAAGAAAGTATTGAAGATTGGGCGGTTAGGGGTTGGTTCTATCGCTTCAACTATATTTTCGACAACAAGTATATTGTGGAATTAAATGGCCGTTATGACGGTACTTCCCGTTTTCCTGCTGATGATCGATGGGGCTTTTTCCCTTCTGCTTCTGTGGCATGGGTAGCCAGTAATGAAAAATTCTTTAAACCTGTAGCGGAAAAGCTAAAAATCGACTTACTGAAATTCCGTGCTTCTTATGGTGCATTGGGTAATCAGGATGTGAGCGCTTATTACTATATCCCAACAATGAAACCAGGTACTATTGGGCAGATTCTGGACGGAAGTAAACCGACTACCGTAAATCCTCCAGGCGCAGTAGCCAATAGTTTAACCTGGGAACGAATTTCTACCCTGAACTTTGGTGTGGATGTAAGTTTGCTGAAAAACAGATTAGACCTGAATTTTGATCGCTATACCAGGTATACCAAAGGAATGCTGACCAAAGGTAAGGTCTTGCCGGGTCCTTTTGGAACAGTTGAACCCAAAGTAAATGCGGCTGATTTGAAAACTAAAGGATGGGAATTGAGAATCGGATGGAAAGATGGTTTTATGGTGAGTAACAGTCAGCTGTACTATAACATCGGATTTAATATCGGCGATAGCCGTAGTTTTATTACCAAGTTTGACAACCCTAGCGGACAGATTGGTAAAGATGAATTTGGTAACGAAAGATACTATGTAGGTAAAGAACTTGGAGAAATCTGGGGATTGGAAACAGAAGGGTTTTTCCAATCTAAAGAAGAAATTGCCAACCATGCCGACCAAAGTGCAGTAGGTGCTGATGATACCGGATACCTGTTTGATGTAGGTGATTTAAAGTTTAAAGACCTGAATGGTGATGGTAAAATCGACAAAGGTGACAATACCCTTGCGAACCATGGAGATCAAAAAATCATTGGAAATACCACGGCCAGATACCAATATGGAATTGACCTCGGTGCAGGATGGAAAGGTTTTGATATCCGGATGTTCTTCCAGGGCGTGGGTAAAAGAGACTGGTATCCCAATGCAAGTAACCATTATTTCTGGGGCGTGTACGCGCAGCCATGGACCAATGTGCAGGTACACAACCTGGACCACTGGACTCCGGAAACTCCAAATGCCTATTTTCCACGTGTAAAAGCTTATATCGCGGAAGATGAGTCAGAATTGGGAAATCCACAAACAAGATACCTGCAGGATGCTTCTTACCTGAGGTTGAAAAATCTAACGCTTGGTTATACACTTCCTAAATCTTTAACTACAAAGATGAAGATGGACAAGCTTAGGGTGTACTTCAGTGCAGAAAACTTATTTGATGTTTCACACATCAAAGCCAGGTTAGACCCTGAAGGATTGGACGGAAAAGTCTATCCTTTCCAAAAAACATACTCCCTTGGTTTAAACCTTAATTTTTAACGCAAGACCTCATGAAACTAAAAACAACTTATATCCTTGCACTAGGATTGATGACGATAGGGATGACGGCCTGCAAGAAAGATTTCCTGCAGAGAAACCCGGAAACCGAAATTACTGAAGGCGTATTCTTTCAATCACCAGCAGATTTAGAAACTTATAGCAATGGTTTTTACCAACAAATTGAACCCAATTATTCTGATATTAATTCAGACAATATTTCAAATTATAATGCGAATGGAGAGGTCGATTTATTAGTCAGAGGAGGATTATCTGCCGCTAACGTTGGCGGTTGGGGAAAAGATGATTGGGAAGATTTAAGAAGGGTCAACTTTATGCTGGATCATATTGGACAGGCAAAAGGCGATCCAGTATTGATCAAACATTATGTCGGTATCGCACGCTTTTTCCGCGCGATGTTTTACTTCGATAAAATAAAAAAATATAGCAATGTACCTTGGTATGGCCATGTTCTGTCTGAAAATGATCCTGAATTGTACAAAGGACAAGACCCAAGAGCATTGGTTGTTGATTCTGTATTGAACGATCTGAATTATGCAGCAACGAATATCAAAATTGATGCAAAAGGAAAAGATACGAAAACCAGGGTAACGAAATGGGCGGCACTGGCTTTATTGTCTCGTTTTGCTTTACATGAAGGCACATTCAGAAAGTATCATGATGAACTTGGATTGACCAGTGATTATCAGCGTTTCTTAGATATTGCAGTAGCGGCTTCCGACAAAATTATGAAAGAAGGTGGTTTTGAATTGCTGAGTACTGGAAATGGTGCGGCGGATTATAGGTCTCTATTTTCAAGTCCTACGCTATCCGGCAACAAGGAAATGATCATGTGGGCAGATTATAACAGAGAATTGGGCGTAGGAAATAATACCCATACGGTTCTTGATTATACCTGGTCGCTGAGCAGAAGTCTTGCAGATACCTATTTGAAAACAGATGGGAGCCCTTTTACTTCCAGTCCGGGGTATAATACCAAGGTTTATACGGAAGTATTTAAGGATCGCGATCCGAGGATGGCGGAAACGATTATTAACCCAGCATTCAGAGGATTCAATACACTTAATGAGCCTTATGTGATCAAAGCAACTTTAGGTGGATACAATCAAATCAAGTTTTACCCTCGTGATCCGGCACTAAGACAAGGATGGCAGGCAAATTATACTGGATTGCCAGTTTTTAGGTATGCGGAGATATTGTTGATCAATGCAGAAGCAAAAGCAGAATTAGGAAGTATCAGTCAGATAGATCTTGATCAGACCATCAACCTATTACGCAGCCGTGTACAAATGCCTCCATTGAATATGGGGGTAGCTGTAGATCCTGTTCTGGCTGCAATGTATCCAAATGTAAGCACTGCGGTATTGCTGGAAATACGTCGTGAGAGAAGGGTAGAAACTGCTTGTGAAGGTTTCCGTTTTAGTGATTTAATGCGCTGGAAATCGGGTAATTTATTCCAGGACAGTCAGCAGGGAATGTATGTTCCTGCATTGGGTGCCATGGATGTTACCGGCGACGGGAAACCTGATATTGCCATTCTGCCTCATCCTGATGATGAATCTTCAATTGCCAGTATTCCAGCGGAAGAAAGAGCAAAATTGTCGAAGTTTTACCTGAAAGATAAAGCTGGAAAAGATCAGAATTTCTACCTGAGCAATGGTAATTCAGGCTTTATTGCCTTTACCAGAGACAGAGATCAGCCAAGGAATTTTATTAGCCCGAAATATTATTACCGACCAATCCCAGTAGGAGAAGTGGTCGCTAATCCTCAGCTGAAACAGGTTTTTGGCTGGTAAATTAAGCAGGAAAAGGTATTTTTGAACTGTTATTTAATGCCCCTTATACAGCAGCAGGTCTAAATACCTGCTGCTTTTTTAATTGGTATCAGGTGAATTCAGATTGGCAATCACATCAGCTGTTAAGAACTGATATCATAATATACTGATATTATGATATGTTGATGTCATGATGTATGAATGAGCTATTGATAAACCACCAATTGACCTGGTCCTATACGATACGATCAATTGATGAAATGAACCACACACAATTACCATAAACACTAAATGAAACCCTAATGAGATTAATTTTTACAGTAGCTTTTGCGCTCCTGGCCAATGTGGCGGGAGCACAATATAAAGGGAAGGTTTTCCTGGATGAGAATAAGAATAAAACCTGGGACGCAGGCGAAAAGGGTATGAAAGATGTTTCCGTATCCGATGGACAAAATGTCTTAAAAACAGATATGAACGGCAATTTTTCCTTACCAGGGCATACAAAAAACCGCTTTATATTTGTCACGGTTCCTGCCGGGTATAAACTGAGTGCAAAACATTACCTTAAAATTGAAGATAAGGTAGAAGCTTATAATTTCGGTCTGCTTCCAGACCCTACCAGTGCAGGTTCTTCGGTGAAGATGCTGCAAATTACAGATACCGAAACCGACAAATACAACGACTGGATTACCAACCTGAAGAATTTTTCGAAGAATCAGGAGGTTAGCTTTATTGTTCATACGGGCGATATCTGTTATGAAAAAGGGCTTAATTTTCATGCAAATCAGGTGACTCCAGAAGCGTTGGGGAAACAAATCTTTTACTGTATTGGAAATCATGACCTGGTAAAAGGTGCCTATGGGGAAGAACTTTTTGAAAGTCTTTTTGGTCCGGTTTATTATTCCTTCGATGCCGGTCCGGCACATTTTATTGTGACGCCAATGCGCTCCGGTGACGTACAGCCTTCTTATACGGTTGATGAGGTGATCAGCTGGATGAAAAACGACCTTGCTGCCACCGATAAAAATAAACCGGTGATCATTTTTAACCATGATCTGCTGACCTATAATGATCAGTTTGTATTGAAAGGGAAAAATGACTCCATCAACCTGAATGAAAATAATTTGAAAGCCTGGGTTTATGGCCACTGGCACAATAATTTTGTCAGGAAAAGTGATAAAACGGGGATTCAATATGTGTCTTCTGCCGCGCCAAGTATGGGGGGGATCGACAACTCTGCCGGACAGTTTTTATCCATAGAAATTGATAAGGATGGAGTAAAAGAAATTAAGCCTCATTACACTTATTTACATGATCATCTAGTGGTAAATAGCCCTAATGGTTCAGATATGATAATAGTGAAAGATGGTAATTTGATGATTTCTGCGAACATTTACGATACTGAAAATGTAGTGAAATCAGCCAAAAGTATCATCTATGATGAAAAAGGAAACCAGATTGCAGTCTCAGCTTTAACTGCAAATACAGATTGGAGCTGGTATGGAAAAGTGCCTGCTGCTAAAATCACTAAAGGTAAGTCCTATATGATTCAAACGGAAGTAACTTATGACGGTGGAAGGGTGCATATCGAAAAACAAGCTTTTATTTTACCAGTAAATGCAAGGATGGGAATGTCTTCGAACTCAGGATTACACTCTGCTGCTTCAATAGGATCTGTGGAGTCTAACCAGGGAAAAGCGACTGCTTTAGCCTTGAAATGGGTAAACAATATCAAAGGAAGTATATGGAAAGGCAGTCCTTTACTTGCCGAAGGTAAATTATTTGTTGCCACTATTGATGATGCGAATAACCTGCAATGTGGGATTAGCGCTTTAGATCCTATAACTGGCAAAATCTTATGGCATTATAAAACGCGTAATTCTATAAAACATACGCTTGCTGATGAAAGAGGGATAATTTTAGGGACGGATATGGAAGGATTTACCTATGCATTAAAACCTGACAATGGGGCATTGATCTGGAAAAAGGACTTGGGAATGAAAACTCTTCCCGGTTATATATCTGGGGGTATTGCCGACAAAGGTATCTACTATACTGGTTCAGGGTCTTATTTGCAGGCTTTAGAGGTGGCTACCGGAAAAACAATCTGGATCAATAAAGATTGGACTGGAGGAGAAGGAACACCAGAGAAAATGACAATGGCAGGAGAGGTTCTGATCACTGGAAGTAACTGGCAGAGTTTATTTGGTCATGACCGTAAAACCGGGAAATTGCTATGGAAAAGAAGTGATGAGGGACTTCGTTTTAGAAGCAGCACAGGAATTTATAAAGGAGGCAAAGTATACATCACAGGCTTGAATGCCATATTTATCCTGGATCCTTTAACAGGAAAAAATATAGATAAAATTGAGGGGACCTACGACTTTAAAGTAATGGCAACTCCTTTAATTACAGATCAGCATCTGATTATGCCGACTTCTACAAATGGCGTTGTTGCTTACGATTTGAAAACATTAAAAGAAGTATGGAATAGGCCTACCGGCAATGCTTTGGTTTATTCGGCACCTTATACTGGTCCGGGAGCTGCCACCGTAGAAAGTACCGTCGTTAAATATGGAAATGATTTGCTGTTTGCAGCTTCTGATGGTCATTTATATGTGATCAATGAAAAGTCAGGAGAAGTACTACAAAAACTAAACCTGGGAGCACCAGTATTTGCTGATCCTGCACTAAATGGAAAACAGCTTTTTCTAGCTGATTTTGCTGGTAACGTGTATGGGTTCGAAATAAAGTAAATTATGTTGCAATGTTGTTGCAGTTTAACAGGGATACCTGGTTAATTGTTACATTTGGGCCATCAATTAGAAAACAATGAAGAAATTTATCTTACTATGTCAGTTGGTGGCCCTCTCATTTTATGGGGTTGCCCAGAATAAAATGCTGACCATGCAGGACGCAATGAGTAATGCCCGTACCACTCTTGCACCTGAAAATTTATCACAGCTGCAGTTCATCTACGGAACAGAAAACTATGTGTATGCCAAACGTCAGGCCAATGGACCGGTATGGATGTCGGGAAACTTTAAAGCAAAAGAAGAACAAGCGCTTCTTTCACTCGGACAACTCAATCAAAAGCTTCGCGCAGTTCAACAGGATACGCTAAATACGATGCCAGTGATTCAGTTTAATCAGGGGGCTGATTGGATTATGTATGTTAAAGGTGCTAAAATGGCCTTTAATCCTGTTAATAACACTTTTAAAACATTGCTAAGCGCAGAACTTGCTGCTAAAACAAATGCCGAAGAAAGTAAAGCCGGCTATGTGGCTTACCTGGATAAATTCAATCTTTTTGTTACTAATGGAACTACTGCTGAGCAAGTAACAACAGACGGAACTGCAGATATTGTGTATGCTTCTTCTGTTCATAGAGAAGAATTTGGGATCTCAAAAGGGATTTTCTGGAGTAATAGTGGTAAACTGCTGGCTTTCTACAGGATGGACCAGAGTATGGTTACAGATTACCCAATCTCAGATTGGACAAGCCGTCCGGCCAAAAATGTCAATATTAAATATCCGATGGCAGGCGACAAAAGTCACCATGTAACAGTAGGAGTATATAATCCAGCTACAAAAGCGTTGGTATACCTGAAAACCGGCGAACCGATAGAACAATACCTGACCAATATTGCATGGAGCCCGGATGATAAATCTGTATTTATTGCGATCGTAAACCGCGAGCAAAACCACATGAAACTAAATCAATATGATGCAGTAACAGGTGATTTTGTTAAAACTATCTTTGAAGAGAAAGATGAAAAATATGTTGAGCCATTGGTACCTATGTTATTCCTTAAAACAGATCCTTCTAAATTTATCTGGCAAAGTAACCGAGATGGATGGAATCATTTGTATTTATATGATCTAAAAGGAAAAGTTCTGAAACAATTGACGAAAGGCAATTGGGAAGTAACAGAAGTGAAAGGCTTTAACCCTAAAGGTGATCAGCTGTTTTATGTGTCTACTGAAGAATCTCCAATTACAAGAAATTTATATTCATTGGATTTAAAATCGGCAAAATCTAAACGGATTACGCAAGGTTTTGCAGTGCATAATACGCAAATCAGCAGCACAGGAAATACAGTGATTGATAATTACAGCAGTCCTGAGGTACCAAAACTAATCCAGTTGCTGGAAGTGGCTACCGAAAAAACTAAGGTATTATTGAAAGCAGCAAATCCGCTGGCGCAATATGCTACTGAAAACTCATCCATTTTCACCATTAAGAGTGATACTGGTGATGACCTTTATTGCAGTATTTACAAGCCCCTAAATTTTGATAGTACGAAAAAATACCCGGTAATTGTTTACTGGTATGGTGGCCCACATGCACAATTAATTAGCAATAGCTGGAACGCTGGTGCCGGTGATTACTGGTTCAGATATATGGCACAGCAGGGTTTTGTAGTGTTGACTATGGATACCCGCGGCAGTGACAATAGAGGAAAAGCTTTTGAGCAGTCGATGTTTAGACATGCTGGTGCCGTTCAGTTGGAAGATATGAAAAAAGCCGTAGGTTACCTGAAATCATTATCCTATGTTGATCCTAGTAATATGGGCTTATTTGGCTGGAGTTTTGGCGGTTTTAGTACCGTAAATGTGATGCTAAAGGAACCAGGTCTATTCAAAGCTGCGGTTGCTGGTGGCCCGGTCATCAATTGGAACTTTTATGAAATCATGTACACGGAACGTTATATGGATACACCTAAAGAGAATCCTGAAGGCTATGCAGAAACGAATCTATCTGACCATGTGGGCAGCCTGAAAGGTAAATTACTATTGATTCACGGGGTGCAGGATCCAGTAGTTGTACAACAGCATACCGTTGATTTTATTAAACATGCAGTGGATAAGAATATTCAGCTGGATTATATGATCTATCCGGGGCATGAGCATAATGTGATTGGCAAGGACCGTGTTCATCTTTATCAGAAAGTAACAGATTACTTTATGCAGAACCTGAAAAAATAAGGAGTTAGTAAATTAATACTGCTAAAAAAGCGGGTTGTACTTTTCGGTCTCAAAATCTTTTGAAAACAAGATTTTACAGGCCCTCAAAGCACAAACCCGCTTTTTTTAATTAAGGTCCCTGGAGGACTGAAATGCAGGATGTCAGTTGTTCGAGGGGCCGCTTAACTAAAAATGAGGGAATGCTAGGAGCCGACCTGTAAATATTTTGCCCTTTAGCAAAAGATTTGAGTCGGCGAGTAGTAACCCGAATTTTTCTCTTTCTGAATTAAAAAGCTATTTTTGCATCTCAACAGATACTTTTTCGTAATAATGAGCATTTCCACAAAATACGACCCGGCAGCGACCGAAGATAAATGGTACAGCTACTGGATGTCAAAGAACTTTTTCCATTCTGAACCGGATGAACGCGAGCCATATACCATTGTAATTCCACCTCCAAACGTCACAGGTGTATTGCACATGGGACATATGTTGAACAATACGATTCAGGATGTATTGATTCGTAAGGCAAGAATGCAAGGTAAAAATGCATGCTGGGTACCTGGTACTGACCATGCGTCTATTGCGACAGAGGCGAAAGTCGTGGCGATGTTAAAAGAACGTGGTATTGACAAGAAGGACCTGACAAGGGAAGAATTCTTAAAATATGCATGGGAATGGAAAGAAAAATACGGTGGTATTATTCTGGAACAATTGAAGAAATTAGGTGCCAGCTGCGACTGGGAGCGTACTCGTTTTACCATGGAAGACGATATGTCTGCTGCGGTAATCGACTGTTTCATCCATTTATATAAAAAGGGAAGAATTTACCGCGGGGTAAGGATGGTGAACTGGGATCCGGCAGGAAAAACTTCTGTTTCTGATGAGGAAGTGATCCGTAAAGAGGTAAATCAAAAACTATATTATATCAAATATACAGTTGCGGGAGGCAATGATCAGGAGTTTCTGACTATTGCCACTACGCGTCCGGAAACCATTATGGCGGATGCAGCCATCTGTGTGAACCCAAATGATGAGCGTTATGCACACCTGAAAGGGAAGAAAGTGTTTGTACCGTTGATCAACCGTGAGATTCCTGTAATTGAGGATGATTATGTAACGATGGACTTTGGAACAGGTTGTTTAAAGGTTACTCCGGCGCATGATCTGAACGATTATGAATTAGGATTGAGACATAAATTACCGGTAATTGACATCTTAAATGACGATGGGACTTTAAATGAGCTGGCACAGATTCTTGTGGGTGAAGATCGTTTTATCGCGAGAAAAAAGATAGCCAAATTATTGGATGAGGCTGGACACCTGGATAAGGTAGAAGACTATAAATCACAGGTAGGTTTTTCTGAGCGTACAGATGCGGCAATTGAGCCAAAACTATCTATGCAATGGTTCTGTAAAATGGACGAAATGGCGAAGCCTGCATTGGAAGATGTGTTGAATGGTGATGTGAAATTAATTCCAGAAAAATTCCAGAACACTTATCGTCATTGGATGGAAAATATCCGTGATTGGAATATCAGTCGCCAGTTATGGTGGGGACAACAAATCCCGGCCTGGTATGACAATCAGGGGAACTGGGTAGTTGCAAAAACTAAAGAAGAAGCTTTAACGGAATTTTTAAAGCTAAAAGATATTGATGGTGCGTTTACGGAAGAAGAAGCAAATGGTTTCAAAAACCAGTTGGCTCCGTTTGTAAATCAAGATCCTGATGTAATGGATACCTGGTTCTCTTCCTGGTTATGGCCTATTTCTGTGTTTGATGGATTTAAAAACCCAGATAATAAAGAAATCAATTATTACTATCCGACCAATGATTTGGTGACTGCTCCTGAGATTTTATTCTTCTGGGTAGCAAGAATGATCATGGCTGGACATGAGTTCCGCGGTCAGAAGCCATTTACGAATGTTTATTTAACAGGTATTGTTAGGGATAAACAAGGACGTAAAATGTCTAAATCATTAGGGAATTCTCCTGATCCAATCGGACTGATTGAAAAATACGGTGCTGATGGGGTACGTGTTGGGATGCTGCTTTGCTCTCCTGCAGGAAATGATTTGATGTTTGATGAAAGTTACTGCGAACAAGGAAGGAATTTTGCTAATAAGATCTGGAATGCATTCCGGTTGGTAAAAGGATGGGAAGTAGATTATACTTTGCCGAATCCAAATCAACAAGCGATTTCATGGTTCGAAAATCGTTTCAATGAAGCATTAGTAGAAATTGAAGATAACTTTAAACAGTACCGTTTATCAGAAGCGTTAATGACTTCCTATAAATTAGTATGGGATGACTTCTGTGCATGGTATCTGGAAATGGTAAAACCTGCTTATCAGCATCCAATTGATGCAGAAACGTTAAAGTTCACCATCGGTTTCTTTGAAAAGATTTTGACGCTTTTACATCCATATATGCCTTTCCTTACGGAAGAGCTGTGGCATGATGAGTTGTTCAGTGCAAGAGGAGAGATGGATTGCTGTATTGTAGCTTCATATCCTGTTGTAGGTTCAATTGATGTGCCATTATTGAAAGATGTAGAGATCGTAAAAGGACTGATTGCAGAGATCAGAAATGTACGTAACACCAAACAAATTTCTCCAAAAGATGCTTTGCCTTTGAGTATTAAGGTAAACTCTGGATTGGATTATGAAAAGTGGTTCAATGTGATCTCTAAAGTTGTAAATATTGCTGAAGTAACCTTTGTAACAGATAAAATCGCTGGTGCTGTGAGTTTCATGGTTGGAAAAGATGAATTCTTTATTCAACTGAATGAAACGATTGATGTAGCAGCAGAAAAAGAACGTCTAAATGCTGAATTGACTTATCTGCAAGGTTTCATGAAGTCGGTAGATGCGAAGTTGAGCAACGAACGTTTTGTTCAAAATGCGAAACCTGAGATCATTCAGAATGAACGCAATAAAAAGGCAGACGCAGAATCTAAAATCAGTACTATTTTAGGACAAATCGAATCTTTAGGGTAATCGTTAATGATGCCCTTTGATATATGATCAAATGAAAAAGACAACCCTCATCAGGTTGTCTTTTTCATTTATAGTCATGTTGATATTTAAGATTCTTCTGAGTTTTCTTGTTCCTGTTCTACCATGTCTTTGATTTTAATCAATCGATCGTAAAAACATTCGTATGGCCTGACATTACCATAGATTCTTAATACATTAAGATGTGTATCTACACAGTGAGGGACATCATTTAATATAGTTCCTGGATAGAGTTCCAGGGTTTGCGGTAAATTAATACCAGAAAAATAGTCTTCTAAGTCGGAAACAGTCATGATGCAAAGGTAATACTAATATAATTTACTCCTTGTTTTTTTCAGGATTAGCTTGTTTTTTGAATGATCAGTATGTTTTCTTCTTAGAGCTGCTGATATTCAGGTAATTCCTCAATAAATTGGAAGCTTTCTGCCAGATGATCGATCATCGCATAGCAATGTTTTAAGCCATTGGTTACGACCAGCCATTTGGCTTTATGAACAGAATTGTATCGGGAGGCCTGGTCAAAAACCGCCTGGGTAATGTTTACAGCAGGGGCTTTACATTCGATCACCATAATTCGCTCGCCGGAAGTGTTAAAAATAACAATGTCACTTCTTTTCCTGAGTTGGTTGAGGTTTAGCCCCCCTTCGATCTGAATCAGTGTTCTGGGGAATTTTTTGATTAAGATAAGATACTGAATGAAATGTTGCCTCACCCATTCTTCCGGAGTCAGAACCAGGTGTTTCTTACGCACTTCGTCGAAAATAAAGTGCTTGTTATCCTTCAGTGTAATTTTAAAAGGATACTGTGGAAGGTTCAGCGCTGTAGGGTTAAATGCCATTTGTGCAAAAATAACCTTTAATAATTAGTTTTTAGCCGTTACATTTGGATAAATATATGAGTGTTGCCAATATAATCAAAGACATTAAAGCCAGAAAGTTTAAGCCTGTTTACCTGTTACACGGTGAAGAACCTTATTATATCGACCAGATTATCCATTATATGGAAGAAAACGTGCTGAGCGATATGGAAAAAGGATTCAACCAGACCGTTTTATATGGGAAGGATACAGACATGGCTACGATCATGAATGCGGCGAAACGCTACCCAATGATGTCAGACTATCAATTGATAGTGGTGAAGGAAGCACAGGACCTTAAATGGGCCAAGGAAGCAGAAGGAAGCAGCAAGGAAGCAGAGTTTGTACAAAGCTATTTTGAGAAACCGCTTCCAAGTACAATTCTGGTGCTGGGGTATAAATACGCCAATTTCGATAAACGAAAGAAAATCTATAAATCCATTGACAAAAATGGGGTGATTTTTCAATCGGATCTAGTACGCGATTATAAATTGGCGGCCTGGATCGAAGATTTTGTGAAAGAGAAAGGCTATAAGATTGCTCCTCAGGCTTCCGCACTGATGGCAGAATATTTAGGTGCTGATCTTTCTAAGATCGCCAATGAAGTGGAAAAACTGCTGCTCAATATTGGTAAAGAAGTAACCATAGATACCGACTTGATTCAACGAAATATAGGGATCAGTAAGGAATATAATGTATTTGAGCTACAAAAGGCATTGGCCATAAGGAATGTACTGAAGTGTAACCAGATCATTAATTATTTCGCCGACAATCCTAAAGCGAATCCAATGGTGATGGTGATGGCCAACCTGAATGCCTATTTCTCAAAAATTCTCAAGTATCATTATCTGCCAAATAAAGCAGAAGCGGCAAAAGAACTGGGGGTTAATCCTTACTTTATCAAAGATTACGAAACTGCATCACGCAGCTATAACCTGAATAAAACCTTCGATATCATCAGCTTGCTGAGAGAATATGACCTTAAAAGTAAGGGCGTAGATAGTACTGGGAACATTACGGATGGTGAATTATTGAAAGAATTGCTCTTTAAAATGCTGCATTAGTTGCGAAGCAAATGCTTTAATCAGCCAATTAAGACAGACATTGAAAATTTTATAGATACGAAAAAAGGAGGCCAGAGCCTCCTTTTTTATAATTATCTTTTTTAGTTCCTTAGTGAGAAGAAACTGCTTTTAAGCCGATAATAGAACAAATCAGTGTCGTGATGAACACAATTCGCCAGAAAGTAGCTGGTTCATGGAACACAAAAATCCCAACTAATACTGTTCCTACGGCTCCAATACCCGTCCACACCGCATACGCTGTTCCAATAGGAAGCGTCTGAGTTGCTTTAAGCAATAAGCCCATACTGATGGTCAGGCAGACTAAGAAACCTGCACCCCACATCAGGGTCGCGTTTCCAGTAGTTTCTTTCATTTTTCCTAAGCAGGAAGCGAAGGCGATTTCAAAAAGACCGCCAAGAATTAAAAATATCCAGTTCATTTTATTGTTTTTTATTGCCGGCTACTGTAATTTCAGGCTTCGGTAAATGTGAAGGCAAATTTCCGCATTTGAGCATAAAAACCGACTAAACAAATGATAAGAAATCAAGGAGATTCAATAATTACTTGATTTCAGCTCTGATTCTACTCAAAGAAACGGGGGTAATGCCTAAATAGGAGGCGATATAATTCAGCTGCACACGCTGTAAAAGTTCCGGATAATGGTCCATCAGATTTTTATAACGTTCGCTGGCATTGAGCAGTAACCTTGAAATCAGACGCTCTTCTACCAGAATGATCTCTTTTTCTATGAGTTTTCTTCCCCAGTTGGCAATGGCAATATCAGTAGTATATAATGTTTCCAACTGATGATGGTCTATTCGGTAGAGCATGGCATCTTCTAATAATGCAATACTTTCATAGCCTGGCGTCTGATTGATGTAACTATTGTAAGAAAAAACAGAGCTTCCTTCCTTGCCAAACCAAAACGTTACATCGGATTCTTCAGTACGATAATACGCTCTGGCCATACCCAATTTTATAAAATATACTGTACGGTCCACTTCATGCTGACGGAACAATAGATGCCCTTTGGGATATTTTATTTCCACAAAAAGGCTGGCTAACTTCTCTAAAGAGGGCTCGGTAATGGGCGTAATATTGGTGATGATCTGCTTGATGGTTTCCATTTGTGGTGGATGTAGTTTTACCGAAAAGTATTTTTATAATCGTTTGTACAAATATAGAATTTGAAATGATCGTGCTTTTGTTTTTTTTATGCTTATTGTAAATGATTATCGCTAAATTGTTGATTATAAAGCTGTTTTATAGCTTAAAAATAATTAAAGCAATCTTTAGAGATTTAATTCCTACAAAATAACAGATGAAATAATGGGGGAGAGTATTATTTTTTCCGAGAAACAAAGGTTCAGGCAGTGGTGGCTTTGGTTGATCTTTCTGATTATAAATGGGCTCTTTCTAACAGGAGCTTTCAGGCAGCTCATTATCATGAAACAGATTGGAGATCACCCGATGAGCAATACCGCTTTAGTGATCTCAGTTACGGTTTCCTTATTGATCACTATTTTCTTCTTTATTCTTTGCTTAGAGACTCAAATCAGTGATAAAGGAATTCATGTTCGGTTTTATCCTTTTCATTTATCCTTCAGGTTTTATCCTTGGGAAAGCATCAATAAAGCTTATGTCAGAAAGTATAGCCCAATTATGGAGTATGGCGGCTGGGGAATCAGATACGGACTGATGGGAAATGGGCGTGCATTGAATGTTTCCGGAAACAAAGGTTTACAGTTGGAATTTAACAATGATCAGAAACTCTTAATTGGAACCCATAAGCCGGAGGAGTTAAGGCAGGTATTAAATCAGATTTGTAAGGAAAAAGTATACAAAGATTAGATACTGCTTGCCTCCAAAGATTTAAACAGTATCTTCTGCGTTATTTTAAGCTATCTAGCTGATTTTTCAACTGAATTTGCATACTGTCCATCTGGTTATTCAGCTGATGTTTTAGATTTTTAAGGTCTCCGGTTACAGACTGCATACTGTCTTGTACTGACTTTAAATCGATCACCACTTTTGATACGGTATCATTGACCATAATAATCATTTTATTATCATCAGGATACACCCACCATTCCGCAATCATCATCGGCATTTTCTGCGTGGGCTCACCAACCAATTCAGTTACTTTGGCAGTGTTCATTCCTGATTTTACAGATTCAAAGGGCTTTTTTTTAGTACAGGCAGAAAGACCTAATACTGCAATGGAGATTAAGAGCATTTTTTTCATACTATAAATATATTAAAATTCAGGAAATGAGAAAGTTTATTTCATAGCAATATTATTCCTTAATTCAGGTTTTAATACAGCGGTTGCTCGTTGAGAGCATTAGAGGAATTTCCATCCCTTTTGATGCGTTGGGGCTATTGAATTAGGTACATGATTTTGAATATTTAAGAAATTAATTGAAGTTAATTTAGGGATCATTAATCCCTAATTATGTCTTAAATAACTTTTTATATTAACTATTAATGATGGTCAACTTCCAAATTCCTTTTAATGGTCCAAATTTACTTTTTGTTCACATTACATCTATGTCCTTTGGTGACTAGGAAAACTTTCAACCTAACTAAGTCAATAAATTCTGTATAAATAGATGGAACGGTTGCCACATGAGCGTTTATGCCAGAATTTCTTGAAAAGTGTTAAGGGGACCAGTTTGGCTTAGGCAAGTAATTAATATCATCTTAAGTCTAATCATAAGATATGATCAATATTCGGATCTTACGTTAAAGTTCCTCATTTTCAAAGAAGAGAGATTAATATCTAATTAAAAGACTAATGCACCTCACGATATGAATTTATAAAGGGTTTTAAAAGTATAATCGGTCTTTTTTCTAATGCGTTGAAGTTTGGCCATAAATTCTCAAAACTATTTAAAAAATCATTCATGTTATCTATTTTCTGATCGGCTTGTCTTCGGAATAAAATTGGAAAAATAATTATCTTTGAGGAATATTCCTTAGATATTAATTTTAAGTCTTTTAATTTTTTAATTAGCTCATGGTCAGGTTTGATCGTCTCAATTATGCGACTGGACATATCCTTAGAGAAATATACGGTATCTATTTTTCCAAGTTTATCAAAAGCTACAGCGATAGAAATAAAATAAGCTTGATTTTTAGGGGTTTTGAATAAAAGGTCGGAATTAAGATGCCCTCCGATAGTTTTTATTATTGGAAGACGTATATCTAGTGCTTTTTTATTTGGACTAATATTAATACTTAGGCTATCCTGCGCGTAGCCAAATAGGCAATTTAGCATCAGGAATGAGTAAATGGTTAGGTGTAATTTCATTGTTTTTAGTTTATTCACAAAAGACGCCTCTTCTTTTTGAACTAGGAGTCGACTTTTTGTGCTGTTCATTGATATCTTCAATCTCCGCCCTTTCACTATCACTTAATTTATTCTTATAAAATGAGGTAAACTGTAAGCCGCCCCAAGATAAACCCCATGCATCCTGTAGGCTCAATGATGGGAATGCAACCCTTAAAGATCCAGTCAACAAAGCTATATAATCATCGGCCATTTTGGAATGACCATCTCCAATTGATATTGTTCCATCTAAACCTTTTGGGTATTTTGTATCCAGGTAAGTATGTAATACCTCATGGTATACAGTAGCCACAATATATTCCTTTGATCTTCCTAGAAGCTTATTTTTGTTTAATTCAATTTCAAAAATCTTACTATTTATTTGCCTGCTTGTTCCATCGATGTTATCCGGAAGTGTCGTTACATCTTTAAATGTAATATCACTATCCTCATATTCGTTTCCACTGAACGTATTATTAAGCATGTCTCTTATTGTATTTTTTGCGTTTCTTGCGGTTTCAACTGCCTCATTTATACAAGGATCTTTAACCTCATTTTTCACCTCTCTTTTTTGCTCTAATGGTTCTTTAACGATAGGAGGAGGACATGGTGAGAGCCATTATTTACCTTTGGGTGGAGGTGTGGTAGGTACTTTGTAATTTGGGTCGGGGTTACAGGTTTGGGGGGCATAATTACCACCACCACTTCCAGCTCCAGAAGATCGTTCTGGAAGGCCAGGCTGACCCAATTCAGGGGTGATAATTACAGGTGGAAGTTCTACACATGGAACACTTTTCCTATGCAGGGTGATTCTGGAATTGCAACAATAAAGTAGACATTCAGTTAAGCTGCAATATTTTGTTTGTTTAAATTTTTTCCAAATTCCTCTGGGGACAAGTATCCGAGGGCAGAATGTAGTCTTTTACGGTTGTACCAAGTTTCAATATATTCGAAAACTATGCGGGCTGCTTGCTCTTTGTCAGTAAATTGTTGCTGATATATACATTCAGCTTTAAGTGTCTTGAAGAAGCTCTCTGCCACCGCGTTGTCCCAACAATTACCCTTTCTGCTCATGCTTCTTATGATCAATGAGTTTTTCTCCAACAACCATCGGAATTCATTGCAGGCATATTGAACACCTCGATCAGAATGAAAAATAATCTTCTGAGTAATCGGTCGTCTTGATTGTGCCATTTTAAAGGCAGGGATTACTGTGTCATATGCTTTCATCGTTGCACTTAATGCCCAGCCAATGATTTTTCTATCACCTAGATCGATCCCCGTTGTCAGATACAGCCAGCCTTGCCTGGTCCTGATATAAGTAATATCTGATACCCATACAGCACCCGATATTCCTGGCTTAAAGTCACGGTCCAATACATTATCCGGAACAGGGAATTTATGGCTAGAGTCTGTCGTAACCTTAAATTTTTTCTTCACAATGCTTCTCAGCTTTGCTTTTCTCATGATTCTGGCAACCCTTGGCCTGGAAATCATAATCGATTTTTTACGGAGCTCCAGGGTAATTCAGGGACTACCATATATCTTTTTGCTGTTTTCAAAAGCTAATAAAACCTCTGCTTCAATTATCTGATTTTCAATATTTCTTTTTGATGGACTGCTGATTGTCCATTTGTAAAATCCAGCTCTACTTACTTTAAATACTGAGCACATCTTCCCAACTAAAAACATCCTGCTATGATCCTTTATGAACCCGAATATTTGTTGTCGCCCTTGGAGAAAATGCTGATAGCCTTTTTTAGAATATCGCGCTCCATCTGCGTTTCACGCAGTTCTTTCTTCAATAAAGCCAACTCTTGCTCAGCTGAGCTGAGTATAACTTTCCCTTTTCCAGGAAAGCTACTGCCTTGTTTGCTAGAGAATTCCTTCCGCCAACGGTATAACAATGCCGAACTAATATCTAGTTCTTTGGCCAGCGCACTCAGATCTGTTCGGGTATTACTCAGTTCAACGCTCATCAGCTTGAACTCTTTCGGATAGGTTTTTCTTTCTCGTGACATAATTTCTGTTAAGTTATAAAATTCACTTAACTTACTGTCCACTCAAATGTAGCAACTCCACTGGAGTTATTTTAGTATCTGTATATTGGTATTAATAGTAGTTGTGGTATTATTTAGCCCAGCATCACAACAAAGAGAACCAATTGATGAATTTGAAACAAAAGAGAAATGGAGTATATTGTCAATTTTTAGCTTAATCTTTTTTGGAATTTTAATTTTATCTGCATTTCTTTAAAAATGGCAGTATCCAAGAAACTGTGTAAATGGGATTTGAGGTAAAAATTTAGATCCCATTTTTATGTAAATGAGAGAAAGGAATTTAAAAGATGCAAGCAAAAGATTTTTTTAATGAACTTTTTCACTTTATTCGGTGAATCCTTCACACCACCTTTTCTGATTCTAACTAGTTTATCTCCTTTGGAAGGATCGGGAAAATAAAAATAAATGAAAGGTTTGTTGCTGTTTGTTATTTTTGTCGGAATTGAGAGTTTAAATTCAATGCCGTTCCACTCTCTAAGGAAGATATTTGTAGACTTTTTATCCATCATTTCTAGTATTTGATGTCTAAATCTATAGATAAATTAATAGTAAATTGTCAACGGTTTTGTCAATGAATGAGAGAAATACCCCTTTAGAATATGAAAAATACACAATTTTGGCTAGTAAAAAGTGAACCGTTTAAATACAGTTGGGATCAGTTTAATAAAGACGGACGTACCTTTTGGGATGGCGTAAGAAATTACCAGGCGCGCAACAACCTGAAAGCTATGAAAGAGGGCGATTTAGTCCTGTTTTACCACAGTAACGAAGGTAAAAATGTAGTCGGAATTGCCAAAGTGGTAAAAGAATTTTATCAGGATCCTACTACGGATGATATTAAATGGGTGGTAGTAGATCTAGCGCCAGTGGAGGCATTAAAAACACCGGTATCTTTAGAGCAAATCAAAGCAGAAGAAAGCTTACAAGACATATCATTAGTTAGACAAGGACGTTTATCAGTGATGCCATTGAAAGCGGAAGAGTTTGACAAGATCCTGGAAATGGGTTCTGTTTAATGAACCTTATCTTCTGCAGGATGGATGACTTTCTTTGCGGCTAGCAATCCGACACTCATAATCAGGCTGGATCCAAGTACCACAAGGAACAGAAAAGCCGTGCCTACCTCTGGTATTTTTAATGCTGGAGGTAGGTTAAAGTACAGTAAGATACTGATTAACCCTCTAGGTGCAATAAAGCTTTCTGAACCACTGTTTTCTCTTCTGAAAATCTTCAGATAAGCGAAGCGAATGAAAAAAATGGTCGCTAAAATAATCAATCCATTGGCAATTACTGGCACGTCATCCAAGGCGTAAATATTCATTGTAAAGCCAAAAATCACAAAGAAAAACGTACGAATAATAAAGGCACTTTCAGCAGAAAGCTGGTACAGCTGCGTTAAGTCATTTGATAAGTTCTTATAAATAAAAACGCTCCTGAAATAGGCATGTTTAATGGTATCTGCATTGTTTAAGAACAAACCGAAAGCGAGAATGAGGACTAATGAAGATAAATGATAAGACTGTCCGATAGCATACACCAGAATCAGAATAGAAATGATCAGGAAAAACTTAATGTGGTGTGAAATTCTGCCCATTAAATACAGCAGAGTAATGCAGGAAATCGCTGATAACACAATAATCAACAATGTATTCAATCCCAATCCTGCAAAAGAAGACAGCGAAATGTGTGGATTCGTAATGGCAAAATTGAAAAGAATAATGCTTAAAATATCTGAAAAGGAAGATTCATAAATGATGAATTCCTTGCTTTTCTTACTTAATGCAGCTGCCGAGGGAATGGCAATGGCCGAACTAATCACACTGAAAGGAATGGCATTTGTGAAACAAACGTATAATTCTTTTCCGGTGATCTGGTAAATGATAAAGGTGATCACGGATACGGTGGCCAGCAACACGAAAAAAGCGGAAAAAAATGCCCCTTTGATCAGCTTATTTTTTTCCTTTTCATATTTAAGTTCGAGGGAACCTTCAAAAACGATTAAAATCAAACCGACTGTACCTAAAGTAGGCAGGATCGTCAGGAAATCGAAGGTGTGTAAATGGAGCTTATCTACCAGGACACGTAAACCAATGCCCAATAATAACAGCAGTAAAACGGAGGGAAGTTTGGTCTTACTGGCAACAAGATCAAATAGATAGGAAAATATGACAAGTCCGCTTAAAATGATTAATGTGGTGTATGTCGTCATATTTTCCTTTTGGTTCCTATCTAATTTATTGATATCTTATTTTATTCTTCGAAAAATAAAGCTCTTAGCTCTTTAGCGTCGTTTGCTTTCATTTTACCGCTCAGGATTAAACGAAGCTGTCTTCTTCTTAATGCACCGGCAAATAATTCAATTTCATCTTCAGTTTCTGGCAATATTTCAGGAACAGGAATGGTTCTGCCACTTTGATCGATGGCTACAAACGTATAATATGCTTCATTTGATTTGACACGTGCTCCGGAAGGAATATTTTCTGCCCAGACATCCAATCTAACCTCTACTGAGGTATTGAACGCGCGTGTTACTTTTGCTTCAATGGTAATTACATCGCCCAGTTTGATGGGTTGTTTAAAAGATACATTGTCTACTGAGGCAGTAACCACGATCCTATTGCAGTGTTTTTGCGCAGAAATAGCAGCGGCGATGTCCATCCAGTGGAGCAATCGGCCTCCCATTAAATTGTTCAATGTATTGGTATCATTCGGCAGTACCAACTCATTCATAATGGTAAATGACTCTTTCGGGCTTTTTATCTTTGTACTCATAATCTCTGCAAAAGTAAGTAAAAATGAACATAGATGGAGTAATTTCAGGATCAGCCTGTTTTTTTAAACAAATGTACACCGTTGATGTTATCTTAAAATATGGACAATCAAACCCTTTTGCAGTACTTCCACTGGTATTATAATGAAGCCGATAAGTTATGGATTAAAGCAGGAAAAGAAGCCGAAAAACTCGCGCAAATGGGGATTACTGGCGTCTGGTTTCCACCGGCTTATAAAGCCAATTCAGGCGCGTCCTCAGTGGGATATGATCCTTACGACCTTTACGATCTTGGCGAATTCGATCAAAAGAATACGGTAGCTACGAAATATGGTACAAAGGAGGATTATCAAAATGCGATTCAATTACTCCAAAAAAATGGAGTAAATGTAATCGCAGATGTCGTTTTTAACCATAAAGCAGGCGGGGATGAGCTGGAAAAAATGATGGTCAGGACTGTAAATCCAGAAGATAGAGAAGAATTTACCTCTGAACCTTTTGAGATTGAAGCCTGGACAAAGTTTACTTTTAAAGGTAGAAATGGCCAGTATTCCCAGTTTATATGGGATAAAGATTGCTTTAGCGGTATAGATTGGGCAGAAGATTTAAAAGAAACGGGAATTTATTCCATCCAGAACATTTATGGTGAAGGTTGGGAAGATGTCCCTTCTAAAGAACTAGGCAATTACGATTACCTGATGTACAATGATATCGAGTTCCGAAATCCCGAGGTACGGGAAGAGCTGAAACGATGGGGCGAATGGTACGTAAACAGCTGTGGTATGAAAGGCTTTCGTTTAGATGCAGTAAAACATATCGCTACAGATTTCCTGATAGAATGGCTGGACCACATGAATGAAACTTTTGAGACTTCCTTTTTTATTGTCGCAGAAAATTGGAATATCGATAATGTAGCGGAACTGGAGCAATATCTGGAAATCACAAAAGGGCGTATGCAGTTATTTGATTCTTTGCTTCATCATCAGCTTTTCCTGGCTGGAGAAGAAAAAGAACAATATGATCTGTCTAAAATATTTGCAGGGACTTTAGTAGAGTCGCAGCCTTTGTATGCCGTTACTTTCGTAGATAACCATGATTCTCAACCGCTGCAAGCTTTGGAATCCTATATAGATTTTTGGTTTCGCCCTTTGGCCTATGCCCTGATTTTATTACGGGAAGGGGGGATTCCTTGTGTTTTCTATGCCGATTTATACGGTGCAAAATATAAGGACGAGGACAAAGAAGAAGATTTGGTAGAGGTAAATCTGGTTCCTTTAGCGGAGTTGCCAGAAATGCTGAAGGTCAGAAAAGACGTTTCTTATGGTTTACAGCGTGATTATCTGGATTTTCCAAATTGTATTGGCTGGACCAGGGCCGGTGTTCCTGAAAAGCAAAATTCAGGTATTGCAGTCATCATGAGCAATGGTGCAGAAGGATTCAAAGAAATGGAAATGGGTCCAGAACATAGCGGAAAGACAATGATTGATGTCCTAGGCAATAGAAACGAATCCATCATTGTTGATGAGAACGGCTGGGCAGAGTTTTTCTGTAATGCGGAAAGCGTGTCGGTATGGACTATCGTTTAGTCGTGTTTACATTGACAAAGCCAATCAGTTCTTCCCAGCGGGATCCTGGCTTACGGTAATATACATACACCTGATAAGTATTTTCGGTTTCAAAGAAAGCGCCTTCAAAAATGGTCAGATCAGCTTTGCCTGTTTGTTTATCCAGCCAAACGTATTTATAGTCATAAAGTCCTTGTTTCAGAAGAATACTGGTATGGAAACGCTTAGCGGAAGCATCGTAAACGAGCTTACTGGCTTCATTTAAGACGTAATTGTTAAATCGGCCAACTACATAAGCATCACCAGGCGTACTAGGAACTGGGGAGTTTAAGGTGAAATAAACACGGGCATAATCACTTTCGATATTGGCATCACGGCCATCCTGGTTTCTGATGAAAAAGCTGCCATTTTCATCAAATTGATTGGTGAACTTCGCTACATTTCCGTTTTGATCGGTAAAGAGCATCACTTTGTTGGTGGTATCTCTAATGATTTCCTTCACATTTTCCGCTTTATAACGGAAACTCCGCATGTCAAATTTTCTAAACTCATTTCCTCCGGGAAAATCATTGTAGTTTACATCGTTATATACCAGGGATGCTGGTCTGACGAATGTGGGTGTCTTATTCCAGGAAGCAGTTTGTGGAATACCATTTTGCATCACTACTGCTTTTAAATCTAAGGATGGATTTTGAATAGGGGTTTTGTGGGAAATGGTGAAATCTACCTTCTGGTGTGTTCTGCGTAAATCTACCTGCGGACTAGCGGTAATATTTATGCCAACAGCGACCTGATTATCCACCACATAAAACCGTTGAGAGACTACAGGTTTCTGAGGATTGCCATCTTCATAAACTTTTAATAAGTAATTGCCCGAAATCTTTGGTTTTATCTGGTAATTAGGTAGCGTGAGGGCGTAATTGGTGTATTGCTGCAGCGTTCCAAAAGAATATTTATACTCCGTAATGCGGTCTTCCGACATACCGTCCAGGTAATCTAGCGGAGAAAGCCGGGAAGGTTTCCAATCGGAAGTACAATGTTCAACGGTATAAGAGTAGATTTTACTGCCACCGTTTAGGTTGTCGAAAGAGAAGTATAAAAGCTCATTAGAATTTAAAGCAATCACAGGAAGCGACTGTTCTTTTTGTGTATTATAACATTGTATCGTCCGGATTTCCGGTAAATATACTTTGTTATCGTATACAAATTGCTGGTTTTGAGCCAGAGCAATTTGCATACTAAATAACAGCACGAAAAACAATCCGCTTAGTTTTATCATTATCCTTCTAATTCCATAATATCGGAAGCCAGTTCTTCCCATTTATTCTGGGCATTGTCTAGCTGATGTTTGGCTTCAGTATAAGTTTTATTGGCTTCAGCTAGCTTTCCTATATTCGAATATACAGCTTCATCAGCGATTTGTGCTTCAATAGCTTTCACACTTTTCTCAAATTCAGCGATTTCTGTTTCAATCTTTTTCAATTGCTCATTCAGCTTTTTAAGTTGCTGCTGTGTATTTGGAGCAGATTTCTCTACTGCAGCCGCTTTAGGTTTCACCTCTTTATCAGGTCTAACCGGAATGCTGGTTGCTGGAGAAGGGATTCTTTTTGAATTCCATTCTTCGTATTCTGCGTAGGTACCTGGATATTCTTTAATGTCCTGATCTTCGATAAACCAAATTTTGTTGGCTACATTATCTAAGAAGTACCTATCGTGAGATACGGCAATAAAAGTACCTTCATATTGTGTTAAAGCTTGAATCAGGATATTCACTGATTGAATGTCCAGGTGATTCGTAGGCTCATCCAGAATCAGGAAGTTAGAGTCGGTGGTTAAAGATTTAGCCAATGCCACCCTTGATTTCTCTCCCCCGGATAGTACACGGATTTTCTTGAAAACATCATCACCAGTGAAAAGGAAACAGCCTAAAATTCCACGTAATTCTGTATCAGTATGTTTAGGCGCGAAAGCCTGCAATTCTTCAAGAATCGTGTTGTCCAGGTGTAAAGATTCCAGCTGATGCTGTGCAAAGAAAGTAGTGGTTACATTATGACCAACTTCACATTTACCATCAAATCCTTCTGCACCTGCGATGATACGTAGTAGTGTCGATTTACCTTTACCGTTGGCACCGATTAAAGCGATTTTATCACCTTTTTCAATCAAACCATCTGCATTATTTAAGATATCGATGTTTGGATAGCTTTTGTAAGCTTCTTCTACGCGAATCACGTGTCGTCCAGAAGGTTTAGAGAACTTAAACTGGAAGTTTACTGTTGGGTTATCGTCATCAACATCCTCTACACGTTCCATTTTATCCAAGGCTTTCATCCTTGATTGTGCCATTTTCGCTTTAGAAGCTTTTGCACGGAAACGCTCGATCAAACGCTCTTCCTGTTTGATTTTTGCCTGTTGGTTTTTAAATTCTCCCTTTTGGATCTCTCCACGCAGGGATTTTTCTTCCAGATAGAAGGTGTAATTACCAGCGTAAGGAGTCAGTTTTCCTTTGCGGGATTCTACGATACGGTTCACTACTTTATCTAAGAAATACCTATCGTGAGAAACGATCACAATGGCACCTTCAAAGCTCAATAAGTAAGTTTCCAGCCATTTGATGGAAGGTAAATCCATGTGGTTGGTAGGCTCATCCAGCAATAGAATGTCTGGAGTCTGCAAAAGAATCTTTGCCAGCATCACCCTCATTCTCCATCCTCCGGAGAAGGTGTTTAATGGTCTGTGCTGATCTTCAGTGCTGAAACCAAGACCTGCAAGGATTTCATTTGCTCTATATTCTATGCTGTATCCATCTAAAGCTTCAAACTCCTGCTGCTTATCGCTCAGTTTGTTCAATACTTCTTCCGAATAATCTGTTTCTATCTTTTTTAAGAGTTCTTCAATTTCATCATGCAGCTGATTTTGGCGCTCAAAGGCCTCCATTGCTACGTGTAAAATACTATGGTGTGAATCGTAAGAAAGTAAATCCTGGTTCAGGTAGCCTATTTTCAGGTCTTTCGACATGGAAATGCTGCCTGAAGAGGGGCCATATTCGCCCACTATTATTTTTAGAAGGGTAGATTTACCGGTTCCATTGGCTCCGATTAATCCAATTCTTTCTCCTGGTTTAATGTGCCAGTTTGCCTCGTCGTATAAAGCTCTGGAGCCTATCAGGAATGTTAAGTCGTTTATTGAAATCATTTGCCTGCAAAAATACGATTTTGTTTGCTCTACACTTGCATTAAATTTGACGGATTTGTAATTTATTTTTAGGAGATAGGAGGGCTAAATGCGTGTTCTGAGGGGATTTACGCATTTTTCGAAGTACTGGTAGAAAATTGATGGTTTTGAAGACAACGAATTTTATAGCTATTGTTACTGCATTGTTAACATTACTGCGTATTTTTGCGTTTTTGGGAGGGAAGATATTGTACCTCAGGGTACCATCATCTCAAATCCTTTGTATTAATCAAAACGTTTCTATATTCGTTACATGTACCGTCTAATAAAGCCTTTATTCTTCCAGTTTGATCCTGAAAAAGTACACCATTTTGTGGTGAAACAATTAAAATGGTTCAATGATCATTTCCCAATGGGAAAAACAATTTTACGCAGCAGCTTTGATGTCAATATCAAAGGACTGGAACGCGAAGTATTCGGTATCAAGTTTAGAAATCCAGTTGGATTAGCAGCAGGCTTTGATAAAAACGGAGAATATATTGAGGCCCTGAGTAACCTGGGCTTCGGTTTCATCGAAGTAGGAACGGTAACACCTTTACCGCAGCCAGGAAATGACGCACCACGTATGTTTCGTTTGCAGGAAGATTCAGCAATCATCAACCGCATGGGCTTCAATAACAAAGGGGTAGATACCCTTGCGGAGCGATTGAGGTTATTAAAGCTAAAAGATAAGAGCATTGTGATCGGCGGGAACATCGGCAAAAATAAAAATACCCCCAATGAAGATGCCGTAAGCGATTACATCAAATGTTTCGACCGTTTATTTGACGTAGTCGACTATTTCGTGGTGAATGTAAGTTCTCCAAATACTCCAGGGTTAAGAGAGTTGCAGGAGAAAGCGCCATTGATGAACCTATTAAATACTTTACAGCAAAGAAATCTAACGCATCAAACCAGCAGACCAATCTTATTGAAAATTGCTCCAGACCTGACCAATGAGCAATTGGATGATATTGTAGAGATCGTTTTAGAGACTGGCATTGCCGGTGTCATCGCTACTAATACCACTATTGATAAAAGCGGCTTGAACAGTCCAGTTGAATTAACTGGAGAAGCTGGTGGATTGAGTGGAAAGCCTTTGACTACACGTTCTACAGAGGTGATTAGATACATCTCTACGAAATCAAATAAAGCATTCCCTATTATAGGCGTAGGGGGAATTCACTCCGCTCAGGATGCTAAAGATAAATTGGAGGCTGGTGCATCACTTGTGCAGCTTTATACCGGCTTTATTTATGAGGGCCCTGGTATCGTGAAAAAGATTTGCAAGGAACTCGTTTAAACGGATATTCAGGCCTTAAATGGGAATTGTAGGTTAACTTAGTTCCTATCTTACAGATAAAAAAAATAGAAGCAGTAATGATTGATTTCATTGCTGTTTTTTTTATACCTATGATTTAAGTAAATATAGCTGAAGCATTGCCCTAGGCCAGCGAAAGAAAATCAGCGAGTCTGTGAGAAGGCAGGGGAAGGTTTGCCCTCTTGCGGGCAAATTTTTCAGCCTTAGAATAGATTGCTGATTTTAAGAAGCGCAGGGGAGAGTACTATGAAATGTATTACAATAAGAAGTATAATACGGTATAAACAAAAAAAAGACCTTAGGAATTTCCTAAAGTCTTTCTTATTTCTTGAAACAGAAACTTATGCTCTTGCAGTAAGTTTGTCTAGAACAGCATTGTTTTTAGCCAATTGATCTGTAGTAGACTGTTTAGAACGGCTACCTAATTCAATGTTAGTCGCTAATTTTAAGTTTTTCACATCTAATTTAGCGAAAGTCTTATTTCTTCTGTCTTTTCTTTTTAATCTAGTAACTGCCATGGTGTAACCCTTTATTTTTTTATTTATTGTAAATCTGAGGTCGAGAGCGGATTCGAACCGCTGTAGGAGGTTTTGCAGACCTCTGCCTAGCCACTCGGCCACTCGACCTTTCTAAAAATTTAGAATGCAAAAGTAGCAATTAAATCTAAGTATGCAATTTATTTTTGAAAATTTCTGCTGATATCTGCGCATAGTATTGCTGCACAAACTGCTACGTTTAAAGATTCTGCTCCGCCAATCCTCGGAATCGTTACAGGTACGGTGATTAATTTCATGATTTCAGGTGAAATCCCTTGGCCTTCATTTCCCAAAATCACCAATCCTTCGGTTCCCCAGTCTACATCATACATGCTTTTCCCATTTAACACCGCTCCGAACACAGGAACTGGAGGGGAAGAAAGTAAAGGTGCAAGATCCTGATAATAGATATCCATTCTGCTTAAGGAGCCCATTGTAGCTTGTACTGTCTTCGGATTATAAACTTCTACTGTATTTTGAGAACAAATGATATTTTTAAAACCAAACCAATCTGCAGTGCGGATGATGGTGCCTAGATTTCCCGGATCTTGTATACCATCAAGTACTAATGAAAAGTTGTTTTTGAGCTGTTTTGTATTCAGTACCGGGTTTTTAGGCAGATGAACCAATGCCAGAATCCCCTGTGGGGTTTGTAAAGTACTTATCTTGTCCAGTTCCGTACTGTTTACTTCAAATAACTTTATATTTGCAGGTAATTCAGGGAGTAGAGACTGATATTGAGCCAGATAATAGATGCTGTGAACCTGGTAAGAAGAATGAATAAATTCTGCAATAGATTTTATACCTTCAATAATAAATATCCCATTTTCTTTACGGTACTTTTTTTGATGTAACGATTTTATAAAACCTATTTGAGATTTTGAAAGCATACTATAATTATAAAAAGAATGTCCAGTTTCTTGCAATATTACTACTTATTATTGTTTTTGTGGCAGGATGTTCTTCAACAAAGTACATCGAACCCTACCAATCCATCGTTAAGAAAGTAAAAATTGACAGCATAGATCCAGCTTTTAAAGAGGAGGCTTATAACTACATCCAAAAAGACATTCGTCCAACTTCCAAGTTAGGAATCAATGTGTTGCTCTATAATATGTTCAACACTAAGGATGGTCGTTATAAGACCAGTAACATCAAGCCTTTGGGAAGCCCGCCGCCAATTCTAGACAGTGCAATTGTGGATATCTCCCGTAGTCAAATTGAAAAATACCTGATGAGTAAGGGGTATTTTAATGCCAAAGTGAAGTCTGATATTAAGGTGAAAGACCAAAAAGCAGAAGTAACTTTTGTAGCCAATACCGGTCCGGATTTTAAAATTTCAGAATTTATCTACCAGATTCCAGATAGCGCCGTAAAGCAATTGTACCTTTCACAAAGAGATTTGTTTACCCATATTAAACAAGGAATGCGCTTTGATGATGATTCGCTCTCTTTTGAGAGAGATAAGATTTATCAATTGATGAAAGAGAATGGTTATTTTGATTTCGCCAAGCCTTATGTGAGGTTTTTGGTGGATTCAAATCTGAATGCCAGTAAGGCGAAAGTGACTTTACTAATCGATAATCCATTGGACAAAGCACAGCATTCAAAATATAACATAGGAGAAACCAATATAGTTGTCGCACCAAATTCAGATGGTTATCCTGATTCTGTTACTTTGAACAAACGAATTTTTAAAGGTATAAGGTATACTGATCTCTCTAAGAAATTCCGAAGAAATCCAGTTGTACGTTATAATTTCCTGCGTGAAGGAGAACAGTACGACATCAGGAACGAAAATATCACTTTCGATAGATTGTATGAGCTGAATGTATTTAAGAATGTGAAAATCGATTATCAGAAAGCGAAAGACAGTACTTTAAAGGTAAATCCATTCATACAATTGATTCCTCAAAAGATCATGAGTAACCGGGTGGAAGGAGAAGTTCCATTTAATGGAGGTACTGTTGGATTTAACCTGAGTAATACCTATACCAATAATAACTTGTTTAGGGGGACAGAACGTTTCGAATTTCAGATTAAGGGTGGTTTGCAATCCAGAGTAGGACAAGGAGGTTCTATTTTTAGTGACATTTACCAGCGTGATTTTTCCGTAAGTGCCAGTTTAACCGTTCCGCGGCTGATGATGCCTTATTTTTCTAAATACGTCACAGGGAAGGGAGGAATGCCTCATACAATTTTTTCAAGTAGTTATGTATTTGCTTTGCAAAAGGACTTCTTTACCCGAAGAGTGTTTTTAAATTCCCTGACTTATGAGTTTATAGAAACAAAATCTAAGCTTCATTCAGTTACGCCAATCAACTTTGAATATAGATTTGGTAGCCTGCTTTTTGATAAAAATGATACGTCGAAATACATTCAGGATCTTGTTAAAAACAATGCTTATACGATCAATCTATTGACCAGAAAGAGTATCACGCTAGGTATTAAATACGTTTATTCCTTGAATGCAGATAAACTATTGTCCGGTAATGATTTTATTTATTTCCGTGGGAATATAGATGTAGCAGGAAATATGCTTTATGCTTTTTCAAAACTCTCTGGTGTAAAGATGGATCCTCGTGAAGAGATTTATGGGAAGCTGTTAGGGGTTCAATTTAACCAGTATGTACGTCCTGAAATCGATGTGAGGTGGTATAAAGGATTGGGGATTGACAAACAATTTGTAGCCAGGTTAAACCTGGGTGTTGGCTATGCTTATGGGAATTCTGTGGATATGCCATTTGAGAAACAGTTCTTTGCAGGTGGATCATCGGGTGTAAGGGCATGGCAAGCCAGAACTTTAGGCCCTGGCGCTTATAATCGTGGAATTGCGATTCCAAAAGAAGAAGACCGCAGGACGCTTTATGGTTTGGATCAACTTGGTGATATGCACATGGAGGCAAATCTGGAATATCGTTTTAAGCTGGTCAATAAATTTTTTGGCGGTAAATTAAAAGGAGCTGTATTTTTAGATATGGGAAATGTCTGGAACCTCTCCGCAAGAGCAACAGATTCAGTTAAAGTAACCAATGTTGGCGATGAAACAGTTTTCAGAATCAAAAATCTGGCTAAACAGATTGCGATTGGTACTGGTATGGGATTTCGTTATGATGTACAGTATTTTGTATTCCGTTTTGATGTAGGACTCAAACTTAAAGATCCACAGTTTACCGGATCAGATCAATGGGTGATCTCTAAATTCCTTGGCGGTGGTAAGAAATTTAGAGCAGATTATGATGCACTTAATACGCCAGACCGGTATCGTTTTGTACAATATAATTTTGGAATCGGAATGCCTTTCTAAATGTAGTTTTAATACTGATCAGGCCATATTAATGAATTGAGGTTGTCCTGATCAGCTGCTATTTATAGGTTAAAACATCTTCTTTAAACCATCAAAAATAGTCTCAAAGAAAGTGGAGGCACTCAAGCCATTGCTGTGGTTGAAGTAAAAGAAAACCAGCAGTAGGATCACCGCTATAATAATGAATTTTCTAAAGGCAAAAGCCAGGAATACCAGGATTAAAGGAAATAAGACCAACCATAAACTGCTAATCGTATAAGGGTTTAGCGTGCCATCTTTTTTGTATACATACAATAATTTACTGTGCGTACCCTTATCATTTTGGTGTTTCAGGTAAACAAAAGCCGATCTTTCTAATTGTAGCGGCAATACTGCAATTCCGTCATTGAAAGTAATAGGCTGTGTAAAGCCGCTTACTGTAAAAGTATAAACACCATTGATCTTCTCTATTGGATTATCCAGCGAATCCGCGGCAATAATGGCCAGTTTGCTGTTTTTCAATAAGCTCTCTTTTACGATAAAATTATTGATGTCTGCATGTTGTGCGAAGACAGCTGTACAAGCCATAACTAGCAAAAGCACTAAGGATAATCTTTTCATTGCGCTAAAAATCATTGATGTTATTAATTTTTTCAAATGTAGTAAAAGCGAATATGTTTTTTACAGATCCGCTGTTAAATTAACCGTTCAGCGAGAAGATGCTGTAAGTCAATACGGTTGCGAAGCATACCCATAAGAAATAAGGGATGAACAACAAACCTGCAGTCTTGTCAATCTTATAAAACATCGAAGCATTGATGACAATCACAATCAATAAGAAAATAATTTCAAATAAGGCAGCACCTAATGATTTTGCGTAAAAAAACAGGAAAGACCACATGATATTAAGTACCAGTTGAATGGCATACACCGCTACCATACGAGGGAAATGGACAATCTGTGCTCTTTTTTGCCATACCAAATAGGCAGAAACACCCATCAGGATAAAAATACATGTCCATACCGGTGGAAAAATAGCATCCGGTGGATTGAAAGAAGGCTTAGCTAAGGTTGGATACCATGTTTTTACAGAAGTTAGGGTAAGAATGCTTCCAAGAGCACCAACTGCTAAAGGAATCGCAAGATTAACGACAAAGGCAACAGGATTGAATTTCATCTTTTATGAATTGAATGTTAAAGATAGGAGTAAGGACCATGATCCTGGCTTCAGACTCCTAAAAATCATAGATTTTCAAAGTAATAAGCGCAAATCTAATTGATTTGACTTCCGTAGACGAAGGTAATTGAAATCTAACAATTCCTTAACTTAAACTTTGTTTAGTATTAATGCACAAAGTTTAGTATTGCAGAACATTTAAATGTTCAATGATGCCAGTGAAATTAATAGTACTCGATAGGACGGAAACCACTATAAAAGATAAGAATGATCTGGGCCTGGCCTCTCAGGAGGAGAAAGCTAATGGTGATCTGCAAATGGGATATCATCCTACACAGCTGATCGGTGATATTTCCGAATTATTAATTATCAACCAATAGTTCCGTATGAACCTGTTAAAACACTGTCGGAATAAGGTTGCTGGTTGGCCATATCTTTATATCTCTATAATGGCGGGTTTAGCGGCTTTCGGCTGTTACACCAGCATGTATGCTTTTAGAAAGGCTTTTACTGCGGGAACTTTTGATGGACACGAATATTTTGAAGTTGATTATAAAGTATGGCTAGTGATTGCCCAGGTAATGGGCTATACTTTTAGTAAATTTTATGGGATTCGTTTTATCTCGGAATCTACTGGAAAAATAGGGGACGCAGTATTATAAAGCTTATTGGAATCTCCTGGATCGCCTTGCTGGGTTTCGCAATCATCCCTGCACCATGGAATATTGCTTTTCTTTTTATCAATGGTTTCCCATTAGGGATGATCTGGGGCCTGGTTTTTAGCTATCTGGAAGGAAGAAGGAATACAGAATTCATGGGGGCTGTAATGTCGGTAAGTTTAATATTTGCCTCTGGTTTTATCAAAACGGTAGCAAGAACAGTTATGGATTTGCTTCCGGTTAATGAATATTGGATGCCTTTCTGCACCGGATTATTATTTGTTATTCCTCTGCTGCTCTTTGTGGGATTACTGGAATTGGTTCCGCCGCCAACAGAAGAAGATCAGCGCTTAAGAACCAAACGTCTGCCAATGAATGGTAGTCAGCGGAAGAAATTCCTGCTTAATTTCCTGCCAGGAGTGATTTTAACCGTCATCATTTATGTAGTGTTAACTGTCATCCGAGACCTTCGCGATAATTTTGAAGTAGAGATCTGGCATGACCTGGGTGTAACTGATAACCATATCTATGCGAAAATAGATGGTTTTATTGCCTTGATCGTATTATCCATGATAGGCTTGTTGATCCTGGTGCGGAACAACCTGAAAGCTTTTGTAGTGATCCACTGGATGATCATTGGAGGCTGTGCGCTTACCGGAATTGCAACCTTACTTTTTGATGCACACTATATCAGTCCGGTGGTCTGGATGTGTATGGTAGGAATGGGACTTTATATGGCCTATATTCCTTATAATGCCATGTTTTTTGAACGCATGATCGCTACTTTTAATTATAAAAGTAATATCGGCTTTGTCATGTATGTTTCAGATGCGATCGGATACCTGGGAAGTGTTAGTATTTTACTCTTCAAAGAATTTGGAGATGCGCAAATTAGCTGGGGCCATTTCTTCCGACAAAGCACTGTTGTAGCAGCAGTAGTAGGCGTAACCTGCAGTATGGTTTCCTTACTTTATTTTCACCAGAAAAGCGTAAAGAATAAAAAAAAAGAAAGTAATATTACCCTCCCTGCATTGGTATTAGATGTAGAGGGAGGTACAAAATAAATTTTTTGACCACATAAAAATATTTGAAATGAACACAAAGCATTATGACCTGATTGTAATTGGAGGAGGGATTTTAGGGACTTTTCACGCTTACCATGCATTAAAACTAGGAAAAAAGGTTTTGCAGCTGGAAAAAGATAACTATCCGGTAGGTTCAACGGTACGTAACTTCGGACAGGTAGTGCCTTCTGGAATGTCAGGTGTTTGGTTTGATTATGGTGTCCGTGGATTAGAGATCTATCAGGAAATCCAGCAGCAGTTTGATATTTCTGTCCGAAATAATGGAACCGTTTATATTGCTTCTGATGACGAAGAACAAAACCTGATCCATGAGCTAAAAGCGCATTATGATACCCTAGGTTATCAGCAGGAGCTGTTAGGAAAGGCAGAGGTTTTAGCTAAATATCCGGCAATCAGGGATACTTATGCCAAAGAAGCGATATTTTTTAAGCAAGAAGTGAGTGTAGAACCAGCCATGATGATTTACCGTCTTCAGGAATTTATGCAGGCGAAATTTGAAGGTTATACACTGATGTGTAATTCGCCTGTAATAGATTGTACTCCTACTGGAAATGGAGTCGAGGTTCGGGTGTCTGGTAATCGTACTTATCAGGCTGATAAAGCAGTTCTTTGTAATGGTTATGAGTTCAAATTACTGTTTCCGGAATTATTTGCTTCCAGCGGACAGGTAATCAGTAAACTTCAGATGATGCGTACAGTGCCTATGCCAGAAGTTGCTTTGGAAGGAAATATTTTAACAGGACTGACCATCAGAAGGTATGAAAGCTTTGAAGATTACTGTCCTTCTTTTAAATATTTGACAACTCCTGATCATTATAAGGAATTGAAAGAATGGGGTATTCATTTACTCTTTAAAAAGGCAGTAGATGGTAGTTTCATCATCGGTGATTCTCATGAATATGCTGATGTTGCTCATTTTGATGATCTTGGTTTTAATGTGAAACAACACATAAATGAACTGATGTTGAAAGAAGGGGAGCGCATTGTGAACTTCAATCTTCGTGATATGGGAACTACCTGGGCCGGTTATTACCCTCAGCACCCTACAGAGCATATTTTGGAATATAATATCGAAGATTGTATTCACATTCGCACCTGTATTGGTGGTAAAGGGATGACCGCGAGTGCTGGATATACTGAAGCCAGTATGAAAAGTATTTTAGGGCACTAATTGTTTTCGGTATTTTGCTTGGATGTAATCGACCATTTAATTTTGGTGTGAGAATTGTAGTTACCCAGACGTCTGTGGAAATGGACAAAGGTTAAATATCATTTTAAATACACGCAAAATGTTAAAAAGTATCATTACAAAAAAAGGAATTCTCTCATTGCTGATTGTTTTTGGCAGTGTGGTTAGCGCAATGGCCGCGGATGTGATTACGTTGATGGTGAAGGAAGACCGTGCCTCTTGTACAGGAGTTGCACCTATGAATTGTTTACAGGTAAAATACAAAAACAGCAAAAACTGGGAACTTTTCTATAGCGAAATCCAAGGGTTTAAGCACCAGGAAGGTTATCGTTATACCCTTTCAGTGATTAGGACAAAAAGGAAAAATGTTCCTGCTGATGCGTCTGCTTATACCTACAAATTGAAAAAGGTGATCAAAAAGGAAAAGATCGCGGTTAAGCCAGTTGATACTAAAGATCCATTATTAGCTGCTGCAAACCAGAAATGGACCCTCAGCAGAATTAATGGTCAAGCGGTAAATAGCGATCGCGTTTTTATCAGCCTTGATGAGAAGGGGAATAAGTTTAATGGTTCTGGAGGCTGTAACAGCATTTTCGGAAGCTTTAATTATGTATCGAAAAGTAAAAGTCTGAGTATAGGAAAAGTAGCTTCTACTATGATGGCTTGCTCAGATGAAAAGGTGAACAAGCTGGAAACTGAATTTACACAGGCCTTAAGCGATCAAACGTTTAGACTGGAGACCAGTGGCAATACACTGATTTTTTATAAAGGAAAACTGAAAGCTTTAGAGTTTAGAACTGAAGCGAATAATAACAATGATATCTGGAATTATATTGGTAAAAATCGTTGGAAATTGATTCAAATGGAAGGTGTAACACAGGAGAATTCACCGGTTACGATCTCTTTCAATCTAGCAGAGCGCCGTTTTAGCGGTAATTCTGGCTGTAATAATTATTTCGGTACCTATAACGCAGGAAGTACGACCATTGCTTTCGGTCCGGCAGCAAGTACACGTCGTGCTTGTATGGATAAAGATTTGAACGAACTAGAGCGTAAATTCCTGACCATTTTAGGAAGTAAAAACTTTAAGTTTGATGTGGCAGACCAGACACTGAATCTGTATCAGAATGACCGTTTGGTGCTGATGTTTGGTGTAACTAAATAGCAGCCATATTTAGCCCTCTTATGGGTTAATTACAGTATGTAAAAACGGGCTATTTTTTAGCCCGTTTTTTTAAGAAACAACTGCTTGTTTGTTGTATTTGTTCCTGTATTCAATAGGTGTTAAACCAGTGATTTTCTTAAACACATCTCGAAAGGCTTTAGTATCTGTATAACCGACGTCATACATCACCTCTGTGACGTTTTTTCTGCTGCTTTCAAAACTTCTCTTTGCAGCCTCAATTTTCACTCTTTGAATATAGGTGACTACGGTATTATTTGTTGCTTTGCTAAATCTTCGTTCGAAACTTCTTCTTCCCAGAGCAGACATCTCAGCGAGCTGGTCTACTGTGATTTTTTCCTGATAATTACTCTCTATAAATTCCTGAACCTTTCTTATTTCTAGGTCTTCGTGATCTTTCTGGCCCTGGAACATCATAAATGCAGACTGACTTTCCCTGTCAATGTCTATCGCGAAAAACTTTGAGGCGAGGATGGCCGTATTTCTGTCTGTATATTTTTCTACAAGATATAGAAGTAAATTCCAGTAAGAATTGGCGCCACCGCTGGAATAAAGTCTTTGTTCCTCAGTAATAATGCTGCCATCTACCAAGGTAACATCTGGAAACATTTCCCTGAACTCATTTGCATGAAGCCAATGAGTAGAACATTGTTTTCCTTTCAGCAATCCCGTAGAGGCCAGTAAAAATGCGCCGATGCATAAAGACGCAACTTCTGCTCCTTTATGATAGTGCGCTACGATCCATGGCAGAAAATCTTTGTTTAAACTTAAAGCCGTATTTAATGAACCACTCAATGCAGGGATGAAAATCAAATCTGTTTGCTTTACCTCTGATATTACCTGATCTGGATGTACAGAAAATAAACTGTTGTTCAACCTGACTTCTTTTGATAAACCAACCAGCTGTACTTTGAATAAAGCTGATTTTCCGGAAGATTCCAAAAATTCATTGACCATTCTGAACAAATAACTGGGGTCAGCGATGGATTCAATCACTGCTGTTTCAGGAACTAAGATTGAAATGTGTTTCATCGATTGTTTTCGTTGCTAAGGGTTGTCCTTAATACTTTCGTTTCTATGTCAAATATATCAGGTTTTATTGTCGCATACAACCCCTTTAATTGTCGTTTTTGCACAGGATGTTTGGCTAGTCTGCTGGTTAAATTTGAGCATCACTTATTCATAAATCTGATAACGATTCCTTTAATAAATAATCATGATCACCATAAGCCCTTACTTCACTTTTAACGGCAATTGCCTTGAAGCAATGACCTTTTATCAAGGTTGTTTTGGTGGAATACTTACTTGTCAAAGTATTGCGGATGTTCCATCATCGAAGGAGTTTCCCGAAAAAATAAAAGAATGTATTCTGGAAGCCAGTTTGATCAGCGAAAAACTGGTCTTAATGGCGACTGATTTGGTGGCTGATGAACATTTAATTAAAGGTAATTCCGTCTCTATTCTCCTCAATTTTGATAAAGAAGCAGACATCAAGGAATGTTACCAGAAACTTTCCGAAGGAGGGCAAAATAGCCATCCTTTGGAATTGAATTTCTGGGGTGTGTTGTTTGGTACTGTAAGGGATAAATATGGAAACTATTGGTTGTTGAGTTTGAACAAATAATACTCAATATAAGAGTAGTCAGGTTCATACTTTTGTGGATGAAACACCTACACAAAATGTCTGCTATTGAATATCGTTCTTGTGCGTATTTGAACAGCGATTAGAATATTCAGGTATGAGATCGGTTGCGGTTTGAAGACACGCTATTCCAATCACTGTACTGCTGAATGAGCTGAGTCCTGGTACCGCGCCTTCAGCAATGAAAAGTAGGGTAGAGTTAGCATTAAACGCATACAATTTCGCTTGTATTTCCAGTCGGCTAGCTTTCAATTCCGCTGAATTAGATAGAAAATTCTTCGGTTTAATTTCTATATAATAGGCATTGATCAATGGTTCAAAATGCAGCGAAGCTTGAATATTTTCAAACTTTTTCACAAGGTCTAAGATACTTTGTTTAACAAAATCATTTGTACTTTCCATAGTTAATCTATTTTATGACAAGATTTTTAGTCTTTCCTCACACATTTTCGACCCAACATTAAAATAGGGCTGAAGTATTTCTAAAATTAAATCATGAGCTGGTCTAATGTTACTATATTATTCTTAGCAACCAACTATTGGTTTAATTTTTTAATTTAAAAATTAAAAAAGAATCTCAAATAACCATTTTGCAGTACCTGAATCGAATAAATGGCGGAAAGAATAGCCCATTCAGTAGCTGTTCATCCTGCTAAGATTAACCGTAAGGACTTTTATAAGGGCTTCTGTCAGGATCGGTGTTCAGCCATTTAGAAAATGAAAGGTTTATAGAACTGGATTTCTCCTTGTGGAACAGCAAATATTATTTTATAATCACTAAACTGTAACCTATTGAACGAAAAAAGCCTTTAAAGAGATCTCTAAAGGCTTTTAATGTGTTCCCGAAGGGATTCGAACCCATATCTGTTGAACCGGAATCAACAATTCTATCCATTGAACTACGGAAACATTTTGGCAAATATATCAATTTGATTGGTTATTCCTTTATACTCTTTAAATTTCCGGCTTTTCATGATTTCTTACCTGATAATGCCCGTTAATACCTGAAAAAATAAGCTTCCACTACAAAAGCCGCTGTTTATCTTCAAATAAGTAAATCAAATTCAGGATCAAATCTGTTCTCTTAAAATGTGATAATGAAGTAGATAGCTGGGACCCGATGTTTAAAAATCAGGCCTTCCTTTAAAAGACAATAATAATCCGATATAAACGCCATTTTTCAAAAATAAAAAGGCACTTTTGCAAAAATGATAAATGCCGTCAGTACGGAATGAGGATCAAAAATTCCCATCCTAATAACTTAGGCATTAAAAGAATACATTAATGAAAATCATGTAAAGAAGGGGCGTATGGAAGAAATGATTGTTGAAGAGATCGAAAAGCTCTTAGAGCAGGAAGACAATGCACAATTAAAGGAATATTTAGACAATCTGAATATTTCGGATGTGGAGCATTTAATAGACGAACTTCCCCAGCACGCAGTTACATTTATAGATACGTTGTCCATCAAAAGGGCAGTTAACGTTTTCAGAATCCTCGACTTTCCAACTCAGGAAAGGATCATTAAAAAACTTCCCGGTAATAAACTCGCCGAGTTAATCAACCTCTTACCTCCAGACGACCGTACTTCCTTATTTTCTGAGCTCAGTGGTGAAGCTGTAAAAAAGCTGATCATCCTATTGCCTGCAAAAGATAGGGTAGAAGCGCTTTCCCTTTTAGGATATGAAGAAGACAGTGTAGGAAGGCTGATGACGCCGGATTATGTGGCGGTAAAGAAAGATTGGACAGTAGCGAGGGTATTGGAACACATCCGACGTTATGGGAAAAATTCCGAAACGATTGATGTCATTTATGTCATTGATAAAGATGGGACCTTATTGGACGACATCAGGATCAGGGAAATTCTCCTTGCCGATCCTGAAGCCAAAATCGGTGACCTCACCGATCGTCGCCTGATCGCTTTAAAAGCAAATGACCATCAGGAAGAAGCAATTAATATCTTTAGAATGAACAATCGCGTCGCTTTACCTGTCGTGGACGACCATAATGTATTGTTAGGAATTGTGACTGTAGATGATATTCTTTGGATTGCAAATGAAGAGTACACAGAAGATATGCAGAAAATAGGGGGTACACAGGCACTTGATGAACCCTATTTAGATATGCCTATTCTCGGTTTATTTAAACGAAGAATAGGTTGGCTGGTGGTACTTTTCCTTGGAGAAATGCTAACCGCCAGTGCAATGGGCCATTTTGAAGCAGACATCGCTAAAGCAGTAATCCTGGCCATGTTTGTTCCTCTAATCATTTCCAGCGGTGGAAATAGTGGATCTCAGGCCTCTACACTAATCATCCAGGCAATGGCACTTGGTGAAATTACGGTTTCAGATTGGTGGAGAGTGATGCGACGCGAAATCATTTCCGGACTTATGCTGGGGGTGGTATTAGGCTGTATCGGTTTCCTAAGGATTTTTGCATGGACCTTCTTTACCGATATGTATGGCCCTCATTGGATGTTAATCGGTGTTACTGTTGGCGTTTCCTTAGTCGGAGTCGTTTTATGGGGATCACTGGCAGGTTCCATGCTGCCTTTAATTCTTAAAAAGCTGGGTGCAGACCCTGCAACCTCTTCCGCGCCCTTTGTAGCGACGCTGGTGGATGTAACCGGACTGATCATTTACTTCTCAGTAGCGGTGATGTTCCTGACCGGAGTGCTCCTCTAAAGCATAAAAGAACCTAAAAAATAAGTTCCCGGAAAACTACCCGGGAATTAAGCCCATAAAAAACCCGGATGATTCTTAATCATCCGGGTTTTTATTTTATGAATAATGAGGGCAGTTAAGCCCGCAAATTATACGTTAAAACGGAAGTGCATGATGTCTCCATCTTCCACAACATACGTTTTTCCTTCCACTGCTAATTTACCAGCTTCTTTACAAGCGGCTTCAGAACCTAAAGTTACGAAGTCATTATATTTGATCACCTCCGCACGGATAAAACCTTTTTCAAAGTCTGTATGGATTACTCCAGCAGCCTGAGGCGCGGTAAATCCTTTAGTAATCGTCCATGCACGTACTTCCTGAACACCTGCGGTGAAGTAAGTATAAAGATCTAATAAACGGTAAGCTGCAACGATCAGTTTGTTTACACCAGATTCTGTTAATCCTAGATCCGCCAAAAATTCCTGACGCTCTTCATAACTTTCCAGTTCTGCAATTTCTGATTCTATCTTCGCAGAGATCACCAATACTTCAGCTTTCTCATCTTTTACAGCTTCTTTTACGCGATCTACATACGCATTGCCATTGATCACCGAGTTCTCATCAACATTACAAACGTACATCACTGGCTTCTGAGTCAATAAACCCATATCGGCAATGAACTCAAAATCTTCTGCTGCAACTGCCGCTGAACGTACCGATTGGCCAGATTCAACATGTGTTTTGATCACGCTTAAAATATCGAAAGTTCTCTTGGCATCCTTATCGGTTTTAGCCATTTTCTCTACTTTCTGTATGCGTTTCGTGATGGTGTCAAGATCTTTAAGCTGTAACTCAGTATCTATAATTTCTTTATCGCGAATCGGATCAACTGAGCCGTCAACGTGAATCACGTTTCCGTCGTCAAAACAACGCAAAACATGGATAATCGCGCTTGTAGCCCTGATGTTACCCAAAAATTGATTGCCTAGTCCTTCACCTTTGGAAGCACCTTTCACTAAACCTGCAATATCAACAATCTCAATTGTATTAGGTACAATACGGTTTGGCTGTACCAATTCTGCTAATTTAGTTAACCTTTCATCTGGAACGGTGATCACACCGATATTAGGTTCAATTGTACAGAAAGGGAAATTAGCCGCTTGAGCTTTTGCGTTAGATAAACAGTTAAATAAGGTAGATTTTCCAACATTTGGTAAACCAACTATACCACATTGTAATGCCATGAATGATTTTTTCTAGTTTTGGCGCAAAGCTACCAATTTTTTAAAAATATTCTTTATGTTTAGGGTATCTAAAAACTAATTAACGTTTAAATCACAGCTATATGGAAGAATTCGAAGAAACAAAACCAGATCACACAGAGGTAGAAACACTTATTGTCACAGAAGATATCCGCAGCTACATCTATGAAACGGCTAAATGGGCGAAATTTCTATCTGTTATGGGTTTTATATTTTGCGTTTTAATCATTTTATTGGCGTTAAGTTTACCTGCAATCCTTGCAGCGATGACCGCAATGGGCAAAAATCCGATGATGGGCGTAGCTACTGGTGCACTTTCTGTAATTTATATTCTTTTCGCACTGCTATATTTTTATCCAAGTTTAATGTTGTTTAAATATGCTAACTCAGCGAAAAAAGCAGTGTTATTTCTAGATCAGGAGAGTTTAGCTGAAGCCATGAGTAAGATGAAATCATTCTTCAAATTCTGGGGGATCTTAACCATTGTCATGTTAGGGCTATACGCGGTCATCTTGTTGTTGAGCGTAGTCACTGCAATTGGTGCAGCCAGCTAACTAGCAAAGCCACAAACTCGAAGATACATATCCTCATAAAGGAAAAGTGTTGGGAAATAAATAAAAGGGCCTGGATCATCAAAAATGATCGAGGCCCTTTTTTATTAAGGTCTTGAACGCTTACAAATCAGATATAAACCGGAGTTCTATGCTCTATTGTATGCTTAAAGTTTTTCATTTCCTTTTTTAGTAAACCTTCCAGATAAGGATTGATCATTTTTGAAATACCAATTCCTACTCCTCCGCCAACTGGACGATAAGACAGCACCACTTTCAAAAAAGTATCTTTTCCATCTTCAGAAGGGGTAAATTCTACCCTCCCTACATGACCGAGCAGAGATCCTGGAGCAGATTGCCAGCCAATCAGGCGGCCTGGCTCTTCCTTCACTATTTCTGCATCCCAGTTTACGGAAAACAAATTGCCAATAACATTGGATTTCCAGGTCGACAATTGCTCATCAATTACTTTTACATCCAGCAGGTGATGAATACTTCCCGGAAGATTATTCAGGTTTCGCCAATAAGAGAACACCTCTGCTACAGGCTTTTCAATTACAAATTCTCCCCGGATATTGACTGCACGAGGCCTTCGGGCATCAATTCCCAATTGCTCATAAAATAGACAGCGGCCTGTTACAGCACGGTAGGCCATATATGCGCCATAAAGAAATTTTGTTTTTGATGGTTTTCTCAGGCCCCAGCTGATCAATGCTCCGCTCAGAAACATCGATACCATACGTTCCGACCATCCTATATTTTCATACTGATGCTTTTCAATAGAAAATCTTCCGGATCTTAGTTTTAATGGAGTACTCATGATTTCTGACGATGATTAATTTCTTTCCCAATTGCATCTACCATATAGTGGTCTAATATTCCCCATATCTGTTCCCATCTGCCATCTATTTCTTCCCTTAGCTGAGTGATTCTGTCGTTACCGATATAGCAGATGAAATAACGTGCACCATCGCTGGTTTCATCTGGTTTTACGGTTATTACAGTGTCTGCGCCATCTATATCCAGATGAATGTCAAACTCATCCGGACCTGATTTATTGTCTTTCATGTTTGCTGGGTTTAATTTCAGCTTATATAACACCTAAATAGGCTTAGTGTTTTACAGGCGACTGGAAATCAGGCCAAAATCATTTAATTTAATGGCAAAAAAAAAGAACTTACAGCCGCTTATATATTGCAATTTAGGAGGCTATACCTAACCATAAATGAATTTTAACTGTATGAAGAAGTCGTCATTTTTTTTCTTATGTTCTTTTTTGCTGAGTACTGGTGGTACTTTTGCGCAAAAGGCACCTGCTCCTTATGGCGCAGTCCCAAATAAAAACCAGCTGGCATGGCAGGATATGGAATACTATATGTTTATCCATTTCGGGCCAAATACCTTTACCGACAAGGAATGGGGGCATGGTGATGAAGATCCTAAAGTCTTCAACCCAACCAAACTGGATGCCCGTCAATGGGCGCGTACCGCGAAAGATGCAGGGATGAAAGCCATTATTATCACTGCAAAACACCACGATGGCTTTTGCCTGTTTCCAAGTAAATACAGTACTCATACCGTAAGAGAAAGTGCCTGGAAAAATGGTAAAGGCGATGTACTGAAAGAACTTTCTGCAGCCTGTAAAGAATATGGCTTGAAATTCGGCGTATACCTATCCCCATGGGACCGTAACCATCCTAAATATGGCACGCCGGAGTACAATCAAGTATTTGCCAATACGCTAAAAGAAGTACATACTCAGTATGGGCCTGTATTTGAGCAATGGTTTGACGGTGCAAAAGGAGAAAAAGAGAAAAATCAGGACTACGACTTTAAGCTGTTCAACAGCATTGTGAGAGCAAATAATCCACAAGCGGTGATCTTTAGCGACATCGGACCTGATGCCCGCTGGATGGGAAATGAAAGAGGAGTTGCTGGAACTACCAACTGGTCTACGCTAAATACCGATGGTTTTGGGGTAGGGGCAGCAGCACCTGCAGCAGGCATATTGAATACCGGAAATGAAAATGGAAAATACTGGATTCCTGCTGAAGTGGATGTTTCCATCAGACCAGGATGGTTCTATAGCGCGAATACAGATGATAAAGTGAAAACTTTAAAAGAACTGGTTTCTATTTATGAAACCTCTATCGGCCGCAATGGCAACCTGTTGTTGAACGTTCCGGTAAACCGGGAAGGACTGATTCATCCCAACGATTCCACCCGCTTGATGGAATTCAAAAGAACCATTGATGCCAGCTATAAAATAAACCTGGCGAAAGGAAAGAAAGTTACGGTGAGCAATACCAGAAAAGGCGCACAATTTAATGCTGCAAACCTGACTGATGGAAATCCTGCTACTTATTGGGCTACAGATGATCAGCTGAAAACCGCTGCGATTACCCTTGATTTTGGTAAAGCAACGGAACTCAACCGCCTGGTTTTACAGGAATATATCACCCTCGGACAACGTGTCAAATCATTTTCTGTCGAGTACTTAGATGGCGATACTTACAAAACGTTAGACCAGCAAACCACGATTGGTCATAAGCGAATCCTTTCTTTTCCAAGAATAAAAACCACTAAACTCCGTGTCCATATACTGGAAGCAAATGCCTGTCCGGTGCTATCAGAGATAGCAGCATATAACGCACCGGACTTATAGACATTAATTCATTTGATTTACCTTTTTCTGGTATGCCCAATAGAATACTATTGGGTATACAAAAAGGTTAAACAGGGTATCGGTAATTAAACCTCCGATGACTACGATTGCCAATGGTTTTGAAGCTTCAGCACCAATTCCAGTAGACATTGCTGCGGGCATCAGGCCGATAGCTGCCATCATTGCCGTCATCAGTACCGGACGTATCCTGCTCGATACCCCGTCTTTTATCGCATCCGCAAAAGTCCAATCCGGACGGTGCCTCAGCTCTATAATATTGTGCTTGAACTTGGTAATCAGGATCACCCCATTCTGCACACAGATCCCAAACAGGGCAATAAAACCAATCCCCGCCGAAATGTTAAAATTGATACCGGTAGCCAGGATAGCCAATATCCCACCAACCATGGCAAAAGGCACATTATTCAAGACCAATAAAGAGTCTTTGATATTACCTAGCAATACAAATAGAATTAAAAAGATCAGCAACAGACTGATAGGAACGGCTTGTGATAACCTGCTGGTTGCCCTTTGCTGGTTCTCAAAATCACCTGCCCATTCCAGTTTATACTCCTTTGGAAGCTTAATTTTCTCATTTACTTTGGCCTGAGCCTCCGCAATCACACTGCCCATATCCCTGCCGCGAATGGAAAACTTAATGGCACCATACCGCTGGTGCTTGTCGCGGTAAATCATACTGGGACCAGTGATTTTCTTGATGCTGGCGATTTCCCCTAATGGTACTTTTGCACCGGAAATGGTAGGAATACGCAGTTTTGCAATATCGCTTTCGTCTTTTCTGAAGTCTTCCGGATAGCGGATAATTAGGTCAAACTTTCGTTCTCCCTCATAAATCTGTGTAGCCGCTTTTCCACCGATCGCCATCTCAATCACCGCATTGGCATCTGCAGTGCTCACCCCATATAAAGCCATTTTATTCTGATCCAGGTTGATCTGCAGTTCTGGCTGTCCAAGGTTTCTCAGGATCCCTAAATCTTCAATCCCTTCTACAGTTTTCAGAATATTCTCAATCTTCTCTTCTTCTTTCTCTATAAACTCGAAATCATTGCCAAACATCTTCACCACAATAGAACCTTTTACCCCGGAGACAGCCTCTTCTACGTTGTCTGAGATGGGTTGAGAGAAGTTCAGGCTTATCCCCGGAAAACTCTTCAACTTCTCCTGCATCCTTTCAATCAGTTGCTCTTTTGTCTGCTTGCGCTTCCATTCTTTCTTTGGGAAAATGTCAACATGGAACTCCATATTGTAAAATCCGGTCGCATCGGTACCATCATTCGGCCTGCCGGTTTGCGACATCACCTGCTTAACTTCCTCGAAGCTTAAAAAGATCTTTCGGATGTCATTTGAAAGCTTTTTTGTCTCATCGAGCGAGATGCTCAGCGGGCCGGTCGCACGGACATAGATAGATCCTTCATCCAAAGTAGGCAAGAATTCTGTACCCAGAAATTTAGCGCTGAACAGCCCAACCACCAGGAGACCTATAGAAATACCAAATGCCAGTTTTCTGAATTTAAAACACTTATCATAGAACATGGTCACGTATTTAATAACGAACTCCAAGAATATGTTGTGCTTCTCTCTTACGTTTTTCTTTAACAGTACACTGGCCAATGCCGGCACTAGGGTAAATGTAAGGAGCAGGGCACCCAGTAAAGCAAAACTTAGTGTCCATGCCAATGGGGAGAACATCTTTCCTTCCACCTTCTCAAAAGTGAAGATCGGCAGTAAGCCGGTAATGATGATCAGTTTGGCAAAGAAAATACCTTTTCCATTCTCCAGCGCTGCTTTCTTGATCAATCCCAGTTTACTCAGGCGGTTGAATTTCTCCATGCCCACCTTTTTGGCTTTATGGTCGAGGGCAACAAAAATACCCTCAACCATGACTACAGCACCATCAATGATGATCCCAAAGTCAATTGCCCCCATAGATAATAAGTTGGCCGACATCCCCTTCATTTTTAGACAGATGAAGGCAAATAACAAGGCTAAAGGAATGACAATAGATACAATTAATGTAGTGCGCCAATCGGCCATGAACAGAAATACGATCAGGGTCACAAAAATAATCCCTTCCATCATATTGCCGATTACCGTATGCGTAGCATAGTTAACCAGGTCTTCCCGGTCATAGAAAGGGTTAATCTTTACATCTCCCGGTAGTATATTTTCATTGATGTCTTTAATCTTTTCTTTCAGCTTGCTGATTACCTCGCTTGGGTTTTCCCCTTTGCGCATCACCACGATCCCTTCAACCACGTCGGGATCGAGGTCCCGGCCTACCTGCCCTAACCGCGGTAATGCCGATTCTGCGACTTCAGCGATTGTTTTAACGTAAACAGGAGTGCCGTTAAAGTTATCAACCACTACATTTTTTATTTCATCAATATTGTTCAAGATCCCGATTCCACGAACCACATAAGCCTGTCCGCCCTGAACAATCACATCCCCGCCAACATTGATGTTGCTTTTGGAAACTGCCTCAAATAATTCAGTCGCACTTACCCCATATTGTATTGCTTTTTGTGGATCTACAGTGATCTGATAAGATTTGACCTCTCCACCGAAACTCACTACATCGGCAATGCCTGGAACGGAAAGTAATTCCCGCTGGATCACCCAATCCTGCAAGGTTTTTAACTCCCTGACTGATTTTTTGTCACTGCTTAAAGTATAGCGGAAAATTTCTCCTGTAGGTCCGTAAGGAGGTTGTATCTCTGGTTTCAGCCCTTCCGGTAAATCTGCTTCATCAATATGGTTGTTCACCTGGACCCTGGCTTCGGCATAATCTACATTGTCTTCAAAAGTGATCTTTACAATGGATAAGCCAAATAGAGAGGAGGATCGGATACTCGTCCTTTTCTCGGTAGGATTCATGGCGATCTCTAAAGGCCTGCTCACAAACTTTTCGACCTCTTCTGCACTTCGTCCGGGCCATTGGGTGATGATGGTAATATTGGTATTGGTCACATCGGGGAAAGCTTCAATCGTAGTATGTTTGAAACTAAAGTACCCTGCCAGGATCAAAATGAAAGTGGCAAAGAAAATAAAATACTTGTTATTTAGCGAAAAGCCGATGATGGTCTTAATGAATTTATTCATTACAGCTGTTTTTTTGGTGATGAATAGATTAGTTTTTTAGGCTTTCGAATAAAAATACCTGCTTGGAAGCAACCACACGGTCGCCAGCCTTCAATCCTTTACTGATATAGGCCTTATCCGCGGTCTTACGGCCGATTTCTATTTCCTGAATGCGTAATTTACTCGCGCCATCTACCACCAGTACATAGTTTTTGTTGTCATCGAAAATAATGCCTCTGGAATTGACCAGGGGAAGGTCTGATCCTGAATTCGCAGAAATCATTACCGTAGCCATCATCCCTGGTTTTAATAAATAGCCAGGATTGGCGATACTGACCCTTGCATTCATCACCTTGCTTTCATTATCGATCATATTGTAAATCTTATCGATCTTTCCTGTGAACGGTTTTTCCGGATAAGAGAGGATAGAAAGGTGTACTTGATCTCCTTCCTTGATTCTTGAGATGTCAGATTCATAGATATTCACCATCGCCCATACGGTAGAAAGATCTGCTATGGTAAACAGGTTTTTATCATGATCAGGACGCAGCTGCATGTTTGCATTCACATTTTTCTCGATGATGAAACCTGATAAAGGTGATTTAATAGTGTAATTCCCACTGCTATTTCCGCCATTTAGTTTTAGAGTGGCACTGGCGCGTTTGTTTTCCGCCTGCTTGATCAAGAAGTCGTTTTTAGCTTCCTCCAATTCTCTGGCCGATGATAAACCACTTTTATAAAGCTCTTCCGCCTGTTTCACTTGTCGTTCCGCATTTCTCAATTCTGCAGCAGCACTGATTACTTCCTTATCAAATCCAGCCATTTCTGAACTGCCCATCGTGGCCAATACTTGTCCTGCATTTACTTTATCACCCAATCTTACCGGGACACTGCGTACTACGCCGCTCAGCATAGGGAAAATCTCGGCCTTACGTTCTTCATTTGCGGTGATTTTTGCAGAAAAACTCAGGTCAGTCTTACTATTTGCTTGCTGTACAGTATCAATTAATAACTTGTTGAGGAGAGAATCGGTCACCACAAATTTCTCTGATACTGGTGCTTCTTTTGAGCTGCTGCAACTCTGACTGGCGATAACCAATCCAATGAAAGAGAGTTTGCTGATGTTTTTTAGAAAGATTTGCATGTAGAACTATTTAAAATGAGTGTAGCTTATTTAGAGATGAATAGGGTTTATTGAAGAGCGGCGCTAACCAGGCTCAGTCGTTTATTTGAAAATATTAGATCCGGTCACATAATTAATTTCTTCCTTGGCATTCATCCGTTCATATTTCAGACGGTTCAGCTGCAAGGTGTTTTCTTTGTAGGAATCATAGAAATCCAGAAACTCGATCAGGCTGATGTTCCTGCTGCGGTAATTTTTAGTCACTTCATGAATGAGTTTTGTGAAATCTGTGCTGAAATTATGGTCCAGGCTCTGGTACAAACCTTCTGTTCTGATCGCAGATTTATAACTGTTGTAGACTTCATTTTCCAGGGCATTTTCCTTTTGCTGGATGCCGATATTACCCGCTGCTATGGCAATTTTAGCCTTCTTGATTTCCCCTTGATTTCTATTAAAAAGTGGCAATGGAATTTTAATACCCAAACCTGTATATTTTTCTGGATAATTACCTTTCAAATCATAGCTGAGCGAAAGTTCTACGTCAGGAATGGCGTTGGCTTTTTGGACACGCAGGTTATTTTCCGCATTGCTGACTGTTGTTTTTGCCAGCTGCAGATCTGCACGGTTTGCCTTTGCACTTTCCAGTAATTGTAAGTAAGGCTGTTTTTCAAATGAAAAGTTTTGCTCATCCTCAGCAGGAACACTCAGTTGTAAAGCCACATCAGGTTTGATATTGGTCATCAACTTTAAAGAGGTTTCCATATCTTCAATATCATTCAGTAAACCGGTGTGTTCTGCTTTTAAGTTGTAAACCAGTGACTTAATTCTGATGATGTCCTTAAGGGCAATATTGCCGAGTTTAAGCTGCTGTTCTGAAGCTTGTAAAAGCTGTTCCAGCGAAATGATTTGCTGCTGGTAAATGGCTGCAGACTGCTGCGCATAGTAGGCCTTGTAAAAATCACTGCGCAGGTTATATCGCAAGGTGCGCATCAAGTCGAAATAGGCGTATTCTGCTAATTTAACCCCAGTATTAGCCAATTGAATGTTCTTATTTCTTTTTCCCGCCAGCTTAATCAGCTGAGAAATCTGTGCGTTGTATTGCCCGTAAGCCATAGAGGTTTGAAAGAACTTTTTAGTCTCATGGTTGTAAAAAAGATTCTCATAGCTCAGCTCTGGATTGTCGAAAAGCTTGGCCGTAATGATCTCTGCTTTCGCTTCTTCCGTTTGGTAATTTTGGGCAATAAGCTCGTAGTTTCCCTTGATAAATAATTGCTCGGCTTCCCGGAGAGAAAGTTTTAGGCTGTCTTGCGCCATACCTGTCACGCTAAATCCCAGAATGAGCAGGCCGCTCAGAATTAATTGTCTTTTCATCTCCCACAAAGCTATCCGGAGTGAATTAAACCCTAATTAAAGAGAAATTAAAAGGAGATTAAAATTGGGAGCTGAGATTTTTAATCTAAAAGATGGCCAATTTGCCGGAGGAATAGGCAGTTTAAGGTTTAGGGAAACGAAGGATAAAACGAGCTCCATGGCCTTCTTTCGATTGCACGGTTAGCGTGCCTTTAAACAGCGTAATGATTTTATGCGCCATATAAAGACCCATTCCGCTGCCTTCATGCCCGTTTTCTGGACTGAAACTGTAAAAAGGTTTAAAAATCTCTTCTTGTATTGCTTCAGAAATCCCCGGACCTTGATCCTTGATAGAAATGATGGTTTCTTTTTCCTGGATATCCAGTAAGCAATGCACATCCTGATGGTCGGAGAATTTAAACGCATTGGAAATGATATTATTTAAAGCGATGCCCAATAGGGTAGGATTGGCTTTGATCAGCAATTCAGCAGGGTCTTCCGGCATGTTTTTTATGTCTACCAAGAGCTTGCCGCTTTCTTTTTTGTTCCATTCTTCCGATATGGCCCAGAGACTTTCATCAATTCTGATGTCCTGTAATTCCGGGGCACCAAATTCCAGGTCTGCCTGTGCAAGGTTGAGCAGTCCCGTGATGATGTTGTCCATCTTTTCGGAATCTTCCATCACAGAAAGTAAGGCCTTTTTATAATCCTCTATTTGTCTTTCCTGCGATAGGGTGATTTCTGCAGCGATCATCATCCTGGTAATCGGAGTTCGCAGCTCATGAGAGGCATTGGCAATAAAGGTTTTTTGCAGTACAAAAGCCTGTTCCAAATGCTCCATGAGGTTGTTGAAGTTCTGTGCGAGCAGGCTGATCTCATCCTTATTATTTCCCTCTTGAACCCTAAAATGAAGGTTGCTGGATTTGATCTGCTTTACCTCCTCTATAAAGCGATCCAAGGGTTTTAATATTTTTTTTGCAATCCATCTTCCAGAGAGCAGGAGCCCAATAAATATGAACACAAAAATCATCACCATGATTTTCTGCAGCTTGTCTATTCGGAGGTGTGTACTTTGGTCTATGCCGGAGGCGAGGATCACGAAATCGCCCTGATTGTCTTTGTAAAAAATGCCGACCACCTGTCTGTCGCCATCAATAAATTGGATTTTCTTGTTTTTTCTGACTTTCTCAATCGTTTCATGACTCCAGTATTGCTGGTCGTCTCCAATAAAAGTAGCCCTGTTTTTTGAGTTGTAAATCCTGATCACCTCTCCATTTAAGGTTTTCAGGTATTGATTTCTAACTGTATTCAATGAATCTGCAGAGATCTCATCCGCTTCCAGATAGAGTTTGGCCGTAACCATAGTCCGGTCGGTGAGCCGGTCAAAAAAATCTGCTTCTAAAAATTTGATGAAAGTAAAATAGACCGCACACAATACTGCCAGCAGGGTTAATGTACTGATGAGTGTGAAATATAAAGAAAGACGGTCTTTCAGTTTCATAAAGCAGTGTATCTATTTAAGGATATAACCCATGCCGATTTTGGTGTGGATGAGTTTACGGGCAAAACCTTTTTCTATTTTTTTACGCAGGAAATTGATGTAAACATCAATCACATTGGTACCCGTGTCAAAACTAATGTCCCAGGCGTTTTCCGCGATGTATTGTCGGGAAAGCAAACGGTTTGGATTGCGCAGAAACAATTCCAGCAGCGTATGTTCTTTTGCCGTCAGCTCAATAAGTACCCCCGCTCTTTTTACCTCTTTGCTATAAGTATTCAGACTGATGTCGTCAAAACTTAAGATATGATCTTCAGTGCTGCTGCCAATTACTCCATGCTGCCTGCGCAGCAGTGCTTCTATTCTGGCGAGTAACTCCTTGAAATGGAATGGTTTTACTAAATAATCGTCTGCGCCGGAGTTTAATCCTGTCACCTTATCGTCAATTGTTCCCAATGCGGTAAGCATTAAAATTGGCAGATTTTTATCGGTATGACGCAATGCTTTACAAACCGCAATGCCATTTAATCCGGGCATCATGATGTCCAGAATCACCAGATGAAAGTCCTGATCTTTAAATGTTTTTAGGGCCTGTTCCCCGTTAGATTCGATGGTAACCAGGTATCCCTGCTCTTCCAATCCGGTTTTTATCAATCCGGCTATTTTAAGGTCATCTTCTGCTAATCCGATTTTAAACATACCTGAAAAATGGTTTTTGTTGAAGGCACAAATGTAATTTAAAAATAGCCATCCTGATTATTTCTTCCTATCTCTCAGACTATCAATTGATTTGTTAATGCAATCTTACTCTTTCTTTAACATAAAAAAGCGTATCTTTGCAAAATATTGTTTGAATGGAGCAGATTTACCTTAAAAAAACAGGCTGCTTTTCAAAGGCAATAATTGCCATTAAAAATATTTATGAAGAAGATTGTTGACTACAGAAAGCTATTAGGTGTACAAAAAGATGCCGAATTAAAAGAATTGAAGACCATTTACAGGAATTTGATGAAAGACTGGCACCCGGATAAATTCCAGGATAGTGAAGAAGCTAAAGCAGAAGCAGAGGCTAAAAGTAAGGAAATCATTGAAGCATATCATTTCTTAGTAAGTATTGCTCCAGAAACATTAGAGCTTTCTATTGAAGAATATACGCAAACTACTGCAACTTGCGGTATTGCTGATTATACTTGGGCAGGTTTAGTGCTAACCGTTCATTTCTTGGATGGCAGTGCTTATGAATACTTTGGTGTTCCTAAAGCTGTTTACGTGAAATTGGTTAATGCTGATTCTCCAGGTAGATTCGCACGTCGTCATATCTTCAATTCATTCCCATATAGAAATATAGCTAAACTTCAAACTGCATAAGCGCAGTTTTTAGTCACATTATATATTTAATTTCCTTAAAAGGGGTTACAGGCAGGGTGCTTTGTAACCCCTTTTTTATTAGGCGTAGTAACAGATGTAAGCAACATCGGCTTCGCAGTGTACCTCGAAAGAACTGCCGGCAGGAACTTCAAATGATTCCTGTGCTTCATATTGCTGCTGGCCATCCATACCAGGCAAGCGCACTTGCATACGGCCCGATATCACAACCATGGTTTCTGCTGAAGCGGCTGAAAATGTATAACTTCCTCGTTTCATGACCCCAACGGTGGCTTTACCTGTTGGCGTTTCCATGCCCAGACTCTGAACTTTGCCTTCAAAATATACATTGTGGGATACGGTTTCTGCTGCCGGAGCAGTATGGTGAGAATGACTCATGGTTTATTTATTTTGGTTAAGGGCTTAATTAATTATTCATTCTTTAATCAATAATCTATTTTTTTCAGATTTGTTGTTTTGAGCTGCATGCTGCTGTTTTTAATTTCTTTTATACCAGCTTTAAATTTATCTGCGTATTTCAATTTCGCATATTAATCGCTTCAAATTATTGCTGCAGCTAATTGTTTAAAAACAAATGTATTGAACAAGATGGTAATAAAAATTAACAGAGAAAATAAATTTAAGATTTCTGTTAAATCCAACGGATTAATAGCACAAAATTATGCTGAGTCAGGACCGAGAAGTCAGGGATCAACCGAATAAAAAAAATAGGAGTAATTATTGCGCCAGCTTTTGAAGCTAAGCAATGAAGAGAACCTGTTTTCCGGCGATCCTCTAAGCTCATTAAAGCAGAAGTTTAATTATAGGTTAATGCTGAGACTGGCCGATCGCAGGACCTTTATTCCACAATTACTATTTTATTATTGTTTTGCTTTTCTTTTACTGGAGTAAAAACAGAGCAAAAGAAAAGCAAAACAAGAGCAAAACAAGAGCAAAACAGATAGCGATCTTTGATCCTAATATGTCTCTCCAAAACAGTCTTTTAGTGCCCATTTTTTGCAGTATCTTCTTTCTTATCGGCTGAATTTTATGGTTTTTTATGGAAATATGTGGAGAAATAATTATTTCTTTGTATTTTTTAAATTGTCTTTATTTGGTTAGTCAGAGGCTGTTATGGCTTTCTAACTTTGCTGGAAAATCAGCGGCAAGATCAGCTCGTTAAACTTTGTGGATATACCTTTTGATGCGTTGCTGAATTGAAATATTCCTGTATTTTTACTTTTACCGAATCATCAAGCCGGCATAACCAATTTATAAACATGAACAAGATCAAAATTAGGGCACATCAGCCTGAAGATAGACCGCATCTGCTCAATTTGCTCAGGTTAAATACACCAGCATATTTTTCGCCAGAAGAGGAAGCGGATTTTATTGATTATTTAGACCATTTCGCCGATAATTATTACGTATTGGAAATAGATGGAGAAATTCTTGGCTGCGGTGGCTTCAATTTATCCGAAGACGGCGAAACCGGTAAAATCTCCTGGGACATCTTTCATCCCGACAGCCAGGGAAAAGGATTGGGTACCGCATTAACGAAGTTTAGGATTGAGAAGATTAAAGAAATCGATAGTGTAAAAATCCTCTCCGTCAGAACCTCGCAAATGGCTTATAAATTCTATGAGAAATTTGGCCTGGAACTTAAAGAGGTCGTTAAAGATTATTGGGAAGTTGGTTTTGACTTATACCGACTGGACAGAGATATTAATTTAGTTTAAAACAAAGATCATGAAGCTTTTTACCCTAATCCTCGTATTGACTATAACACTTCATTCTTTTCAAGACAGCAAAGCACAAAACATGCAAAAAACAAGCCCAGCAGTATTAAATCATATTGCAGTATATGTAACTAATTTGGAGAAATCTACAGATTTCTATAAGAATACATTTGAATTGAACCAAATTCCTGAACCTTTCCATGATGGCAGACATACCTGGTTTAGTCTGGGTGCTGCCGGACAGCTTCATTTAATACAGGGAGCAAAGGGAAAAGGAAATTTCGATAAAAATGAACACTTGTGTTTCAGTGTTGCAGCTATAGACCCATTCATTGAAAAGCTCAACGCGAGTCATATTCCCTATGAAGACTGGGGAGGGGCTGCGCATCGCATCACACTAAGAGTCGATGGGATCAAACAAATCTATTTTCAGGATCCTGATGGGCATTGGCTGGAAGTAAATGATGATCATAAATAAAAAACTTAAACAAAAACCAGGTGGGTAAGGAACCTGGAGAACCAAACACAAACACATAAATGAAAAAAGTAACTGTAATGCTCTCTCTGCTTTTAACAGTAGGTAGGGTCACTGCCCAGGAAGAATCGAAACCCTATGAAGGGGTGTCGGGATGGGCGGAAACAAAAGATCAACGCATGAAGTGGTTCAATGATGCCCGCTTTGGAATGTTTATTCACTGGGGCTTATACAGTGCTGCGGGAGGTTCCTGGAAGGGGAAACAATATCCGCAGCATTATGCCGAATGGATTCAGACCTGGGCACAGGTGCCCAGCAAAGAATATGCAGCGGAGCTGAAACCAAAATTTACCGCATCAAAATTTAATGCTGCAGATTGGGCCGCATTGGCTAAAGAAGCAGGTATGAAATATATGGTGATCACTTCCAGACATCATGAAGGATTTAGCATCTTCAACAGTAAACAGCCCTATTCTTTAAATAATTCCGTTACCGGAGGTACAAATATCTCCCCGAAAGGAAGAGATTTATATGGAGAAACGGTGGCGGCATTTAAAAAAGAAGGCCTGAAAATTGGTGCTTACTATTCTCTTTTGGATTGGCAGCACCCTGATTCTTACGATAAGTTTGCCGCGAATCCTCCTAAGGAAAATCCCAACTATGAAGTCTATAAAGATTACCTGTACGGTCAAATTAAAGAACTGGCCAATAACTATGGTAAAATGGATATTCTTTGGTTGGATTTCAGCTCAAAAAATCGACAGGGAGAAACCTGGGGCACCAAGCGAATCCTAACCGACCTGATCAAATGGCAGCCTGGGATTTTGGTGAATAACCGTTTTTGGGATGGCTTGGAGAATAAAAATGGAGATATGGGAACACCTGAAAAATATGTCCCGCCAACAGGATTACCTGGGATGAACTGGGAAGTGAGCCATACTACCAATGAAAGCTACGGCTATAGCGCACATGATAAAAATTGGAAATCTTATGATAAGATGATGCGCCTGTTTATCGAAACGGTGAGCAAAGGAGGGAACTTCCTGCTAAATGTAGGTCCGGATGCAGAAGGCTTAATTCCCGAACCAGCAGCAGCGATTTTAAAACAGATCGGAACCTGGATGAAGGTCAATAATGAAGCGATTTATGGAACTACAGCAAGTCCATTCCAACCTTTAGAATGGGGGTATGCAACACAGAAGCCAGGAAAACTTTACCTGGAAGTATTTGATGTACCAAAAGATGGTACTTTAGAAGTACCCCTTTCTAATACAGTTGCCAAAGCTTATATCTTAGGGACTAAAGGGAAAACCTTAGTGGTAAAAACAACAGACAAAGGAAAGGTGCTGCAATTGCCTGCAGATTTTTCGGGTCCTAAACCAATGGTGCTGGTGCTGGAGATCAAAGGAGCACCAAAAGTATTGAATAACCGCGTGAGTTCATTGGCAGATGGCAGGATTGTACTCACTGCAAACCAGGCACAGCTCACTGGAGATGGCGGAATAAAATTAAAAGGCGCATCCACCCATGATCCTAACAGACCAAATACCATCGCTTTCTGGACTAATAAATCAGATGCCGCGCATTGGGATATGAAAGTTCAGCGCCCAGGTAAGTATAAAGTAATGGTCAATTATTTTGCAAATGCAAATACCGGCGGAGAACTGAGCATCGCACTGGAGAAAAATACCTTGAACTATACCCTTCCTAGCTCAGAAACTCCTGGTTTCAAAGAGGTAGAGGTAGGTGTAATCGACATTTCTCAACAAGCGATCGGAGCAGCGTCCCTGAGGTTGCAGCTAAGACTTTTAACACTAAAAGGCCAGTTGATGGCTGAAATTAGCAGCATTACGCTGATCCCAATGTAGAGGGAGGTGATTTTTGTAAATGATCCTAAAGGGCCGGAAATTGACGATTTTCGGCCCTTTTTATGGACAGGCTAAAAGGACTTTAAAGCTGCTTTTAACAAGGTCGCTTGGGTTTAGAAATGATTTTTAAAAGGTAGGTCAGGATAATAAGGAACAGCAGCGCGGTGATCAATAAACAGCTGGACAACCAAAAATAGAAATCTGTAGTTAGCTGTGTCATAATGTTTAATCGGCTCATAAAATGATAATTTAGGATGCTTTTTAGGTTAATAGTTCTTGATTTTCACTAAAATACCGGCACTTTACGAATAAGGGAAAAGTAATTGACCAGTAACCAGTGGTATTCCACCAAAGACCATTTTAAGCAGACGATTGCTGAATAAAGTAATCTTGCTGGTTTTATAATTACTAATATAATTAGTAAAATAGTAAAAATGTTAATTTTTTTAGTATAACTTTGCTGGCATCAAAAAAATATTTCATGACTTCAAACAAACACATCATCCACATGGATCAGGATGCCTTTTTCGTGTCTGTGGAGGTGAAAAAGGATCCCAGTTTAATTGGAAAACCGGTCATTATTGGCGGGACTTCCGATCGTGGGGTAGTGGCCTCCTGTAGTTATGAAGCTAGAAAGTTTGGGGTACATGCTGCCATGAGTTCCCGAATGGCAAAAATGCTTTGCCCGCATGCGATTTTTGTGAAAGGAAATATGGATGCTTATTCTAAAGCTTCCTTTGAAATTACGGAGATCTTGAGGGAACGCGTTCCATTAATAGAAAAAGCCAGCATAGACGAACATTATATTGACATGACGGGGATGGACCGCTTTCATGGGGTACTTAAATATGCGCATGAGCTGCGGCAAACTGTAATGAAAGAAACTGGATTACCCATTTCTTTTGGGCTGTCGGTCAATAAAACAGTTTCCAAAATGGCTACCAATGAATGTAAACCAAATGGGGAACTGAATGTGGAGCAGCTGAAGGTTCAGGATTTCCTGAATCCTTTATCCATTCGTAAAATCCCAGGACTCGGGGAAAAAACATTTGTGAAACTCAGTGATATGGGGATTAAAAAGATCCATACGCTGACACAGATTCATCCCGATCAAATGAATACGATTTTAGGGAAAAACGGACTGGTACTGCTGCAGAAGGCAAAAGGAATCGATCATTCGCCGGTGATTCCTTATCAGGAGCAGAAAAGTATCAGTACTCAATGCACTTTTAAGGCAGATACAATTGATGTAGATACAATCAATAACCTGATCACCTCGATGGTCATGGACCTTGCTTTCGACCTGCGTCAGAAGAAGAAACTGACCGCCTGCATCACCGTCACCATTCGCTATGCGAATTTCGAAGATGTAACCAGACAAGCTACGATTTCTTATACCTCGCTGGATAGTGTATTGATTGCTAAAGCCAAAGAATTGTTTCGTCAGTTGTATCAAAAACGGATGTTATTGCGCCTGATTGGAGTACGGTTGTCCAACTTGGTAACCGGTCATGAACAAATTGATTTGTACAGTGAATCTCAGGAACAGTATAGCCTGTATCAGGCATTAGACAAAATTCGGAACCGATTTGGAGATAAGGCCATTAAATTGGCCTCTACCTTGAATATAGATTTATAGGCCATGTATTTGAATGTTCATTCTCAATATAGCCTGCGTTACGGAACGATGTCTATTCCTAAATTGATCGCAGAAGCGGTATCGCTGGGCATCACTCAATTGGTGCTGACCGATATTAATAATTCTACAGGCATCATGGAGTTCATCCGTACCTGTGATGAGAAAGGGGTTAAGCCGATTGGAGGAATAGAATTCCGACGTGATAAAAAGCTACTTTATATCGGCATTGCCAGGAATAAAGAGGGAATGAAGGAGCTGAATGATTTTTTAACACGACATAACCTGGAAGAAAAAGCCTTGCCGGATACTGTTCCGGAAATGCAGTATGCCTATATCATTTATCCGTATGGCTATGCAGAACCGCTGAAAACCAATGAATACCTGGGCATTCATTTTGAAGAACTCCCGCTTTTATACCAAAAAGATCTGACTGCGATAAAAGATAAACTATTGGCCTTGCAGCCGGTATTTGTAGCTGATAAACTGGAGTATCGTCTGCATGAATACCTTCGTGGAATAGACCTTAATGCCTTATTAAGTAAAGTAGAACCAGATGATAAATGCAGAAATACGGATACATTTCTTCCTCCGGGAACATTGGAAAGCCGTTTTAATAAATATGCTTTTATCCTCGATAATACCCGAAACCTGATGAATACCTGTGTCATGGATTATCCGAAAGGGCGTGTTAACCTGAACAGGAGAACTTTTACAGGGAAAAAAGAGGACGATAGAGCTTTGCTTTATAAGCTGGCCATGGAAGGAGTAGTATTCCGTTATGGCAAAAATAACCGAGGGGCTTTAAATAAGGTGAAAGAAGAGCTAAAAGTGATCTACGACCTGGATTTCTGTGCTTATTTTTTGATTACCTGGGACATTATCCGTTATTCTATGGCAAAAGGATATTACCATGTAGGCCGCGGTTCTGGAGCTAATAGTACGGTGGCGTATTGTCTGCAAATTACAGATGTAGATCCGATTGAGCTGGACCTTTATTTTGAACGTTTTCTGAATGCACAGCGAACTTCTCCACCGGATTTTGACATTGATTATTCCTGGGATGAAAGGGAAGATGTACAGGATTATATATTTAAACGGTATGGAAAGGAACATACCGCACTGTTAGGCACAATGTCTACTTTCAAAGATCGGAGTGTGATCCGGGAAATAGGGAAGGTGATGGGTTTACCGAAAGCTGAGATCGACAGCTTTACCGATCGTACACAGCTGATCGCAAATCAGGACCATCCTACTTTTAAAAAGATCATGGCCGCGTATGCGATGATGGCAGACATGCCGAATCAGCGTTCTATTCATGCGGGAGGGGTGCTGATTTCGGAAGAGGAAATTACCTATTATACCGCATTGGATTTACCGCCAAAAGGGATGCCTACCGTACAATGGGATATGTATGAAGCAGAAAAAATAGGCTTTGATAAATACGATATACTGAGCCAGCGGGGAATTGGGCATATCAAAGAGGCTGTGCGTTTGGTGGAGGAAAACCTGCAGCGAAAAATCGATGTGCATCAGGTGAAAACCTTTATGGAGGATCCGAAACTTAATGCCCGCCTGCAAACCGGGAATACGATTGGCTGTTTCTATATTGAATCTCCAGCCATGCGCCAATTATTGACAAAGCTGCGCTGTGAAAACTATAGGACACTCGTGGCGGCAAGTTCTATTATCCGACCGGGAGTGGCACAGTCGGGCATGATGAAAACGTATATCCAGAGTTACCACGATCCTAAAAATGTGAAATACCTGCATCCGGTGATGGAAGAGACACTGGGGGATACTTTTGGCGTAATGGTTTACCAGGAAGATGTGATCAAAGTATGTATTCATTATGCAGGAATGGATGGTACTGATGCCGATATTTTGAGAAGAGGGATGAGTGGGAAATACCGTTCCAGGATGGAATTTGATAAACTGGTGGAGAAGTTTATGGAAGGTTCTAAAGCTTTAGGAAGGGCAGAAGAGGTGACTAAAGAGGTATGGCGACAAGTATCATCTTTTGCCGGCTATAGTTTTTCCAAAGCACATTCTGCAAGTTTTGCCGTAGAAAGTTACCAGAGTCTATACTTAAAAACATATTTTCCGAGAGAGTTTATGGTAGGCGTGCTGAATAATTATGGGGGCTTTTATTCCAGATGGCTGTATGTGCATGAGCTGAAAAAAGCAGGTGCGGAAATTCATCTCCCTTGTGTAAATCATAGTTCGGAAGTGGTTTCCATCAATGGAATGGCCGCATACCTTGGTTTTATTGGCATTCAGGGGCTGGAAAATAAATTCATCACCCAGATTCCTGAAGAAAGAAAACATAATGGGGATTTCCTCGGATTGGAAGACCTGGTAAAACGGACAGGAATAGGCTTGGAGCAGGCGATTATTCTGATTCGTGTAGGTGCGCTTCGCTTTACCGGGAAAAGTAAAAAAGTATTGCTTTGGGAAGTACACGCTTTATTAGGCAGCAAAAGCCGGCCGGTTCAGGGGGCAGAATTGTTTGAGATTCCGGCAAAACATTATGAACTGCCTGTGCTCCTCAATACCTTATTGGAAGATGCCTACCATGAACTGGAGTTGCTGGGCTTTCCAATCAGCTTGTCTATGTTTGATTTATTGCAGACCAGCTATCGTGGAGACCTTTGTACGAATGATCTGAATCAACATATTGGAAAAACAGTCAAAATGGTGGGACAGTATGTCTGTGAGAAAACAGTTCAGATGAAAAACAATAAAAAAATGTGGTTCGGAACATTTCTGGATGTTGCCGGAAACTTCTTTGATACGATACATTTTCCAACAACTACGCCCGTTTATCCCTTTAGAGGTACAGGTTGTTATCTGATCCTGGGAAAGGTAGTTTCCGATTTTGGTTTCCCCAGTGTGGAGGTGATCAAATTTGCAAAATTACCCATTGTTGGCAATCCGGTAATGGCCTAAAAGATGTAGATTTGGACTCACCCAATAACGAATTACCTATGATTAATGATGTGAAGATCCTGGAAACAGAACTACTTTCCGACAACTGGTACACGCTGCGAAAAGTCACCTATGAATACTTGAAAAAAGATGGCAGCAAGCAGGTGCAGAGCAGAGAAGCCTATGATAGGGGGAATGGTGCAGTGATTTTATTATACAACAAGGAACTGCGTAAAGTGATCCTGACCAGGCAGTTTCGCCTGCCTACATTTTTAAATGGCAATGCGTCTGGAATGTTAATTGAAGCCTGTGCTGGATTGCTGGATACCGATAATCCGGAAGATTGTATCAAAAGAGAAACTGAAGAAGAAACCGGCTACCAGATTACTGAAGTGAAAAAGGTTTTTGAAGCGTATATGTCGCCGGGCTCAGTGACCGAAATTCTTTATTTCTTCGTGGCAGAATATAACCAGTCGATGAAGGTGAATGAAGGAGGAGGACTAGAACATGAAGAGGAAAATATTGAAGTATTGGAACTCGACATAGAAGAAGCCATTAAAATGATGGAAACCGGAGAAATTAAAGATGCCAAAACTATCATGTTACTGCAATATGTAAGGTTGCATCAACTGCTTTAGAGCGTGCTTTCTTCTGGAATGATAACTGATCAGATAGTTTGTTGATAATATTTAATTTTTTTACTCCTTTTATGAGATAATGTTGTTAGTTTCGCAATGAATATTAATGCTGCTTTCTCAAATACGCTCTTTTTAACTGTTTTTGTTTACTGCAAATTAAAATTCTAAAGGAATAAGGAGGTGATACCGCTGCTTGTCTCTTGGATTAAAGATATCTGTAGTCTAGTAAACAGAATAAAAAACGGGGCGATACCGAAAGGCCATAAGAGTAGGGAACAAACTAACCACACAAAGTGAAAAAAATTCTATCTATTTCAGCATTATCAGTGACTTTACTTTTCTCTAGCTGCGCCACTATTTTTACAGGTTCAAAGCAGACAGTTCAAATCCAATCGACGCCTCCGGGAGCAGATATTGAAGTAGATGGCATTTCTGCAGGAGTAACTCCAGCAGCCGTTAGACTTAAAAAAGGCTTTACCGGTCAAACAGTAAGCTTGAAAAAAGACGGTTATGAAGCAAAATTCTTACAGCCTGCTACTACCTTTAATCCAGTGGCAATTTTAAACTTATTCGGCATTATTGGCTGGGGAATCGATGCAGCTACAGGTGCAATGATGAAATATGATCCTAAAGTGATTGATGTGAAGTTAACGCCAGCAAAAGAAGCTAAAGAAACAGCTAAAGCGAACTAAAAAATAAGAACATCCCCTAAACAGGGAGGTTTAAAAAGTTGAAGCTGGAGAAATCCGGCTTCAACTTTTTTTATGGGCTATCGTGTAAGTTTTGGATAAACACCCTTGGCGTAACCCCATATTGTTTTTTAAACTCTCTGCTGAAATATTTGGGATCATTGAACCCCACCAGGTAGGAGATTTCCGATATCGTATATACTTTATGCTCCAGCAACTGCGCTGCTTTTTTTAGTCGGATCGTTTTAATAAAATCATTGACCGATAGATCTGTGATGGCGCGTATCTTTTTATACAATACCGGCTGACTCATCCCCACATCTACCGCCAATTCCGGAACACCAACCTCCTGATCTGCCAGATTAGCCTCAATATAAGCCATGACTTTTTCGATGAATACCTGATCTGTAGCGCCAATTACAATATTTTGGGGCTGTAAGGTCATCTGCTGGGCATATTTCTGGCGCATCATCGCTCTGGACTGCAATAAGTTTCTAACATTTAATTCGAGCAGGGCAGTGCTGAAAGGTTTCGTTACATAAACATCTGCGCCAGTTTCCAGACCACTAACTTGATGGATATGTGAAGATCGGGCGGTGAGTAAAATCACTGGGATATGGCTGGTGCGCTCATCTGTTTTTAACCTTCTGCATAATTCTAAGCCATCCATTACCGGCATCATAATGTCGCAGATGATCAGGTCTGGTAGTAATTCTATAGCCGCTTCCCAGCCTTTTAATCCATTTACACTTTCTTCCACCTGGTACTGTGGTCTCATTAAATGGGCAATCAAATCTCTGATTTCTGGGTTGTCTTCTACAATTAATACAGTTTCTTTAGCGCTTAGGATTGATTTTCCTGGTCCGGAAACAGACTGCTTAGTACTTTCGTTTTGCGGCTTGTTTTCAGCTATAATATTAGTCTGAGCAGATGTTGCCGCAGTCAGTTCAGGGGGAGTCGAAAAAACAGCAGTTGTAGCACTAACTGCAGCAGGATTAGTAAAAGAGGAAATTGAATATTCATGGACTTGATTTTCCTGAAGCTGTTCCGCTTTGAAATGGGCTTTACCTTTTTTCAGTTTTACGGTAAAATAAGTATCCCCCGCTCTTACAGGGCTGGCCACATTACTTTTAATCTCAATTTTTCCATGATGTGCTTCTACTACGCTTTTAGAGAGTGCCAGTCCAATCCCGGATCCGATGTGATTAGAGCCCTGCTCATCTACCTGGAAAAAATTGCTGAATAATTTATTCTGACTCTCATAAGGAATCCCTTTTCCATTGTCGCGGATTTTGATTTCCACAGCATCGCCTTGATCATCAATAGAAAGAGAGATTGCGCCTTGATCGTCTGTAAATTTAAAGGCATTACTGAGCAGGTTGAATAATACCTTCTCCATTTGTACTTTATCAAAATATAGGAGAATAGGATCGTCAGTACTATTAAATGTATAACGGATATTCCTGCTGATGGCGAGGTGCTGAAAAGCATAGAAGATCTCTTTACTGAAACTGACGATGTTTTCGGGACCGATATTGAGTTTTAGATAGCCGGAATCAGCTTTTCTAAAATCCATTAGTTCGGTAATGAGACGCATCAACCTGTCGGCATTGTTTTTAATGGGCAGCACTTGTTTGTGGAGGTCATGCTGACTTTCTGTATTTTTCAATAAGTTTTCTAAAGGCCCAAGAATGAGCGTCAATGGTGTCCTGATTTCATGGGATATATTGGTGAAGAAACTCAGCTTCATCTGCTGGATGTCTTCCGATCTTTTGAGTAAAGCCCGAATGATCAGATAGCGCACACCCAGGAATAAAATAATGGAAATGATCAGCGCATAGACGCAATAAGCCCACCAACGCGCCCAAATAGGAGGTAGGATATGGATGTCTATACTGGCCACACTGCCGCCGGGTGTGCCATCATTATTTTTTCCTTTGACCAGAAAGGTATAGGCACCGGAGGGTAGATTCGTATAAGTTGCAAAAGGGTTGCTCACCTCATTCCATTCTTCATCGTAGTTCTCCAGTTTATAGGAATACCTGTTTTTATCCGGTTTGATGTAATTTAACAGGGCAAAACCGATGGTGAAATGGTTTTGATCGTGTTCAAAAGTAATGCTTTTACTGCTGCTGATGTCTTCTTTTAACAGCTGATCAGGGCCATCTACAGTCACAGGTCTATTGAATAATTTCAGGCCGGTAAAAATGATCGGGTTGGTTTGGCGGTTGATTTCTATTTGCACTGGAAAGAATGACGTTAAGCCATTGTATCCACCAAAGAAAAGCTCGCCAGCGCTATCTTTAAAGTAAGACCTGACATTGAAATCATTTCCTGCAAGACCATCACTTTTGGTATAAATCCTGAAGGTCTTCGTCTTCTGATCGAATTTTGATAAACCATGATCGGTACTGATCCATAAATTATGCTGGTCGTCTTCAATAATACCCAGAACATTATTATTGGAAAGTCCTTCTTTTTCGGTATAAGTTTTAAATTCTCCGCTTTGCGGATTGTAAATGCTCAGTCCACCAAAATAGGTGCCTACAGCTAGGTTTCCATCGGAAATTTGGACGATACAATTGATATAGTCCGACTGTAATTTGCCAGGATTTCCTTTATCTTTTAAGAAGGAGCGGAGGGTTTTGCCGATTAGATCATAGGCGTATAGGCCTGCTTGTGTGCCTATCCATAGGTTTTTGTCCCGATCTTCATAAAGAAATTGGATCCTTTTACTTTGCAGCTTATTTTCTACCTGACTTTTGCGGGTCTGACTTTCATAACGGCCATTTACCGTTTTCAGCAGATTGAGTCCGCTATAAGTACCCACCCAAATATTCTGATCGCTGGTGGCGCAGATGGCGATAATTTCGGCTGTACTAGGCGCATTGCTGCTGTCCTTAATATTGATGATGTGCTGAAAGCTCTTGTTGCTGGTGTTGAAAAAGTTTAATCCGCCATGGTGCGTACCGATGAGTAAATTTCCGGCTTTGTCTTTACAAATAGTTTTGATGAGGTTGGAGGTTAGTCCAGCTTTGTCATTCAGGTTGATTTTATAGGCCGTATAGGTATTGTTGCTGCGGTTGAAGTAGTTTAACCCCCCGCCTTCCGTTCCAATCCACAGGTTATGCTGTGCATCTTCTACAATAGAACTGACAATATTACTGCTGATACTTGGCCTTAACCGACTGTTTTTGGAGGCATGGAATTGCGTCGCAAAAGGATGAATGATGTTTACGCCGCCATAAAAGGTGCCGATCCAAATGCTATTGTTGCGGTCCTGATAAATGCTATGTATAGAATTATGGCTTAGACTACCCTTTTTCTCTGGGTCATGGAGATAATTACTAAAGGTTTTTTGCTGTGGATCGAGGATACTCAAACCTTCCTGAGTGCCAATCCATAATGTTCCATTTCTGTTCAGCATAATTTCTCTAATGTCGTTGTGGACAATAGAGTTGCTGTTTTCATTATGTTTATAGGTGATAAAAGATTGGCTTGCCGGATGAAAAAGGTTTAAACCATTGTCAGTACCCACCCATAAATTTTGCTGTTTATCTACTTGCAAACTGGTGATGTAATTGGAGCTGATCGTTCCGGGTTTACCGCCGTCATAGTGGAAAACCTCATAGCTGAATTTTCCTGGTTTTAGGTTCATGCGGATTAATCCGTTTAAAGTAGCCAGCCAAACCGCTCCATCTTTTTGCCGGATGATGGAATATACATTGTTTATTCCACGGTTGTTCCCGTCATCCTTAAATAGAAAAGACTGAAACTCATTTTTATTGCGATCTGTCAGCAGGTTTGCACCACGTAAAGTTCCCACCCAAATATTCCCTTGTGGATCTTCATAAATATGTTCAATGCTATTACTACTCAATCCTTTTTTGTTTTTGGACTGATAAAATATCCGTTGAAAGTTATCTTTCTTTGCATCATACCTGTTCAGGCCGTTTACTGTCCCCACCCAAAGTATCCCTTTTGAATCGCTGAGGGTGGCAGTAATCTCATCACTTGAAATGCTGTTGGTGTCTTTTGGATTATTTTTATAGACTTTAAACTGGTAACCATCGTAGCGGTTTAATCCATGTTTGGTGCCAAACCAAAGCAGCTGCTGCTCGTCCTGACTGATCGCCATGACAGAGTTTTGGGATAAGCCTTGTTCCAGGGTCATGTTACCAAAACGCAGCTGTTGCTGAGCGCAGGCTATAGCCGGCAATAAAACAAGAAAGGAAAGCAATGCGATGCAAAAGCCCCTTTTATTGAATATCATGATTTTTCCTCCCCCGAGTTTATGAATGGTTAGTATTTAAAGCTATGAATATCTGATTATTCATCCTTATTCCCCCCTGATTTTTGATTTTTCTACCCTTTCTTTTAGAATAATCATCTTTTAAAAAATAATATTCCTACAGCTTTGGTTTAACCAAAAAACATAAACCAAACTATGAAAAACCTTCTTTTTACTCCCCGATTTCTTTTGATCAGCAAATAATTAAAATACGTTTAGGTTGGATTACCCTTCGCCCGCTGTGTGGTAGCAGCAGCGAGGGGATCTTTCATCCTTGCGTATCCCCCCGCTGAAGCATGCTCTCTTTTGACTGATGCATAATTATCTCCCGCCTAAACCTAACACCATATATATGAAAGAAAAACTACGCTATTCATTTAAAAATTTGGGATTGTGTATCCTCTGCTTTACTGCAGCAAGCGTTCATCAGCGCGCATTTGCACAAGCCCAGGACAGTACTTTCAATAAGAAAGCGCTAAATGACTCTGCCCGAAAGGCAGTAAAGAGTTCTTATGGCTATCACCTTCCGGATGCCCAATTGCCAGTATTGTTTGGGAAACAGCGCAAAGAACAGGTCTTACAATCACAGGCGGTAATCAGCGGCAATGAATTACTCAGCTTTCCGGTTTCACAGGTAGAATCGGCTCTGTATGGTAAATTCGCCGGTCTTTACATCAGTCAGACTTCTGCCAAACCTGGCGATGATGCGCCATCTATTTCTTTAAGAGGCCGGACGCCATTGGTATTGGTAGATGGAGTACCTAGAAATTTAACCAATGTTGACCCGGAACAGATTGCTTCGGTATCTGTATTAAAAGATGCCCTGGCTACGGCGATGTATGGCATGAGAGGTGGAAATGGGGTGATCCTGATTGAAACTAAAAGAGGAGGTATTGCGCCAAGAAAAATCTCTTTTACCGCTCAAACGTCTATTCAGAAACAGCTCAATAGCCCTTCATTCCTGAATGCTGCGAATTATTCGACGCTTTTTAATGAGGCTTTAGTAAATGATGGCAAACAGCCGATTTATACGGCGGAGGCGATCGAAAAATACCGAAATGGCTCAGATCCGATTGCTTATCCCAATGTGGATTGGTACGATGCCATTTTAAAGAAGAAAGCAGCTATCCAGCGGTATAATCTGAACTTTTCAGGTGGAAATGAAACTGCACGTTACTTTGTGGATCTGGATTACCTGAACCAGGATGGTTTCTTTGTATCTGATCCAAAACGAAACAGCTATGAAACAAATAACTCATATAAACGCTATGGTTTTAGAACAAACATCGATGCGGACCTGACTAAAAACCTATTGCTGTCGCTGAATATCTTCGGCAGAATAAGAAATGGCAATGAACCAGGGGCACTAGATGCAAATCTAAGTGGGATTAGAGGATCAGATCTCATCTATGCTAGTTTATTGAGAACGCCAAATAATGCGTACCCGATACTGAATCCTGATGGCTCTTTTGGGGGAAATCAGCAATTCAATTACAATTTGTATGGTCAGGTAGTTGGTTCCGGTTACCGCCCGAGTTATAATCGAAATCTTGGAGTAGACTTGAGTTTAAGGCAAAAATTAGATGGGGTATTGGATGGCTTGTACATCAAAGGAAAAGGCTCATTTAATACTTATTATTCAGAGCTAATCAATAGGAGTAAGTCTTTTGCAGTTTATGAATATCTAGCTAATCCTGCTGGCAAGCCCATCATCAATAAATACGGAACGGATGGTTCACAGAATAACACTTCATCGATAGAACTGACCAACAGGCAGATCTATGCAGAAATGCTGGCTGGCTATGACCAGGTTTTCGGAAAACATGAAATCAATGCTTCCCTTAATTTTAATAGTGATAACCTGATCACCGGATCAGATTTAAGTCTGAACAACAATGCGATTGCTGGCAGGTTTCAATACAATTACAGCAAAAAGTATTTTGTAGAATTGGTAAGTTCCTACATGGGCATGAATAGGTATCCAAAGAACCACCAGTGGGGATTTTTCCCTGCAGCAGGTTTGGGATGGGATATCTCAAAAGAAGATTTTCTGAAATCTGTGACCGCTTTAAATCAGCTTAAAATCAGGGGGAGTTATGGGAAGAGCGGCGACAATTCCGGTGCCGGTTACTACGTATATGACCAATTTTACAATAGCTTCAGCAGTGTTTACTTTGGATCTCCAGCCACAGGTACAAGTTCTATGGTAGAGGCGCAATTGGCCAATCCTAATATTACCTGGGAAAGTGTCAATAAACTGAATCTGGGAGTAGACATTGCTGCTTTTCAGAACAAAATGCAGTTCAGTGCAGAATATTATCAAAATAAATATTCAGACTTATTACAGCAGCGTGGTACCAATGCAAGCGCTATTTTGGGAAACAGCAGACCAGATGAAAACATAGGGAAGAGAACCTATAGCGGTATAGAATTAACAGCTGGTTTTTTCGAGAAAACGGGTAATGTAAACTGGTTTGTAAATGCTAATGTTTCCTTTAGTAAGAGCAGGGTCGATTTTATGGATGAAGTCATCAGACCTTACGATTGGATGAGAAGAACCGGTTTGCCAGTCGGACAGCCTTTCGGGATGGTAGCTGATGGTTTCTTTAACAACCAGGCCGAAATCGACAATTCTGCAAAAATTGATGGCTACAAAGCAGTACCGGGCGACATCAGGTATAAAGACCTGAATGGCGATGGGGTGATTAATGTGTTCGATGAGCAGGCAATAGGCAGTACCAATCCAATGGTGCTTTACGGACTGACGGCAGGTTTCAACTATAAAGGTTTTGAATTTTCTATGGTTTGGAATGCTGTAACCAATAGAAATGTGTATGTAATGGGTGCCGGTACCTATGAATTCCAATCGGTGGGCGTAGGAGGTTATGGACAAGCCTTTACCCATCATCTGGACCGCTGGACGCCAGAAACCGCAGCAACAGCGACCTATCCACGCTTAACGGTAGGGACCAATATGAACAACCAGCGTCCTTCTTCTTTCTGGTTGAAAAACGGCAGCTATCTCCGCCTGAAAAATGCGGAACTGGCTTATTCACTGCCGCAACGCTGGATCAGCTTTGTGAAAATCGACCGGGCCAGAATCTTTGTGAATGGGACTAACTTGCTCACTTTCACTGGTCTGGATAGGGTAGATCCTGAGGTAGTAGCCTGGGATTATCCAAACCAGCGTGTATTCAATCTTGGTATCAACCTACAATTTTAACCCTACGAAAGAATAGTAATGAAGAATGTAAAACATATAATTACAGGACTTGGCCTGGTTGTCATTTTGGCTTCCTGCTCAAAATCAGTGGAACTAGAACCACTGGAAAGAATTCATGAAGACCTGGTTTTCGATGAGATCGATAAAAATGCAGATTATGCAAAGCAATTTCTAAATGGTACTTATCTGCAATTACCTGATGGTTACAACCGGCTGCTGACTGCCTTCCTTGATGCTGGAACCGATGATGCAGTGTCTTCACAAGATGGAAGTATGGTAGAAGGGTTTAGAACAGGACTGCTTTCCGGTCAGAATGTAATCGACAACCAATGGGTGAAAAATTATACAGGAATCCGCAGAGCGAATATTTTCCTGAGTAAGATTGATGTGGTGCCTACTACCGCAGCTTTGAAAGTGCAATGGAGAGCCGAAGCGAGATTCCTTCGTGCTTATTTCTATTTCGAGCTGTTGAAACGCTGGGGAGGGGTTCCACTATTAGGCGATAAAGTTTATGGCCTTAACGACAACCTCAACCTTAAAAGGAACACTGCAGATGAATGCTATGATTATATCCTTTCAGAAATTGAAGCGGTAAAAGATCTATTACTTCCTGCAGCTGTGGTAGATCAAAACATTGGACGCGCAAATAAAGGAGCTGCATTGGCTTTGAAATCAAGAGTATTGCTGTATCGAGCCAGCCCTTTATGGAATCCTACTGGAGATGTACAGCGCTGGACTGCAGCTGCAAATGCTGCAAAAGACGTGATGACTTTGGGTAATTACAGCTTAGGTACCGACTTTATTGCACTCTTCAATTCGGTGAAACATGCGGAGATTATTTTCATGAAAGAGCAGGCGCAAAGTCAGACGGTAGAACTTTACAATGGGCCGATCGGGTATACCGATGGTACTGGAAATACAAGCCCTTCGCAGAATCTGGTAGATGCTTTCCTGATGAAAAACGGTAAAATGCCTGGAGAAGCAGGTTCAAATTATGATCCGGCAAATCCTTATGTCAATAGAGACAATAGGTTTGCAGCCACGATCATGTTCAATACCACCAAATGGCTGAATAGGCCTGTGGAGACTTTTAATGGGGGTAAGGACCGTCCAGGAGGCAGCAGAACACAAACAAAAACCGGATACTACCTGCGCAAGTTCATGGGAAAATTTGAAAGTTCAGGTACCTATAGCAATCAAAATCACCATGTGATCTTATTCCGCTATGCAGAAATGCTGTTGAACTATGCAGAAGCTTTGAACGAAGCAAGCGGACCAGTTAATGACGCGGTAGATGCGATCATTGCGATCAGGAAACGTGCAGGCATAACTGCTGCTGCGGACAACCGTTATGGAATTCCTGCTGGAATTACGCAGACTGAGCTGCGTACACTCATCAGAAATGAACGACGCATTGAGATGGCTTTCGAAGAGCAAAGGTTTTGGGACATCAGAAGGTGGAAGATTGCCGGACAGGTGATGAACAGCCCGGTAAAAGGAATGAATATCATAAGAAATCCAGATGCTACATTCAGTTACACCGTATTGGATATTGCACCTTCCGTGTTCGATGTTTCGAAAAACTACCTGTTCCCGATCCCTTATTCAGAGATCCAGACCAATCCAAACATGACTCAAAATCCAGGATATACTTATTAACTCTCCTCCAACAAACCTAGAAATAATGAGAAAAATAATTCTTTTATGCTTGATACTTTGCCTGGGCACAATTGCCTTTGCACAGCAGATCACAGTAACGGGAAAGGTGACCGATCAGGATGGTGGCCCAATTCCTAATGCTACGGTCATAGAAACAGTAAACCCTAAAAACGGGGCTTTTACCAATAATAACGGCACTTTCAGTATAAAAATTAACAGCAAACAAGTTACCGTAAGTATGATCGGCTATGTGCCGCAAACGATCGCGATAGGAAATAACCACAACATCAATGTAAAATTAGAGGAAAACAATTCCCAGATGAATGAGGTGGTCGTGGTCGGTTATGGCAAACAAAAGAAGATCAACAGCAGTGGTGCCATCTCTACGATTAGTGGGAAGGAATTGCGCCAAAGTCCGGCGGCAAGTCTCCAGAACTCCTTGGCCGGTAGATTGCCTGGTTTATTCCAGCAGCAAACCAGCGGTCAGCCAGGTAAAGATGCTGCAAATATTTACATTAGAGGGATTAGTTCCTTTGCTGGAAATGCCAACAGACCCCTGGTTATTGTGGATGATGTGGAATACCAATATGATCAGCTGAACCAGCTGGATCCAAATGAAGTTGAAAGCCTTTCCATTCTTAAAGATGCAGCAACCACAGCTATTTATGGGATTAAAGGGGCAAATGGAGTAATTGTGATCACCACGCGCAGGGGGAAAGAGGGCCCGGCAGTGATTACTTTCCGTACCGAAGCAGGCTTACAGATGCCTACCGTACTGAGGAAATCACTAGATTCTTACCAGTCACTGCAATTGTTAAAAGAACAGGCGATTAATGCAGGTCAGGACCCGAATGTGGCTTATCCTGGTTTAGTGAGCGATGAAGCATTAGAACATTTCCGTACTGGTGATGATCCTTTTCGTTATCCAAATGTGAACTGGTATGATGAGGTGATGAAAAAATCAGCTTTGCAGCAACGCAATAATATTGATATCAATGGAGGTACCAGCACACTTCGCTATTTTATTTCTGCAGGTTCCATCTTTCAAAATGGGATTCTTAAAGAGATGAGCAGAAAAGAGAATTTCGATAACAATTATTATTTAAAACGCTACAATATCCGCTCTAACGTGGATCTGGATGTAAATAAAAACTTAAGCCTGAAGTTAGACCTTTCTACCCGTTTCAGTGAAATCAACGAGCCTAACCTGCCAGATCCTATGGCCGGTGGTGCCTTGCCTTTCTGGCGCAGGATTTCCAGTGGATTACTTGGTCCTTGGGTCTACCCGGTTAGAAATGCGGATGGCAGCTATGGGGGGGTGAAAGCAGGGTCATTAAACCCGGTGGGCGCTCTGGAATATGGTGGTTATAAAAGAAGTTACAGCAACGACCTGAACGTGAATTTAAGTGCAGATCATAAATTGAACTTCCTGACAGAAGGTTTATCTGTAAAAGGGGTGATTGCGTATACCAACAAATCTGGATTTGCGAGAGAGCTGACCAGAGGTCGTTTTCCGGTATATTCCCTCGTTCCCGGCTCTGATGTGTTAGATCCGGTATATCCTGAATTACTCAGGATAGAGCCTTTAGTGAGAACCAGTTCTTATTCTGTTCCCTTCAGACGCGTGAATTTCCAGGGGATTGTGAACTACAACAGGCAATTCGGCGACCATAGCGTTTATGGTTTGGTACTCAGCAACCGTACCGGTGATATTGAAGGTTCAAATGCTCCGGCAAACTTTCAGGGCTATGCAGGAAGAGTAGGTTATAACTTCAAGTCCCGCTATTTAGTAGAGTTTAATGCAGGATATAATGGCTCCGATCGTTTCAAATCTAAGAACAGATACGGCTTTTTTCCAGCAATCTCCGGAGGATGGAACATCAGTGAAGAACCTTTCTTTAAGAACCATATCAAAGTCATCAATTACTTAAAAATCAGGGCTTCTCATGGTACTGTAGGAAGTGATGAAGTAGAAGGAAACAGATACCTGTATGAGGAGGTATATACGGTAGCTAATGATGGTTATTATTTTGGGGAAAGTCCTACCGGGCAACCAAAAGTAACACCTGGAACGCTGGCAAATTTAGATGTACGCTGGGAAAAGGAACGCAAAACCAATATTGGTATAGACATGAAACTGTTTAATAGCAAGCTGGAGATTACGGCTGATTATTTTGACCATATGCGCTATGATATCCTCACCAAGAGGGAAACGGTTCCAGCCTATTCTGGATTAACACTTCCTCCTGTAAATCTGGGTAAAGTGAGTAATAAGGGGTTTGAGCTGGAAGTTAACCACAGAAATGCCGTTAACGATCATTTTATGTACTTCATCCGTGCAAATGCTTCTTTCGCCAGGAACAAGATTCTTTTCCGCGATGAACCGGATGGTGTAGCTCCAAATTTAAAGAAAACCGGACGTCCGGTAGGCCAGCTGTTTGGCTATATTTCCCAGGGTTTCTATTATGATGAGGCAGATATTGCCAATAGCCCGAAAGTACTCGGGAAAACCGTTAAGCCTGGAGATTTAAAATATGAAGATGTAAATGGGGATGGGATCATTGATGGAAATGACATCACCGCGATCGGTAAACCGGAAGTACCGGAACTGACCTATGGCTTCTCTGCAGGCTTTACTTATAAAGATTTCGACTTTTCGTTCTTGCTGCAAGGGGCTTCCAGAAGCAGCGTCAGCTCGAATACGCTTTTGCAAATTGGAAATGTGAACGGGATTCCTGCAGCAATTCACCTGAAACGCTGGACACCAGAGAACAGGGACAATGCGGAATATCCAAGATTAGGCGGGGTAAGCTTTGATGCTTCTACATTCTGGCTGAGACCTGCAGATTATCTCCGACTGAAAAATGTGGAACTCGGCTACCATTTACCTAAGCATTTTACGCAGCGGTTAAAGTTGAAAGACATCAGATTTTATGCTAATGGACTAAACCTGCTGACCTTTAATAAGCTGAAAATCTATGATGTGGACCCTGAATCGAAACGTGGAAGCGTAGAAGCGTATCAGAATTATCCTCAGATGAAGATCATCAATTTTGGTTTACAAGTAACATTTTAAGAAGAAAGCATGAAGAATTTAGTTAAATATATAATGATCGCTGCAAGCTTAGGCCTAGCAGTGTGGAGCACAGGGTGTAAGAAAGCATCGGATAAAGGTTTCCTTGATCCGACCGATATTGGACAAATCAATGAGCAGACTGTATTTGCCGATAGTGCGCTGAGTATGCAGTTTTTAAACTCTGTATATGGAGAGCTCAATAGAACCTATTTCATGCAGAATGGAACCGGTGGCGGTGGAATCTGGGCTTTCTCAGACGCCACAGATGATGGGGAAGCACGCTGGTCCAGTGGTTTTTCTCAGGGTTATAATATGGCCAACGTTGCCGGTGGATCGGATAATGCCTTTAGCTTATCTACCTGGACCACCTGTTATGCTATGGTGAGAAGGGTGAATGTATTTTTATTTAATATCGACAGAGCACCGCTTTCTGCAGCAAAGAAAACCAGACTGAAAGCAGAATCCAGATTTTTAAGGGCTTTCGCTTATTATCATTTGTTGAGAACTTTTGGAGGTGTTCCCCTATTGGGAGATACGAAATATGAGCTGACAGACAATTTTATGCTGCCAAGGAGTACTTTCACAGCCACTGTCGATTACATCGAAAAAGAGCTGGATGGAGTGGTACCAATCTTATCACTGGATTATCCGCCGGAAGATTTCGGACGCCCAACCAGAGGTGCAGTATTGGCCATTAAAGCGAAATTGCTGCTGTTGGTGGCCAGCCCGCTTTACAATGAAAGTAATCCGAATTCAGGGCCCGTAAAAGAGCTTCTTGGCTATGGGAATCCGGACGCGAATCGCTGGAAGAAAGCTGCTGATGCGGCAAAGACAGTGATGGACCTGGGCATTTACCACCTGGTAGAGGATAATACCACTGCGCCAGGATATGGTTATTATGATATGGGTATCCAGCGTAAAAATTCGGAGTATATCTTTCAGATCATGATGAACACCGGACGTTTTTATGAGCAGTATCTTTTGCCAGCTTCCAGAGGTGGACAGAACTATGGAAACCCTACACAGCAATTGGTAGATGACTATGGAATGGCCAATGGTAAATTGATTACTGAAGCAGGGTCAGGATATGTGGAAACTGCCCCTTATTTAAACCGTGATCCAAGATTCGGATATTCTATTTTATACAACCAATCGCTTTGGCTTGACAGGACTAGCTTAACGAAGAAACCTGTTGATTTATACATGCAGGCACCCGGTGATGGAATGAGTACTGCTCCATATAATACCGTTACCGGATACTTATGGAGACGATTCTGCAATGAAAATGCAGGTGGTAATTTTGGAGTAACTAGTCAGATCGGATTGGTGGTATCTAGATATGCAGATATCTTGTTAGGGTATGCAGAAGCCTTAAATGAGTATCAAGGGCCGAATTCGGAAGTGTATACGGCAGTGGAAGCGGTTCGTAAACGCGCCGGTTTGATGCCTTACGCTCTGGCGACAGGTTTAAACAAAGAGCAGATGCGCATGATCATTCGTCATGAACGACGCATTGAATTTGCGAATGAAGAAGGACACCGCCTGTTTGATATTTATAGATGGAAGGTGGCAGAGGATGTATTGAACGGTCCAATGGGAGGAATGCGCTGGACAAAAACTGGCAGCACTTTTACCGGAGCGCGTATTGTATTTGAAACCAGAAAATTCAATAGTCCGCAGATGTATTATCAGCCGATTCCATTGAAAGAAGTAAACAAAAACAACCTTTTAATTCAGAATCCAGGTTGGTAAAAATCTATAAATTAGAGCTGACAACTGAACAATTGCAATCCCTGAACCCCTTTTAATAATCAAACACATGATCAACCACCCAAAAATGCCCTACACCTATCCTGATTCAAGGCGATCCTTACAAAAAATGTTGATCATCGTATGGTTGTTGACCGGGGCTCAGGCTGCATTTGGGCAGCCTGAAAGTCTTGGAAATGGGCTTAGTAGTGACTTTGTCAAAGGCTTTAGTTTTGAGGACATCGCCACCAAAGTAACTACTTACCGAAACTAGAATACACAAAACCGAAACAATGAAGAAATTATTGATTGCAGGATTAGGCCTTGCAGCATTGATGAGTTTGCAGCCCCTAATGGCACAACAAACAAGTCCGAAAGAAAAGATCAATTTAATGCATGGTTCCCATAGAGCCGGAAAACGTATGGATGCAGCTATGGAAAAATGGCGTGGCTACGGCTTAGGGCAGTTCATCCACTGGGGCCTTTATGCCATTCCAGGTGGTGAATGGAACGGAAAACCCTATAATGGTGCTGCGGAATGGATTCGTTCCTGGAATGGGATTCCCAATTCTACCTACGATTCCCTGATTTACAAGTTTAATCCTACCGCATTTGATGCGACGTCATGGGCGAAATCAGCGAAACAAATGGGCGCCAAGTATGTCACCTTTACCACAAAACACCACGATGGTTTTTGCATGTGGCCAAGTAAGTACAGCAAGTATACCGTAGCCAATTCTCCTTATAAAAAGGATATCGTAAAGGCGGTTGTTGATGCTTATGATAAAGAAGGGATAGATGTGATTTTATATTTCTCGGTCATGGATTGGAGCCATCCGGATTGGCGTTATGACCTCAAGACAAAAGAAGACAGCATCGCTTTTGAGCGTTTTAAGAAGTTTACCCGCAACCAGCTGATTGAATTGCTGACGAATTATCCGAAGGCAAAAGGGCTTTGGTTTGATGGCACATGGGATAAATCATGGGTAAAACAAGCTGCTTTTGCGGATGAACTGGAAACGGAAATGCGCAAACTTCGTCCGGGGTTAATCATTGGCAGCCGATTTAGGGCTGATGAAAACGGGAAACGTCATTTTGATTCCAACGGCGTGTTGATGGGAGATTATGAGCAAGGTTGGGAGCGTAAAATTCCTAATACAATTGAAGATGTACATGGCAACGACTGGGATTGTGTGATGACCGTTCCTGAGAACCAATGGGGCTATAATAAAGCCTGGAATGGTCACATTAAAACGACCAATGAACTGCTGGAGATGACTGCGAAATGTGTTTCTCTGGGCGGAAATTTTGTCCTCAATTTTGGTCCTCAGGGTGATGGGGCTATCCGTAATGAAGAATTAACACTCGCCAAACAGATTGGAGACTGGATGAAGGTGAATCAGGCAGCCATTTATAATTGTGGTTATGCCGCCTATGACAAGCAGGACTGGGGTTATTTTACCAAAAAGAACGACTCTGATCAAATTTATATGCTGGTATTTAATGTGCCTGTTTCTGGTGCTTTAAGGGTAAAGACTCCTGGAAAAACCACGATCAGCAAAGCTTATTTATTGGCGAATGCTCAGGAAACTTTCCTTCCGGAAGAGATCAGCAGCAATGAATATTTTTTACACCTGAAAAAGAAAGATCATCAGCAACCCTTTGTCATTGTACTCGAGACGGCAAATAAACAAGACAATAACGGGACAAAATACGAGAAAGCTAAAATTTAAAAACGAAATACGATTATGATGATGAGGAAACCTGGAAGACCGCTGTTCCTAGTAATGGCATTGATGATGTTGTTCAATGCCACAGTAAGGTCGCAAACTAAGCCCGCAAGACAGGTGATTAACATCAATAGCGACTGGCAGTTTAAGAAAGATGCAAACCGGAGGGATGCTGCACTGACGGATCTGAAATGGAAAAACGTAACAATTCCACATACCTGGAACGACCAGGACATACAAGCTGGAAAGGGTTTTTATGCTGGTGATGCGAGCTATCAGAAAGAACTTTTTGCCGCTGCAGACTGGAAAGGGAAACGTGTATTTATACGTTTCGAAGGTGTCGGATCTGTAGCACGTTTATATGTAAATGACCGTTATATCGGTGAACATAAAGGTTCCTATTCTGCCTTTGTATTCGATATTTCCTATGCTCTCAAGTATGGGGAACAGAATAAGATTGAAGTAAAAGTGAACAATGAAGAGCGGGAAGATGTGATCCCGATTAACAATCGATTATTCCCAATTTATGGAGGAATTTATCGTCCAATAGCTTTGATCATAACCAATAGTGTAAACATCGCAGTGACTGACCTGGCTTCGTCTGGTGTGTTTATTACTCAGCAGGACGTATCGGCTAAATCAGCAGCATTAAAAGTAAAGGTGAAGCTGGAAAACAAATCGGAAGCCGCAGCGGCTAAACTGACGTTGTCTACCAGTATTTATGATGCCGCAGGTAAGATGGTGAAACAAGCAGCAGAAAAAATCATGGTTTCCAGACAAGGGGAACAGCTGTTTAATCAACAGCTGATGGTGTCAGATCCACACCTTTGGAACGGGATAAAAGATCCTTATCTGTATAAATTGGTGGTACGATTAGCCGATGAAAAAGGGATCATTGATGAAGTTACACAGCCATTGGGACTGCGTAAATTTGAGATGAAACCCGGAAAAGGTTTTTACCTGAACGACCAGCCCTACCGATTATTGGGGGTTTGCAGACACCAGGATAAACAAGATGAAGGAAATGCGTTGTCGAATGCCCAGCATGCTGCCGACTTGGAAGATATCAAAGAAATGGGCACTACTTCCATTCGCTTTGCACATTATCAGCAGTCAGAATACCTATATTCAAAATGTGACAGCATGGGATTCGTGATCTGGGCAGAAATCCCATTTGTAAATGCAGTATCTACTAAGGAAGCCGGAAACGCACAATCGCAGCTTAGGGAATTGATCCGTCAGAATTATAACCATCCTTCAATATATGTTTGGGGGCTTCATAATGAGGTGTATGGAAAAACACCTGATGATTATACCGCGGTGCTGACCAGAGATTTAGATGATATTTCAAAAACAGAAGACCCGGATCGTTACACCGTAAGTGTGAGTGGCTACGGAGAGATGGATCGTCCAACAAATTTAAATGCAGACATCCAAGGGATGAACCGCTATTATGGCTGGTATGAAGGTAAGATTGGGGATTTGGAACAATGGGTTTCCGGACTGGAGCAGAAGTTTCCAGACTATAGAATGGTCTTGTCGGAGTATGGAACTGAAGCAAATATCGCGCAGCAGGAAGAAGTAAGCAGGGAAACCGGAAATCCATCCGGACAAATATGGCCGGAAGCCTATCAGCAGAAATTCCATGAAATTCAATGGGGGATTATAGACAAACATCCCTACATCGCGGCTTCTTACGTATGGAATATGTTTGATTTTGCAGTGCCACCTGCAAATGGAGGCAATGTTCCTGCAAGAAATATGAAGGGATTGATGACTTTCGATAGAAAGGTGAAAAAAGATGCGTTTTACTGGTATAAAGCAAATTGGAATCCTGAACCGATGGTCTATATTACAGGTAGACGCTTTACCAAAAGAACAAATCCGAAAATAACGGTGACCGTGTATTCAAATACAGGGACACCGATATTAATGGTGAATGGTAAGAAGATTACTGATGTGAAGAAAGGGACCACCAGTGTCCATTATATATTTGAGAATGTGAGACTTCAAAAAGGAAAAAATAAAGTAGAGGCCATTGTCAGTACAAATAACCTAAGAGATCAGGTAGATTGGAACCTGAATTAACCACTTATAAAAGACCTACCTGTTCAACAGGTAGGTCTTTTATAGAAATCCAGACCGAACAAGAGTAAACGCAAACTATCATCGTTTTAATTTGTTTTAATCCCATAAATGTATTTTCATTTTTGAACTCTTTATTATGCCAGAATTACCAGATTTAGAAGTATTCAGCGCAAACCTTAATGAAGCCTTTGCCGGTAGAAAATTGAGCACAGTAGAAGTGCCTAATGATAAAAAACTGAATGTAACTCCTGAAGAATTGAGGGAAGTACTGAATGGTCAGCTACTGAAATCTGTGACCCGATCCGGAAAGGAACTTCATTTTAACTTTGAGAAGGATTTGCTGGCATTACACCTCATGTTAAGGGGGCAATTGCATTTCTTTGAAGAAATTCATGCTATAAAATATCCGGTTATAGCATTGTATTTTGAGGGTGATCTGGGCTTAGTGATGTCAGATCCACAAAAAATTGCAACACCAACCTTAAATCCTGGGCTTGCAGCTGCACCTGATGCGCTGGACAAAAAAGTAACACCAGAGTTTTTGAAGGAGCACTTAAAGGGTAAAAAGGCAGCTATTAAAGGGATATTATTAGATCAGCACCAAATCAGAGGAATTGGCAATGCATATGCTGATGAGATTTTATGGAAAGCCAGGATTTCTCCCTTTTCTATTGCCGGAAAGATTCCTGAAGGAAAAGTTAAAGATTTACATCATGCCATCCAGGAAGTGCTGACAGATGCGGTAGAGGAAATCAGAAAAGCACATCCAGGAAGTATAACTGGGGAATTCAGAGATTTCCTGAAAGTACATACGCAGCACAACCCCACAAGTCCAACCGGTGCAGAGATTCTCATTCATAAGAGTGGCGCCAGGAAAACTTATTATACAGAAGAGCAGCAGCTTTTCAATTGATCTTTTAAGTAAAAAATGTAGGTTTACTGATCTTTATAAAGACAGCCTGATGGCAGGCTACTTAACTATAAGGTATGCACTAAGGAAATGGCTTCTTTTCTCGCCTTTTGGCACACCATAGTAATGGTATGCACATGTTTTTTTAGAATTTTATAAGGAGCATCCAAAGTATCTAAGGCTTCAAGTTCAGTTTTTAGCTTGTTTTCTAAGCCAAGAATAGAAATACTGGGTAGCATATAATGGGCACTTTGTTTCAGTTGATTAAAATTGCCCTCATTGAAATTCGTATTCAATAGATGGAGGTCTTCGAGAATTTGATCAATAAAAATTTCTACAATCTCTTTTTCAAAGGCTAAATCTCCATTGCTAAGGGTCTCAATATAGCTGAGGTCTATATATTCGTATTCTGGAGCGGTATAGGAGTTAGGTTGAGGCATTTGTTGAGTTGCGATAATTAACTGCTATAAGCAAAAAATAAGCCAGTTCCTGATTTATAAGATTTGCATGCGTTTATTTAAGGCAGCACGGTAGGCATCGGAAACAGGAACGAAGTTTTTATCGAGGACTAAAGTATTGCCTTCCAGGGTATCTATTTTGCTGACATTAACGATAAAGGAGCGATGAACCCTAAGAAAAAAATTGTCTGGCAGCTTATCAACTACCGATTTAAGTGTTGAATGAATGAGGTAAGTATGGTCGCTGACATATATTTTTACGTAATCACCCTGTGCCTCCAAAAATAAAACCTGGTCGAGCGATAATCTTCTGATCGTATTCGAATCTCTGATGAAAATATAATCTTTATCCCTGATCGCAGTGCTGAATGTTTTGGTCTTTACAAATTCCCGCAAACGTTCCATGGATTGAAGAAACCTGACGGGACTCACTGGTTTGATCATAAAATCAATCACATTAAGGTCAAAAGCATCGGCAGCATAGTTCCGCTCCGAAGTGGTGAAAATAATCATCGGGCTGCTTTTTCCAAGGCTTTTTACCAATTCCATCCCTGTCATACCAGGCATTTCAATGTCCAGAAACAACAGGTCAATAGGTTGGTTAATGATTTCATTATAAGCTTCTTCAGCATTGCTGCATTCCCCGGCAAGCGTAAGCGAACTGTCCAGACTGATCAGCTTTTTGAGGGTAGTTCGGGCGATTTTATGATCGTCAACGATGAGGCAATTCATGAGCGTTAAGTTAACCTGGTTCAAAATAGTTATAAATGATCAAAAAATGAAAGTGTTTTTTAGCTTGTTTAACGATCGATTATGCCTTTCTATCTATTCTTGCTTTCTACATTCGTTAAACCTATTTAATTTTGTCTTACTAAATCGATCAGAGCAGAAAGATTTTTTAGAGCGGATAAGTGGGGGGGAAGAATTGCAGATGGTTAAAATACTTCGGTATTTTCCATCTGCATTATTAGTTGAAGATCATTTTAAATGAGCTATCTTTAAATAAATTTAGCTTATCATACTCGATGTACGGAGATCATGTAAACCTTCTTCCAATTCCCGGAGAAGCGTTGTTCCTTCCAGTTTTTTTTACGGAAGAAGAAAGTAATGTATTTTTTGATGAACTGACTACTGGTATCACCTGGAAACAGGAACCGATCCAGATTTTTGGTAAAACTGTTTTACAGCCTCGTTTTACTGCTTTTTATGGGGATCCAGAGCTGAGCTATAGCTATTCTGGGATCACCATGGATGCTTTACCATGGACAGCGGCTTTATTGGCGATAAAGGAAAAAATTGAAACACGTTACCAGGTGAAATTTAATGTGTGTTTGCTGAATCATTATCGGGATGGGAGCGATAGTATGGGTTGGCATAGAGACAATGAAAAGAGTTTGGGAAGGTATCCTTTCATTGCTTCTGTGAGCTTTGGTGCCCACAGGATTTTCCAATTCAGGAGGTATAAAGAAAAACTGCCTATCATCTCTATAGACCTTACTGCAGGGAGTGTGCTGATCATGAAAGGGGAAACCCAGCATTATTGGGAGCATCGGCTGCCGAAAACGGTCAAAGTAACTGAGCCTAGAATTAACCTGACTTTTAGGCTGATCCTGGATAAATAAGTCGTCTTAAATGGTCCTGTGCTGATTGTTGTATTTAAGTCAGAATAGCGGAAAGAGTTTTGTAAATATAATTTACCCATTACTTTTGTTAACGGTGTTAACAAAAGTATACATGATATGGGAATTGCAGAGCGTAAAATCAGACAGAGGGAAGAATTCAGAGCTAGTATTTTAGAAGCAGCATGGCAGCAGGTTATTTCTGACGGCTGGCAATCTTTATCTATCCGAAAAATTGCCGATGCTATAGAATACAGCATTCCAGTGATTTATAATCACTTCGAAAACAAAGAGGCGATTCTTTTAGAATTTACAAAAGAAGGTTTTCAGAAACTGGCGGATACTTTGCAAACAGTTAAAGGCCAATATACCATTCCAGCAGAGCAATTGGAAGCCATGGCACATGCTTATTGGGATTTCGCATTTGACCATAAAGAATACTATCAATTGATGTTTGGTTTAGGTATTCCTGCCTGCGACCGTGTAAATGAAATCGAAGAACTGAAAAATGCGACCAGCATTATGATTTCTAGCATCAAAAATGCAATCGAAGAAAGCAGCCATCCTGAAACCGACTACTTTTTAAAATACCATACTTATTTGTCTATTCTTCATGGTCTGGTCTCTATTCAGATGATTCAAAAAGAAGGAAAACCAGATGCAGCGAAGAAAATGATCCTTCAAGATGCAATTTCTGGCTTCATTATCTCTATAAACAGGAAGTAATTCTTAATTTTAATCTATCTTATCACCTATAAACCATACCTACGTCAATGAGAAAACTATTCAACACGAATTTTAATCAAGAGGGCATTCATTTTATGTTGCTAGTCCTGCGTGTAGCCATTGCTGCTTTTATGTTAGCACATGGTTATCCAAAACTACAATATCTAACCTCTGGTGGCCCAATAGAATTTATGGATTTCTTAGGAATCGGTCAAACTGCTTCCCTTGCACTCGCCGTTTTTGCTGAATTTTTCTGCTCTATATTATTGCTGTTTGGATTAGGAACCAGATTAGCAGTCCTCCCTTTAATAGTAACTATGCTGATCGCCATATTTATGGTGCATGCAGCAGATGCTTTTGAAAAGAAAGAACTGGCTTGTCATTATTTGCTGGTTTACTTATTTCTATTGATATCAGGAAGCGGTAAATACAGTATCGACTATATCATTAGCCGGAACCAAAGTAAAAGAAGACGCTAGACACTTATCCTGCAGGTCTTTTATATCAATTGGAAGAATAATCCGTTATAGCTAGGTCACACACAAGAACAGTAAATCATGAAAAAGATTATTATCCTTTGCCTAACGGCGATTATCATTCAAAGCTGTAGTGTCAGCAAACAACAAATAAAAGCGCTGGAAAAATGCACCTATAAAGTCGTTTCTGCTGATCAGATCTCTCTTGGAGGTACAGATGTGAAGCGATTGCTGAATGGTCAGGAGCTTAATTTGGCCAGTCTTCCTGGATTAGCGCTTGGATTGTTAAGGCAAGATGTGCCTTTAAAAGCACGCATAAACCTTGAAATTACAAATCCAACTCCCAATACCGCTGCAATAAATGAATTTGAATATAAAATTCTGATCAACAAAGCGGAAATTGCTTCTGGTTTTGTAAACCAGGAAGTAAAGGTAGAAGGAGGAAAATCAACTGTTGTCCCTGTAGATATGGTGGCAAATATTTATCCTTTTGTGACGAATAGCAAGGTGATGGGGGAGATCACCGAATTTCTTAAGGGAAACAAAGGTGGTGGAGAGAAAAAAGGTATACTTACTTTAAAAATCAGACCGAGCATTAAAGTTGCCGGTGCATTGATTAAATATCCAGGATTCATCACTATAGATAAAGAGGTGAGCAGTAAGATTTTGTTGTAAGACGCCTTTTTGTTTTACAACCTGATTACAAATATTGACGAAATTAAGTTTCAGATTGAGGATGTTTTATTTACATTCGGATATTAAGATCTGTTTATGAACCTTCGTCAATATTTGTTTTTAATACCATTTGTTCTTCCATTTTCTTTAAAAGCGCAATCTACTGTGCAGCAGTTGAATGCAGCAGAGATTAAGCAAGGCCTGGAAGCGTTAAATGTGACTGGCAGTGTTTTGTATATCGCGGCACACCCTGACGATGAAAATACACGTCTCCTGGCCTATCTGGCCAAGGAGAAAAAGGTAAGAGCAGGGTATCTATCGCTCACAAGGGGAGACGGTGGCCAAAACCTAATTGGCAATGAGCAGGGCGAATTACTTGGCCTGATCCGTACTCAGGAGTTGTTAGCCGCCAGAAAAACGGATGGAGCAGAACAGTTCTTTACCAGAGCCAATGATTTTGGCTTCTCTAAAACACCAGAAGAAAGTTTCAAAATCTGGGATAAGAATAAAATTCTTGCTGATGTTGTATGGGTGATTCGTAAGTTTCAGCCTGATGTGATCATTACCCGTTTCCCGGAAGATGGACGTGCCGGACATGGGCATCATTCTGGTTCCGCAATTCTCGCACGCGAGGCCTTTGTGGCCGCAGCAGATCCAAAACAGTTTCCTGATCAATTGACGTATGTGAAACCATGGCAAGCTAAAAGAATCGTTTGGAATACTTATAATTTTGGAGGAATGAACACGACTGCCGATGATCAATTGAAGATTGATGTTGGTACATACAATGTGTTATTGGGTAAAAGTTATGGGGAAATTGCTGCGGATAGCAGATCTAATCATAAAAGTCAGGGGTTTGGTTCCGCAAAGCAACGCGGTTCAGCTTTGGAATATTTTAGCCCTATCGCCGGATCAAAAGCGAAATCTGACTTGTTTGAAGGGCTGGATTTTACGCTCAACAGCTATCCTGGAGCCAAACAAATCCAACAATTGGTAACAGATATCAATAACGAATACCAGGTTTCCAATCCTGGAGCCTCTGTGCCAAAATTGTTAAAATTAAAAGAATTAGTGAAGGGAAAGGCATTTAAACAGGATTTGCTAGATCAGTTGATTCTTGCTTGTTCCGGGGTATGGCTGGAGGTGGCGGCCCTAAATCCTGCCTATACTTTGAATGATTCTATTCCAGTGAAAATACAGGCGATCGCAAGAGCGGGAAAAGATTTCTCTTATCCTATTTTAGTCACCGAAGAAAGTAGCGGAGCCAGTGTACAACTTGCGCCTAATCAATTGGTGGTGTTAGACCGTAAGATATTTGGAACTGCTTCCAGAATTACCCAGCCTTACTGGCTGGAGAAGAAACATGGTCAGGGTAGTTATACTGTAGATGACCAATCCTTAATCGGACTTCCGGAAAATGAACCTTTCATAAACGGGATATTTCATGTTAAAATTGGAGATCAGCTGATCGAAAAAAAGGTACCTGTCATTTATAAATTTACGGATCCTGTAAGAGGAGAAGTTTATCAGCCATTGGTTATTGCTCCTCCAGTAACAGCGACCTTCCAGGAAAATGCCTTCCTTTTTAATGGTCAGGAAAGTAAAATGATCACTGTGGCACTGAAAAGCTTTCAGGAGAAAGAGGTAAATGGCAGCTTAACCGTGCAATTGCCAGAAGGCTGGAAGATGACGCCACAGCAGTTGGATTTTAAACTCAGTAAAAAAGGAGCACAGGAAATGCTGACTTTTAAATTGAGTCCGGCCGCCCATGCTAAAACTGGAGAAATGGGGTTGAATGTCAATGTAAATGGGAAAACTTTTCATCAGGGATTACGGGTGTTGAATTATGACCATATTCCCTTACAAACGTTATTTCCACTGGCTTCCGCAAAGATCGACCAGACTGACCTGAAGTTTGCCGGTAAGAAAATTGGTTATATAGCCGGAGCAGGCGACCTGATTCCGGAATCTCTGAAGCAGATTGGTTTTGAACTGACACAGCTTTCTGAGCAGCAAGTTCTAAATGGGGATCTTGCTCATTTTGATGCCATTGTAACTGGCGTTCGTTTATATAATATCAATGCTCAGATTAATGCTATGCAGCCAAAACTGATGAAGTATGTAGAGAATGGTGGTGTTTTATTAGTGCAATACAATGTTAATTCCCCACTGAAGCTGGATCATATCGGGCCTTACCCTTTCCGTTTAACCACCGAAAGGGTAACTGAGGAAGATGCAGCTGTTCATGTACTGGCGCCTAATCATCCTGCCTTAAATTATCCTAATAAAATCAGTCAACAGGATTTTGAAGGCTGGGTACAAGAAAGAGGCTTGTACTTCGCCGTAGATGTTGATGCTAAATATATACCTATCCTTGGAATGCACGATACCGGTGATACGGAGAAAAGTGGTTCCTTACTGGTTGCCGATTATGGCAAAGGTAAATTTGTTTATACTTCCCTATCCTTTTTCAGGCAGTTGCCTGCAGGAGTTCCAGGCGCCTACCGACTGTTTATAAACCTGCTTTCAAAAAAGAAATAATGGATAATTACCGGGTATTTTATAGGTTTTTAATTGGCTGGCTCATCTTTTTAATCATAGCATTTTATGCGTTTACTAAATATTTTCAATGAGTAACATAGATTGGGCAGTATTGATCATTACCCTGGTGGCCATTGTCGTTTATGGCATTTATAAAAGCCGGGGAGCTAAAAATATTCAGGGTTTTTTGCTGGGCAACCAAACGGCACCATGGTATCAGGTATGTCTTTCGGTAATGGCCACACAGGCCAGTGCGATTACTTTTTTATCCGCTCCAGGCTTAGCTTACTCTTCAGGAATGAGCTTTGTGCAATTTTATTTCGGTCTGCCATTGGCGATGATTGTATTGTGTATTACTTTCGTGCCGATATATCACAGACTAAAGGTGTATACCGCCTACGAGTTTTTGGAACAGCGATTTGATTTAAATACCAGGGCATTAACCGCGTTCTTGTTCTTGATTCAGCGGGGCTTGTCTACCGGAATTACTATTTATGCACCTTCGATTATTCTTTCCACGATATTAGATATTAATACTACTTACACTACGCTGTTCATTGGAAGTTTAGTGGTGTTTTATACGGTTTATGGAGGTACAAAAGCAGTGTCCTATACCCAGATGTTACAAATGAGTATCATTTTCTGTGGACTATTTGCTGCAGGAATCATGGTGGTGCATTTACTTCCTGGAGATATTGGTTTTGGGAAAGCCCTGAGCATTGCCGGAAAAATGGGCAGGACAAATGCGATCGATTTCACCTTTGACCTGAACAATCCTTATACGGTTTGGTCTGGCCTGATTGGTGGATTCTTTTTGCAGCTTTCTTATTTTGGAACGGATCAAAGTCAGGTAGGACGGTATTTATCGGGTGCTTCTGTGAACCAAAGCCGTTTAGGGCTTCTGATGAATGGATTGGTTAAAATCCCGATGCAATTCCTGATTCTTTTGATTGGCGTACTTGTGTTTACTTTTTACCAATACAATCGCCCGCCTATCTTTTTTAACAGCTTTGAATTAAATAAGTTGGAAAAGAGCGAATACCAGCCGGAACTGAATAAGTTAAAAACTGCTTATGATCTGTCATTTGTAGAAAAACAAAAGGTAGTAGATCAGATGAATCAGGCTTTAAACAAAGGGGATAAATCGGAAATTGATCGTTATCGGACTGACTTACAAATGGCTGATGAAAAAGGAAAGTCGATCCGAAAGGAAGTGACTACACTGATGACGAAGAATGATGAACATGCAGATGTCAATGACAACAATTATATCTTTCTGAGTTTTGTAACGCAATACTTGCCTAAAGGGCTAATTGGATTGCTGATTGCTATTATATTTTTAGCTTCGATGGGCTCAACAGCCAGTGCCTTGAACTCTCTGGCCTCTACAACTGTTATCGATATTTATAAAAGACTGATCCGCAAGGATGGGTCTGATCATGAATACCTGCAGGCTTCCAGATGGGCAACCGTGTTTTGGGGAGTAATCTGTATCATTATGGCCTTATATGCCAGTAAAATCGGGAATTTGCTGGAAGCAGTGAATATCCTGGGTTCTTATATTTATGGGACCATTTTAGGGGTATTTCTAGTAGCTTTTTACATCAAACAGGTCAATGGGAGAGCGGTTTTTCTTGCTGCAATTACGGCTGAAATCGCAGTGGTACTCATTGGCAGGCAAGATTGGGTTGCTTATTTATGGCTCAATGTGATTGGTTGTATGCTGGTTGTGCTATTGTCGATCGTCATTCAGCAGTTTACCAAGGAAACTAAGCGCTTAGAAAAACCGGTATAGACCGGCTATTTATTCAAAAACGGGCTGCATCATTAGGATGCAACCCGTTTTTGTTTTAACCGATGTGAATAAACCGGATGTTATTTTTTTGCTTCAGCAAGTAATGCGCTGTTTAGTCTTACATATTCATCCACTTTAGCTTCAGTAGCCAATTTAATTCCAGCTTCTGCAGAAGCAATTGCTCCGGCTTTATCGCCTTTTTTCAATTGAATACGGCCTTTCCATAACCTTACCCATGGTGCTTTAGGATCTGCAGCTTCAGCAGCATTGATCCATTCTAATGCCTTATTCAGGTCTTTGCCGTTTTCAAAGTAATATTGTGCGGCAGCGAAATAAGGCTTTTTCTCAGCTTTCATGGCCTCATCAATACTAGCCATTACCTGAGCATCAATGTCTGTGCTTAAGTCAATGTTTAAACCTGTGTTTTCCCATGATAACTGTAGTTTTGCAGTAGTAGGGAACACATTAGCAAACTGAATAGTGAAAGTTTCAACTTTCTCTTTTAGTTTAACAGGTTTTACTTTGATGCGCAATACATCTTCAGCCTCCTTGTATTCATAAGCACCCCATTGTTTTGAATCCTTATTGAAGATAACCGTCCACTCATCTTTGCCAGGAATGGTAAATAAGCCATAAGTACCAGCTGCAAGCTCTTGTCCGCCAATTTTCACCGGGTCACTAAAGGTGATGGAAGTAGCTGAGTTAGCGCCCGTACGCCAAACTTTGTCGAATGGCTCCATTCCTCCAAAAACTTTACGGCCTTTGGTGTTTGGACGTGAATAAGAAACGTTGATTTTACCTAATCCAAAACTCTGTGTGATGGTCTGAGCAGAACTCGCCTGAGGTATTTTGATACCTTGAGCCTGAAGTTCCGTGTTTAATGAAACTGCCAGTGCGAGAATCATCAAAGCTTTTAATGTTGTCTTCATTTGATTATTTTTTTGTTACTAATTTACACTAAAGAATGATTATTTGCTATAAATCAAGTTTCAGAGGTTATATATGACGAACAAATTAGAGAATCATTGTTAAATTAGCCAAATGCTGAATGTACGTTATCTGTTTCCCCTGGTGGCCACTGTTTTTTTATCCTGTGCGACGGTAAAATCTCTTCCTGATCCAGGAATAGAAACCGGAGTTTCCCGAAATCTTGCGAATTATAGAAAAGCTAATATTTCAGAGGTTCATTACCTGATGGAATTGGATATTCCAGCAGAGAAAGAGCAAAAAATTGCTGCAGTAGCTGAGGTTTCATTTCAGCTTAAATCGACAAAATATCCCCTGCAGCTTGATTTTAAAGAAGATAAAAGTCTGCTTAAAAAACTTTTAGTAAATGGGATGCCTGTTGAAATACAGTTAGTTAATGAGCACTTGGTTGTAGATCAGAAATATCTGAAATCCGGAAAAAATGGGGTCTCTATAGAGTTCTGGGCGGGTAATGGTGCTTTGAATCGAAACTCAGACTATTTATATACGCTATTTGTGCCGGATCGTGCAAGAACAGTTTTTCCATGTTTTGATCAGCCAGATATGAAAGCAGTTTATACCCTGACTCTAAAGGTAGCCAAGGATTGGAATGCAATTGCAAATGCAGCACTGAGAGATTCAGTACTGACAGCGAATCGCAAAACTTATCATTATAAACCTTCTGATACGATCAGTACCTATCTTTTTGCTTTTGCCGCAGGGAAATTTAAAAAGATGACAGCGCCAATGGATCGCCTGTCTGGAAATTTCTTATACCGTGAAACAGATACTGCAAAGCTTAATCATAGCCTAAATGAAATCTTCAGGATCCATGGGAATTCTTTGAAATTTATGGAGCAATGGACGGGAATTCCTTACCCATTCCAGAAGTTTGATTTCGTGGCCATCCCGGATTTCCAATTCGGAGGAATGGAACATGTAGGTGCAATTCAATATAAAGAATCCTCCTTGTTTTTAGATGGAGGGGCTACGAAAGATCAGCTGAACTCCAGAAGTAATTTGATTGCACATGAAACGGCACACATCTGGTTTGGAGATTTAGTAACCATGAATTGGTTCACAGATGTCTGGATGAAAGAGGTGTTTGCCAATTTTATGGCAGATAAAAGCACAGAAGAAATTACCGGAAAGGCAGATTTTGATTTGAAATTCCTGGTGGATCACTTCCCCGCTGCTTATGGGGTAGACCGTACCATTGGTGCAAACCCTATCCGTCAGGATTTGGACAATTTAAAAGATGCCGGAACACTTTATGGCAATATCATTTATCATAAAGCACCTATTATGATGCGTCAGCTGGAGCGGTTAATGGGAAAAGATAAATTTCAACATGGAGTTCGTGAATACCTTAAAAAGTTTGCGAATGGCAATGCCTCATGGCCAGACTTGATATCCATCCTGGATAAGTATGCCGATGCTGATTTACAAAAATGGAATAAAGTATGGGTAAATGATAGCGGTAGACCCGTTGTTGATTACCAATTGGAAAAGAAAGATGGTAAAATTACCAGCTTCAATATCCAGCAAAAAGCAGAGTATGGCAGCGGAAATGCTAGCTCAAGCAGAGTTGAAGACGAAAAAATCTGGCCTCAGCTTTTCGAAGTCAGTTTATATTACCCTGATGGTGTTAAAGAACTGACGGTAAATCTGAATGCAAAAGAAGTGGCGGTAAAAGAAGTCATAGGAATGGATACCCCCTTATTTGTACAGTTTAATTCATCAGGACAAGGGTATGGCGTATGGCCGGTAGACAATGCCATGTTTTCAAAACTTTACAAAATTGAACAGCCATTAAATCGTGCTTCGGCCTATATTTCTCTTTATGAGAACATGTTAAATGGCAGATCAATCCAACCCGCTGCATTGCTGGAGTTGTTGATGAGTGGTATTGGTCAGGAAAAAGAAGAACTTAATCTGAAACTGATGACTGGTTACATTAGTACTATTTTCTGGGAGTTTATGAAGCCTGAAGAAAGAATGGCCATTCATAATAGATTAGAAAATGTACTATGGAATGCCATGATTAACCAGCCTAAAGCAAATCAGAAAAAACTATATTTCAAGGCTTATCAGGACATCTTCCTATCGAAAACCGCAACTGAACAATTAAACCTCATCTGGAAAAATCAAAAAGCACCGCAAGGTTTGATCTTATCGGAAGATGATTATACCGCATTAACCTTTGCTTTGGCTCTTAGAATGGAAGATAATTCCAGTCTGCTCCAATCACAGTTAGATAGAATCACTAATGCAGACCGCAGGAAACGTTATGAATACATCAGGCCTGCTGTTTCTTCAAATCTTACTGACCGGAATGCTTTTTTCAAACGCTTAGAATTAAAGGTGAACAGGGAAAAAGAAGCCAATGTGGGTGTTGCCTTGTACTACCTGCATCACCCGCTTAGGCAAGCAACTTCTATTGCGTACTTGCCTAAGAGCTTGGATATGCTTGTTGAAATCCAAACAACAGGTGATATATTCTTCCCTCAAAGCTGGTTGCAATCTACCTTTAGCTATTACCAGACGGAGGAAGCCGCAGCCCTGGTTACAGATTTCCTGAAAGCACACCCTGATTATAATCCAAAGCTTAAAGCTAAAATTCTGCAGGCCACAGATAACCTTTACCGGGCTTCTGCATTCAGGAGTACAGCTAAATAATTATTTTGGCTTAAGTGTTTTATAGGTCATTTTAACTGCTTCACTGAGGTTTCCCCGGGTCATCTGTAGGCTGGATGGATAGCCACTGCTGTTGTATTCGTAAGTATATATACTGCTGCTTGTAACAGAAGGCAGGTAATCTAGCCGCAAAGGGTTACTGATGGAGTAAAGGGCTCTGGCTTGCTGTTGTGGCTGTGCCAGGAATAACAATTGAAAGTGGGGGATATTGCGGTAAATTCCAGGGCGGTCGTCGTAAGTACTGCTCATGGTGGTGATTTTGCCATTGTTGGTCAGCATGATTGTGGTGATATTCCCCAGCTGATCATAACTGATGTTTTCCTCTTCCATCAATTTGCCTTTTGCATCATATTTCTTTAATTGCGTGGTTCGTTTTCCCTCATCCTGAACCACCAAATAGAAACCATAGGATATTGAATTTTTATCAAACAATGCAATCTTGTCCAGCCGACCATCTTTGTTGAAGATATAGCCGACGCTTTGCTGCAGCTTATTGTCTTTGTAGTATTCCAGCTCCATCGGAGTCTGGTCTGAGCGATAAAAGAATTTAGTAAGCCATCCATCAGATTGAACCAACTCCATCAGTAGGTTTTTTTCTTCATCATACTTGAAGGTCAGCAGTAAATTCTGTGACTTGATAGTGGAAGGTACCAAGGCCGTATTTAACGGCGGATCAGGTTTTTCTGGCTCCTTTGATTTGTCCTGTTCTTTTACCGGATCTGGCGATTCTTCATTTTTGCTGCAGCTATAACTCAGTAAAATACAGCACAACGCGCATAGGTAAACTGGGCGCAGGAATGTTCCAATGGAGCGTACGATCTTTCTGTTCATATAAGTGGGATTGATGAGCTTCGAATCTATATTTAATTATCGATTTATGGTGAGTTTTGTAACTAATAATTAATTAAAGATATTTAATGTTGTCTGCTGGTTAAAATTAGATAGGAAGTTTTGAAGAGTTTAACCCTTTGATTTTTTACCTGGAAATGTTTAATTAATCCATGAAAAATATGTTCTGCGCGCATTAAGCAGTACCTTAGCGGGCAAAGATTTCTTTTATCCATTACCGTTTATTTTAAATTTAATATGGACGATTTTTTAGCTGCCCGCCTTCAGATGGCCTTTTCCTTAGGCTTTCACATTGTATTTGCTTGTATCGGAATGGTCATGCCATTTTTCATGTCACTGGCACATTTTTACTGGCTTAAAACCAAGAAAACAGTTTATCGGGATGTCACAAAAGCATGGAGTGCCGGTGTAGCGATTTTCTTTGCTACCGGAGCAGTTTCCGGAACGGTTTTGTCTTTTGAACTAGGCCTGCTCTGGCCAAAATTTATGGAACATGCCGGCCCAATATTTGGAATGCCTTTCTCCTTAGAGGGAACGGCATTTTTTATTGAAGCAATTGCCCTAGGTTTTTATCTCTATGGCTGGAACAGACTCCATCCATGGTTTCATTGGGCAACAGGGGTAGTGGTAGGGATTAGTGGTTTGCTATCAGGAATTCTGGTGGTAGCCGCAAATGCCTGGATGAACAGCCCTGCAGGATTTGATTATATAGACGGACAGTACTTAAATATAGATCCGGTTAAAGCGATGTTTAATGACGCCTGGTTTTCTCAGGCCTTACACATGACGGTAGCCGCATTCGTGTCTACCGGTTTTGCTGTTGCAGGAGTCCATGCACTGATGATTCTGAAAGGTAAAAATGTAGCTTTTCATAGTATGGCCTTTAGAATTGCTGCAATATTTGCTACTGTCTTCGCCTGTTTACAGCCCTTAAGTGGAGATATATCTGCAAAAGACGTGGCCAAACGTCAGCCGGCAAAATTAGCCGCAATGGAAGCCCATTTTCATACGGAAAGAAATGCCCCATTGATCATTGGTGGTATTCCTGATACCGCTAGAAAAACAGTTGATTATGCGATCAGAATTCCTGGTTTACTTAGTTTTATGACTACCGGCGATTTTAATGGAGAGGTAAAAGGTCTGGATAGCATTCCGAAAGAAGATCAGCCTCCGGTTGCAGTGACACACTATGCCTTTCAGATTATGGTGGGCTTAGGCATGGCGATGGTGGGCATAGCATTCTTATATTTCCTTGCCTTATGGAAGAAAAAAAGCTGGCTTAGAAGTAATTGGCTGCTTAAGTTATTTGTCCTGGCCACACCAATGGGATTTATTGCTTTAGAAGCCGGCTGGACAGTCACTGAGGTTGGCCGACAGCCTTGGATTATTCATGGGGTGATGCGTACTGCTGATGCAGTTACGCCTATGCCCGGAATTGCCTATTCTTTTTATCTTTTTACTGCGGTATACATCTCTCTGGCAGTTATCGTGAGCTTGTTATTGTACCGCCAGATTACCATGGTAGGTAAATTGTACAATTCATCATCCGAAGTTCCTAAAAGCTAATATTATGATATACGTTGTGATTATTTTTCTCTGGACCGCTATTTTACTTTATATTTTATTGGGTGGTGCCGATTTTGGAGCTGGTATCATTGAACTGTTTACCTCGGAAAAAAACAAGGAAAAGACCCGAAAAACGATGTATAAAGCAATTGGCCCTATTTGGGAAGCCAATCACATGTGGCTGATCATTGCTGTTGTGATTCTTTTTGTAGGCTTTCCTAAAATATATACCACTGTATCTATATATCTTCATATCCCACTGGTGGGGATGCTTTTGGGCATCATCGCCAGAGGTACCGCTTTTGTATTTAGGAATTATGATGCTGTAGAAGATGACATGCAGAAAGTTTATACGCCAATATTTGTGTATTCTAGCTTGATTACCCCATTCTTTTTGGGGATAATCGCGGCGAGCGCTGTTTCAGGAAGGATAGATCCACACGCAAATGACTTCTTATCGGCCTATGTATTCAGCTGGCTGAACTGGTTCTCTGTTGCCGTAGGCATTTTTACTGTTAGTATCTGTGCTTTTTTAGCCACTATCTTTATCATTGGACAAACAACAGAAGAAAACGATAGGAACCATTTTATTAGAAAAGCAAGAAGAATTATTTTTATCGTGATGTTTTGTGGAGCATTGGTGTTCCTTGCGGCTTACTTTGAGCAAATTCCTTTGATTCACTGGATTTTTGGAGATACCCCAGGACTGATTGCTATCATTGCGGCCAGTATTTCATTAGTAGTCATGTTCTTTGTATTGGGACAAAATAAGCCTATTATGTTAAGGCTGCTGGCAGGCTTCCAGGTCACCATGATTTTATTTGCCGCTACCTACAGCCACTTTCCTGATATTCTTTTATTAAAAGATGGTGCTAATCTTTCTTTGTTGACGCATCAGGGCCAGGCTAAAACCATAGAGACTTTAGGTTATGCCTTATTGATCGGCAGTATATTTATTTTGCCGGCCTTAGTGTACCTCATCTATATTTTCCAAAAGAAAACGAATGTTGAGACTGATCATTAACCAAATTGCGATGGATAAAATGAGGATTCATTTTATCCTTTTGGCTTGACAATAAAGGCCCTTATAATTAAAAAGACAATGATGAGCCCCATCAACATGATCATGATTTCTGACAGTCCTACTTTTACTCCTTGTATGTTCATGCTTTTATTTTTTTTTTAAGGTATAAAATAAAACCAAAAAAACTGCTGTTTTTAATTTTGATCAAACAATTAGACCGTTTATTAGCTTTTAAATAGAGAGAATTCTTTAAAATGGAAATTATGGACAGATTGATTATAGAATCCGTGTTAGCGGATGTAAATGGCTTTAATTTAACAAGAGATAGTCGCGATGGATTTAATGGAGCACTAAAAATGGGCTTCACTGAGGATCGTACTGCACAGGTTAACCATGCTTTTTCTGAATTAAAACGAATGGTTCAAGAGAAAGGTATTGACCTGATGATCTGTAAAACTATGGTGGATGGCATCTATGATCTGGAAATTTGTACGGATACTTTAGATGAACCGGTCCGGATTAATAACAAAGCAATCAGTAAGGAAATGATCCATGAAATTGGCGGCCATATAGGTCATGATCCTAAGGTTTTGCTGGGTGCTGATGGTGTCTCGGCAGAAAATTGGCTGGGAATCGCTAAAATCGAAATCAAAAATTGTGAAGGTTAGTTCTTGATTCACAATTCTGTATGTAACAAATTAAGGTAGATATTTTATCCAGTATATATTTTATGTTTAATTCGCATTGATTTTGGAGCGGGTCTGAGGCTGTAAAGAAGAATGGCTGAAGAACAAAAATCTTTACACAGAGAAAATTTGTGTAAAGATTAAACCTAAACCAATTTCTAAAGTCCTAAACACATCAAAGAATATATCGATCTCTTTAATTTGAACCACTATGAAAATGAAACTCTCCAAATTAATCCCTTCTTCCTTATTATTGCTGGCCATCAGTTCAGCAGGATATGCTCAGAAACTACCAGATGTACAAACAAATGGGGTATATGCACCGGCAGGAATAAGAGCGGATGGAAGAAATACAGAATGGAATGATAGTTTTCAGGCACTAAATAAGAGAACAAATATCTATTATACGATGGCCAATGACGACAATAACCTGTATGTTGCCATCAAATCTACAGAGGCTAGCAATAATACTAAAATCCTGGCTGGTGGGATAACACTTTCTATCAATCCTGATGGTAAAAAGAAAGAAAAAGAAAGCATTACTTTAACTTATCCTGTCGTGAACAGAGCCAACATGAGAACTGGTGGCGGTGGCGGTCAGGGTCCTGGCGGTCGTAGAACGATGATGATGGGCACAGTGATGGGTTCGGCTGCTGGAGGGCAAGTGAGTAAGTTACAAAGAGATTCTATGATGGCCGAAATGCAGAAAAAGCAATTGGCACAAGTTAAAGAGATTAGAATCAATGGCTTTAAAAACACCACGGACACCTTGATATCTATATATAATGAATACGGGATTAAAGCAGTTGCTAATATCACCAAAGACAATGCTTTATTTTATGAAATTGCTATTCCATTATCTGCTTTGGGGCTTTCTAAAGACAGCGCTGCAGAATTTGCCTACAATATTAAACTGAACGGCTTACAGATGCCAGGATTTGATGGCGGTGGCGGCGGCGGTCCAAGAGGCGGTGGCGGTGGTAATTTTGGTCCTCGTGGTGGAGGCGGAGGTGGTAACTTCGACTTTCAGGCACTGATCAGCCCAACTGATTTTTGGGGCAAGTATACCTTAGCAAAGAAATAATCTGGCCTAAAAAAAGGAACCAGTAGCCGGGTCCCAGTTTACACATAGACACACACAAACCAACCATACAAACTCATGAACCATTTCTACTCGGTTACAGTCCCCCGACTGCAGCAATTTCAGCGTACCCGGCATTCTGGGCTATTAAAAAGAACATTACTGTTATTAGGTTTCATTTTCAGTTCAGCATACGGATTTGCCCAAAACCAAGGTAAAGAAACCGCACCACCACCGCTTCCTACAAGGGAAATCAGTGGAATTGTAAAAGACTCTACGGATCTGGGGGTAATTGGCGCTACCGTAACCCTGACTTCGGCTAAGGATACGTTGAAAACCAGTACAAATTCAGATGGTATTTTTGTCTTCAAAAATGTAAAATCTGCTACTTATACGCTGATGGTTCAAAGCATTGGATATGCGCCTACTAAACCTGTTCGTTATAAGCAGAATGATGCGATTCCGAGAATTGTAATGGATCCAATTACGCTAAAAGAGGAAAAAAATCTCCTGAATGAAGTCGTGATCAGTGGTACGCCATCAATTACTTATAAAACAGATACCGTAGAGTATAAAGCCAGCGATTATATCGTCAGGAAGAATGCCTCCGTTGATGAATTACTGAAGAAGATGGAAGGCATGGAAGTGGGAACCGATGGAACATTAGTTCACCAGGGACAGTCAATCACAAAAGCTAAACTGAATGGTAAAGAATATTTAGGAGGAGATATCGCGAATGCAATTAAAAATCTTCCTGCAGAAATCGTTGATAAAATACAAATTGTTGACGATTATGGAGATCAGGCGGCAAGAACCGGCGTAAAAGACGGCGACGCGGAAAAGATTTTAAACATCACCACCCGAACAGATAAATCTGTAGGAAATATGGTCAATGCAAACCTGGCCGCAGGAAGTAATAAAAGATTTGAAAGCGGAGTTTTCGGAACGAGAATTAATGGAAATCAAATTATCGGTGTGAATGGAAGCTTCAATAACACGATAAATGGTGTGGCTTCCAGCGGTGATAACGGTGGAAGTAGCAATACTGGCGGTGGCGGTGGCCGCGGAGGAAACAGTGGAAACAATTCTGGTAGTTCCGGCAGCAGCGGTGGCGCAAGTGGGGGAACCACTCAGATCGGTAATGGTTCAGTGAGCTACCGTGATAAAGTAAGTAAGAAGATTGCAGTGAACCTGAATTATGGCTTCAATTCCTCAGATGTGAATTCCATCACTGAAAGTACAGCGAAAAGATATGCAGTGATTGATACAAATGTACAAAAAGGGGTGGTCGACAATTTGACAAATGAGCGGTCGAGAAGGATGTCTGATAACCTGACTCAAAGTCATAATTTTAGATTAGAAATAGAAGCTGACCTTGATAGCAGCAACTTTCTAAGAGTGATCCCTACTTTCAGAACCAATTCAACAACAAGTACCCGTTTGGATACTGTTTTTCAGAGAGGGTACAACAACAGAGATGAGTTTATCAGGAATTTAACAAAAAATACAAGACCGCAGATCGGTGCCTCTGTATTCTATCAGCATATATTCAAAAAACCAAGAAGAAATGTTTCCATGCAGGTGGATCTGAATAATAATAACCAGGATTCAGAGCAGATACAAGATGGTAAGTATACCTTTTACAATAAAGATCCTTTAATTCTACCCTACGACTCCCTGGTGAATCGGATTGTGGAACGTAAGAATTTGCAGAAGAATTATAGAGGTAGTCTGACTTACGTGGAGCCTTTGACGCTCAATACGCAATTGGAATTTAATGCCCAATTGAATTATAATGGTTACGACAATACAGCCACGACCAGAAATATTGGTGAGAATGGTGCACTTGCCGTGATCGATTCCTTGAGTAATATTTACGATTATTCATTTACTCAGGGACGAATTGCATTAAATTATCGCTACGGCCTGGATAGGATGTCTAAAGTGAGGTTCTCCGTAGGATTAACCGGCGTACCTGCTGTTTTATCAGGAACGAAGGCGAGCTTAGGAACCAGTACACATAGAAATAGCTTTAACCTGATCCCAATTGCACGCTTTGAATATATGTGGTCCAGACAGCATAAAGTCCAAATCAACTATTCAGGAAATGCAGTTGAACCTTCATTTGATCAGATTCAGCCAGTTAGAGATGTGACGAATCCACAGAGCCCCGTGATCGGTAACCCCGATCTTTTGGCCTCTTTTACTCATACCCTGAATGCCAATTACAATAATTATATCGCCAACTCAAAGTTGAATTATTCCCTGAATGTGAATGCCTCAACTACAGACAATGCGGTGATCAGAAATGTCGTGCAGATCAGAACAGAACTCCCTAAAGGTGGGACCAATACGATCAATGAAACCAGGTATTTAAACACCAATGGCGTGTATCGTATTAATGCCAACTATTCTGTGAACAAACAATTAAATGATAGAAAATATAATCTCGCTTTAAGTGGTTCCTATAGTTATGATCACCGTTTGTCTATGTCGAATGGGGTACTAAATGTGGCTAATGTGCAAACGATGATGGAACGTTTTGGACCAAGGATCAACCCGACTGAATGGTTCGAGATTAATCCGAATGTTTCTTATACCAATACGCGTTCGACTAACAGTGTGATCACTGCTGCCAATACGAATACCAATACCCTAGCCCTAAATGTAGATGGAAGGGTGTATTTATGGGATAGCTACTTATTTGGCTATAGCGCCAGCAAAAACTATGTAAGAGGTATCAGCTCTAACATCACTTCCAACCCTTTTGTAATCAATATGTATGCAGAAAAGGAATTTTTTGACCGTAGAGGAAAAGTAACCGTTCAGGCATTTGATGTACTTAACCAAAATAACTTTGTCACACAGCAGATTGATGGTACCGATATTGTCGATACAAAATCTAACGCCCTGAGTAGGTATTTTATGGTGAAGCTGACCATGAGATTGCAGAAATGGTCCGGTGCGACAGGGAGAAATGGAAGAGGAGTGATGAGAAGAGGGGATGGAAGCTTCATGTAAGACAAAATCAATGTCTGTTCGAAGGCTGGAAAATTTCCCCGAAGAGGGTAAACCTTCCTAGGCCTTTTCACAGACATTGATTTTGTTGGGAGTAGAAAGGGAGGAGCAGAAAAGAAAAGGGAAGAAAGGAAGAGCAGACACGAAATAAGAAATTTTGTAAAAGCCTCTGAATCATAAGGTCGAAGATTTATTTTCGATCCTATGATTCAGAGGCTTTCTGTTTTATCATCTATCAATAACTCAATCGCTATAGGGCGTGGTATTTATTGATAATTCTTATATTCGTCCGGGGGATACAATGAAATGCTGAATTATGAAACAATATCGGACAATGAACTTGCCGAATTGTTGAGGTCTGGGGATAGGGCTGCATTCACAGAAATTTACAACAGATATAAATGGTTATTGCATACCCATGCCTATAAATGGATGCAGGACCGCGAGGAAGCCAAAGATATTATTCATGAACTTTTTGCCGCGTTATGGACGAAAAGAGAAAGCCTGTCCTTTCCTGATAATTTATCTGCATATCTGTATACTGCGGTTCGTAACCGGATTTTTAATGTCATTTCCCATCAAAAAGTAGCCTCCCAATATTTGAATTCCCTGCAAGCTTTTATCGATGAAGAGCAGGCAGCAGCAGATCACCTGGTTCGGGAAAAGCAAATGACCTTATTGATTGAAAAAGAGATTGCGGCCTTACCAGCTAAAATGAGGGCAGTTTTTGAGCTGAGCAGGAAAGAGCAGTTGAGTCATAAAGAAATTGCTGAACAGCTGATGCTTTCCGAACAGACCGTAAGGAAACATGTGCAGCATGCACTAAAGATTTTAAGGGTAAAACTCGGACTCGTGGTGTTTTTATTTCTTATTTCTCCCTAGGAGTGATGCTGATTTCTAATTGTTAGAATCTCATCTTATTTTTTTCATTTTTATTTACCCCCTAAGGTCAGGTTGCCTGTCTGTTGTTTTGATAAGGAGAAACAGCATTCCTTCGCATTATGGCAAAACTAGACGCAAAAGAGTTATTGATCAAATATCTTTCCGGTGAATGTACGGAAGAAGAGCAGGCGCTATTGGCGCAATGGCACTTGAACAGAACCGCAGACAGGGATGATCAAATGCCTGATTTTGATTTAACGGAAAAGGAGCGGACTGAGGATTTAGAGGAGGTGTGGGGAAGATTACAGCTAGAGGAAGAAAAAGCTCAGCGGGAACATGCCCCGCAGGAAAAAGCTCAGCCAGAAAAACCAAAACGTCTTCTTTTATGGCCTTCAATTGCTGCAGCTGCAGGGGTTGCAATCGCATTAACTGCCGGATTATTATTCTACAATTCTAAATCCGCCAGGGAAGACGAAAACTTGCTGGTACAAGCCGCTATACAGCAAATCCCTGCAGGAGGAAACAATGCCGTACTCACACTCGATGATGGCAGAAAAATTTCTTTATTAGAGGCTAAAAAAGGCACGCTCGCTACTGAGTCGGGTATCAGCATCGCTAAAACTAAAGATGGACAGCTGGTATACCATCTCTCCAACGTCAATAAACCCAATATTTACAACACAATTAGTACCCCTAATGGTGGCCAATATCAGGTGGTGCTGCCAGACGGCACCAAGGTATGGCTTAATGCAGCTTCTTCCTTAAGGTTTCCTTTGACTTTCGATCAGATGAGCGAACGAAAAGTAGAACTAAAAGGAGAGGCTTATTTTGAAGTCGCCAAACAATTTAAAAAGGGTAAATCAGAAAGGGTTCCTTTTATCGTGCAAACTGAAAAACAGCAGGTAGAAGTTTTGGGTACCCATTTCAATATCAACGCCTATAAAGAGGAGCCTGGCTTGAAGACCACGTTGATGGAAGGAAGCATAAGCGTAACTGGCCACAAAAATACAGTGATGCTCAAACCAGGAGAGCAAGCTACAGATCGCGATGGTCAATTGTTATCGGCTAAAGTAGATGTGGAAGAGGTGATGAGTTGGAAAAACGGTTACTTCCGTTTCAACAATACCGATTTAAAGACCATTATGCGCCAGGCTTCGCGCTGGTATAATGTTGATGTCGTGTATGAAGGCAATATTCCTCCGCTTTTAATTACCGGAGAAGTAAGCAGACAGGTCGATGCTACTGCATTTTTGGAGATGCTGAGGTACCTGAATGTCAAGTTTAAAATAGAAAAGCAAACCAATGCCAGGAGTAAGATTCTGGTATCGCTATAATCAACAAATCATAAACCATAAACTAAAAAAGATGAAGAAACAATTACCAGCCCAAGAGTAGGAAAAGATAACTATTAACCCACATATAACCGGGAAAGTGTTGAAGCACTTCCCCGGTCGAAGATCCTGATTGATACTCGGGATCAGTGTCCGGTTAATCATTTCTTTCTGTTTGTCCCGATGCTGATCGGGACGAAAAAAACGTAGCAATAGACCTAACTATTTTTAACCAAACCTTACAAATGTATGTATTTATTTAATACTTCAAAGGGTATGGACAGGGCTCGCCCTTTGCCATATTTTAAACCATTTCAGGTTATTTATGCAAGGTTTTCCAGCATGAATACCTTCACCAGAAAACAAATTATAATGCGGATTAATTTGATCGCTATCCTGATCACTATGACGCTGGTACAGGCTGCGGCGAGTACCTTTGGTCAGAGGGTTACCCTGCGGGAAAAGAATGCCAGTTTAGAACAAGTACTCTTATCCATCAAAAAACAAACTAATTACACTTTTCTGTACAACAGCGACCTGATCAAAAGCGCAAAAAAGCTGAGCTTGAACCTGGAGAATGTACAATTGGAACAGGCATTGGATGCTTGCTTCCAGGGACAGGACCTGAGCTTTAAAATCATCGAAAATACGGTAGTCATCAAGAAGAAGGATTTCACAGTATTGGATCAGCTCAAAAGCACCTTCAAATTCGTAGAGGTCAAAGGAAAAGTACTGGACGAAAACCGACTGCCCCTGCCCGGAGCAACCATTCAGGTGAAGGATACCAAGAAAAATGCCATTACCAATGGGAATGGAGAGTTTGAACTTCATGCTGTAGACGAAAAAGCAATTCTGATCGTCTCTTTTATCGGCTATAAAGAAAAAGAAGTGCCAGTAAGTCAGGGCAGTCCGCTTACCGTTACTTTAGAGGTAAATCCTGGGCTGCTATCGGAGATTTCGATTGTCTCTACCGGCTACCAGGACATTCCTAAGGAACGTGCAGCAGGTTCTATTGTCACCATCAATGCAGATAAAGACCTGAAAGGTAAAATGCAAACCAATATTCTGGATAGAATTGAAGGGATGGCTGCCGGTTTTACCAGTTATAGTTCTGAAGGGAAAACTAAATATCAGATTCGTGGTGTTTCTACCTTGAATGCAGAGATGAAACCACTTATCGTAGTGGATGGAGCACCTTTTGAAGGGGATGTTCAATCAATTAATCCTGCTGATGTGGAATCGGTAAACGTGCTGAAGGATGCTACCGCAGCTTCTATTTACGGCGCACGCTCTGCAAATGGGGTGATTGTGATTACCCTGCGTAAAGGGGTAAAAGGACCAGTGAGGATTGCATATAATGGAACAGCTAAATTTACGCCGCTCCCTAATCCGGATTATGCGAATAAAATGAGCAGCTCAGAGCTGGTGGATTTTCAAAGAGAAATGTTCAGCTACCGGTCAGGTTCTTACGAAGCGATCGATCCGCGTAAATCTATGAACGACGTCTACCGACTGCTGTATGATGCCCGACAAAAACAGAAGGTAAATGGTAAATGGGATGCTGCAGATGAAGCGCAATTACAATCATCCCTGGACTTCTACAGAAATAACGATAGATATGACCAGGTCGTAGACGAATTTATGCGTAAAACAGCCTTGGTACAGCAGCATAACCTATCGCTTTCTGGTGGTTCAGATTTCTATACTTATAACCTGAGTGGAAATTACATGAACAACAATCCCTATGAGCGCGAACAAAGCAATAGCCGGGTAGGCTTTAACCTGAACAATACTTTCAATTTTACAAAATGGCTGAAAGTAAATGTAGGGGTATTGAGCAGCTCCTTAAAGGAAGATTACGACAATGGCGTGATCGGTTTTAACCAATTGAATAACGGTAAAGCCTCTTACTATATGCTAAGAGACAATAACGGAAATCCGGTAAACTGGTACAATTCAAAATCACAATTTGAGATTGACCGTTTAAATGCACTGGGTTTACAAGATGAAAATTATGCGCCAGTAAATTATATGAGCAGTAAACATTATAAGAACAACAGCAATTACCTGAATCTTAATTTTAATGCGACAATGCAATTGGCAGATGGTCTTTCCTTGAATCTCCTTTATCAGAAAGAAAGGACGGATAATTATATCAAGCAATACCTGAGCAAAAATGCCTATGAGGTAAAAACGATGATCAATGATGCCACCAGAATTAAATCTGATGGTTCCAGAGAGTTTCTGATTCCTAATGGCGGACAAATCGATGAAACCAGAGCAGATATCAATTCACATACTTTACGCGCCCAGGTGAATTACAACAAATTGTTCGGAGAGCAACACCGCATTGATTTTATTGCAGGTGCTGAACAACGCAGCATGCTAGCCACAAGTACCAGAGCATACAGATATGGATACAATGACAATAGCCTTTCTTACGGTTTACTGGATGAAGTTGCTTTAGGTAAACAGCAGGTTGGGGTGCAATCACTGAGTAACAGTTTCTTTTATTCCAAAAATAAAGAGGAGGGAATCTTCAACAAAGAAGACCGCTTTGTTTCTTTCTATGGTAACGGATCCTATACGTTTGATCGTAAGCTAACCGCAACAGCAAGTATCCGCATGGACCAATCGAATTTGTTTGGTACCAATCCTAAATATCAATATAAGCCACTTTGGTCTACCGGATTATTGTACGTGCTTTCTGAAAATGACAACGACTGGCTTGACCGTTTGGCCATTCGCGCCACTTATGGTATCAATGGTAACATCTCAAAAAAAGGAGGCCCATATCTGATCATGAAAGACTATGCCAGCCCTAACCCAATGAACAATGAAGCGCAGGCGTATGTGGACAGTCCACCTAATTCTGGCTTAAGATGGGAGAAAACCAAGGTGACCAATTTTGGTATGGACTATAGCTTGTTGAAAGGTAAGTTTTCTGGAAGTATAGACCTTTACAATAAGAATACAAGTGATCTATTAGGGGAAAGAAATCTGGATCCAACTCTTGGCTGGGATAAAATCTTTATGAATTATGGCAGCATGCGCAATCGTGGAATTGATGTTGCTTTCAGCAGCAAGAACCTGTCGACCACTGATTTTAGCTGGACGACCTCGATGAACTTCAATTACAATCAAAATGTGGTGACCAAAATTGAAAATGCCGACAATACAATTTACAGTTATGTAGAAGATCCAAATAAAAACATGAGGGTAGGTAAGCCAATGGGGGCGATATATGGCATTCGTTATAAGGGATTAGATGCTGCAGGCAGACCAGTTGCATGGACTAAAGATGGTAGGGAGGTGAGCAAAACCACTGACCTGATCATGGACGATCTCGTTTATCAAGGTACAGTTACGCCACCTTTTTCGGCTTCATTGATGAATACAATCAGCTATAAGAATTTTGACCTGTTTTTCATGTTCATTTACTATGGTGGAAATAAAATGCGTGATGTGATCAGTCCATACCTAACCAGGTTGCCGGAATTGAACTACACTGCGAACATGGATAGACTGGCCTTAAATTATTGGAAAAAACCTGGGGATGAAAACATTCCAGGAATTGCTCCTGCTTTTTACTCCAATGCTTCAGATGTGATTACACAGCTCTGGACAGCAGCAGACCAAAATGTTCAAAGAGCAGATTATATCAAATTAAGGGATGTTACGATCAGCTATTCTCTGGCTAATGCATTCCTGAAGCAGAATTTTATCCAAAAATTACGCTTGAGCTTCCAGGTACAAAACGCATGGAGATGGTCTGCAAATAAACAAAACCTGGATCCTGAAGTTTGGAGCGGTCCTAGTTTGATCCCAGTAAATAGTACCAGTGAAGTAGCAAAACCTGCAATTAAACCGCCTCCATCAAGAGGTGCTTATATTCCAGCAACCTATACATTCGGTCTTTCTGTTAATTTTTAATCCATAACCTATATACAAATGAAAAAGATATTTATTGCTTTATTGCTTGCTGCAGGGATTTTTACCGGATGTAAAGATTATCTGGATATTAAGCCAAAAGGATACACCATTCCTGAGTTTTTTGAAGATTATAAAAAGTTATTAAATAATAGCAGCCTGAATAGAAGTTCCTCGGGTTATCCAAATTACCTGACAGATGATGCACAGGTTGGAACAGAGAAAGATGTCAATAGTGCTACAGATTATACTTTGTATACCCTATTAAAACGGAACCTATATAGTTTTGCCCCTGGTGCTATTTTAGAATCGGGAAATGACGATAGCTTTTATGAGGCCGCTTATTCGAAAATCTTTACTTACAATACGGTTATCAATAATATAGAAAATGTTCCCGATGGTGTGCCTGCTCAAAAAAGACAGTTAAAAGCAGAAGCGCTTGTTGGAAGAGCTTTTGAGTATTTTAATTTAGTCAATGGTTATTCCGTTCAATACGATGCCGCAACTGCCGCTACCGATCTTGGTGTTCCTTTGGTATTGGTAGAAGATGTAACGAAAAGTTATACCAGAAATACGGTGGCTGAAGTCTATGCACAGATTTTGAATGATTTGGCAGCAGCAGAACCTAACCTGAGCACGATTGCAGATCATAAATTTCGTCCTACAAAAGCAGCAGCGAATGCGTTGTTAAGTAAGGTTTACCTGGTGATGAGCAAATACTCAGAAGCACTGCAAAATGCCAATGAGGCTTTGAAGGTGAATCGTAATTTGATCAAATACCAGGATTATACCACCAAACTAGGGCTGACCTATGGAAGAGTAATTCTGTCAAGTAATAAGGATGTGTTTTTTCCTCCTGTCGATAAGAGCATCGAAACCGTTTGGGCACGCCAAACAGCTTCAAGTTCTGGTGCGGTGTTTGGAGAATTATACGCCAGCAAAGATTTATTAAACACTTACGCTAAAGACTTACCTGCAGGGGGGATCGACAAACGTTTAAATCTTTTCTTCTGTACCGATTCTGCACAATTGGGAGGGAATCTCACCAGGTTTCCTGGAAGATCACTCTGGGCGCCTTACATTGAATTTAACATGGCTTTCAGTTCAGGAGAATTGATGTTGATCGCTGCGGAAGCAGAAGCCAGAGTTGGAGATATGGGGGTCGCTTTGCAGCACCTGAACACCCTGAGAGATGCACGTATCGTTGGCAATAAACCATTGACAGCGGCTACGAAAGAGGAAGTCCTGGTTCTTGTGCTGGAGGAAAGAAGAAGAGAAATGCCTTTCCAGGGAATCACACGCTTGATAGATTTGAAACGTCTCAATAAGGATCCGCGTTTCGCCAAATCTGTCAGCCATTTTTTCGGAACACAAACATTTACCCTGCCGGCCAATGATAAACGTTATGTGCTGCCAATCCCACCTAAAGTATTGGCGCTAAATCCTTCCATTCCAGTGTTGGATCGTTAAAAAAAATGTATTGCCTTCGTAAGCTGTTGCTGCCTGTTTAAATAGCGGCAACAGCTTAATGATCAAAATCTGGGCTTTTGAGTCCCCTTATAAAACAGAATATATGAAATACCTCAATCTATTTATATTCCTGCTGATCGCTACTGGCATCAAAGCACAGGAAGAAATCAAATTTAACCAAACCACAACCTGGGCTGGTACTACCGCTAAATCCGCTGACGAAGGCAAGCTGATCTTTATCGATTGCTATACTTCCTGGTGTGCACCCTGCAAATGGATGGACAAAAACGTATTTAATGATGCTTCAGTAGCTAACTTCTTTAATACTCATTTCATCAATGCTAAGATTGATATGGAAAAAGGAGAAGGAATTGAGCTTCGTAAAAAATATAACGTGCAGTCCTTCCCGACCTTTCTTTTTGTAAATGATAAAGGGGAAGTGATCCATAGAACAGCTTCAAAAATGACAGTTGCCGAATTCCTGGAAGAGGGAAAGATGGCCGCAGATCCGAAAAGAAACTTTTCTTTCCTAAGTCAGAAGTATGAATCTGGACAAAGGGACATCCCTTTTTTACTGGATTACTTTTTGGCAGTACAGAAAACAGACCGAAATAAAGCAGAACTGATCGGAAAAGATATTTCGGAACGCATCACCTTAAAGGAGTTAAATTCAGCTCTAGGTTGGAAAGCAATTAAAGCCCTGGCGAGAACAGAAAGCGACCGTTTAGGTGGCCATTTCATGGCCAATCAAATGGCTTACACTGCTTTTGCCACGGAAGAAGAAAGAGAAAAGCTGAAAGACCGTTTGATCACCAGTACCATGTATGGTTACCTGTACAGTAAGAATGAAAAGGCTTTTATGGACCACCTTTCTTATTTTAAAAACGCTGATAGAATTGACCGCAGAAAGCAGGGAATTATGCTGGAAGCAGATTTCTACCTGGACAACAGCAGGACTTCAGAATACATCAGAATAACCGAAGCAGCGCTGAAAGGTGATTTGAAAGATGATGCAGAAAGATTAAGCTTTTTAGCTAGAAGAGCAGATTCTAAAAATGTTTCCTATGGTAAGGAGCGTTCAAAAGGAAAAGATGCAGCCAATCCTAAAGTGCTGAAACAAGCTTATAAGATGGCAAAACGCGCGGCATCCTTAGAGCCGGAAGAGTATGCTGTTGTCAGCACTTTCGCTAAAGTATGCTTAACCCTTAAAAAGAAAGAGGAGGGATTGATCGCTGCAAGGAAATCAAGAGCCCTTGCCGATGCAGAAACTTCGAAAATTCAGAAACTTGCGCAGGAGCTGCTGGGTAAGATCGAATTGTTATAATAAAATAATAGCACACCTAAAACGTAAACATAGAAAATGAATAACTTATTAAAGATTTCAACTTTGTCGCTAGGCTTGGTTACCTTGTTGAATGTAGCAGGTGCAAATGCACAGCAGGCAAAAAGTTTTACTGTAAAAGGTGAACTGTCGGGCGTAAAAGACGGAGAAAAAATCTTATTCATCCGCAGTACAGATCAGAATACTTCAGATACCCTTTCGCAAACCATAAAAGGAGGGAAGTTTGTGTTGAAAGGAAGTGTAAAAAATAGTGCTGAGTTTTTCAGCATTCGGGTAACGGACAAACGCATCAGATACAATGCATTTTTAGACAATTCCATCATGACCTTAAAAGGGAATGCGGATGATCTTTCTCAATTGATCATCACTGGATCGCCAGCACATGCAGATCATTTGAAATATTTGTCAGCAGTGGCTCCTCTAACCAGTACGATGAGGGCTTTGAACAAAGAATATGGCGATGCGAAAAAAGCCAGCAATGAGGAGAAAATGGCAGCTGTAAGTCAGAAGTTTGATGAGATAGAAGTTGAACAGGGAAAAGTAACGGCTGAGTTCATTAAGAACAATCCGCAATCTTATTATACGGCCTATCTGATCTTAAATGGAGATGTTGAGCCATCAACCACCTTACCAGTTTATAATGTATTAGCCGCAGCTGTAAAAAACAGCACTTATGGCCTAAAGTTAAAAGAACGTTTAGATGCCTTAATAAAAGTAGGGATAGGGGTTAAAGCACCAGATTTCAGTGCGCAGACAGCAGAAGGAACGACACTTTCTTTAAATGAGGTCGTGGCTAAAGGTAAATATACACTGATTGATTTCTGGGCGTCCTGGTGCGGCCCATGCAGACAGGAAAATCCAAACCTGGTAGCTGCTTATGAAAAATTTCATGATAAAGGGTTAAACGTACTTGGCGTTTCACTGGATAAGCCAACTGCAGCTGCTGCATGGAAGAAAGCTATTGCCGACGATAAATTAACCTGGTACCAGATTTCTGACCTTCAATACTGGCAGAGCCCAATGGTGAAATTATATGCAGTTAGAGGGATCCCTCATTCTGTTCTGGTAGATGCTAAAGGTATAATCGTAGCGAAAGACCTTAGAGGCAAAGCGCTTCATGATAAGCTGGCTGAACTTTTAAAATAACAGCTATAATAGCTGCTGAAAAAGGCTTATTGAACTGTTTCATTCCACCAGTTCAATGAGCCTTTTTTATTTAAAGAGCTGGAACTCGATTACAGGAAGGAGGGGAGAAGGTGGTTTCGTATCAGCAGGATTTTTAGGCATAAAAAAAAGCCCCTGGTTGATGAGGGACTTTGAATTACTTTTGTATGATATTAGTAAGGAAAATCGTCGTTACTTTTATTGGCTACACCTTCGTGGTTCTCGGAGTATTCGTAACGTTTTTCAACTACATCCTGGTGGTTTTTGATATACTCAACAGTTTCATTTAATCCTTCTGCAAACTTCTCAAAATCCTCTTTATATAAGAAGATTTTATGCTTTACAAACACGCCGTCTTCTAGTCTTTTCTTACTCTCAGTTAAAGTTAGGTAATAGTCCCCTGATCTTGTCGCTTTTACGTCAAAAAAGTACGTTCTCTTACCGGCCCTTACTTTCTTCGAAAAAACCTCTTCTCTCTCTTTGTTGTCAAATTCTCCCATGGTTGGTAATAATCTTGGTTTTTGGTTCGGGTAAATATAAAGGAATAATTATTAAACTTCAAAATAGAAAATTACACAAAAGGACTTTCTTTTGCTTATTTCTGATGCAAAATCCCATACTACCCCTTTAAGGGGATGCTTATATGGCAGAGCTGCTGTTTGTTTCCTCTTCTAACAATTGATTTTGATACATTTCAGCGTAATTGCCATTAATTTGCAACAATTCGGCGTGTGTACCTTGTTCAATAATCTTCCCATCGTCTAAAACCAGGATTTTATTGGCATTCTTTATAGTGGATATCCGATGCGCAATCAGAATACTGGTCTTTCCTTTCATCACCCTGCCCAGGTTGTTGAGGATTTCTTCTTCTGTGCGGGTGTCGACTGCGGAAAGACAATCGTCGAAAATTAAGACTTTCGGCTCTTTAATTAAAGCACGGGCGATAGATACCCGCTGTTTTTGTCCGCCGGAAAGGGTAATGCCCCGTTCGCCAAGCATGGTTTCAAATTTGTGCTCAAAATTGATGATGTTATGATATACAGCAGCATTTTTAGATGCCTGTATCACTGCGTCTTGATCGACTACGTCCAGGCCAAAGGCGATGTTGTTTCTGATTGTATCCGAAAACAAAAAGACTTCCTGTGGAACAAAGCCAAACTGACTTCTGTAATGCTGTAGGTTAAGCGTATCAATCGCCACACCATCCATCATCAATTTCCCTTCGTCCACATCGTACATGCGCATCATTAAGTTCGCTAGGGTGGACTTCCCAGAGCCTGTACGGCCAATGATGGCTACAAACTGGCCCTGCTCAATCTCAAAGCTGATGTTTTTTAAAGCTTGAATTCCGGTATCCGGATAAGTAAAGCTCACATTTTCAAAACGGATATTTCCGTTCACCGGCAAGATGTCTGCATCGCCGGAAACAATCTCTGGCTTCAAATGAAGAAACTCATTGATCCTTTTTTGAGAAGCCGAGGCACGTTGAATCAGTGTGGTGACCCAGCCCAGCATAGATACTGGAAAAGTAAGCTGGTTTACATACACAATAAATTCCGCTATATTTCCTGGAGTAATGGCACCTTCGATGACTTGTTTACCGCCGATATAAACGGTTAAGATGGTACTCAAGCCAACAAGCAGGAGCATAGTCGGATAAAATAAAGCCTGAACCTTTACTAATCCCATGGCATTATTTTTATAACCCTGGCTTTCTGCTGCAAAGACTGCTTTAGTATGGTCTTCACGCACATAAGACTTGATCACTCGGATCCCCGAAAACCTTTCCTGCACAAAACTGCTCAGTCGGGAAAGCTGTTCCTGAATTTCCTCACTTCTTTTATTGATAATGGTATTGACAAAATAAATGATCACCACCAGTACCGGAAGGGGAAGCAGCGAGAAAATTGCCAGCGTACCATTGACCGAGAACATGGCATAAATGATCAATATGAACAATACACCTGTATTGATGGCATACATGATGGCAGGCCCTACATACATACGAACCCGGTTTACATCTTCAGTCGCACGGTTCATCAAATCGCCGGTATTGTTGCGGCGGTAAAAACCCAGACTCAATTCTTGGTAATGGGCATAGATCTCGTTCTTCATGTCGTACTCAATATGTCTGGACATCAGAATAATGGTTTGACGCATGAAAAAGAGGAATATCCCTCTCAGCAGATAAAGTACAAGTACTAAAAGTCCAAAGTAAAAGAGACTCTGACTAAAGATATCATAGATGATGCTTCGGCGTTCGAAACCTTCAAATAAGCCATAGATCTGTATGTTTTCAGTAATTAAATTGAAGGCATGGCCGATCACTTGTGCCGGGATCACTGCGAAGATATTCGAGATGACCACGAAAAACACCCCCGGAATAATCCACCATTTATATTTATAGAAGTATTTGTTTAAAAATCTGAGGTGTTTCATGAGTAAGCAAAGTTAGCCAAATGAAGGTAATTTTTTTAAAGACTTTGGTTAAAACTGTGTAAATAATGTTTTTTTATGCTAGTTTTGCGACATATCTGATAAACAAAATTATATGCCTGATAATAGTTCTCTTGTGAATTCAGTTTTAGATCAGTTAAGCGCCGCAGGGCATAAAAAGGTCGTTTTTTGCAATGATCCCGATACCGGCCTCAAAGCCATTATCGCTGTTCATGATACTACATTAGGTCCTGCTTTAGGCGGAACAAGGATGTGGAGCTATGTTTCAGAAGCGGAAGCATTGGAGGATGTACTCAGATTATCCAGAGGTATGACCTATAAAGCAGCGATCACCGGATTAAATATTGGCGGTGGTAAAGCAGTAATTATTGGTGATTCCAGAAAAGGAAAATCAGAAGCCATGATGCGCAGCTACGGCAGATTTATCAAAAACATGAATGGAGAATTCATCACAGCAGAAGATTTAGGAACCACCACTAAAGATATGGAGTATATCCGTATGGAAACCGAGCATGTAACCGGCGTTCCAGAATCTTTGGGTGGAGCAGGTGATCCAGCACCACACACGGCAAAAGGTGTGTTTTTAGGCATTAAAGCCTGCGTAAAAGAGGTGTTTGGAACAGATATGCTGGCAGGACGTTCAGTAGTAGTGCAAGGAATTGGTAAGGTAGGGGAACACCTGGTAGCTCTATTAAGAGCTGAAAATGTAGAAGTTTACATCAGTGACATCAACGAAGAACGTTTGCAGCATGTTGCACGTACTTATAAAGCCAAGCCTATTGCGGCCGACAAGATATTTGGAATAGACGCAGATATCTATGCGCCATGTGCCTTAGGAGCTACGGTAAATGATAAAACCATCCCTAAAATGAAGTTCGCCATTATTGCGGGTTCTGCAAACAATCAGTTGGCAGATGAACTGGTACATGGGCAGCTATTATTAGAAAAAGGGATCTTATTTGCACCAGATTACCTGATCAATGCCGGCGGTTTGATCAGCTGTTACTCTGAATTGACAGGTTACGGTAAGAAACGAACCATTCAGCTGACGGAGAATATCTACAATGCCACCCGCGATGTGATCAGGATGTCTAAGAAGGATAAGATTTCAACTATCCTGGCTGCCAATCACATTGCTGAACAAAGAATCATCGATATCAAGAAAATAAAATCATCATTTTAATACACAAATCACAAATTAAATCACCGGTAATTTACCACTCGTTCTTACACATTCATGTTAAACAGAAGGCACTTAAGAATTAAAGCTTTGCAAAACATTTTTGCATGGCAGATGACAGACAAGAGAGATTTAGCTTCCTCAAAGAAAGCTTTATTGGAAAGTATTGACAGCGTGTACGAGATGTACATCTGGATGCTATCACTACTTGTTGAAGTTACAGAATACACTAGCATCGACGCTATTGAAAGGTCAAATAAACATTTGCCTACACCAGAGGATCTGAACCCTAACATGAAACTGCTCCACAATAAGTTTGCGGTTACACTAAAAGAAAACCCGGACTTTAAGGACAACGTCAACAAATATCAGATCAACTGGATGTCTGATCCTGAATTTGTAAAAGGTATCTTCAATGCCTTGAAAGTTACTCCTGAGTATATCGCTTATCTTGCAGATGAGGACAATAGCTTAGAAGAATCCAAAGTAATCATCAAATTTATCTTTAGAAAGATCATTTTAAAAAGCCATAATATCATTCAGGCTTTTGAGGATAAATTCATCAACTGGTCTGTAGATAAAGAAGTGATGCAGGGAATGGTTGCGAAAACTTTAAAAAACTTCACTTCAGAAGATCCACGCAAAAACAAACTGACGCCAATCAGTCAGGACTGGGAAGAAGATAAGAAATTCGTAGAAGATCTTTTCATTTATACCCTTAAAAATAACAAAGAATACCAGGAACTTATTGCCGAACGCACCAAAAACTGGGAGTCGGAAAGGATTGCATTAATGGATACCATTCTGATGAAAATGGCAATCTGTGAATTGTTGAATTTCCCGTCTATTCCTGTTAAAGTAACGATTAACGAATATCTTGATCTATCAAAAGATTACAGTACTCCGAAAAGTAATTCGTTTATTAACGGTATCTTGGACAAAATTTTAGGCGACCTGAAAAGAACGGATAGCATCCATAAATTGGGCCGCGGATTAATCGAAGAATAAAGAATATGAAACGAATCTTGTTAATTGCAATTGCAGCGATGACATTTGCTTCCTGCCAAAACACAACTAAAACTGCTGGTGCAAGCACTGAAGCAGGGACAACTTCCCTTGCTGAAGGTACCGATCCGGTAGCCGCAGCTGATGCCGCAGTGATGACTTTTGAAAATGAAAACTATAATTTCGGTAAGATAGCTCCGGGAGAAAAAGTTCATTACGAATATAAGTTTAAAAACACGGGTAAAAGCCCTTTAATCATTAGTAATGCAACCGCAACTTGTGGTTGTACTATTCCTGAGCCACCTAAAGAGCCAATTCTTCCTGGTGCAACAGGCAGTATTAAAGTAGTGTTCGACAGTGCGGGTAAATTTGGAATGCAGGATAAAGTCATTACAGTGACTTCAAATGCAAATCCAGCCGTTGCAGAACTTCATTTAACAGGAGAAATTAAAGAAACTAAATAAGTATTAATAAAAAATCTTATATATAATTATGATGTCAACAGTAATCTTACAAGCAACAGGTGGTAGCAACATGCTAGGTACTCTGGTACCAATGGTTTTAATCATGGTGGTATTCTATTTTTTTATGATCAGACCTCAGGTTAAAAAAGCTAAAGACCATAAAAAACTGGTTGAAGAGTTGAAAAAAGGCGATAAAATTGTAACTACTGCCGGTATTCACGGTAAAATTGTAGATATGAACGACACTACTTTCGTTATTGAAGTAGAAAGTGGTACTAAAATCCGTTTTGATAAAACTTCGGTCTCTTTAGATGCAACGAAAGCTGCAGCTCCTAAAGTTGACCTTGCAAAAACTGAAGCTCCAAAAGCATAGGTTTTACAGCTATACTGGTAAAAGCCGCATCCTTGTTTGGTGCGGCTTTTGCATTTCAGTATATTTGATTACTTTGTCTATATGCCCATCATCAAACTCACAAAAGTAGAGCAAAAGCGTTTTCTGGCGCTGGTCACCTGTCTGTTCCTGGCTGTTGCGGCATGGTTGTTCATGGCATTGAACAATAAATATGTTTATACGGCCAAAACGGTACTCGACTATAAGAACTTTCCTCAAAAGAAGGCCTTTCATCCGCTGCAATCAGATACGGTTGATTTACAGGTGGAAGGAACGGGATGGCAGCTGTTGTTTGCCCGATTGAGGATCAAACCACAGTCGATTTCCATTAACCTGGAACAATTAAACAATAGGAATTATGTGCTGTTTTCTGAGCAGCTGTTCAATGTGAACCGTCAGCTGGAATCTTCTCAAAAGATCATTTCTGTAAAACCAGATACGCTGTATTTTGACTTCTCTGAAAGGAGGGTAAAAAGAGTTCCTGTGAAACTGGTTTCCAACCTTCAATTTGTACCACAGTATGGCTTATCGAATGCCATAAAAGTAAATCCGGATTATGTGACCATCTCCGGTCCGGAAGAAGATATTGTTAAGATTAAGGAATGGAATACCGATACTTTGAAGTTGGAGGATATCCAGAGTTCTACGGTCGCCAGGGTAGCAATGGTGCAGAATAAGATGAAAAATGTAAACATCTTTCCAACCAGTGTAGACGTGAAATTACCGGTGGATGAGTTTACAGAAAAAGTGATAGAAGTGCCTTTAAAGGTGATCAACAACAAAGAGTATTACAATGTAAAACTCTATCCTAAAAAGGTGAAGGTGACTTTAATGGTCGCACTGTCTAAGTACAGTCAGATCAATGAAGAGTTCATAGAGGCGGTAGTAGATATGAATGAATGGAAGGTTTTTCAGCACAATGAGTTAACCGTTAGGTTGAATCGCTTCCCTGATTATTGTAAACTAGTGCAGATTAAACCTGCTAAAGTTGATTTTATTATAGAAAGATAATGTTAAAAATAGGGATAACAGGTGGGATTGGAAGTGGAAAAACTACGGTATGCCGGGTGTTTGAAACCTTGGGCATTCCGGTATTTTATGCGGATACCGTAGCCAAACAAATTATGGTTACTGACCCCATCCTGATTCAAGGGGTAAAAGATACTTTTGGAGTAGAAAGTTATACACCTGAGGGGGTATTGAACAATAAACACATCGCCGGGATTGTCTTTAATCAGGCAGCAGAATTGGAAAAGCTCAACCAATTGGTGCATCCGGCCGTATTTCGGGCTTTTGAAACCTGGGCTACTCAGATTTCATCGAATGTACCCTATATCCTCAAAGAAGCGGCCTTGCTTTTTGAAAGCGGCTCGTATCAGCTTTGCGACCTTAATGTGCTGGTGGTTGCACCCTTAGCAACCAGATTACAGCGCGTCATGCAGCGCGATGGAGTAACTGAGGAACAAGTGAGGGCACGTATGGATAAACAGCTCTCTGACGAAGAGAAAGCTACAATGGCGGATATGCTGGTCCACAATAATGAAACAGATTCTTTAATTACACAAGTGATGGCTTTACATCATCAATTCTTAAATACAAACCCTTAATGATATTAGATGATTTTATAGTTGCTACAAAAACTGGTTTATTTTGTAGATATGGTGATTTTTATCTGGATCCAAAGGAAATAGTGAAAGACGCGGTGATCTCCCATGCCCATGGAGACCACGCCATCGGAGGTAACCTCCATGTTTATTGTACGGAAACGACCTCATTGTTTATGAAACACCGTTATAAGAAATTTGCCGGAGGTGAGTTTCATTTAAAAGGTTATCATGAAGATTTTACGCTGAATGGCGTGAAAATCAGCTTTATTCCTGCCGGACATATTCTGGGCTCGGCAATGATTTTAATGGAGTATCAAGGCATTAAATACTTATATACCGGTGATTATAAATTGCAGCCGGACAAGACTTGTGAGCCCATTGAGTTTGTACCCGCAGACGTGCTCATCACAGAGACGACTTTTGCTGATCCAAATACCCGTCACCCAGCAGCTGAAGAGGAAATTTTGAAACTGAATGGAACGCAGAGTAACATTATGCTAGGCGCTTATGCCTTAGGTAAATGCCAGCGATTGATTAGTCTGATGAATGACCATTGTCCGGAAAAAAGGATACTGGTACACCACAGTATGATGCCTTTTGTGAAAATTTATGAGCAGAATGGAATAAATATGGGAAAATATGAAATGTACGATCGTAAGGTGATGAAGAATACACCAACCAATATGGTGTATATGGTTCCTCCAATGGTGTTTAGGAGCTATTTTAGAGCTATAAATGTAATTAGAGTATTCGCTACGGGTTGGAAGCACTTGCAAAACAATAGTGAAATTCAACTGTATGTGTCTGATCATGCAGACTGGAACGACATCATTTACACCATAGATCAGGTAAAACCTACAGAGGTTTGGACCAATCATGGCGATGGAAAGCAGCTGAAGGAACATTTTGCAAATAGTTTGGTCGTTAAATTGCTTACATAATATGATAGAAGGGATAGACTATTATTTGAATGAAGATGGGCTAATGGTTTTTACTGAAGCTTATCATCTAAAAAGGGGCTATTGCTGTAAGAATAAATGTAAACACTGCCCATGGGGATTTGGTAAGAAAAAGACCAGTCCAGGAAAAGGGAATGAGAATAAACAGAATGACTGAGATGCAGTTGGAGAAAGAAATAAAGGCTACAAAATTTAAAGATATATACCAGCAAGCAATTGCGAATTTGGTGTTTACCAACAGTTGGTGCAATGATTATTTTAAACAGGTCATTGCTCCTTATGAGATTACTCCTCAGCAGTTCAATATTTTGAGGATTTTGAGAGGACAATATCCTGCGCCTTCCACGATCAATTTGTTGAAATCAAGAATGCTGGATAAGATGTGTGATGCTTCCCGCATCACTGAACGTCTGGTACATAAGAAATTGGTGGCCAAAGGTGTGAATGTCCATGATAAACGGGCGGTTGATATTTTAATCACGGAAAAAGGATTGACTTTACTCCGTAAAATGGACGATGGGGTAGACCTTTCCGCGCTGGCAGCAAAGAACTTGTCGGCTGAGGAAGCACAGCTACTGAACGACTTACTGGATAAAATGAGGGGTTAACCCTAGGTATTCCTGTGCAAAAAAACGCTGAGCTGTTAACAGCTTAGCGTTTTTTTGTGAAAAATTTTTCCAGCTAACTTATTGAATACGTTATTGACAGGTAGTTCCTCGAAATATGCAAAACATCAAGATAGTTAGCTTGAAGGAGGTTAATGCTGGTGCGTTTGGCCGGTCATGAAATAACCAATCAGGGCAATGCCCACACCACACAATACCGCAATCATTTTTCTTTTACTCACTTTGTGGTCTACACTTGACTCAAATAAGATGGTCGTAGAAATGTGTAAAAAGATACCAATTACAATACCCATGATCTTGTTGAAGTAGTCTTCAACACCACCAATAGTGCCGTTGCTTAAGCCATAACTTACATAAAATCCTAGTGGTGCCATGATTGCAAAAATGCTGATGTAAAAAAGCACGCTGTTTCTTTTGAAATGGCTTTGCATCAAAATACTGGCCAATGCAAAAGCAGCGGGAATATGGTGTAAGGAGATGCCAAAAATTAAGGCATTGTGCTGATCCTTGGCCAATGGCATCCCTTCCAGAAAGGCATGTAAACAAAGACTGATCATGATCCCATAAGGAAATGCTTTTGAATCTCCGTGTTTATGGATATGGCCATGTTCTACCCCTTCGGAAAACTGTTCCAACAGGATTTGAAAAAGGAAACCAATTAGAATGAAGATCCCAATCTGCGCATGATCTGGTCCGCTGTATGCTTCTGGAATCAGGTGTAATACCGTAATGGCGAATAAATAAGCCCCACTAAAGGAAAGAATTAACTTCAGCAGCTGCGATTTATCGCTCTTCACCATAAAAATGGCAGAGCCTCCTAAAAAGGCGCTAAAGAATAAGATGAGCAACTTCCAGATTTCCATTATACTTGTGGTTGTATTTTTTTGTAGATGATTGAAGTACTGAAACCAATCAGGCTGCCGAGAAGGGCGCCAACCATGGTGTCAATTGGGTAGTGAACCCCAACATAAATTTGTGAGAATGAAATGATAAAGGCCCAGGCCAGTCCGATCGGTAAAATAGGCTTCCATTTATCGTAAAATACGAAAATCAGGAAAACGGCCATGGCAAAATGATTGGTGGCGTGAGCAGAAGGAAAACTGTATCCACTGCCGCATGGCACACGTCGAACGAGTTCTCCAACCAAATCGATGTCGTTACAAGGCCTGATGCGTCCGGCTAATGGCTTGATCACTCTTGAAGCGATTAAATCACCCATCGCCACTGTGAATGCCAGCATCCCTATGATATACCAACCTCTTTTCTTGTACTCTTTTACACAAAAAATGATGATAAATAGATATAATGGAACCCAGAAATAACGATTGCGCATTAAAGGAAGTAGCCAGTCAAAAACTGGGTTGCCCATATCGCGGTTTACTTTAAGGAACAGTTCTACGTCAAATTGATGCAGGGCTTCTAGCATATTTTTTTGCAGATTAAAATCAAACGGTCAGATTTAGCCTCGTCAAAGGGCTCTAAAGCATAGTTACCAAAGGTTTCCGTGACTTGTAAGCCGCTATTTAATAACATTCTTTCAAAGTCTTCTTTTTGAAAAGCTTGTACACGTTCTTCAAAAGCGAAAGATTTATTGCGGTGTTCGAAATTGATATGTTTGATGATCTTGCCATCAGCAACAAATTTATGAAGGTGAAACTCTATGCCTTCCATTGTTTTTGTTTCCTGCTGAGTCAGGTTTTTGATGATCTTTTGAGTATTGAAATAATCGATCACCAAGGTCCCATCAGGCTTTAGGCTTTTCCTGAATGAGGTTAATGCGCTTACATGTTCTTTTTCTGTTTCAAAATAACCGAAACTGGTGAACAGGTTCAAGGCAAGGTCAAAATAATTGATGAATGACAGCTTACGCATATCGTGCACGAAAAAATGCAGGTTTTTCTGCTCAAATTGCTGCGCATATTTGATGCTTTGTTCAGAAAGATCAACTCCGGTTACATCATAACCTTTTTTGTTCAGGTAAATGGAATGTCTGCCGCGTCCGCAGGCAATATCCAGAATCCTGGAATCAGCAGCAGGTTTCAGGTGTGCCGACAGGTTATCAATTAAGAATTCTGCTTCAGCATCATTGCGTTGACTATATAAAATATGATAATAGGGAGAGTTGAACCAATATTGAAACCACTTGCGCTGCATAAAGCCCGTTTTTGTTGATGTTTAAGAAAAACACAAATATAGTATTTTCAAATGCAACAATGAGGATTATTTAAGCTTCCTACATGATTTTAATGATGTTAATTTTACGATTTGAACTGCTATAAATCAGGCTTTATGTTGTTTTTTTCCTATTTTTGAAAAAAAACCGAATAACTTGACACTAATAAAATCTATCTCCGGAATAAGAGGAACCATCGGAGGAATCGCCGGTAATGGCTTGACTCCTATTGATATCGTTAAATTTACAGCAGCTTACGGCTCATGGATTATCAATAAAACGAACATTAAGAAAATTGTTGTTGGACGTGATGCCAGAATTTCTGGTGAAATGGTGAACAACCTGGTCATCGGTACCCTTCAGGGCTTAGGCATTGAAGTGATTGACCTGGGTTTGTCAACTACTCCAACAGTAGAAATCGCAGTGCCACTTGAAAAGGCTGGTGGTGGGATCATCTTAACGGCAAGTCACAATCCAAAACAATGGAATGCTTTGAAATTATTGAATGATAAAGGTGAATTTATCAGCGATGCTGATGGAAAAGAGCTTTTAGAGATCGCTGAGAAAGCAGAATTTAGCTTCGCTGAGGTAGATGATCTGGGTACGGTGACTAAGGATGACAGCTATCTGCAAAAGCATATAGATGCTGTTTTGGCCTTACCTTTAGTGGATGTTGCTGCTATTAAAGCAGCAAACTTCAAGATTGCGATCGACTGTGTGAACTCTACAGGAGGAATTTTTGTTCCTGCATTATTGAAAGCTTTAGGAGTAGAAACGGTTTATGAATTGTACTGTACACCTGATGGTCATTTCCCACACAACCCGGAGCCATTGCCAGAAAACTTGACGGAAATCGCTAAAGTAGTGAAAGCTAAAAATGCTGATTTAGGTATAGTAGTAGATCCAGATGTAGACCGTTTATGTTTTGTATGTGAAGATGGTGCCATGTTTGGTGAAGAATATACCTTAGTTGCAGTGGCGGATTATGTGCTTAAAAACACACCTGGAAATACGGTTTCTAATCTTTCTTCCACCAGAGCATTGAGAGATGTAACGGAAAAAGCAGGAATGGAATACCATGCTTCAGCAGTAGGAGAGGTGAATGTAGTAAATCAAATGAAAGCAAATAAAGCGATCATCGGTGGTGAAGGTAACGGTGGTATCATTTATCCGGAATCTCATTATGGCCGTGATGCTTTAGTAGGCATCGGTTTATTCTTAACGCATTTGGCGAAGTTTGGTAAGTCGATTTCTCTTTTGAGAAGCAGCTATCCAGCTTATTATATCTCTAAAAATAAAATTACATTAACCCCTGAAATGGATATCGATGCCCTATTGGTTAAAGTTCAGGAGAAATATAAAAATCAGCCTACCAGCACTATTGATGGCTTGAAAATAGAATTTGATAAAGAATGGGTGCATTTACGTAGGTCTAATACAGAACCAATCATTCGTATCTATAGCGAAGCAGGCAGCGAGACAGTCGCTGAAAACCTGGCTTCAAAGATCATATCAGACATCAAAGAAATTTTAAAATTGAACTAATGAAGGTAAACAGGATCTATTTAGACAATGCGGCAACAACGCCTCTGGATCCAGAGGTAATTTCGGAGATGGTGAATGTAATGACTAATTATTACGGGAATCCATCTGCAATTCATGCTCAGGGTAGAGAGGTAAGAACGTTGGTAGAAAAAGCAAGAAAAACAGTTGCCGGTCTCTTAAATGCGACTCCTGCTGAGGTTTTTTTTACCTCTGGAGGTACAGAAGCTGACAATACCGCTATTCGCTGCGGAATTGCTGCTTTTAACATCAGGCATGCCATTACTTCGAAGATTGAACACCATGCAGTAGAACATACTTTAGATATGCTGCTGAAACAAGGTGTGATTGACAAGCTGAGTTTTGTGAATATCGATGCAAAGGGAAATGTTGATTACGACCATTTGGAGCAATTGCTAAAAGAAAACGGCCGTTCATTTGTTTCTTTAATGCATGCCAATAACGAATTGGGTACCCTAACCGATATTGAGCGCGTAGGAGAGATCTGCGAGCAGTATGATGCCATTTATCATTGTGATACCGTTCAGACGATGGGTCATTACCAGCATGATGTGAGAAAGCTAAAAGCGCACTTTATTGTATGCTCAGCGCATAAATTACATGGTCCCAAAGGCGTTGGTTTCCTATTTGTAAACCACAATGTGAAAATAGCTCCGATGATTTATGGTGGTGCACAAGAACGCAATATGCGTGGTGGTACAGAAAATGTATACGGAATTATCGGGCTTTCAAAAGCCCTTGAAATGGCGTATGCAGAAATGGAAAGTCACCAGAACCATATTCAGGGTCTAAAAGATTACTTGAAAAATAGATTGAGTACTGAAATCGCTGATATTAGTTTTAATGGCGAGACAGATGCGGATAAGAGCTTGTACACGGTATTGAATGTTTCTTTCCCGGCAATGGATATGTCTGACATGTTGTTGTTTAACCTAGATATCAACGGCATTTCTGCTTCTGGCGGCAGTGCTTGTTCTTCAGGATCTAACATCGGATCTCATGTGTTAACAGGTATTCATGCAGATCCAAACAGACCATCTGTAAGGTTCTCTTTCAGTAAATACAACACGAAAGAAGAACTGGATATTGTAGTAGATAAAGTCAAACAAATCGTAAGTCAGAACGTTACTGCATAAAGAGTTTTCCATGCAGTTTCACCGAATTACTACGGCCAGCGATCCCTCGCTGACCTTTATAAAAAAACTATATGAGGATGCCTTCCCTCCGCATGAGCGGAGGGATTGGGATTCCTTACTCAAACGAATTTCTACGGATCAGGAAATGCACTTGGATCTGATTCATACTGACGATGGACATATTGGTTTTATCATCTGGTGGGAGATCTCCGGTAGTTATTTTGTAGAACATTTTGCAATTGATGCGGAGTTAAGGGGCAAGAATTATGGCGCTTCCGTGCTCAATTATTATAAATCATTGCTTCCAGGCAGGATTCTGCTAGAAGTAGAACCTCCTGAAGATGAATATTCCATTCGTAGAATCGGGTTTTATGAACGTCTTGGTTTCCAGGTATTAGATTTTAGCTACCGACAACCTTCTTATACCGATCCCCTGGTATCGTATCCAATGTTATTGATGGCCACTTCGACATTTCAAGAAACTGAGCTGACTGTATTAGCCGCGCTGATCAAGGAAAAGATATATACGCCAAAGTCTTTACCTGCTCATTCGTAAGCAGAATCTATCCAATTTTTTTGTGATTTTTTAATTATATTATATTAAACATAAGTGAATATACGTTGTTTCTATACTGGGTGCGGTATCATCAATAAAATCATAATGTTATGAAAAGGCCGGAAAACAACAATGAAAAACACAGTCATCGAAAAACGGTGTACAAAGAGACAGAAGATTTTGGAAACAATAAGCCAGATACTGGCGATACCTCTTCTGCCGGAGACTTTAGTCGGACAGATTTTTTCAAGCACCACCGCAGAACAAATAGGCCTATGGGATCCAGTCACGAGCCCGGAACCTTCCCAGGAAGGTAAACTTAAGCGTCTGTTCTAAAGTAACAATTACAGCTACATTGCTTAGGAAGGCACCATATTTAAATATTGTGCCTTTTTTTATTTAAAAAAATCTCCTACTTTAGGACTGTGCTAAAACGTTTTTAACACATAAAACAATCGTTTGTTTACAGAAATGTTCAAATGGAGCGTTTGAGGCTAGATTTTAAACCAAATAACATAAACTACTTATCCAATATCATGATGATGAAGCGTTACTTAACCGCATTATTGATTGCCGGTTCTTCCGCAGCTTTTGCGCAAACCGTTGGTAAATTGAGCGATCCGGTTGAATGGATCAACCCTTTGATGGGGACGGCAAGCAAGCCCTCAATGTCTAACGGAAATACTTATCCAACAATTGCCCTGCCATGGGGTATGAACTTCTGGACACCACAAACCGGTAAAATGGGAGATGGATGGGCCTATACTTACGACGCCGATAAAATTCGTGGCTTCAAACAAACCCATCAGCCATCACCATGGATGAACGATTATGGTCAGTTTTCGATCATGCCAGTAACCGGTAAAAAACGCATTGATCAGGATGATCGCGCCAGCTGGTATTCGCATAAAGCGGAAGTAGCTAAACCTTATTACTATAGCGTTTACCTGGCAGACGCTGATGTGACTACAGAGATCACACCTACAGAACGTGCGGCACAGTTCAGGTTTACTTTTCCAAAATCGGATAGCTCTTTTGTAGTGATTGATGCTTTCGACAAAGGATCTTACATTAAGATTTTTCCTAAAGAAAGAAAAGTGATTGGTTATACTACCAGACACAGTCATAAGATGACACCTGAAAACTTTAAAAACTATTTTGTAGCCTATTTCGATAAAGATTTCGTGTCTGCGAATGCCTGGAAAGGTAAAGAGCTGTTGAAAGATGAACTGGAGATTAAAGCAGATCATTCCGGTGCAATCGTAGGTTTTAAAACTAAAAAAGGGGAACAAGTAGTAATGAAAGTTGCTTCTTCTTTCATCAGCTTTGATCAGGCAGAACTCAATTTAAAGAGAGAACTGGCCAATGATACTTTCGATGCTACCAAAGCAAAAGCTAAAGATATTTGGAATAAAACGCTAAGCAGAGTGGCTGTTGAAGGCGGTACTGTAGACCAGACCCGTACTTTTTACTCTAGCTTTTACCGTACTTTATTCTTCCCAAACAAATTATATGAATTGGATGCCAGCAATAAAATTGTGCACTGGAGCCCATATAATGGCAAAATTCTGCCAGGTTATATGTTCGCTGGAACAGGATTCTGGGATACTTTCAGGGCATTGTATCCTTTCTTGAACCTGGTTTATCCATCTATAAATAAAGAAATGCAGGAAGGTTTGATCAACGACTATAAAGAAGGCGGATGGTTACCAGAATGGTCTAGCCCAGGTTATGCGAACGTAATGGTAGGAAACAACTCTGCTTCGGTAGTGGCTGATGCTTACATTAAAGGACTTCGTGGTTATGATATCAATACGCTATACGATGCCTTGATCCATGGTGCAAACAATGAAGGGCCATTAGATGCAGTAGGGAGAGCAGGAGTGAAGTATTATAACGAATTAGGTTATGTACCTTATGATGTGAAAATCAATGAAAATGCGGCGCGTACTTTAGAATATGCGTATGACGATTTCACGATTTACAAATTGGGTAAAGCTTTAGGTAAGCCGAAAGCAGAGACTGATCTTTATGCAAAACGTAGTATGAACTATAAAAACCTTTTTGATCCAGCTAGTGGATTGATGAGAGGTAAAAATAAAGATGGTAATTTCCAATCTCCGTTTAATCCTTTCAAATGGGGTGATGCTTTTACAGAAGGTAACAGCTGGCATTATTCCTGGTCAGTATTCCAGGATATTGATGGACTTTCTAAATTAATGGGTGGTAAAGAGAAATTTGTTCAGAAACTGGACTCTGTATTTACTTTGCCTCCAATCTTTGACGACAGCTATTATGGTGGTGTAATCCATGAAATTCGTGAGATGCAGATTGCCAATATGGGTCAGTATGCGCATGGTAACCAACCGATTCAACACATGATCTACCTGTACAATTATGCTGGTGCGCCATGGAAAACTCAATATTGGGTACGTGAAACCATGAACCGCATGTATAAAGCAACTCCTGACGGTTATTGCGGTGATGAAGATAATGGCCAGACTTCTGCCTGGTATGTATTCTCGGCATTGGGCTTCTATCCGGTAACCCCTGCTACAGATCAGTATGTATTGGGTGCACCATTATTTAAAAAAGTGACTTTAAGCCTGGAAAATGGTAAAAAAGTAGTCATCAATGCGGCTAATAACAGCGATGCCAATAGATACGTTCAAGGATTGAAATACAACGGTGCTGCTTATCCAAAAAACTGGTTGAGCCATTCTGAACTGGTTAAAGGTGCAACGCTTGATTTTAATATGTCAGCAACGCCAAATAAGCAGCGTGGAACGAAAGAAACAGATTTCCCTTACTCTTTCTCTACTGACCCTAATAAATAGGCTTAGAGGCAAAGAATTGAAGAAGTCTACAATAGGGTAGATTTCTTCAATGGAAATGTAAAACAAAAAGTAAATCACATAAAAAAAGTGGGAGTTTTTACAACTCCCACTTTTTTTATGTTTAAAATATTCAGTTCAATTGAACTGAATATTGAATGCTGATCTTAGTTTGCGACCATTTTAAGGAAAGCTGCAATTTTAGCTTTCATCGCCCTGCGGTCTACAATAAAGTCAAGGAAACCATGTTCCTGTACAAATTCCGCAGTTTGAAATCCTTTAGGAAGGTCTTTTTTAATTGTTTCTTTAATTACCCTTGGACCAGCAAAACCGATCAAAGCGCCTGGTTCTGCGATGTTAATATCGCCCAGCATTGCGTAAGATGCAGTTACACCACCTGTAGTAGGATCTGTCAGTAACGAAATGTACGGAATTTTTGCCTGGCTCAACAAGGCTAATTTAGCCGATGTTTTTGCCATTTGCATTAACGAAAATGCGGCTTCCATCATTCTGGCACCACCAGATTTAGAAATCATCAGAAATGGAATTTTATGCTTGATACTATAGTCAATAGATCGGGCGATTTTTTCACCTACTACTGATCCCATAGAACCACCGATAAAGTTGAAATCCATACAGGCAATTACTAAATCCTGTCCTTCAATCTTACCTACACCTGCTCTGATTGCGTCTTTTAAGCCAGTTTTAGCCTGACTTTCTACCAAACGGTCTACATAAGGTTTACTGTCTGTGAAGTTCAATGGGTCACCTGAAGTTAGATTTGCAAATAACTCTGTGAACTCATTATTGTCAAACAATACCTGAAAATATTCCTTTGATCCTACCCGTAAATGGTAGTCGCAATATTGGCAAACGTATTTATTTTCAACCAGATCGGCACTGTGGAGTGCTTTCTTACAATTAGGACACTTGTTCCATAAACCGTCTGGCGCTTCTTTTTTTTCTTCTGTCCTTGTACTGATACCTTTTTTTTCTCTCTTAAACCAAGCCATGTTATTTGTTGAAAAATGCGAGTACAAAGAAACAAAAAAAAATTAGAAGAGTTTAAGGTAGTTTTTAGTTAAAAATAATCGGCCTTAGATTTGGCCAGAGGGATATTTTTCCTAACTTCGGCATATATAAAATTATAAAAAATGAGTTTAAAAGGCTATAAAGGCGTAATTTACGGAGATGCCGTTCAGGAATTGTTTGAACAGGCTAAAAAACATCAGTTTGCATTACCTGCAGTTAATGTTACCGGTACCAACACAATTAATGCGGTAATGGAAACAGCGAAGGCAGTTAATTCACCTGTTATTATTCAGCTTTCCAATGGCGGAGCCCAATTTTATGCTGGAAAAACATTGAATAATGACAATTTGAATGCATGTGTATTAGGCGCAGTATCTGCAGCTAAACATGTTCATTTATTAGCTGAGCATTACGGTGTTGCAGTAGTTTTGCATACTGACCACGCAGCAAAGAAACTATTACCATGGATCGACGGTTTATTAGACCATGGCGAAAAATTCTTCGCAGCGCATGGTAAACCATTGTTTTCTTCACACATGTTAGATTTATCAGAAGAATCTATCGAAGAAAACATCGAGATTTCTGCTAAATACCTTGCTCGCATGGCGAAAATTGGTATGACTATCGAAATCGAACTAGGTGTAACTGGTGGAGAAGAAGATGGAGTAGACAACAGTGATGTAGATAGCTCTAAATTATACACTCAACCTTCAGAAGTAGCTTATGCTTATGAAGAATTGAGTAAAGTAAGTGATAAATTTACGGTAGCAGCAGCTTTCGGTAATGTTCACGGTGTATACAAACCAGGTAATGTGAAATTACAGCCGGTAATTCTTAAGAACTCTCAGGATTTCATTAGAGAAAAATACGCGATCACTGCTGAAAAACCGATCAACTTTGTATTCCACGGTGGTTCAGGTTCTACTCAGGAAGAAATCAGAGAAGCGATTTCTTACGGAGCAATCAAAATGAACATCGATACTGACATGCAATGGGCATTATGGGAAGGTGTTTTGGATTACTATAAAGCAAATGAAGCTTATCTTCAAGCGCAAATCGGTAACCCAGATGGTGATGATAAACCAAATAAGAAATATTATGATCCTCGCGTTTGGTTACGTAAAGGTGAAGAAGCTTTTGTTAAACGTTTAACTCAGGCTTTCGAAGACCTGAACTGTAGAGATGCTAGTGATAAACTATAGTTTTTCGTTTCCAGATCAACATCAGGAGTCTTAGAAATGTTAAAATAACAGCAAGGCCTGCTCCATGACATGGGACAGGCCTTGTTATTTACTTCAAAATGGTTACTGGACCAACTACAGTTTTTTGGCGAGCCTCATGGAGGTCGATCCAATAAAGGTAGGTCCCTACTGGTAAACTTTTTCCTTTATACCAGCCATCCCAGTTTTGAAAATTGCCTTTCGCACTGAAGACTTTTTCTCCGTATCTGTTCATCACTTTAACATTAAAACTTTTGGTTTTTCAAAAGGCCGAGGCAATTGCGCGGCAATAGTATCGATCATATATTGCATCAGTTCATTACTAAATCCTGTGCTTGGGGTTAAAGCTTTATCTTTCAGCAGTACTGCACAAATTTTATAGCCATTGACATAAGAAGGAGTGCTTTTTTTCGCTATTCTCCGGTAATTGTGCGAATCAAAATAATCGCCGGTTCCCTTATATGCATACCAGTTTTTATAAATCAAAAAACAGTAAGAACTTTGGATCGAATGCCTACTCTGTTCCAGGTTTTCGGCGGCTTCTGTAAAGAAAAAAATACAGTTCTAATTTAACGAAATTTTTATGCATTAATAGGGTCAAATGACCCAAAATTACTTTCGGTCGAAGCCCTATTTTTTACCATATTTGTAGAAATATCAGCAAGCAATGGAAACACTATTTGTAAATAAAGCAATCGGAAAAGAGACATTAGATCATGTATTTGCGATCAGGAGCGTTGTTTTTGTGGAGGAGCAGGGTTGTCCACCAGAACTGGAATGGGAAAATGAAGAAGAATCGACCCACTTTCTTGCCACGATGGACAATCAGCCATGTGGCGCCTGTAGATGGAGAAAAACCGATCAGGGCTATAAGCTGGAAAGGTTTGCTGTATTGAAAGAATATAGGGGTAAGCGAATAGGCCAGGCGCTGGTAGCGGCAGCTTTAGCAGATTTACCTGCAGATGCGCATTACATTTACCTAAACGCACAGCTTCCTGCGATGCCTTTGTATGCTAAATTCGGTTTTGTAGCCGAAGGCCCGCAATTTGAAGAAGCAGGATTTCAGCACTTTAAAATGGTAAAGAAAGCTTAGTAAAGTATGGCATTACGCTAAAAAACAACAGCCGAAAAGAAAAACTTGCTTAGAAAGGGTAGTGATTAACTGAAAAATATTTGACTGGAGAGCTGTAATGCAGCTTTCCATTTCTCCATATTCAGTCCTAAAGTTTTTCCTTTACTTTCCAAAAACCAGATCAGGTCTTCTGTAGCTAAATTTCCAGTAAGGTCGTCGGCTGCCATAGGACAACCTCCAAAGCCTTTTAAGGCACTATCAAACCTAAAGCACCCATTATCATAAGCAGCCTGTATTTTTTCAATACGCGTCTCCGGAGTACTGTGTAAATGAACACCAACCTCTACCTGATTAAAGCCTTGAATTATTCCTGGCAAAATCTTTTTGATTCTTTCCGGAGAGGACACCCCAATGGTATCTGATAAAGAAAGTATTTTGACACCCATATTAGCTAGTGTAGATGCCCAATGCATCACGATATCTTCATTCCATGGATCGCCATAAGGATTTCCAAAGCCCATTGATAAATATACTACCGCCGTTTTATCGTGTTTACTGCAAAGCTCCAGCATTTGTTTTACCGTATCCAGGGACGCAGCAATCGTAGCATTCGTATTGCGCATTTGAAAAGTCTCAGAGATAGAAAAAGGAAAACCGAGCTGATCGATCTCCGGATGCTGAACTGCGGCTTCTACCCCCCTTAAATTGGCTACAATAGCCAGCAACTTTGATGATGTACTGCTCAAATCAAGTTTTGACAATACTTCAGCAGTATCTCTTAACTGAGGAATGGCTTTAGGACTCACAAAACTGCCAAAATCGATGGTATCAAAACCTACCTGCAGCAGCAAATTGATATAGGCTGCTTTCAGGTCAGTATCAATAAAATCATGGATGCCTTGCATTGCATCCCTTGGACATTCTATCAGTTTAATCGACTTTTGCTGGTTCATGCTTTATTTTCTTGTAGTAAGGTCGGATAATCAATCTTGTGCCGCGATCATAGCTGAAATAACTCCAAACCCAGTTTACAAAAACCACGAGTTTATTTCTAAATCCAACGAGTGTCATCAAATGTACGAACATCCAGGTAAACCACGCGAATACCCCTTGAAATCTAATCTTGTGTAAATCAACAACTGCACGGTTGCGACCTACAGTGGCCATAGCTCCTTTATCTTTATATTTAAAATTGACGGTGGCTTTCTTTTCAATAATATTCAATAAATTTCCTGCCAATTGCCTTCCTTGCTGAATGGCAGCGGGAGCAACGCCTGGATGTCCATTAGGAAATTCTGTCGTGATCATCGCAGCAACATCGCCTATGGCGTAAATATTGGCGTAACCCTCCACTTTATTGATTTCATCCACCTTTAAACGATTGCCGCGAACAATGACCTCTGGATTTAAGCCATCCAGCACGACACCTTTTACACCTGCTGACCAGATCACGTTGGAAGAGCCAATCTGTTGTCCATCTGCAAGCGTTAGCATTTTGCCATTAAAAGATTGCACCCTGGCTTCAGTCATAATATTAACACCCAATTCTGTTAAAAACAGACGTGCTTTTTTGGAAGCCTGGGGAGACATGGCGCCTAATAATTCTGGAGAACCTTCAATCAGATAAATGCGCACCTTATCAATATCCAATTCCGGGTAATCACTTTTTAACACGTGTTTTTTAAGTTCGGCAATGGCGCCTGCGGTCTCCACGCCGGTAGGACCACCACCTACGACTACAAAAGTCAGCAGTTCATTGGCCACTAAAGGATCTGGTGCGATCTGTGCAGCCTCTAAATTCTGAAGAATCAAACTTCTCAGATTTAAAGCTTCTGGTATGGACTTCATCGGCATGGCATTTTCCTGAATCTCATCTTGACCGAAGAAATTACTGGTAGAACCCGTGGCAATCACCAAATGGTCGTAATCAATGCTACCGATACTCGTATGGATGCAATTGTTCAAGGGATCAACAGCACTCACTTCCGCCACACGGAAAGTCAGGTTTTTCTGACCTTTAAAAATCTTGCGGAGGGGGAAGGCGATAGAGTCGGCTTCTAATCCACCGGTCGCAACCTGATACAATAATGGCTGAAAAGTATGGTAGTTATGTTTATCTACCATGATCACTTCTATCTCTTTATCTCTTAGTTTTTTTGCCAATTCTATTCCACCAAATCCGCCACCTACAATGACTATTCTCGTTTTGCTGCCTTTCGGAAAGTGTTGCTCCATAGTATTTGAGTTTCTTAAATATACTGATAACAAAAAAGGCACCCAAAAAGGGTGCCTTTAATCAATAAATATTTAGATTTCTTATTTGTTCTTACCTAAATCGATAACGATAGGGGTAGAGATACACAATGAAGAGTAAGTACCGATGATACGACCGATCAATAGTGCGAAGATAAATCCGCGGATACTTGCGCCACCGAAGATGAAGATCACAAGTAATACGAAGAATACCGTTAATGAAGTCAAAATAGTACGACTCAATGTGCTGTTTAGGGCAAAGTTGATCAGTTTATTACGTTCTTCACCATGTAAGTCTTCTTTTCCAGTTTCCGCTAATTTCTCACGGATACGGTCAAATACAACTACAGTTTCCGTCATGGTATAACCCATTACCGTTAAGATCGCCGCGATGAAATCCTGGCCAATCTCTAATGAGAATGGAAGCACACCGTCTAAGATCGTGTAGAAAGATAGTACCAGCAACACGTCATGGAATAACGCGATTACCGCACCTAAACCATAATTCAGTTTCTTGAACCTCACTACGATATAGATAAACATCACTAAACAAGAGAACAGTATTGCTCCGTAAGCTCCGTAAACGATGTCACTTGCAATGATTGGACCTACCTTCTCATTACTTTCAATTTTATAAGGAACACCCGTTTTAGCAAGACCTTCCTGAAGGGCTTTTTCTACTAATTTATCCGCACCATTATCTTGATCAGTGATGTGGTAAGTAGTGGTGATTTTCAGTTCGTTGTTTGCACCAGCAGTTTTAACTACAGTTTCCGACTCAGGGAATACTGCGGCTAATTTCGCTTTTACATCTTCCGTTTCCATTCCTTTATCGAAGTGAACGATATACGTTCTACCACCTTTAAAGTCGATACCTAGGTTCAATCCACCATTTTTGAAGTAGAAGATAAAACCTAAAACGATGATCGCAGTAGAAATGCTGTAATAGATTTTTCTATGTCCAACGAAGTTAAACGCGATGTTTTTGAAGGCGTGAATGGTGTATTTATTACCGAAAGTAATGTTTGATTTTTTCTCTAATAACCAGTCGAACACTAAACGTGAGATCAATACTGCACAGAATAATGAAGAAAGAATACCAATACAAAGTGTCGTTGCAAAACCTTGAACCGGACCAGTACCGAAGATGTAAAGGATCGCACCTAATACAAATACGGTAACGTTCGAGTCAATGATAGAAGACATCGCATGTTTAAAACCTTCTTTGATCGCAACAGGAGTTGGCTTACCTAAGGTCAGCTCTTCTCTTACACGTTCGAAGATCAGGATGTTCGCATCTACGGATAAACCGATTACCAATACGATACCTGCGATACCTGGCAAGGTCAATACCGCACCCAGTGAAACCAGGATACCCATGATGAAGAATAAGTTGATCACTAACGCAAGGTTAGCTACCCATCCTGCTTTATTGTAATATAAAGCCATGAATACTAAGATCACCACGAAGGCAAGTACGAAAGAGATTAAACCGTCATGGATCGCTACTTCACCTAGAGAAGGACCAACCACGAACTCACCAACGATTCTAGCTGGAGCTGGAAGCTTACCTGCTTTTAAGATGTTGGCTAAATCTTGTGTATCGTTTACAGTGAAGTTACCAGTGATAGAAGAGATACCGTTAGGAATTTCGTTCTGTACAGTTGGTGCAGAGTAAACCGTGTTGTCTAATACAATTGCAATAGATTTTTTGTTGTTTGGATCTGCTGCTGCTTCTGCGGTAATTTTTTTCCATTTCGTAGCACCATCACCAGTCATGTACATGGTTACTTCTGGTCTGCCTTTCTGATCGTAATCATGACGGGCATCGCTGATTGCATCACCACCTAAATCTGGTTTGCCATCCATTGAAGTAGATTTGATGGCGTACAGTTCGAAAATCTTAGCACCACCAGTCGTCGAAACGTCCATTGGTTTCACACTCCACATGAATTTGAAACTCTGAGGAATGATAGAAGCTACTTCTGATCTTTTGAAATATGAATTTACTTTAGCCGTATCTTTTTGAGCTACCCAACCTACAACTGGTCCTGGACGTAATGAAGTCTGACCATTTTCGCCTTGGTAAGTAGGCACGTTTAATACAGAGAACAATGGGTTCGATTTCGCAAGGTCTTTGTTTTTAACCGCTGCAGAATCTTTAGTGTCTTTATTTTTAGCAAGACCAGCCAATTTACTTTCCGATTTAGCGGCAGTGGTATCTGTACCTGCTGGAGCTACATCAGTAGTTTTTAAAGTGGCAGCTAGTGTCTTGTTGATATTTTCTAATACTGGATACACTTCCTCATTGTTGTATACCTGCCAGAATTGTAATTCTGCAGATCCTTGCAATAATTTGTGAACCCTTTCTTTATCCTGAACACCTGGCATCTCAATCAGGATACGGTTAGTACCTTCTTGTTTCTGCATGTTAGGACTTACCACACCGAAACCATCGATACGGCTTCTGATGATCACGAAAGAACGATCGATCGCACTTGTTGCTTCTTTAGACAAATAATTTTTAACATCTGAATTGCTGGCGTTAGCTTTAAGCAATTTAGCGTTGTCCTGATTTGAAAAGTAGTCAGCTAATTTCACATTTGGAGAAAGTTTCTCAAACTCATCTACAAATATGGCGATGAAATCTTTTCCACCAGCGTTTAGTTTCTCTTGAGCAATTGCTAATGCTTTGTTGAAATTAGCATCATCAGGATTACCAGCTAATGATTTAACCAGTTCCGCTAACGAGATTTCCATCGTTACGTTCATCCCGCCTTTAAGGTCTAGCCCAAGGTTAATTTCTTTTTCTTTACAGAACTGGTAGTTAAATCCAAAAACAGGATAAACCGGCACTGTGGCCATAGAATCTAAATAAGCTTTTTCCTTATCTAAGTCTCCTTTGGCATAAGCCTTTGCGTCTTTTTCAACTTTCGAAGTGACAAAGTTGAATGAGAGAGAATACACACAGACAATACCTAGAAGTATTGCCATAAATTTAATAAAACCTTTACCCTGCATTTGTTTGTAATTATTAGTCTATATAAGCTATATATTTTTTTAACAAGTCGGCAAATCTAATTATTTTTTTAAATAATAGACTACCTTCTCAATTTTTTATTATGGGCGCTTAACTATTTGCGTTCAAGTGTTGAAAACGTGTAAGCGACCTTGTTTTTCTCATCTGGAAGATGCTTTTCCTTACTAAGTTCGTTCCATTCTTCCAGATCAATTTCCGGAAAGAAAGTGTCTGCTTCATAGGTTTGATGCACTCTGGTCAGGTAAATCCGGTTTGTAGCGGCTAAAGCATGCTTGTAGAGTTCGGCACCGCCGATAATGAATACCTCTTCTGTACCTTGGCAAAGTGCTAGTGCTTCCTCCAGACTATTGGTGATTTCTGTTCCCGGAAGCTCCAATCCGGTATTTCTGGTAATCACAATATTACGTCTGTTGGGAAGTGGCCTGCCGATAGAATCATAGGTTTTTCTGCCCATGATGATGGTATGTCCACTGGTAATGTCTTTAAAATGTTTTAAGTCTGCTGGCAGATGCCATAACAATTGGTTGTCTTTACCGATGGCATTATCTTCGGCAATGGCGACTACAATGGAAACGATCATACGGCCACAGCTCCTTTAATGTGAGGATGTGGTTCGTAACCCTCCAGGTTAAAATCTTCAAATTTAAAATCCATCAGGTCTTTGACCTCTGGGTTAATCTTCATGAGCGGTAATTTTTTTGGCTCCCTGCTCAATTGCAGTCTGGCCTGGTCTATATGGTTATTGTACAAGTGGGCATCACCAAGGGTATGAATAAAATCTCCGTATTCCAATCCACATACCTGGGCAACCATCATGGTCAACAAGGCGTAAGATGCGATATTAAACGGAACTCCCAAAAAGATATCTGCACTTCTTTGGTACAATTGACAGCTGAGTTTACCATCTGCTACATAAAACTGGAAAAAGGCATGGCAGGGTGGCAGGGCCATTTCTTCAATATCGGCTACATTCCATGCGGATACAATAATCCTTCGGGAATCTGGGTTGTTTTTTATAGTGTTGATGATCTGGCTGATCTGATCGATCTTACGGCCATCAGGTGTTGGCCATGAGCGCCATTGAGAACCATAAACAGGACCGAGGTTGCCATCGGCATCCGCCCATTCGTCCCAGATCTTCACGCCATTATCTTTCAGATATTTGATATTGGTATCTCCGCTTAAAAACCAGATCAGTTCATGAATGATGGATTTCAGGTGTAATTTCTTGGTCGTCACCATAGGAAAGCCTTCCTGAAGGTTAAACCTCATCTGGTAACCAAAAACGCTAATGGTTCCTGTTCCGGTACGGTCATGTTTTTGTGTGCCATGATCCAGCACGTGCTGCATTAAATCTAAATATTGTTTCATCTGTTGGCAAGCTTCTTTTGTCGGCCTGCGACTCTTGCAAGATAGTATTTTTGCCGTTTTTCGCAGGATGTTTTTTAGGAAAAGGCTGGATTAATTCCCATTTTATGATCAGCCGCTGCAAAAGTAGGAATTATTCTTCAGGGAATGCGCTGTAGTTGTATTCGGGAAGAGACCTGATTTCTTTTAGCCGGAGGAGGGGGCTGGGAAGGGGTTTGGATAGCAGAGACTAAGGCAAGACCACGCGGACCCTATCGGAACCCCTTCTGCTCTCCACGCCAATGCCCTTCTCTTCCCGAACACTTCCAGACCACTACCTGACTAATAGTTCATTTTTTTTCTGGAAAAATTCTCATATTCATAAGTACTTGTCCAAATGGAAAATTTGATTTTGTAAGTTTGTCTTAAAAAATAAGAATAGATGCTTGCTTTTGCGAATGCTAAAATTAACCTTGGGTTACGGATCACCGGGAAACGTGCCGATGGATATCATAATATTGAAACCGTATTTTATCCGGTAAAGCTTTACGACGTAGTCGAATGCCTTGATGCAGACGTTTTGAGCTGTACTATCGAAGGTATTGAGGTTCCAGGTGCTACCACAGATAATATTTGTCTGAAAGCGTACCAGTTGCTGAAACAGGACTTTGATCTTCCTCCGCAGCACATTTGTCTATTGAAAAATATTCCCGTAGGTGCAGGACTAGGAGGCGGCTCTGCCGACGCTGCTTTTATCCTGAAACTGTTGAATGATAAATTCAAATTGGGGCTTTCAATTCCGCAATTGGAGGATTATGCCAGACAGCTTGGTGCCGATTGTGCTTTTTTTATTCAAAATGAGCCTAGATATGCCGAAGGGAAAGGTGATGAATTTACTCATATTCAGGTAGATCTGTCTGCTTGTTTTCTTGTTTTGGTGAAACCAGATATTCATGTCTCTACTGCCGACGCTTATGCAGGAATAATGGTGGCCGATACTGGGACATCGGTAAAAGATTTAATACATTTGCCTTTGAGGGATTGGAAAGCGAATCTGAAAAATGATTTCGAGGCTTCTGTGTTTTTGAAGTACCCCGAAATTGAAGCCATCAAAGCAAGTCTTTACCAGCAAGGCGCAATCTATGCTTCGATGAGTGGCAGTGGATCTGCGGTTTACGCAATATTTGAAGCAGCAGTGCAACTTCCTGAACTCGAAAGAACCAATAAAGTATTTTATAACGTTTAGTGAATTATGGAAATCAACCTGATAAGAAAAAACGATAAATTTAATTTTGAAGCAGAAAATTCTAGCGGTTTTAAGGTAGAACTGGATGCAAAGCCGGAAATCGGTGGTGAGGGAAAAGGTTTCCGCCCAATGGAGATGCTGCTGATTGGCCTTGGCGGATGCAGCGGAATCGACATGGTCAACGTCCTCACTAAACAAAAAGAACCACTGAATGATGTGAAAATCAAAATCAAGGCTTCTAGAAAAACAGAAGAAATGCCTCCGATATTTGACGTCATCAACATTCATTTCGACATGTATGGTGCTTTAAACGTACAAAAAGTAGAACGTGCACTGGCCCTTACTTTCGATAAATACTGTTCGGTATCCAATATTTTGGGAAGATCAGCAACCATCAACTTTACATATACTATTCATCACTAACAAAATGCAAGAAGAGAATCAAGAAGAGAATTTCGAGACCCTGGCCATACGCTTACAAGCCGAGAGAACCCATTTTAAAGAGCATTCTGTGCCCTTGTACCTGACTTCAAGTTATAAATTTGACGACTCAGAAGAAATGCGCGCTTTGTTTGCAAATGAGAAGGAAGGCAACGTTTACAGCCGTTATGCCAATCCGAATACTTCTGAATTAATTGATAAAATGGCCGTTTTAGAAGGTGCAGAATCAGGATGGGTAACCGCAACCGGTATGGCTGCGATTTTTACCACTTTTGCTGCCTTTTTACAATCTGGCGATCACGTACTGGCCAGCAGATCTGTTTTTGGATCTACACACCAGCTTTTGAATAATATTTTTCCGAAATGGGGAATCAGCTATACTTATGCGGATCTGGATAAACCAGAACAAATGGAGCAGGGGATTCAGCCAAATACAAAAATGATTTTTGTAGAAACACCTTCTAACCCTGGAATCGATATTATCGACCTGGAATGGTTGGCACAGCTGGCAAAAAAGCATGGTGTATTATTGGTGGTAGACAACTGTTTTGCTACGCCATACCTGCAGCAGCCTATTAAATTGGGTGCAGACATCTCTATTCATTCGGCTACTAAATTTATCGACGGACAGGGTCGTACACTTGGTGGTGTGATTTTAGGATCGCATGCACTGATTGGAGAAATTGAAGCTTTCGCCAGACACAGTGGGCCGGCAATGTCGCCGTTCAATGCCTGGTTGCTGTCGAAAAGTTTAGAAACATTGGCTGTTCGCATGGACAGACATTGTGAAAATGCGTTGAAAGTAGCAGAATTCTTAGAAAGTCATCCCCGCATTAAAAAAGTGAGATATCCTTTCCTGCCTTCTCACCCTCAATATGACATTGCTAAAAAGCAAATGAAACAAGGTGGTGGCATCGTGACTCTGGTTATTGAAGGTGGTGCAGCTGCAGCAGGTAAATTCATGGACAGCTTAAAAATGTTCTCGATCTCTGCAAATCTTGGAGATACCAGATCTATCGCTACACACCCTGCAACCAGTACTCACTCCAAATTAACGGAAGAGCAAAGGTTAGAGGTTGGTATTGAACAAGGATCTGTTCGTTTGTCAATTGGCCTGGAGCACATCAATGATATCCTTGGGGATATCAAACAGGCACTTAGCTAATATAATCGCGATCTTCGTCGCTGATCAATTTTTTATGGTCCTCAGGAGCTTCCTGGGGACTTTCTTTATCATAAGTACTGATGGTCACTTTTGGTCGCCCGGCCATATAACCCAATATAAAGCCAATAAAAGTACAGACACCAATCACTAATAGTTTAGAAACATCTGCCTCTCCAAAAATGAAATCGAACTTTACCTTATCGGTGTTGATCATTAAAAAGACAGTAATCAGGACGGTAAAGATGATGATGAAAATGGTTTTAGTACGCATGTGTTAAAAGCTATAATTTAAAAGTAATTCTAAGATAGGATTTTGGTGATACATTTTGTTCACAAAAACGACTCTGCCGCCTACATCCAGCACAGGCTGGTAGCGAAGTAAGTTCATACTACTACGTAATTCGAAGCCAAAAGTTTTAGGCTGACCAAGATTTGTGTCTTCTCCAAGGTTTTCATAGTGACAGAATACGCCGCCACGAAGGTTTCTGATATATGCCAAAGGACCAATTTCCGCATCAGGAAAAACAATTGGGAAGCGGTAGTTGAGCAATAAGGTGTTTTTAAGAATATTGAGCGCTGGAATGTTATTATAGCCGTATACCGTATTGATCTGCTGGTCGTATTTTCTCACACCAGAGCTGCGCTGGTAGCTGAAATTGGCCAGGAAAGAGTGATTTCTGGCGAATCCAGGGAAATAAAAGAAGCTTTCTGCTGAAAAAATATCACCGGACAGCTGTGGGTCAAAGGGTTGGTGCAGATAGGTTAAGCGCATTACCTGGGCCCATTTTGGGGCAATATCCCTTTCCGACTGCCGGATGCTGTGTGTAAAGCTAAAGCTGTATTCCAATGGGAATTTTAGGGTGGTGATGTAGTTATTCGGCATGTTTTCAGGCTGATACCTTTTGGTATAACTGGTAGCCGTTGTGAAAGAGAAGTTGTAAAAATGATCTAAAGCGTTCAGGCTGATCGGTAAAGTTGCGGCCAGGCGAACGTCGTTTTCCCTCCAGTCTCCCTGCTGAACTCCTTTATTGCTGCTGTAAAAAGCACGTCTTGGTCTGTTGCGGTAGGTGGTACTCAATATCGGATAAAATCCTTTATAGGTAAATCCCGCATTGTATTCAAATCTCCCCAGGTCCCGAAAGTAATTTACGCCTGCAAAGACATTCATCGTATTCAGCAGGTTATCTGAGTTGATTTGTAAGCCGCCACGGTATTCATCTTCAATCACTGGATTGATACTGTGAACCTGAAACAGATTTTTTAATCCACCATAAGGCCTGGAAGCATAAGTGCTATCGGGGATGTTGGCAAAAACACTGCCGGTATTTTCCTGTTTTACAGCGGCTGCTCCAAGAAAAACAAAGTGATTTTCTCCAGGGGCTTGTGGCTGTATCTCGGTTTCTGCCACATTATAACCATCAATCCCGTAATTATTGAACACCATGGATTTTTCATTGGCAGAGAACGCAGGGTTAAATGCACCGTATTTAGCGGCACTCAGCGCACTTATTTTTTTGGTTTCCGGTTCTATGTAGTAAATGTTGTCAATTCCGTTGTAGTGCGCGTTAAAAGCGATTCCTTTGGAAAAATAAACTGGTCTGCTCAGCTGCTGTTGTGTAGCGGGGATTAAAACTTCAGTTTTTCCGCTGCGATCCATTTGCTGAAGAGATTTACCTTGCTCAGTCACTGCGATAAAAGCAATCGAACTGCCATCCGGACTAAAGGCCGGGGTTTGGAGGATCAGGTTTTCCGGGTTTGGATAGGTGTGGAGAATTGCTCCTGTTGCGGCATCCAGTTCCAGCAGATTACTTTTGTTACTCAGGTCGTACCTCACCACAACTACTTTCTTGCCATCCGCGGATAGAGAAGGAGAGAAAAGCCTGCTTCGGGAGCTAAGTTTATAGCTCCGGCCGGTTTTTAAATCATAGCTGTTGATCACACTGTAATTGCGCTGTCTGTATCTGGGATCATATCTGATTTCATCCCAAACTACCACACCGTTCGCATAGCTGAACCAGGGCTGTTCCTGTCCAGCAATGGAAATTAGCCTTGTTTCCTTTTTGTCCGGGCTAATGAGCACAAAATGAGGAGTTTCTCCCTTACTTTGTTTCAAAGCCAACACCTTCTGGTCGCTGATCTTGACCGGCAAAAAATAGCTGGTTGCGTAATTCGGTTTCCCATTTAGCGAAGCGTAGTCTTTGGAAGGCGTTTTATTGGCTTGCGCTGTCCATTCTTCCCGTAGTTTTTCGGTATTGGCATGAAACCAATCTGTGGTGCCTTTTCCGCTAAATTTTTTCAGACTTTTGGAGAAAGGGTACAGCCGGACAGGGCGCTTTTTAATATCAGTAAGGACACTATCGAACACAAATTCTCCGGCAGATGCCCGAATGGCGGAAGCCAGTGTGTAACCCAGCTGGTAATAGCCAGGGGTCAGGTCTTTCTCTGAATCAAAGTTAGATTTGGTATAGGAATAATTTTTCCCTTCCAGCAGCTGCGTTCTATAAGGCATGATCCAGCTGGGAATTCTTCCACGCCCGGCATTGGTAAGTGAGGTTTCTGTACTTACTGCGTCTCCTTCAAAATACCAGAGCGGCAGGCTTACACCCAGCCATGCAAAGTACACGGTTTCTGGAAAGGGATGTGCTGCGCCACCAGTCAGCTTATCAAACTGCGCCACATGGCGAAGCTCATGCACCGCCAGGTTGTTGAGCCAATCCTGACTATCGAATTGCTGTGGAGGTGTGGTGTAAAATTCGGATTTTTTTGGAGCCAGCTGCACAAAGCCATTTGCGATGACCCCCCGGTTTTGTAAAAGGATCGGAATACTAGCCTTTTGCTGGCCTAGGCTCGCCCCTACATAAGGATAGATCTTGGTAATGGTGTTCGACATGCGCTGGGCTTCTTTCTCCAGCTCTATTGGGTAAATGATCCGAAATCCTGTGGCATTAATTTGTCGCCATTTTACACTAAGAGGATTCTGTTCGGAGTTAAAGATCTGGGAGAAGCTTTTTAGCCCGGTTAAGCTTAATATTAATGAAGTGATTGCACTGATGATTAATGTTCTGTTTGCGATAGATGTCGTCATTAATTTGCGATGCTAATGTGTTTGTTTTTATTGGAAACTTTCAATTCTTTATCGGTTGATCTTTGGTTTACTCTTAAATATGTAGTGTTTATATCTTGTTTTCCCCTTTTAATACTTCTTATTGCGGTTGAATATAAGTATTTTTTTCGGAGATGGATGAGCTTGGTTCCAGAGGCTTAAAAGCGCTGACAGCTAGTTGAGCTTCCTGCGTTTTTGATAAATCGGGTATAGGAAAACAGCGCCGATAATCAAAATTGCTCCTGCGTAAAAACCGACAGACATGGTCTCTTTGGTGCCAAAGAAAAGAAAGGCCAGAATGATCCCGTAAACTGGTTCTAGGTTGGTGATGAGTGCCACCCGAAATGCAGATAGGGTTCGCATCACTGAAACGCCAGCCACATAAGCCAAAGCAGTGCAGATTGTGCCTAACAACAAGAGGTACGACCAGTCTGAAAAGCTGAGGTCAAAATGTTCATGAAGTAAGGAGCGGTCAAAAAAACGGTATAGTGTAATCCAGAATAGTGCGCCTGCCATTTCATAGAAGCCGATGATTTTTGGATCACTTTTCTGAACTAAAGTAGAGTTAATCGTAGAAAATAAACTCGAAGCCAATGCAGAAGATAGTCCCATAATGATCCCCAACGTATAACCTGACTCGAATTTAAAGATCATATAGATGCCCAGGATAATGATCAGCCCGATCACTACATCCGGAACCCGAATTGGCTTTTTCTTAATCAGGGGCTCTAATATCGCAGTAAATAGGGTGAAAGAAGAGAGACAAACCAGCGTGACGGAAACGGTAGAAACTTTAATGGCATAGAAGAACAGAATCCAGTGCAGGGCCACCACGCTTCCAGTAAAGAAAAATTGCAGAAACTGTTTCCTGGAGATCTTTAAGCTCGTTTTTGAACAGAGAAAGTAGATGAATAAGGTTAAACTGGCGATCAGTACGCGGTACCAGACTAGTTGAACCGCATTCACAGAAATCACAGCGCCTAAAATGCCGGTAAAGCCCCATATAAAGACGGTTGCATGTAAAATGAGCAGGTTTCTATTGGAGGAAGTCTGAACTGAAGGTTTCACTTATTTTGGTGCTTTACGGAGTAAATAATAGCCCAGTAAGCCGAAAAATATGGTAGGGAGCAGTACTGCAAACAGTGGGGAAATCCCTCCTTTTAGGGAGAACATCTTGGCGAATTGGTTCAATACAATATAGCCAAAACTCAGAATAATCCCTATTCCAAGGGGTAAACCGACTCCTCCACGTACTTTTCTGGAAGAAAGTGCCACGCCGATCAGGGTGAGTACGAAGGCAGATAGGGGTTGTAAATATCGTTTATAACGTTCAAATAAGAGGTCGTTCATGATCCCGGAACCACGGATTTCTTCTTTTTTAATCTTCTCAGAGAGGTCTTTGTTAGACAGGTTTTCGTAGATGTTGTCGTAAGCAGAGAAATCATCAGGACGCATATCCAGAACAGTATCTTTCGGTACGGTACTGCCGTTCACCATAGTTTCTTTTAAGCCGTCAATATTTCTTACAGTATAGTTTGTCAGCTTCCATGAGCGTTTCAGGGAATCCCATTTGATTTCATCCGCTACAATTTTCTTCGTCAGGATATCCCCTTTGAAGTTATCCAAAGTGAACTGTGATCCAATCTTAGTCTTGTTGTCAAAACTTTTCATGTAGATGTATGTCTTCGCATCCAGCTTCATGTGAATGTCCGTTTTACTACTCGGATCGTTCTTCTTGATGAAGTTGTTTTCGAAGTTGTTCTTAATCTGATTGGTGTAGGGAAGGATGTACAGATTGGAACCCAGATTGACTGCGAAAATAATGAATGCGGAGATGAAATAAGGAAGGAGGAAGCGGTTAAAGCTTACTCCTCCACTTAAAATGGGTACAATTTCCGTTTGATCGGCCATTTTTGCCGTAAAAAAGATCACAGCAATAAAGTTGATTAGCGGAGAAAGCATATTGACATAAAAGGGGATTGATCCTGCATAGTACAGGGATACCACTTGCCAGAAGGTCAGGTTATTACCAAGAAAGTCATCAAGTTTCTCTGAAAGGTCAAAGATGACAATGATGATGACAAAAAGCGTCAGGGTATAAATAAATGTACCCAGATACTTACTGATAATATACCAGTCGATAATTTTAATCCTGCCTTTTATAAAGTTCATTTATAGTTTATTACCTAAGATGGTCACCATTTTGTTTTTCCAGGCATAAAACTCACCATTGATGATTTTTTCTCTGGCAGTATTCACTAACCAAAGGTAAAAATGCAGGTTGTGTAAAGTGGCAATCTGAGCACCTAACATCTCTTTCGAGTGCATCAGGTGTCTTAAATAGGCCTTAGAATAAACCTGATCAGCGTATAAATCACTGTCTGCATCAATAGGAGAGAAGTCATCTGCCCATTTCTTGTTGCCGATGTTAATGATTCCGTTTCTGGTAAATAACATTCCATTTCTGGCATTTCTGGTTGGCATCACGCAATCAAACATATCTACACCCAAAGCGATGTTTTCCAGGATGTTGATTGGTGTTCCTACACCCATTAAATAACGTGGTTTCTCATAAGGTAAGATGTCGCAGACCACTTCAGTCATGCCGTACATCTCTTCGGCGGGTTCTCCAACAGATAAACCACCAATCGCATTTCCCTCACGATCCATACTGGCAATAAATTCTGCAGATTTCTTTCTTAAATCTTTATAAACAGAGCCCTGTACAATAGGAAATAAGGTTTGGCTGAAACCATATTTAGGTTCAGTACTGTCGAAACGCTTGCAGCAGCGTTTTAACCAGCGGTGGGTCATATTGATAGAGTTCGCCGCATATTTATAATCACATGGGTATGGCGTACATTCGTCAAATGCCATGATGATATCCGCTCCAATCGTGCGCTGGATGTCCATCGCATTTTCTGGGGTAAATAAGTGTTTTGAACCGTCAATATGGGAACGGAAAGTAACCCCTTCTTCCTTAATCTTATTTACTTTACTCAAAGAATAAACCTGGTAACCTCCACTATCTGTTAAAATAGGGCGATCCCAGCCAATGAATTTATGCAATCCACCGCTTCTTTCAATAATGTCTAAACCTGGTCTGAGGTATAGGTGATAGGTATTACCAAGAATAATCTTGGCGTCAATATCCTCTTTAAGTTCTCGTTGATGAACTGCTTTAACAGTTCCCGCAGTGCCTACAGGCATGAAAATAGGAGTTTGTATGTCCCCATGATCTGTTGTTACTGTTCCTGCTCGTGCTTTTGAATGTGTATCTTTTGCCTGTAAGGTAAATTTCATAAATCTGTATGCTCCACTAAAATCTGCCAAAAATAGCAAAAATAACGCTATAAATGGCCCTAAATTTTTATCCACATAAAGGAATTTACAGATTAAAAACCTGAAATTTGGAGGCTACAAAAATACAACGTGGAATTAACCTTACTAGAGACCTGCCTGCTGGGCGCATTTATCTTCTGTTTCTTTATACAATTATACTTTAGCCTGTTCGTTCATCTGAAACTTGCATTTTATCCCGTAGAACCTATACCTGAAACGGCAAAGAAACCTTTAAGCGTGGTCATTTGTGCCCGCAATGAAGTCGACAATTTAACCGCTTACCTGCCCTCAGTGCTGGCGCAGAATTACCCTGATTTTGAGGTAATTGTGGTGAACGATCGCTCATGGGATGGTACACGGCAACTTTTAGAAAACTTTGCATCACAGCACAGGCGATTGAAAATTGTGACGATTGGGGAAGGTGAAAAGTTCATTGCCGGAAAGAAATTTGCAGTAACCATGGGAATTAAAGCCGCTTCCAATGATTGGCTGGTCTTTACAGATGCGGATTGTCAGCCAGCCTCAGAAAACTGGTTAATGGGCATGCAGCAAAGTGAAGATCCAGAGGTCGATATTGTTTTAGGGTATTCCCCATATATGAGAAAAAGAGGGGTTTTAAACGCATTGATTCGTTTTGAGACCTTCTTTACCGCAGTAAACTACCTGTCTTACACCATAAAAGGAATGCCTTATATGGGAGTGGGTAGGAATATGGCCTATAAAAAGACACTTTTCTTTAAGAATAAAGGCTTTGCAGCACACATGCACATTCCTTCAGGTGATGATGATTTGTTCGTAAATGCAAATGCAACCGCAGCAAATACGGAAATTAGAATCAATAAAGATGCACAGGTATGGTCGGAACCAAATACAAGTTGGGGGGGCTACCTAAGACAAAAAAAACGCCACTTCGGTGCTGGAAAATTATATAAAAGAAAGCATAAGTTCATTCTTTCCTGTCAGATCATCTTCCAGTTTCTATTTTATGCTTTCTTCACAGGATTATTGTTCTTTAAAGCCACATTGTACCCGGCATTGGGGATTCTGGGGCTGAGCATTGTGATCCGCTGTTTTATCTATCCCCGCATTTTAAAGCGGCTAAATTATAGTGATTTAAGGTGGTGTTTCCCGATTCTGGACATTCTCTTATTCATTTTCCTCGTGTTTAATGGCATTCTGTCTATATTTGTAAAAAAGGTAAAGTGGAAATAAGATCAACGCTAATACAAGAATATTTTAAAGATCTGACTGAAGAGCAAATTGCTCAATTCGATCAGTTATATGATTTATACAGTTTCTGGAACGCCCAGATCAATGTGATCTCCAGAAAAGATATTGAAGAGTTATATGTACGCCATATCCTTCATTCTTTGGGTATCGCTAAGTTTTGTACATTCAAGCCTGGTACTAAAGTGCTTGATGTAGGTACTGGTGGTGGTTTTCCTGGGATTCCATTAGCCATAATGTTCCCGGAAACACAATTTCACCTGGTAGATTCTATCGGTAAGAAAATCAAAGTAGTTACGGAAGTTGCTGCTGGTTTAGGATTGAAGAATGTTAAAGCCAGTCACCTGAGAGCAGAACAAGTGAGCGATAAATATGATTTTGTTGTTTCAAGAGCGGTGACACGCCTGATTGATTTCTATCCTTGGGTAAAAGATAAGTTCAATAAAGATTCTAAAAATGCAATTGCAAACGGGATTCTCTACCTTAAAGGTGGTGATCTGGCCGAAGAAATTAAAGAAACAAGGTTGAAAGCCGAGCTTTATCCGCTTTCAGATTACTTTAAAGAAGAGTTCTTCGATACTAAGTATGTGATGTATATTCCACAATAGTAAGGGTTCTTTTCTTTGAGAGACCTTTATAAAAAAGCAGTTACTCTTTTCATCCCCGAATATTTGCTGAAGGGCAAATCTTCGAATGTCTTCAAAGAGCAAACTGCTTTTTTTTCGGGGCTACATGCGTTCATCACAGGGAAACTTTCTATTGGCTAAGTTTTCTAAAGCTTTCTTGTCATCTCTTTCATTGTGCATGTTTTGGCAATGACTACTCCAATATCGCATCATGTTTATCCATATAAACGATAAAGACTAACGGCTCTTCATCGCCTCTCTGCTTTGGCAATGCGCCCTCCAATAACGCGTCAGGTTTATCCATATAAACGATAAGACTAATCGCTCTTCATCGCCTCTATGCTGCTTTGGCAATGCCCCCTCCAATATCAGATCAGGTTTATCTTAATTGTGCAGTATGAGTTAGTAAAAAGAGATTTTGCGGGAAACGACCTAGGAAATTTTGCGCTCCTTCAGCGTAAAAGATTCCAGTCGTTGACGCCGAAACCTCTTTTTACGAATAGAAGCAGAATTACAGTAAACATTGTGATAATCTAATAGATATTGTGATAATCCAATAGATAAAATATAAGTTAGACCAATGAGCTTAATTTATAAAATTGCCCTGAGTATGATCCAAAATGTTGGGCATGTTACTGCTAAACATCTGTTGACCCATTTTATCACACCGGAAGCGGTATTTAAAGCGGATAAGAAAGCATTGATGCAGGTTCCGGGAGTTGGCCTCATTACTGCAGAACATATTTTAGGGAAGAACGCACTATTAAAAGCGAAAGAACAACTGAAGTTTATAGAGAAATATCAGGTGAAGGTGCTGTTTTATACGGATGATGATTATCCATCAAGATTGCGAAACTGTGATGATGCGCCAATCCTACTTTATTATCGTGGGACTGCAAACCTGAATCATCCACGCATTATTAGTATAGTAGGAACTCGTATGGCCACTAGCTACGGTAAGATGCTCTGTAAGCAATTGGCAGAAGTGCTGGCACCTTATGACGTACTGATTGTAAGCGGACTCGCCTATGGCATTGACATTTGCGCGCATCAGGAAAGTTTAGCGCAAGGTATTCCGACGGTAGGGGTACTGGCGCATGGTTTAGACCGGATGTATCCTCAAGTGCATGGTCCTGCTGCTCAAAAAATGGTGTTGAATGGGGGCCTGTTAACGGAATTCCCTCCGTACACTAATCCTGATAAGGAGAATTTTCCTAAGCGCAACCGGATTATTGCAGGGATCTCGGATGTGACAATTGTGGTAGAGGCAGCATCCAAAGGCGGGGCGCTCATTACGGCTGATCTGGCCAATTCTTACCATAGGGATGTGTATGCTTTTCCAGGAAGAACAACGGATATTTATTCTGAAGGTTGTAATTTCTTGATTAAGACAAATAGAGCCGGGCTAATTAGCCATGCGAAAGACCTTCCTTATTTTTTAGGCTGGGAGGAATATAAAGCAGTTGTGCCAACAGAGTTGCCAGCCGATCTTTCTGATATAGAAGTACAGATATTGAAGGTGTTAAAGGTTTCGGAGATGGAACTTGATGCGCTGACCCATCAGATAGGACTTCCCCAAAGTAAGTTATTATTGCATTTATTGACGCTGGAAATCGAGGGCTTGCTGACTTCTTTGCCGGGGAAACGGTATCGGCTCAATTGAGATATTCTTCATTTACCTATATAATAGATGGTAGATAAGTCTATTGGACTAGTAGATTAAAATGTTATTTTGTTTAATTGTTTTTTACAATATTAAATATTGAATTATGTTTTATAAATAGAATTCTAAGCACCAATTTGTATTTTTGTAACCATGTGGTACAATAATATTTTGGAAACCATTGGTAATACACCACTGGTAAAATTGAATAACATTACGAAAGAAATTCCGGCTACGGTATTGGCGAAAGTTGAAAGTACCAACCCTGGTAATTCGATTAAGGATCGTATGGCAGTTAAAATGATTGAAGACGCGGAGAAGAGCGGTAAGCTTAAACCGGGTGGAACGATCATAGAAGGTACTTCTGGAAATACCGGGATGGGCCTGGCTATGGCGGCAATTATTAAGGGCTATAAATGTATTTTCACGACTACAGATAAGCAGTCTAAGGAGAAAGTAGATGCTTTACGTGCTTTTGGTGCGGAAGTGATCGTTTGTCCGACGAACGTAGAACCTGAAGATCCAAGATCTTATTATTCAGTTTCTTCGCGTTTAGAACGTGAAGTTCCGAATTCATGGAAACCGAATCAATATGATAACCTGGCTAATTCTCAGGCACATTATGAGCAGACGGGACCTGAAATCTGGGCACAAACTGAAGGAAAGATCACGCATTTAGTGGTTGGGGTAGGTACTGGTGGTACCATTTCTGGTACAGGGAAATATTTGAAAGAGCAGAATCCTGATATTAAGATCTGGGGTATTGATACTTATGGATCGGTATTTAAGAAATATAAAGAAACAGGCATTTTAGATAAGAATGAGATCTATCCTTACATTACGGAAGGGATTGGAGAAGACTTTTTACCAAAGAACGTAGATTTTGATATCATAGACCTTTTTGAGAAAGTGACGGATAAAGATGCAGCCCTAATGACGCGGGATATTGCACGTAAAGAAGGGATTTTTGTGGGGAATTCTGCAGGATCGGCTATTGCCGGACTATTACAGTTGAAAGATAAATTGAAGCCAGAAGATGTGGTGGTGGTGATCTTTCATGATCATGGAAGCCGTTATATGGGGAAAATGTACAATGAAGATTGGTTGAGAGAACGAGGTTTCCTTAAAGATGAGAAGCTGACTGCAAGGTCTATTCTTTCCAAAAAGGAATCTGCAGAAATCATTACCATTGATTGTGAGAAGACAATTCTGGAAGCCATCAACAATATGAATGCTTTAAATATCTCTCAGATTCCGGTTACTCAGCAAGGAATGGTAGTCGGTAAATTGGCCGAAAGTGATATCATTAAAGCACTTTTAGAGAACCCATCTTTAAAATCTGCGCCAGTAAAAGAGATTATGTCAAGTACCTTTCCTTTTGTGGATATGAACACTTCGATTGATAAGATTTCATCATTGATCAATAAAGAAAATTCAGCGGTATTGGTAGAAGATGAGGATGGCAGAATTGAGATCATCACTCAATACGACATCATCAACGCGATTTCTGCATAGGATCAATGCGATTTCAATAGGAGGCTGAGTCCTTCATATTGGTAAAGTAGGAATTTATTAAGCATAAAAAATCCCGGATTTCCGGGATTTTTTTATGCCTTGTTATTTTAAACCAAGTGACTTTGCTCAATTATTCTAGTGACTAGGTGCTGAAGCATCAACACGTTTAATCTGTGCACCAAGGGCGCGTAAACGGGTGTCAATGTCCTGGTAACCACGCTCAATTTGCTCGATATTGAAAATCGTTGATTTTCCTTCCGCAGATAAAGCAGCGATCAATAGGGATACTCCTGCACGGATATCCGGAGAAGTCATGCTGATACCTCTTAATTTATATTGCTTGTTGATTCCGTTTACTGTTGCTCTGTGTGGATCACATAGGATGATTTGAGCACCCATGTCAATCAGTTTGTCGACAAAGAACAGACGGCTTTCAAACATTTTCTGATGAATCAATACTGATCCTTTGGCTTGAGTAGCTACTACCAATACGATACTCAACAAATCAGGAGTGAATCCTGGCCATGGAGAATCTGCGATAGTGAGCATAGAGCCATCAATAAAGGATTCAATTACATAATGTTTCTGAGAAGGAATGAAAATATCATCACCTCTAAGTTCAAATTTGATACCTAGTTTTCTGAAAACTTCAGGAATAATTCCTAGTTCTGAATAGCATACGTTTTTAATCGTGATTTCTGATTCGGTCATCGCCGCAAGGCCAATGAAAGAACCGATTTCAATCATATCAGGCAGCATGCGGTGTTCTGTACCGCCAAGTTTGGTGACACCTTCAATGGTCAGCAGGTTGGAACCTACCCCAGTAATTTTGGCACCCATACGGTTCAGCATTTTACAAAGTTGCTGTAAGTAAGGCTCACAGGCAGCGTTATAAATGGTCGTGATGCCTGTGGCCATAACAGCAGTCATCACAATATTTGCAGTTCCGGTTACGGAAGCTTCATCCATCAGGATATAAGCACCTTTAAGGGCGGTAGCATCTACGTTAAAAAACTCTTTTTTAGCGTCATAAACGAATTTAGCACCTAATTTCTCAAAGCCTAAGAAATGCGTATCCAATCTTCTGCGGCCGATTTTATCGCCGCCTGGTTTAGGAATTGCTGCTTTACCGAAACGGGCCAATAGTGGACCGACGATCATAATTGATCCTCTTAAACTGCCGCCTTTAGATTTAAAAATATCTGATTGGAAGAAATCCAGGTTAATGTTTTTGGCTTCAAAAGTATAAGTGTCTTTTGAAAGACGTTCTACGGTTACCCCAAGGTCTCCTAATAGTTCAATTAGTTTGTTAACATCTTTAATATCAGGGATATTACTGATGGTGATTTTTTCTTCAGTTAATAAAACTGCTGAGATAATTTGTAGGGCTTCATTCTTCGCTCCCTGAGGTGTGATTTCACCTTTTAACTTTTGTCCACCAATTATTTCGAATGCATTCATGTTGTAGTAAGCTTGTATAGTAGTATTAAAATTGGTAAGATCTAGTGACGTGGTTTTGGATTGCTATTGTTGTTACGCTGAGGGCGGTTGTTGTTACTGGTGCTGTTTTGTCTGCCTTTACCGTTGTTGTTATTGTTGTTTTGTCTGCCGCGGTTATTGTTGTTCGCTGGTCTGGTCACTACAGGTTTGAATTCAACCTTCGCCAGGTTTACATTTTCATCCAGTTGCAGCTCACCACCCGACAGCTCGCGCAGGTTTTTCAGGATCGTTTCATCCGCAACACTGTCTTTATTCCAGGTGACGTAAGCCATTTTCATGAAATTTGCGATGCCTTGTACCATTGCCGCTCTGCGTTCCGGATCATCAACGGCTTTTGCCTTTTCAATCATCGTTTCCACAGTTTTACCGTAGTGTTTATAGGTGATTTTTTGCTGAGGGTAGCCGATATGTTTCGGTTTTACTAAAGCATCTTCAGGGGTAGGCTTTGGATAAGGGCTGTCTACATCGATTTTATAACCCGAGATGATGTGTAGGTGATCCCATAATTTATGCTTAAAATCAGCAACATCACGCAAATGGGGGTTTAAGAATCCCATAAGATCTATCACCGCCTGAGCATATTTATTACGTTCTTCAAGGTCGGGTAATTCAATAATGTACTTCACCATGTTCTGTACATTACGGCCGTATTCGGCGAGGATTAACTCGTTTCTTGTGGTATTATAATCGAAATTCATCTGTATAATTATACTTTTTATTTTTATGTGCGACCGGTTTAAAGTGCCGGTCGGCCCTTAGGGCGTATTTATCTTCTTGAATAAGCTAAGTTTGCTAAAGGCTGATCGTATCAGGTGATAACGAATTATAGCCATTAATTGTATAATCTATAATCAAATTAGTAGCAATCACGGATTTATAAACTCCTCCGGATTCTGTAAAGATATATTTTATTTAACAATTCGCAATTTAGCAAATTTTAATAATAACTGCTTATTACCCAGACCTTGAAAAAATACCGTTGCTTTTACATCAGGTAAGCTGCCTTCCAGACTCACAATTTTACCGAAACCGAATTTCTCATGCTCCACTTCCATTCCATTTTGAAAAAGGTTTGCCGCATCAGGTGCGAAACCCGGTGTAGGCACATGGGCTTTAGGCAATACCGATGTTTTAGGTCTTGGAGCGGTAGAAGTACCGGTTGCTGTGCCAGAAGCAGCAGGCTTTGGTTTGCTGAAACTATCCCTTTGCTGTGTCCAGCTTCTTCTTTCAGAAGAGAAACTGTCGTCGCTAGTAGGTGGTTTAGCAGATTTTGGTACCTCAATTTCCAGGTAACGGGCATTGATTTCCTCGATAAAACGACTTGGCTCACAATTGGTTAAAGTTCCCCATCTGTATCTCGAAGTAGAGTAGGTAAGGGTCAGTTTCTTCTCTGCCCGGGTTACTGCTACATAAAATAACCTGCGTTCTTCTTCTAAATCAGACCTTGAATTGAGCGACATCTGAGAAGGGAAGAGGTTTTCCTCTAAACCAACTACAAATACGTTCTTAAATTCCAGCCCTTTTGAAGAGTGAATGGTCATTAATGAAACGGTATCTACGTTTTTGTCGTTTGATTTATCGTCATTGGTCAACAAGGCAATGTCCTGCATAAATATTTCCAGACTGCGGTCTTCGATATCTTCGCGTTCTCCAAATTCCTTGATCCCGTTTAATAATTCCTGTATGTTTTCATGTCGCCCACGACCTTCATCAGTCATGTCGGAATGTAATTCTTTTAAAATCCCAGAATGTTGTGCGATGTATAAAGCGGCTTCATAAGCATCCAATTTCTTGGCTTCTACAGTGAAACTCTTGATCATCATTGCGAAATCATTCAATTGATTGGCGATTCTGCCGGCAATGTACTGTTGTGGATTACATACGACTTCCCACATGGTCACATTGTGTTCATCAGCAGCAACCAATAGTTTTTCTACGGTCGTATCACCAAGCCCTCTTTTTGGGTAATTGATTACCCTTTTGATGGCCTCTTCATCACTTGGGTTGAAGGTTAAGCGGAAATAAGCAATTAAATCCTTGATCTCTTTACGTTGGTAGAAAGATAGTCCGCCATATATTTTATAAGGGACATTGAGTTTTCTTAAACCTTCCTCCATTGCTCTGGACTGTGCGTTGGTACGGTATAAGATAGCAAAATCATTGTAGTTATACCCTTTAGAACTACGTTCCTGAATGATGGCTTCTGCTACAATTTTACCTTCCTCATTGTCGGTAAAGGCGCGCTGTACCCTGATCCTGTCGCCAGGCTCATTGTCAGAGAATACATTCTTCTCCAACTGGTTTTTATTGTTGGCGATGATGCTGTTTGCAACTTCTACAATATTTTGGGTAGAGCGGTAATTCTGCTCTAGTTTATACACTTTCAAATCCGGGTAATCGCGTTCAAAATTCAGGATGTTCTGAATATTTGCACCCCTGAAAGCATAGATACTTTGCGCATCATCACCTACCACACAGATATTCTGGTAGGCTGCTGCTAATTTCTTCACGATGGTGTACTGTGAAAAGTTAGTATCCTGGTACTCATCTACCATCAGGTATTTGAATTTCTGCTGGTATTTATTCAAGACGTCAGGATGATTTTTTAACAGCACATTTGTTTTAAACAGCAAATCGTCAAAATCCATTGCGCCTGATTTGAAGCAGCGTTTGGTATACGTTTCATAAATCGCTCCGATTAAAGGACGTTTATTGCTGATGTCTTCTGCCTGGATTTCTGCATTCTCCTGGTATTCGATGTGGGAAACCAGGTTGTTTTTCGCAGAAGAGATCCTGTTGTATACGAAATTGGCATTGTAAAGCTTGTCGTCCAGCTGCATTTCGCGCAGTATCGCTCTGATCAGACTTTTACTATCGTCTGTATCATAGATGGTGAAACTGGAAGGATAACCGATCTTCTCTGCTTCTACTCTTAATATTTTCGCAAATACGGAGTGAAAAGTACCCATCCAGATATTCTTTGCTTCTGCGCCAATCACTTTCATGATTCGCTCGCGCATATCTTTGGAGGCTTTATTGGTAAAAGTAAGCACCAGAATATTGAATGGATCTACTCCTTTTTCAATCAGGTGAGCTACTCTATAAGTAATGACACGTGTTTTTCCGGAGCCTGCACCTGCGACAATCATTGCTGGTCCCTGGGTGTTTTCTACTGCTGCGCGTTGTTGGGGGTTTAATCCTGCTAAATAATCCAAAATGCTATCTTGTTCTGCTTTTTAAAGGTATTGTTAAACCATGTATTGCTATCGGACTACCCTAAAAGTACGTCCGGCTACATTCAGACAAAAATAAGAAAACTATGTCTCTTATTGGAGTTACATCCAATCTTTTTTGCCTGACTCTACTTTATATAACCAATAGTTTACGATCTGATGAATATCGGCGTACTTTCCGTATTTAAAATGCAAGGTACCGGCAGCAGTATGCAGGATCAAATGACCGATATCTGCTTTCTTATGCCAAAAATATTGTTTAGTAGTAATTTTTTGAATTTTATGAGGCTCCATCGTTTGATATTCAATGTCCCAGATGCCACTTTTTTTGAGGATGAAATCTTCCGATACAAATAACCTATGGTGGGCATATTCAAAATAGAGCAGGATCCCAGCGAAAATAGCATAGGGAAGAATTATCCATAGGTAAGGTTGTAAAGCCAGTCTCAGCTGTGCTAATCCTACAAAAATAATAGCTGGAAGCACAATGCGTAGCATGACGGTCAGTAGGAGGAAGCGGTAGTTGGGTACAAAAGAACTGCCTTTCACAGGCAGACAGTGGTAAATCATTTTTAAGATTTCATTTCTTTCCTTTTCATCACATCCCGGGATTTCTATATCATGTTTCTTATTGTCTTTATCTTCTTCTTCGGCCGTATTGAATGCTGCCTGTTTAAATTTTAAATTGATCAGGTTCATTTTTTTCTGGAAAAAGTTCTGGCTGTAGCTGCTAATTTGCACCCTTTCAGGTTTCAGCAAGATGTGTTTCTTTTCAAAGAGCCCAGAATGAATAGAAAGGAAAGTTTTTTCTTTTCTGATTTCAAAGTTGTAATACTTCAGAAAGGTTCGGATCAGATTGGTTCCTAAAACGATGATCAATGCAAAAATCAGCAGAATGCATAAGGAAATCAGACCGAGGCCTTGTGTAGCCAGTTGGCTAATGGGGTTTTCTTCCAGCTGAAATGCTTCGGTATAGTTTTTTGTGGCCTCCAGGATCGCATAGATAAAACCACCTAACAGAGCGATGCTTGCGCCGTAATTAGAAGTCAATCCTACTTTAAATAGGGTATTGCTGCTTAATTTTAAGATTGGGATATTGCTGTAACCGCCATAGTGACCTTGGTTGTTGCTGTGCTGCTGTTTATCGGTATTAGTTGATTTTTGAGTAGTAGCTCCTGGAGTAGCTGAGTATTCAGTATGATTTGCAGCTGTCAATTCGTTTGTTGCGGTGGCAAATGTTCTGCTCAATAATTTCTCTCTGAGGATGGTCGCTGCCTCATGATCAATAGCCTTGATACTGGCTTCTTTTTGATCACTTCCCGCGGTATCAATATCGAGGCTGTAAACACCAACTATTCTTTGAATCAAGGATTGGTTGATGTTTACCTGTTGGATTTTATCCAGCCTGATGATCAGGTTTTCCCGGTTAAATATGCCCTTTTGGATGATGAATTCCTGTTTTTCTTCATCGAGAAAGAACGTGAATTTAAGATAGCTGAAATAGGAATGGATGGCGAGAACGATCAGGTAAGCAAGAAATCCTGCGATGAGGTATCCCGTACCACTGCTTTTTGTGCGGACAAGCAGTAAGATGATCGGGAATATCAATACCCGGATGCTTTGCTGGAGCTGGTTGGCAAAGATGATGACCACACCAATCGGAGATTGCCTTTTTGGGGCGGAAAAATTAGTTTCCATTGGCCTCCTGGTTGTTGAGCTGTCTGGTCAGTTCTTCTTTAATGGATTTAGCCAATTCAATTGGTAACCCCGGAATCGCAATATTTCCGGAAATTCCACCGGCAGTATAAATATGTAAAGTGGCCAATTGAAACATTCTGGAGAACACACCTTCGTTGAGGGTGATGTGCTGGATTCTCGTAAAGGGAATAACGGAAGTGCTGATAGAAATGATGCCGCTTTTATAAATCACGTCTTTTTCCCGTATAGCATAACCTCTTTTTTTGACACTAATTGCATAAAAGACAACTAATAAAATTCCAATCAATACATATCCGCCAATAAAAAGATAAGGTTGAGGCTTTAAGGCTTTCAGCAGGAAAAACAGGAATGCCGCCGCCAGGGCTAAAAAGACCATAAACACTACTATATTTAATAAAATTACCTTCCAGTATTTTTTGTCTACCTCATTAAGGGACACAGTTTCATACTTTGGAAGCAGGCTGAGGTCTAAGTTTTCGTTCGTAAAATCTTGCATTTTGTAGGTAAATTCACAGGTAAAATAGCGTTCGAAACGAAGTTAATAAATTATTCTTATGCCCGGCTTCAGAAGGATTTGTGTTTATTTTCATATTTTTATAAAAAATATTTTATGAAGTTAGAAATTGAAGTAGATGTTATAGGTGTTCATTTGGCTGATTTTGAAGGAAAGATAGTAGCACCTGCTTTTATTGATAGTGTGGATGGTGGTGTTAAAATGACGTTTTTAGGTATTGATTCACTGAAAGAATACAAATCAGCGTTGATCCAGGAAGATGCGGAAGAGGTTGCCGGAACGGAAAAAGAGATAAAGGATAAAATTAATAAAGGACTGAAAAAAGCGATTTCGGAACACATTACGATGATGGATTCCATTAGAGTTTACTCTGAAGCTTTATTCACTTTTATATATAGTACTGATGCGCACAGAGAAGATAAGAAATACATCTTTAATGAACTGATCGAAGGTCTTAAAGTCGCTGAAAACGACGGCGAACTGGAGACCGCAATTAAAGACAGTACTTATGAAATGGGAGAATTTACAATTGGCTATAAAATGGCCTTTAGAAAATATTCTTGTGATTTCTTAAATTATGATTTTATTGCGCTTAGAGATCAATTAGTAGCTGATCTTATTGGCTTGCAAAAGAGTTTGTAGGAGATATCATCCTTCAGTAACCCTTATTAATGATTTTAATAAGGGTTTTTTTATGCGCTTTTCAGAATAAATTTTTCTAGTTTTATCGACTCAAATTATTGGCGTTTTAAAGGAGGGAATTGTTGGGAAGATGCGCTTCAATTGGCTGCTCAGCTCTTCATTACCAGCTCACAAACGACTTGATAGGTGTTTAAACTAAATTTTGAAATAACCATTTGTTATGCAAGAGATTAAAAAATATGTAGAAGACAACAAACAACGTTTTTTAGAGGAGTTGTTTGAACTGTTACGTTTTCCTTCGGTAAGTGCAGACCCTAAATATAAAGGGGATGTATTGAAGACAGCTGATTTTGTAGCTCAGAAGTTGAAAGATGCTGGTGCGGATAATGTTGAAATCTGTGAGACTGCCGGTTATCCTATTGTTTACGGGGAGAAAATCATTGATGCAGCATTACCTACCGTTTTAATTTACGGTCACTATGATGTGCAGCCTGCAGATCCTTTGGAGTTATGGAAAACGCCTCCTTTTGAACCAACAGTACGCGATGGTAAAATCTATGCACGTGGTGCCTGTGATGATAAAGGTCAGTTTTATATGCATGTTAAGGCTTTTGAATTGATGATGAAAACCAATACTTTGGCTTGTAACGTGAAGTTCATGATCGAGGGAGAGGAAGAAGTAGGTTCTGCAAATCTTGGTGTATTTGTGAAAGCAAATACGGAGCGTCTAAAAGCTGACGTGGTCTTGATTTCTGATACTTCTATGATCAGCATGGAAAACCCTTCTATTGAGACCGGACTTCGTGGTTTGGCTTATATGGAAGTAGAAGTGGTAGGTCCAAACCGAGATTTACACTCAGGTGTATATGGTGGTGCAGTGGCAAACCCGGCAACAATCCTGTGTAAACTGATTGCTTCTTTGCATGACGAAAATAACCACATTACGATACCTGCGTTTTATGATAAAGTAATCGAATTGACTGACGCTGAAAAAGCAGCTTTAAACTCAGCACCATTCGATTTGGAGGAATATAAAAAAGACCTGGAAATCGGTGCGGAATGGGGCGAAAAAGGTTATTCTACCTTGGAGCGTACCGGGACAAGACCAACTTTAGAAGTAAATGGTATCTGGAGTGGTTATATTGGGGAAGGTGCGAAAACGGTATTGCCTTCTAAAGCAAATGCTAAAATCTCTATGCGTTTGGTTCCAAATCAGACTTCTGAAGAGATCTCTGAAATTTTCGCTAAGCATTTTGAAAGCATTGCTCCTGATTATGTAAAAGTAAAAGTTACGGCGCATCATGGTGGTGAACCAGTAGTGACGCCAACAGATAGTATCGCTTACCGTGCTGCAGAACAAGCAATTTTAGATTCATTTGGTAAAAAACCAATCCCTACAAGAGGTGGCGGAAGTATTCCAATTGTAGCCTTGTTCGAAAGTTCATTAGGTATTAAATCTGTATTGTTTGGATTCGGATTAGATAGTGATGCTTTACACTCTCCAAATGAGAAGTTTGACATCTATAATTATTATAAAGGAATTGAGACTTTACCTTTATTCCATAAATATTTCGCAGAGTTGAGCAAATAAGCGCTTTTTTCTAAAATGAATAAATAGTTATTCAAAAAAGGGTGGCCAAATCGGCTGCCCTTTTGTATTTTTACCCCATGCCTTTGATACCTCCAAATTCTCCTTTACTTAAAAAAGAACCTGCTGCTAAAAAGCCAGCTGCCCCTAGAAAAAAGCCGGCAGTAAAGTCCGCAGCAAAGACTCCAGTGAGGCGGAAAGTGGTGAAAAAGAAGAAGCCTATGGCCATGGAATGGAAGTTTGCCATTGTGGGCTTAATGCTGATCTTATTGTCGCCATTTTACTACGGGTATATCATTAAGGGGTTCAGCTCTACCTGGCGCTGGGTGAAAGATTGGGGACAAGACCCGAATTACCGTACGTACAGCAGTTTTGATATCCGTATTCCAAAGAAATATTCGATTCACGGTATTGATGTTTCTTATTACCAGGGAAAGATCGATTGGCGTAAAGTGAAGGCGATGAAAGAGGATGAGGTGCAGGTTAAATTCGCGTTTATAAAAGCTACCGAAGGTATTTTAAGTGTAGATCCTTATTTTCAGCGCAATTGGAGAGAAGCGGCAAAGGCTGGGGTTATTTGCGGTGCTTATCATTTTTTTAGGCCACAAAAATCTGGCGAATGGCAAGCTAAGTTTTTCCTGCAGACGGTGAAATTTGAGGAGGGAGATTTACCGCCAGTAGTGGATATTGAGCAATTGAATGGGGTAGATCCAGCGAGTATGCGTAAGGAACTCCAGGATTTTATCAGCTATGTAGAGAAGAAAACGAAGGTAAAGCCGATTATTTATTCCGGCCTTACTTTTTATAGAGATTATTTGAAAGGACATTTCGATGAATATCCATTATGGATTGCCCATTATCATCAGGCAAAACTGAAAGTCAGCGGAGATACCAATTGGTTTTTCTGGCAGCATTCAGATAAAGCACGGATTACAGGGATCAATCATGTAGTGGATTTTAATGCGTTTAATGGTGATAGTACTGCTTTTGAGCGACTGAGGATTCCTAAAATCCTCAGTTACTAGCTAACCGCATGTGCCACCGAGGAGGTGGCATTGGTTTAGTTTCTCATGAAAATGAATCATTTTTTCCATTGTTTCTGTCATCATTTCCAGTTGTTTCTTTCCGATTAGTTTTTCGTATTTACTACTGAGTAAACTGGCCTGCTGCGCCACTTGAAGGTAGAATTTCCGACCTTCTTCGGTCAATTGCAAAAGGTTCGCGCGAGCATCAATTGTGCTTTTTTCTGCTTTAATCAAGCCGCTCTGCTCTAGTTCTTTCATGATTTTTCCTGTTGCCTGTCTGCTTACTTTTAAGTCCGCAGCAATGGCACTGCTGGATTTTCCACTCAATCCTACGGCCATGAAAAAAGGTAGGAAAGCCATGTTGAAATGCGGCTGATGTAGGTGGCATATATTTTTATCTCCCCAATCGTCTGTTAACTTCTTGAGGACATATAGCTGTTTAAAAAGCACAGCTTGTTTATGGTAGTCTATCATTAATGTGGTGGTTTTGTAAACTTAGTTGACTAAACTAACAAAATGGATTAAAAATGTCAAGGTTGTTTATACGGGATTTACAATTTTTTTCTCTAAAAAGATGCGTTGAAAACCGGATGGATTTGTTGGGTTAAGCAGGGGAGTTTGATTTGACTGAATAGATATCAGACTATAAAAAGCTCGCATGTTTTCAAGAATTCAGGATCCGCATCTGCTCCAATGCCGGGAGTCTCAGGAACTTCCAGCAAATAGCCATTGTAAGTAACACCGCCTATTGCGGGGTCCAGGAGATGTCCAAGTAGGCAGGTATCCAGGTCAAAGAACACCACATTTGGGCTGGATAAAGCAAAATGAAGGTTGGCACTGGTTGCGATTCGACTTTCCAGCATACTGCCAATCATACATTTTGTGCCGGTTTGCAATGCGATTTCATGGATCTTTTGGGCTTCCAGAATACCTCCGGATTTGGAGAATTTGATGTTTAGGTATTCGCAAGATTTACTGTTGATGAGTCTACGTGCATCATGATGGTTGTAACAGCTTTCATCAGCCATGATTTTAACCGGAGAATTGAGGTTTAATTCTGGTAGTTGGTCGTCATACCATGTTCTCATGGGCTGTTCGCAAAACTCTATGTTGTGTTCAGCAAGTTTCCCCAATCCGAATAGCGCATCATCAAAACTCCATCCCTGATTGGCATCCAGGCGAATTTTTATGTTTTCTCCTACGGCCTGACGGATCTGTTTCACACGCTCGATGTCGTCTTTAATGTTTTTACCCAGTTTTATTTTTAATATGTTGCATCCCTGTTCTTGATATTTTAAAGCGGTATTGGCCATGGTCTCAGGGGTATCAATACCAATGGTCATGTCTGTTTCTACGATTCTGTTTTGTCCGCCAAGAAATTGATAGAGTGGTTGTTCAGCGTGTTTTGCTGAAATGTCAAATAAGGCCATGTCAAACGCACTTTTGATGGTTCCATTGTGGGCATAACCCATTAAGTCGTTCATTCTCTCAGGGATATCCAGGGGGTCTTTCCCAATCAGTATTTTAGCAAAGACTTTTGCCATGGCCAGACAAGTTTCCTGGGTTTCACCTACAATCATTGGAAAGGCAGAGCATTCGCCCAGGCCATAAATTCCAGTATCGGTATGGATTCTGATCAACACATTCTGAGCGAAATCCATAGTCCCAGTGGCAATCACAAATGGAATCATAGGGATACTAAAGCGATATATTTCTGTATGGCTGATCTTCATGGCGGTCCTTGTTTTTCTTAAAATTACCGATTTTGTGTCATTTGTCCCTATCCGGCTATGCCTTTCTTTTTATTTTTAGAAAAACAACGATAATGATGAATTCTCCCTTGATTTCTTGCATTATGCCAACTGCAAACCGCCCTCATTTTGTTAAGTACGGATGATGATTTTATCAGAAACACAGTGCTAAGGTTCATGCGCATGACTATTACCAAGGATTTATGGCCACCTTACATGTGAATAATACCAGCATTAAATTCTTTGAAAATTAAGAAGAAAAGCTAGCAGGCTCGCAAGAATAACCTTTATTTAAGTCATGGGCCTTTACATGATCAGGAATAACCTTTACATACAGCATGATTTTTTTAAGCACACAGGAATTACTTTTTGATGGTAATAGTTCTGCCAGTGACCAGGTGGAAGGTGTAAATCCTATATAAGCCATCATCAGACGTTTCAATTTCTTCTACAAGGCCTGTTTTACTAAACGTATCCGTTACCAAATCTCCTTTTTTTACTTCTTGTAATACTTCTGCTGGGGTTTCGTTATTTAATCTGATCATGATTTAGGGTATTTATCGGCTCTTAATAGTGGTTAAAGATAAGGGCATCTATGGCTTTTTCTGTTATTTATCTGAGACAAAAACTTTATGACCAAAAATATCCGTTTTGTAAATTCCAATTCGTTTACCCTTACCATCTTCCACTACAATGTTTACAAAAATGTCTTTCTTTTGCTTACCTATAACTTTGCCGTTCGCATCTTCTGTTAGGGTATTGCCAAAAACATCTTTTTTCTGCTTACCGATGGTATTGTCTTTCTCATCAACAAGAATGGTATCACCAAAAGAATCTACTTATATATTTATAATGGGTAGTTTGGCTGTGAACTAAGGTAGGAATAATAGACAGGATGATGCCTAACGTTAATATTTTTATTTGGTTTTCTTTGTGTGTGTAGAAGTTAAGATACAAAAACAATACCAGCAAAGTAACTAATGATTGGTGTAGAAGTATCATTGTTATTTGACCAATAAGAACAATGATAGCTGATTCTATCAGCGGGTTCCTGTTCTTTTTCTGATGCTGTATTTTGAATGTGAATGAAATTTTTTAAAGCGCTTGTATCGAACAATAAAGGCGGTTTAATTGTTGGTTTTAAAACAGATTCTATTCCCTCACGATTAAACAAAGCCGGTTTATTAAAAATCTGGTTATATTTGCCAACTTATTATGCCAAATGGCATAAAACCGGTAGGTCATTTTGCCTAAAACCGGTGATGAAACATTAAAATTGATAACTAAAATAACATCATAATGAGTATTAAACCCAATACAGTAGTATCATTAACGTACGAATTGCATACGACTAATGAAGAAGGACAACAAGTTTTCGTAGAAAAAGCAGATGAGCAAAATGCACTAGTGTTTTTATATGGTACAGGAATGATGTTGCCTAAGTTTGAAGAGCATTTGGCTGGATTAAATGTTGGTGATGAGTATAGCTTTGAGCTTTCTGCAGCTGATGGTTACGGTGATTTAGATCCGGGAGCTTTCGCTGATTTACCTATTGATATGTTCAAAGAAGCTGGATTACCTGCTGTAGGTGATGTAATTCCTTTGCAAGATAACCAAGGTAACCATTTCAGAGCTGGTGTAACTGCAATCCACGAAACTACTGTTTCTGTAGATTTGAATCACCCAATGGCTGGTAAAAACCTAATTTTTGCTGGTAAAATCCTTTCTGTGCGTGAAGCAACTGAAGAAGAATTAAGTCATGGCCATGCACACGGTGCAGACGGTCACCAAGGTCACTAGTAGATCTTAAATGATATAAAATAGGGTATCCTGATCAGGATACCCTATTTTTTTTTGTTGCATATTTTTTGCAATTAGACAGTTTTTAATCTCCTTTACTTACTGTTCTTTTACTAATTTCCAGACCAACCTGTTCTGGTTTTATATGCATTTAATTTATTTGAATGTATTTTTCTTGTGGTTTTTATTTCCTTTTATTGACCAGTTTTTTGGAGCAACCTGTTTATCTTATTATTTTAGTTGCAAAAAATAATTGCAAATAATATGCAAATTATCTAAAAAAATTCTATATTTGACTTAACCAACCAACCAACCAACCAACCAACCAACCAACCAACCAACCAACCAAACCTAAAAACCATGATTCGAAAACTACCATTGTTATTTCTGTTGCTCGGGCCGATACCGGTACTTTCAACAGCAGTATTTGCTACGTTACCTCCCTACGCTCATGTAGGGGTGAATGTGCGAGAAATTAAAGGTCGCGTAACCGCTTCGGATGATCAGCTTTCTATTCCTGGTGTATCTGTGTTTTTAAAATCAGATCCAACTAAAGGAACGAAAACAGATGAAAAAGGAAATTTTGTGCTGAACATCCCAGAAGGACCACAGGTATTGGTCTTTACTTACATCGGATATAAAAGAAAAGAAGTAACTGTTCAGTTTGAAAAACAGCTGGAGGTAGAACTTTCTCCTGCGGAAGAAAATACCTTGAATCAGGTGGTCGTTACTGCAATGGGAATTAAGAAAGACCGTAAAGCCCTTCCTTACGCTTTAACGGAAGTAAAGGGTACGGAGTTTACACAAGCAAGAGAAACGAATTTGGCCAATGCGCTTGTGGGTAAAGTTGCAGGAGTAAATGCAACCAGTACTGCTACGGGGCCAAGCGGATCGAGTAGGGTGATCATTAGGGGAAATGGTTCTTTAAACGGGAATAACCAGCCTTTGTATGTAGTCAACGATATGCCAATCGACAATACTTTGTTGGGATTGCCCTTAACGGAAGGTTATACATCGGACGGGATCGCCAATGGCCTAAACATAGATCGTGGAGATGGAATTGCAGGGATTAATCCAGACGATATCCAAAGTATTACTATTTTAAAAGGTGGTACTGCTGCTGCTTTATACGGTTCTCTGGCCTCCAATGGGGTAATTCTGATCAAAACTAAAAGAGGTGGTGCACAGAAAGGTTTAGGAATTGATTTCAATTCTGGTTTTACGATGGAATCACCGGTTGTTATTCCGGACTGGCAATATGAATATGGTTCAGGTAAAAACGGAACAAAACCAGTGACACAGGCAGATGCAATTGCTGCGGGACGTTCTTCCTGGGGTGCCAAAATTGACGGTTCTGATGTGATCCAGTTTGATGGTGTAAAAAGGCCTTATAGCCCACAGAAAGGTAACATTCAAAACTTTTACCAAACCGGAACCACTACAACCAATACATTGGCACTTTCTGGTGGAAGTGAATCCGCCAACGGTCGTTTTTCATTGTCGGATATGAACAATAGAAGTATCGTTCCCAATACTAATTTCAATAGAAAAACTTTCAATTTTGCAGGAGAGCTGGTGCTTTCTAAATGGCTGAGGATTGATGCGGTGATGCAATATAACCTGGAGAACGCGAAAAACAGAACGGTGGTAAATGATGCTTATGGTAATCCCAACTGGGGAACTTATATGATTGGGAATACCGTTGATATTCGTAATCTGGCTCCTGGATACGATGCTAATGGCAATGAAATCGCATGGAATCCAGTTCCAATTGCAAGTAATCCTTATTTTGTGGTCAACAAGTTCCAGAAGAACGATACCAGAAACCGCTTTTTATCCATGGTTAACCTGAAGTTGAACCTTTTACCGGAATTGTTCTTCAATGCAAGGATCGGACAGGATTATAATGACTTTAAGTACCTGGGCATTGTGCCAACAGGCTCTCTATATACGCCCTTAGGAGGTGCAAAAGAAGAAAGGTCTAATTTAACTACGATCAATAGTGAAGTAACGATCAATTATAATAAGCAGAATTTGCTGAAAGACTTCTCCTTAAACGCTTTGTTTGGTGTCAATAATCGCTCTTCTGCAAGGGATGAAGTGCTCATTCAGGGGAAAGATTTTATCACCCCTAATTTCTATTCGATCTCTAATCTGGGAACAGTAACCACCACTTATCCTTATGGAAAAACGAAAACTTCTTCATTATTTGGCTCTGCAGATCTGGACTATAAGAACTTGGTTTTCCTGACTTTAACTGGACGTCAGGATTGGTTTTCTACCTTGGCCCCTAAGAATAACACGATTTTCTATCCTTCGATTGGAACGAGTATCATCCTTTCGTCGATCTTGAAAATGCCTTCCTGGATTCAATATGCGAAATTGCGCTCTTCATGGGCACAGGTAGGAGGAGCAACTCCGGATCCTTATGCGTTGAATCCTTCTTATTCGATGATTCAAAACGGGCACCTCGGACAACAATTACAGCAGGTTACCAGTACTCGAATTCCCAATCCTAATTTAAGTCCTTTAACCTCTACTACTTTTGAAGCGGGTTTTGAAGCCTCTTTATTTCAGAATCGTTTAGGAATTGACTTTGCCTGGTATAATAGAAGTACCACTAAAGATATTGTAGAAACTACAGTTTCTACAGGATCGGGTTATAGAACAGCTTTATTAAATGTGGGTGAAATCAGCAATAAAGGGGTCGAGTTATTGATCAGCGGAAAGCTAATTGATCAGGCAAATTTCTCCTGGAATACCAGTGTAAATACTGCTTATAACAAAAATGAGGTTTTACAGTTGGCTGAAAACCTGAACTCTATTGTGATGGCTTCTGCAGTAAATGGTTACGCTTACATCTATAGTCAGGTGGGTAGCCCTTACAGTGTAATCATGGGTAGAAGAGAAACGAAAGATGCAAATGGAAAAACGGTATATAATGTTTCTGGTGGGGTAGCTACTCCAGTTCCAGGGCCTCTTGAGCAATTAGGACAAGGAGTGCATCCTTGGGCAGTAGGTTTTTCTAATGATTTCAGGTACAAGAAGTTTAGTTTGAACGTCTTGATTGACGGCAAATTCGGAGGAAGTTTATACTCTGGTACTGACTTATACGGAACCCGTATGGGGTTAACAAAAATGACCCTTGATGGCCGCGATACAGGTGTGCCAATTAACGGGGTGGATGTTGCCGGAAATCCTGTAAATATGGTAATCGATCCTTCCTTACTGGAGAAATATTATGGCGATGGTTTCAGGAACATCTCTTCATTATTTGTTTATGATGCCAGCTTTATTAAACTGCGTCAGGTGGTCCTGAGCTATCAGCTGCCAGTAAGTAAAGTGAAAATGTTATCCAAATTGAGTTCTGCTACCCTCTCATTGGTAGGTCGTAATCTTTTTATCCTTTACAAGAAAACACCAAATGTAGATCCTGAATCTGTGTTTAGTGCAGGAAATGCACAGGGTATTGAGCAGTTCGGTGTGCCACGCACGAGAAGCTACGGATTGAATTTAAGTGTTAAATTTTAAACATCAGCGCAATGAAAAAATATATATACTATATAGCTACCCTGTTGATCTTAACGATCGCAGGATGCAAGAAAGATTTTGGTACTTTGAATGATAACCCAAATTCTTTATCCACACCAACACCTGCTTTTTTGTTTTCAAAGTCCCAGTTGAGTGCGATGAGTAACAGTTATTACCTGACCGCCGTATTAAATTTAGGTGGTTTTATCCAGCATTATGCCACTTATAAAGAGGTTTCCGGAGTTGGAGATAAGTATTTTGCCAATGATTTTTACCAGGCGCCCTATTTTACAGATGGTTATCCCGTTGCAGTCAATGAAATTGAGGAAGTGATCAGAGCAGTAAAAGCGAACCCTGCCGATGTTAATAAATTGAATATCGCACGTATCTGGAGGGTCTATATTTACCATAGAATCACTGATTTATATGGTGATGTTCCTTATAGCGAAGCTGGAAAAGGGCTGACTGACTTAAATTTCAACCCAAAATATGATACTCAGGAATCAATTTACAAGGACTTATTGAAAGAACTTGACGAATCCGCTAAAGGACTGGATGCTGCAAAGCCCTCTTATGGTGGCAACGATTTTATTTATAATGGTGATGTATTGAAATGGAAAAAGTTTGCTTATTCCATGATGCTTAGACTTGGATTAAGAGTCAGCAAAAAGGATGCAGCACTTTCAGAAATTTGGGTAAAAAAGGCCATCTCCGGTGGCGTAATTTTAAATAAAGAAGACAATGCTACAATGAAATATACTGATGGTCCACAAGATTTGAACCGTAATCCTGTAGCAAGAGAATCCAGAAGCAGAGACTTTTCTCCGAATTCATTTGGAAAGAATAATATTGAAGGTGGGAAGTTAAGCGCCACATTTATCAACTACCTTAAAAGCAACAATGATCCTAGATTGAGCGTTTATGCTGGTGTATGGGTCGGGACAGCGCAAGATTTGAATCCTGCTATTCAAAAAGGTTTTCCGAATGGGGTAGGTGTAGCTCCCTCTGCAAATGAGCTGGGAACGTATTCGGAACCTAACCAAAGTACAGTGTTTAGATTAGATGCACCATTGATGGTATTAGGGAATGCCGAGACTAATTTATACCTGGCAGAAGCAGCGCTTCGTGGCTGGAATACATTGGGTACTGCTGCTGAGTTTTACGAAAAAGGTGTAAATGGATCATTTGATCAGGCCAGCATTTATGGTTCGAACTATAGTATCGCTGCAGATAAGAAAAACCAATATTGGCTGACGCATTCCTATCAAACAGGGGGGGCATTTGAGAAACAGCTGGAGCAGATCAATACCCAGATCTGGGTGGCTTTATACCTGGATGAATATGAAGTATTTGCCAATTGGAGAAGAACAGGTTATCCGGTGTTGGTTCCTGTAAATTATCCTGGAAATGTAACTGCTGGAACGATTCCAAGAAGGTTGATCTACCCAAATGCTGAAGGTGCAAGTAATACAAAAAATGTACAGGAGGCGATTGCCCGACAGGGAGCAAACACTTTGACCACCCGAGTGTGGTGGGATAAATAAGCAAATTTTAACAAAAATTATATCATAATTACCATGAATTTATCAGCCCAAGAAGCATTTTTAAAATTAGAACTCGTATTACCACCCGCTCCAAAACCGTTGGGAATTTATAAACCGTTTTTGGTAGATGGTAAATATTTATATTTATCCGGTCACGGGCCAGTACAGCCAGATCAGTCGCTGATTATAGGAAGGATTGGTGAGGATATGGATCCTGAAGCAGGGAAGCTTGCTGCTCGCCAGGTTGGTTTGACCATGTTGTCTACCATTGTAACCAATTTTGGCAGTCTTGATGTAGTAAAAAGAGTAATCAAAGTTTTGGGAATGGTCAATTGTTCTGCAGATTTTGAAAAACATCCTTACATCATCAATGGCTGCAGTGAATTATTTGCGGCTGTTTGGGGCCAGGAGAACGGAATTGGCGTAAGAAGTGCAGTAGGAATGGGCTCTTTGCCGGATAATATCCCGGTAGAAGTAGAAGCAGTTTTTGAATTATTTTAACCATTAGAACCTATGTTTATAATCGATGCCCACCTGGACCTTAGCATGAATGCCATGGAATGGAACAGGGATTTGAGGTTGCCAGTCCCTACGATCAGAACTTTGGAAAAAGGGATGAAGGATAAACCCGACCGTGAAAAGTCTACCGTCTCATTTCCGGAACTTAGGAAAGGAAATATTGGGATTGTTGTGGCGACACAGATTGCCAGATATGTGAAACCTGATAGTTTAATTCCTGGCTGGAATTCGCCAGAACAGGCCTGGGCGCAAACTCAAGGACAACTGGCCTGGTATAAAGCGATGGAAGAAGCGGGTGAACTGTTTCAGATCACGAATGTGCAGCAATTGAAAAGCCATTATGAGCTCTGGAACGATGGGACTTCAAATGATCAGAAAGCGATCGGTTATATTTTAAGCTTAGAGGGGGCAGATTCTATTGTCGACATCTCTTATCTGGAGCGTGCCCATCAATATGGATTAAGAGCTATCGGTCCTGCGCACTATGGCCCTGGCAGATATGCAAATGGAACCGATGCTACCGGAAAGATGGGGCAAATGGGCTTGGATTTATTAAAGGAAATGGAGCGGTTAAACTTCATTCTGGATGCGACACATCTATGTGATGATGCGTTCTGGCAAGCACTGGATTATTTCTCTGGCCCAGTTTGGGCAAGTCATAACAATTGCCGGACATTTGTAAACCACAACAGACAATATAGCGATGAGCAGGTTCTGGCATTGATCAATAGAGGAGCTGTTATCGGCGGCGCTTTAGATGCCTGGATGATTGTTCCTGACTGGCAAAGAGGGGTATCTACACCAAAGGGAATGAACTGTGGATTAGAAAAAGTAGTGGAGCATGCAGATCATATCTGCCAGTTGGCAGGTAATGCCAGACATATTGGTATCGGATCAGATTTGGATGGTGCTTTTGGGACAGAGCAATCGCCTTTTGACCTGGATACGATTTCCGACTTGCAAAAGATGGTCGCCATGTTTGCGGATAAAGGCTACACTGTAGCAGACCTGGAACTGATTTTTCACAAGAACTGGCTGAATTTTTTGTACAAAGCCTGGGCCTAGCTTCTTGAAGCTGTACTTCTATTCAAATACAGATAAAAATAAAAAACCGGAAGCTTAGAATAGAAGTTTCCGGTTTTTTTATGCTGGATAAGCCTCTTGTTTTATGCGGACAAGGGGATGAGTGCGTGACATTTTTCGCAGGTGCCATAAGCAGTCGTGTTCACTGTTTTAGCAGTAAAGCCATTTGGCATTTTAATTTTAGGCACCGTTACTTCCAGGCAATAGATCTTACCGCAAGTGGTACAGTTGAAATGTACATGTTCATCATGATGGTGGTCTTCAGAGCAGGCAGCTGAGCATAATGCATAGTTTGCAGTGCCATTCATGTCCATAATCCGGTGTACGATTCCTTTTTCTTCGTAGGTATTGAGGATTCTATACAGCGTAACGCGATCGATCTCTTTACCTAGTTTTTTTTCCAGCTCAGGCTGGGAGATTGCGACCGTATCCAGCGCAATTTCTTCCAGCACACGTACCCTTTGTTTGGTATGTTTAAGGTCGTGTTCTTTTAAAATATTTACAGGATCTAGTTTCATACTTATATCGTTTTTGCGTTGATCAGGGAAATTGGTGGGTTGTCCATTGCATTTCCTGTATTTAATTTCAACGTGCCTTTTACGACAATTGTTTTGTAGGTGAATTTAATTGGTTCTGTCATTTCTACCAGCACCATGATTGGAACGCCATTTTTTCCGCAATAAAAACATTGATTAATTGGCAAGGTAGAAAGCATGAACTTCGTTTGTTTCATACCATCTTTAATTGGAACGATATATCCTTCCAATTCAAAAGTTTTATTGGCATGTTTTTTAATTTCAGGCGAATAAACCGCATACATTTCTGAGTCTTTAACAATTTTAAAGTCTACACCACCTACCACATCCCAGTTGTCGGACAGGATCTGATCATCAGGATTGTGCTGGGCTTTTACCGCAAATCCGGTAAAGAGTAAAATAGCGAGCAGGAATCGTTTCATTTCTTTTGTATTAGTGTTAATTTTTAGACAATATTTTAGAAATATTGGACTTGTAAGCCTGTATTGCAGGGATGATAGCCGCAAATATACCAATCGCTAAGCCAGCAACAAATAAATATATTTCCTCGTTCAGGAAGATGATTCCTGTAAGGCGGGCCTGATTACTTTCCTGATAATTACCAATAAATTGTAAAGCAAAGTGGCCTAGTGCTACCCCAATAATCGTCCCCACAAAGGTAAGAATGACTCCTTCTATGATGACAATCAGGAAGAGCTTTCCTCTGGAGGCACCTAGTGTACGCATGATCGCCAGGTCGTATTGACGTTCTTTTAACGAATTGTAAAGGTTTACGAATACGCTGATTGCTGCGATGAGCATGATTAAAACGGCGAACCACTGCAGTGTTTCTACACCAACCCCAATTAAAGAGAATAGTCTGGTACTTTCCTGTGCAGGAGAGGCCGCCTGCATATTTGTAGTTTCATTTACCATTCTAGGGAAAATCGCTACAGACATAGGGGAACGGTATTGGATCAGTAAAGAAGTCAATTCTTTATCTTCATCATTATCTACCTGCTTTGCAGTAGCATGCTGGTGGTCTTCCTGTTTGCTTGTTACATCATGCTGATGATCATCATGGTTGTCTGCTGCCTTTTTTTGATGGTCATCTTCGTGATCATCGTGCATCTTCCATACACTGGCAATATTGGTTAAAATGAGGTTGTCTGTTACATTTCCCTGAGACTCCATAATTCCTGATACCGTATACGGGTGACTTTTATGGACATCACTCGTACTGCTTAATCCATGCGCGCCGAAAAATGTATCGCCAACTTTTAGCTGCTGCTCTTTTGCGACTCCAGCGCCTACAGTGGCTTCAAAATCATTGTTCCAGAACTTTCCATCTTTCAATTTCAATTGGTATAAGGCTACGAAATTACTGTCTGTTCCCACAATTCGGGTTCCATTGTAATTGTCGCCCAAAGCAAGTGGTACCGCTCTTTTCACAAAAGGACTGCGCGACAATTCCTTTGCTGCTTTAAGCGGGATGTTTCCGGTAGGGAAATCAATGTAATAAATGCTGCTCAGGATCAATTGCAGCGGACTGCCTTTCGCCCCCACTACCAGGTCAATATCTTTCGAGTTGTTGTCCAGCTTTTGTGAAATCTGATGGGATGCTAATAATAATATGGTCAATATTCCAGTGCCAAAGGCAATGAGCATCATGTTTAATGCGGAAGAAAGCGGCTTAGACCATAAGCTCTTCCAGCTGATCTTTATAGGGCTCATGATAGTTCGTAAGTATGTTTAAACGCGTCTTTTACTCTTTTGTCGTGCGTAGCCACAATTAGTGTGGCCTGATTTGCACCTGATTGCTGCATCAATAGTTCCAATACAATCTGGGCGTTTTTATCGTCAAGACTGGAAGTGGGCTCATCTGCAATCAGTAAGGCGGGTTTATTGATGACTGCCCTCGCAATAGATACTCGCTGCAGTTGTCCCTGACTCAATTGATCTGGATAAGCATTCTTCTTACCGGCAATGCCTAAAGCATCCAATACCTCATTTACTCTTTTCAGATCTGTAGGTAAATTTGCAAAACTTTGCGCTATCACTAAGTTTTCGGATATACTCAGGCTTTTAATCAAGTGTGGACGTTGAAAAATGATCCCGATGTTCCGGCCTCTAAATTGATCCAGTGCTTTGGCGGATAGGTCATAGATGGAGGTTCCTTTGATGGTTACATTACCTTGTGCAGGTTTTAAAATTCCTGTCAGGATGTGAAGTAAGGTTGATTTGCCACTTCCTGATGCTCCAAGAAGCAGCCATTGGGATCCGGCGTCAATTTGCCAATCCTCAAAACGAATGTCTTGCTGAGGGGTATATTGATGAGCTACAGATTTTAAAGAGATCATAAATGTTTGGTATTTATTACGCGACTTTTTAAATACTTTAAGTAGAGCTGTTTTGCATCTGGATGCGGGTGATTGCAGCCAGGATTGATCATACTCACAAAGAGCAAAAATACACCGAATATTAGTTTTCTATTCATTTTTGTGTAGTTACAAAAGTAGTAAATGCCATAAGATTGCAAGTGCTTTGGTTGTAAAGTCTTTGCTACTGCGTGCAGGTTAGGATTGATGTGTACAGTTTCGCGTGTATTTCCAATTGAGAAAGTGTGCGAGTGCGATACTGAACCCCCCTAAAGGAATCAATAGCGCTTCTAAAAAATGGAAAATGTAATGTCCGGTTCCGATCAGCATAAATCCAATAATTAATACCAGAATAGGAATGATTCTTTTGTGCTTAGGATAGGAATGTGCCAGAGACCAGGTGCCAATCAAAAGCGATAAGCCAATCATACTGAACTCGACCCATGGATGGGCAAGGAAACTCAAACCCCAGAGCGGCAATAAAGTGATGAGAAAAGGGAGGGCGGCACAATGAATGGCGCAGGCGACAGAGGCGGTGATGCCAAACTGGTCTAAGCGGGCAGAGTTCAATAATGTTTTTTTGTTAGGGGCTTTGATCATGGTATAAATATTAAGGTTACAAATATAAAAGCAATATAGTTGCATTTGTAATTTATTGAGATATATTTGCAACATGATTGCAATAAGATGAGAAACCTGGCCAGGAACATCAATAGCTTACAAATTTTAATACTTAACAAAAACAACCATGAACAAATTACGTCAGTATTCCCTAGCCATTTTAGTCGCGCTGATTGCGTTAACTTTTAACGCCTGTAAAAAAGATGCTCAACCTGAATCACCGGAAGAGGAGACCGGAAAATCAGAACTTACTTTTTTAGAAGTAGAGCGGGAAGCACATGGAGATCATTTTCATTACAATACCATAACTGCTGCAAAGCCTTTGGTGATCACATTTGATGGTAAAGGATTGCCTCCGACAGGGACGCATGCCCATTTACAGGAAGGAAAAACCTATAAATTGAGTTTACGGTCATTTGATGCTGCCGGCAAGGAATTGCAGCAAGCCTTTTTAGACCAGCAGGAGCTGCATCAGGCCTTTATTTTGGGAGCTCCAGCAGGAGTTTTAACTTATGCTTATGCAGATCGCGACAAAGACAATAAGAAAATAAATGTTGGGGTAACTGGATATCTAACCGTAGATGAGGCATCGGCAGGATTTACATTTCGTTATGTACTGCGCCATTTGAATTCAGGTGTAAAGGCTGGAATTACTGCTGCAGACTGGAACGAACCCGGTTTTGCGCTTAAGTTTTCCGGAGCGAACGAACTGGACTTGAAATTTGAGCTGCATCCTGTTGAAGCGGATGGTCATAACCACTAATTAAAAATAAGGGGCCCCGGTTAATTAGCTGATTTTCCGGCGGCACCTTTATGAACGGGTTATTATATTGCTCCAAAATACTTATGCTTATTGCAGTGAAATCTGTATCGCTTACTCAAAAACTTTATCGAGACCAATGTTTAATCAGACGTCCATAAAAAAGGGGGCTATGAGGCCCCCTTTGGAATTATTTATACATTTCAGCTCTTAGTTGAGCAACTTCTTCGCTTGTAATATAATCGTCGTAAGTCATCATTTTATCAATTGTACCTTTAGGCGTCAATTCGATAATTCTTGTTGCTACCGATTCTGTTAAAGCATGATCTCGTGAAGTAAACAAAGCGGTACCCCTGAAATCCTTTAATCCATTATTTAATGCGGTAATCGACTCTAAATCCAAGTGATTCGTAGGCTCATCCAATAATAACAAGTTCGCATGTTTTAACATCATTTGAGAGAACATACAACGCATTTTCTCACCACCTGACAATACTTTCACATTTTTCAAAACCTCTTCACCAGAAAACAGCATTCTACCTAAGAAACTTCTTACAAATTGCTCGTCCATTTCTGTACCTGAATACTCACGTAACCAGTCTACCAGATTTTCGTCTTTTCCTTCGAAGTAAGGCGTGTTATCATTAGGGATATCTGCCATACTGATGGTGATACCAAACTTAAATTCACCGGTGTAGTTTTGCTCACGACCCGTCAGCACATTATAAAATGCAGTAGTCGCTAAACTGTTTTGAGAAAGAATAGCTACTTTATCTCCTTTATTCACCATAAAGCTGATGTTTTTAAACATCACATCTCCATTTAAAGTGCATGAAAGATTTTCCACCTGCAGAATTTGATCACCAGCTTCTCTACCTAAATTATTGAATAAAATCGCAGGGTATTTTCTGCTGGAAGCTTTAATTTCTGAAATATCTATTTTATCTAAAGCTTTCTTGCGAGAAGTAGCTTGTTTAGATTTCGAAGCATTCGCACTAAAGCGCTGAATAAACTCCTGAAGTTCTTTAACCTTTTCTTCCAGTTTCTTATTTTGATCACCACGTTGTTTCAACGCAAGTTGGCTAGACTCATACCAGAAGGTATAGTTACCTGAGTAAATGCTCATTTTGCTGAAATCAATATCAACGATATGTGTACATACCGCATCTAAAAAGTGCCTATCGTGAGATACCACCAATACGATAGTTTGGTAATCCGCAAGGAAGTTCTCTAACCAGGCGATAGTTTCAATGTCCAAATCGTTGGTAGGCTCATCCAGTAGTAAAACATCCGGGTTACCAAATAAAGCCTGTGCCAATAATACACGTACTTTTTGAGTACCATCCAGCTCTTTTAAAAGTTTATAGTGGTGTTCTTCTTTAATTCCTAAGTTGCTCAACATAGTAGCAGCATTGCTTTCCATATTCCAGCCGTCCATTTCTGCAAACCTGTTTTCCAACTCACCAGCACGCTCACCATCTTTATCGGTAAAATCTTCCTTCATATAGATGGCATCTTTTTCCTTCATGATGTCGTACAATTCCTTGTGACCCATCATTACTGTTTCAATCACTGAAAATTCATCAAACTCATAGTGATTTTGCTTTAAAACTGCCATGCGTTCGCCTGGAGTAAAAGCCACACTACCCGAAGTTTGGTTTACTTCTCCTGAAAGAATTTTAAGAAATGTAGATTTACCTGCGCCGTTTGCCCCAATTACACCATAGCAGTTGCCATGAGTGAATTTTAGGTTCACATCTTCAAATAAGGTACGTTTTCCGTAACGGAGGGATAAGTTAGATACTGAAATCATATTGCTGAAAAATAAGCCGCAAAGGTAGTCATAATTTATAAAATGATTTGAATGGGGGATTGATTAGTTTTGAGTAATTTAATTTGAATATAGTGACGAAGGATGAATTAACAACCCGATTAGGGGCCTCTATGGAGGCTAAAATGGTAAAGGTAATCTCAGAAATTGCTGAAAACCGGAATTTGTACCGTGATACTGAAAATGATTTCACAGTTAAAGATGTGATTGATTTGACCTTTCATTCCAGGAAAGAATTGGCTTTCAGGGCAGCATGGCTGCTCGAACATATCTTCTTCAATTACTATTGCATTGGAGATCACCTGGAAGATTTCCTCAGCCGTTTTCGAAACCAAAGGCAGCCCGGGCCGATGCGGCATTATGGTAAGATCCTCGCCTTTCTTACTGGGAAGCAGGCAAAAGGTTTACATCCCGGGCAACTAGAAAAGATAGATTTTGAACCGCTCATCGGCTTAATGTTCGATTGGCTGATTGATGAAAAGGTATTAGTAGCTGCAAAAGTTCATGCCATGCAAGCCTTAGCGAATCTTGCGCCTAGATATCCCTGGGTTAAAGACGAATTACTGGAAACCATTGCTCATTTAGAAGATCTGGAAAGCATCGCTTTCTTTGGAAGGGCAAAACAGGTAAAAAAACAGCTTAAAAAGATCAAGTCGGAAAACAATCAGCTTTAGCTAACAAAAGGGGAGCTGATATTGTTATTTTTGCCAATAGTTATATCACATCAAAGATTCATGGAAAAAGAAATAGATATATTAACCAATATTATTCAGCGTCGCCGAAGTGTTTTCCCAATTAGTTACACCACACAGGAGATTCCAGTCGCATTGATCAAGCAGGTGCTGGAAAGCGCAAACTATGCACCTACTCATAAACTGACAGAACCATGGCGTTTCACTGTATTCAGAAACGAAGGTAAAATGAAACTTGGCGAAGAGTTGGCAAGATTATACAAAGAAACAATTCCGGAGCATCAGTTCCTCCAAAAGAAATACGATAGCATTTTGGAAAAAGCAGCGCAAGCAAATTGTATCATCACCTTAAATGCGGCTTTACATTCGGATAAAATACCTGAATGGGAAGAACTAGCAGCTCTGGCCTGTGCTGTGCAAAATATGGCACTCACTGCTGAGGCGTTAAATATTGGGGCTTATTGGAGTTCTCCTGGTACGATTGATCAACTTAGTAGTTTTCTGAATTTGGAAAAGAATGAAAAATGCTTTGGTCTTTTCTACATGGGCTACCATAATGAAGCGCCTAAAACTGCAAAAAGAAGTCCAATTGCAGATAAAGTGAAATGGGTAGAGTCGTAATTATGGAAGATATTAAAGAAAAATTATACCAGCTCTGTTTGAACTTTATAGAACAAAGAATTCATACTGCTGAGACGGCTTTGGAACAGGCACGTGAAGCGAGTAATGACGATACCAAGAGTAGTGCAGGCGATAAATTTGAAACTACACGAGAAATGATGCAGCAAGATATCAGCAGGAACAAAAGACTGTTGATGGATGCACAGCAAAATCTGATTTTGCTTAATTCCATTAAAGACATGCCCTTAAATGATAAAGTAAGAAATGGAAATTTAGTGCACACTTCTGAAGGCGTATTTTATATCAGCATCAGTGCCGGACAATTAAAATTAGAGAACGAAATTATTTTTGCAATTTCAGCAGCTTCTCCAATTGGTAACTTGTTGATTGGAAAAGAAAAGGGTGCATCTTTTGATTTTAATGGCAAGAATTATATCATTAAACAAATCATTTAGTTATTCCGATATTATTTAGAAATTATGACTGATGAAACATATTTTGATGATTTCAATAAACAAGGCGCAGCTTTTCCAATATGGACTGCACGAATTCGTCCAATCGATTAAATGAGTTCCAATGGGTTAATGCATTGAAATGCCCCTATACAAAAATAGAGGTATGCATTATTTGCATACCTCTATTTTTATTTAAAAATCCAGTAAACTCTGTTATTTAAAGCTTTTATTGATGCTATTGTATAAATTTTTAGCAGTATAAGTTCCTGGATCAATAATCCTGCGAATCGTAAACAAAGGATATTCAGAATCTCTCTTTGTCGATAAGATAAAAGCGGCTTTAAATCCGTGTTCTTGTAACTTATGTAAGTTTGCCGCTTTAGAAACTCCGTAAGGGTAGGCAAAATACTCCACTTTTTTCCCAGTTATCGTTTCCAAAGTTTTCGTTGGCTTATCAATTTGAATTTCCCAATCCTCATCTGTAAACTCTGCGAAATTTTTATGGTTCCAGGTATGACTGGCAATCACATGGCCATCATCTGAAAGTTCCTTAATCTGCGCTTTGCTCATATACCTCGGTCTGCCGATGGATACGGTCATGATAAAGAAAACACCTTTAAAGCCATGCTTTTTCAGCTCTTTAGCGCCTACTGTATATTGATCAAGGTCGGTGTCGTCAAAAGTGATCATAATCGGCTTTTCAGGAAGCTTTTTTCCATAATTCAGGTAATCGTACAACTCATCAGGCAAAATGGTATGGTAGCCACTATCGGCCAGCATCTTCATGTGCTGACTAAAATTTGCTGGTGGGATAATATCATCATGTGCACGTTTCGAATCACTAGCTTTCCAATCTCTAATCTGATGGTAACAAAGTACTGGTACTTCTTTTTTTTCCAATATTTCTGCTGCGGTTGCTTTTTTTTTCGTTCTCACAACGGAAGTGTCGGAAGAAGAAGCGGCCCCAGTAGGATTAGTTCCAGTTAAAGTAGCGCCCTCTTTTTCAGCTTTACTATTCTCCACACAAGAAGAAAAAAACAAGACCGAAAATCCGGTCAGTGTGAACAATATATTTCTCATGTTCATTCTTAGAAGCTGTTTTTGATGCTATTGCTTAACGTTTTAGAAGTCCAGTAACCGCTGGCAATAATTCTTCTGATGGTATACAAAGGATCATTTTCATCACGTTTAGTGGCAAGAATGTAAGCAGATTTCATGCCTCTTTTCTTAAGCTCTGGAATTGCTTCTGGGTTCCACAATCCAAAAGGATAAGCGAAGTGTTGAATCTTTTTTCCTGTGATTTCTTCCAACGTTTTGGTAGGTTTTTCAATTTGTGTTACCCAATCCTGACCTTGGTATTTTTTCACATTGTGGTGATCCCAGGTATGAGAACCAATCACATGGCCCATATCGGAAAGTTGTTTCACCTGGTCTCTACTCATGTAATTTGGTCTTCCAAGGGAAACCGTCATCACGAAGAACACGCCTTTGAAACCATATTTTTTCATTTCTGGAGCTGCAATGGTAAACTGATCCAGGTCGGTATCATCAAAAGTCAGCATGATTGGCTTACTTGGCAATGCAGTGCCGTTATTTAAGTAATCATATAGTTGATCAGGAAGGATAGTATGGTAACCACTATCTGCCAGCATTTTCATGTGATCTTTAAAAGTTGCGATAGGAATGATATAATCTTTAGCTGCTTTTGAGTCTTTTTCTCTCCAGTCGCGTACTTGATGGTAACATAAAATCGGCACTTGCTTACGTGCAAGAATGGTTTTAGCATCAGCAACCTTGATTTTGGAGATGTCTGTAGTTGGCGTCGGACTTTGATCCGCTGCTGCAGCGCCATCTGCAGTAGCCGTAGTTAAAGAGTCTTTTTTGTGGTCGCCAGCAGCACTGGTCTGGGATTTTGACTGGCAAGCTGCAGTAAATAGGACTGCAGCTGCTAGAATAGGGAGGAAGGTATGTTTCATAAATAAGTATTTCATACAAAACTAAAAAATCAATCCTGATTTACTCATAATATTTGCAATGCGGGAATACCAATCACTACTGCAAAACTGTTGGCACAGCGGCTAGATGTAATGGAAAGGCCCTCTTCGCTCATAAAACTTTGATCGAATCTTTCAAAAAGATTCAAAATCTATCGCATTTATTACAAAATAGAGCTCATTCTTACCGCCTTTAATCAATAATTTAGACGGTTTATTTAAAACCACTAATGAAGAAACTTTATACCCCTCTTTTACTCTCATTTGTTATGAGTTATGGTGCGATGGCGCAAACCAAAACTTTTACCATTACAGAGTCTACCATTCCTGCTCCGAAGGCCAATTACCAGTTGGCAGCAAGATTTTCACCTGCTAAGCTTAAAAAACTGGTTTATTCTACAGCAGTAGATCCACATTGGTTAAAGCTGAGCAACCGATTCTGGTATGAATATGAAACACCATCGGGTAAAGAATGGTATTTGGTAGATCCATCTGCGAAAACAAAAAAGAAGATTTTTGACAACGCTAAATTGGCCGCAGAAATCACCACGATCATGCGTGATCCTTTTGATGCGCAACACCTGCCATTGGAAAACCTGAAGTTCTCAGCTGATGAGAAGGCAATTACTTTTGAAGTAAAAAGTACGATTGACGAGTTAAAGAAGGATAGAAAAGATAAAAAAGCAGCAGATTCCCTGCAGAAGAAGATTTTCTTTTTCAACTATGTAATGGCAACAACAAAGCTGACCGAAGTACCTAATTACACCAAGCCAAAGGCGAAGCCAACCTGGGGCGCAGTAGCTCCGGATTCTTCTGCCATCATCTTTACCAGAAATTACAACCTGTACTGGATGGATAAAGAAAACTACAAAAAAGCGGTTAAGAACGAGGAAGACAGTACAATCGTAGAAAACCAGCTGACAAAAGATGGTCAGAAGTTCTATTCTTACGGCAGCAATGGCGATGGTGAGAACAATGAAGAGAACGAAAAGAACAATAAAAAAAGAAGAAGAGCCTACGTATTATGGTCGCCGGATGCAAAACACTTTGTGTTGAACAGATCTGATAGCCGTAAAGTAAAAGACCTTTGGGTGATCAATAATGTTGCTCCTGGAAGGCCTACTCTTGAAACTTATAAATACCAGATGCCCGGTGAAGCAGAAGCACCTATCGACGAGATGCTATTGTTCAACTTCACAGCCAAAACTTATAAAAAGCTGAACACAGCATCGTTTAAAGACCAGAATTTATCGGTATGGTCAGCGCCTAATTTGAATAAGGATAGGGACAATGAATTCAGACCATCGATCTGGTTAGGTACAAATAATAAAATTTATTTTGGACGTACCAGCAGAGACCTGAAGCGTGTGGATGTGTGTGCGGTAGATATTCAAACTGGCACAGTTACCCCATTAATTGAAGAACGTTTCAATACTTATTTGGAGTTAAACCGTCCGGGATTAGTAAATGATGGGAAAGAAATGATTCATTGGTCGGAACGTGACGGATGGGGACATTTTTACTTGTTCGATGCTGCCGGTAAACTGAAAAATCAAATCACTAAAGGTGCTTTCCATTGCGAAGAAATCGTAAATGTAGACCAGAAAAACAGGGTGCTTTATTTCACTGCCAACGGCAAAGAAAGCAAAGAAGATCCTTATTACCTGCACTTGTACCGCATCAACTTTGATGGTTCAGGTATGAAACTGTTAAATCAAGGTGATTTCGATCATGCCATCAGCATGAATGACGAAGCGAAGTTCTTTGTAGACAATTTCTCTAGAGTGAACACAGCGCCTAAAGCAGTGGTGATGGACAATAACGGAAGGGTAGTCATGAATCTTGAAACCACAGATTTATCCCTGCTAATGGCCACTGGGTACAAATTCCCTGAGCCTTTTAAAGTGAAAGCCGAC